>JANNBC010000048.1:0-163012 GCA_031385045.1 bacterium | reverse complement strand
CTGGAGTAGTGACCTATCTAATGGTCGTGTCGTTTACACAGGTTTTTCTCGGTCTACTACTCCAGGGACTTGTTTATCTAAATTTATAGATAAATAGAACTTTTTCAACATACAAGGTTTTACCGAACGGCTAGGAAAAATACATCCCCCTTCGCTAAAGCTATGGAGGATAAGGATCGCATTTTCAGTTCCTTCGGGTTTTAGTATATTTGTCTTACCCAGTATTAAGCCTTATAAAATAAGGCTCAATACTTTAGCGACCCCCAAGGGTCGCTTCAAGTGCTTCGCACTTGATATACTAAGCGCCTTTGTATTTTTCGGTAATTTTCAATCTCGCTTAGTATATATGGCAAACCCGCAAAGGATAATTTCTACAGTACCAGTAAACCTTGCACTAGAGACATTTGCTCCGACTAATTTAGCAGAGGTCTGCTTAAGTTTAAATAAACTAGCAGCAGAATACAAATCTCCCATGGATCGTATTGCTCAATTAGCTGAATATGCGGATCGAACAATTTTATTAACCTCAGGGGGAAGAAACGCGCCTCAAAGCATCTCTTATTTGGCAGAAGCGATTGAGCAATCGCCTAAAGATATCGCTAGAAAATTATTAAATATTCCAGTTGTTTTTTTAGATTTACAAAATCACCCTAAAGAAACTTATCAATTATTACTAGATTTAAAGTTACGCTATCCAAGTTTAAACTTTCGTCGTTTTACGTACGATCTGCCCGAGGATTCCGCCTTAAAGCAAGCAGTTAATGCTCATTTAAGAGTTACGCCAACAAATCTTGATTCCGAAGATCCGCGTAAGCAATTAAAGGATCGATTAATCAAAGCTTTTTTTCAAGAAACAAAGTTACCTTTGATTTATACCTTACTAAAGGATCCAAAGTTTGGCTTTGAAAAAGTTGATTATATTATTGGAGGTAATCGTAGATCTCAAACTGATAGCCGAGCAACACTACCTTTTGCAAAAGAAAGTTTTTATGAAGATCGTGGATTCTTGCATATTTATCCGCTATTTGATCAGACAGACGAACAGGTTAATCATCATGTACAGCAAGCTAAACTACCAGAGCATCAGTTAGATGCCAGTGCACATCCCTCTGTTGGGATTTGGTATGAGATGTATTCATTTCAAGAGCTTGTTGCGGCACAAAATGCCTTAACCAAAGTAAATCGTCCGGAAGAATGTGGGATGCATTTTCCACAGACAGGACTTCACACTATTCCAATTCGTGAGGTAACTAACTGGCTGGAGCCTTTAGATATTGCCGAGCGCTATCCTAAAACGCATAGTTGGATGTTAGAGCAACTGGCTAACATTTCTACCTATAGCGATTTTCAAATTTAGTAGTTTATACTAAGCAATAATTACCAATTAACTCTATTGATCAATATTAGAGTTATCCTTATTAAAGCTTCTTAGTCTCATACCAAAATGAAAGGCAGCAAAACTTACTCCGAGGCTAAGAGCACTGACGACAAAATTGGGAGCTGGATTTCTATGCTTATTTGGATCTAAATTGTGGGCTCCATCATAAATGTGAATACTAGCGCAAGCGGCAAAGACCGCTGACATTAGATAAAGAGCACGGTGACTATTTGAAGGCAAGGATTCATTTAGATCTGCTTGAGGTGGAGCATAAACTTCAATCACGTCAAGAGATTGGGATAAGCTTCTATTATCTGATACGTGATTTTGATTCATAAGCAATAAATTATAGATTAAATATGAAGTTTAATAAAATAATGTCTTTTTTAACTAGTATTAAAATGTTTTTTTAAATAAATTTAATAATACCTGTGAGAATTTCCAATATCAAATATCAACTACTCAAGAAAATAAGCCTAGATTCTATTCTTGGTAATCGGGTCGTGACTCCTTGTCAGCAATTTACTTACCATCAGCCGTCGGCCAAAGCCTATCATAATCGACAATGGCTTTGGGACTCCTGTTTTCAGGCGATTGCCTGTCGGTATGATCACCTGGAGATATCTAAAAGTGAGTTATTAGCTTTGATTCAACATCAAGTTACCACAGGAGCTAACCATGGGATGATACCTCATATGCGATTTTGGCATGAGAGTTTAGGGAGAACTACAGCTTTTGATTATGATGACAGGTCTTGGATTACTAATCCGCCTTTGATTGCTTCAGCTGCCTTACTTATTGCCGAAAAAATTATTAATCCTAAAGAGCGGCAGGAGTTTTTAGAGGTAATTTATCAAAGTATTGCTTTGATGCATGATTGGTTTGATCGCTGTCGCCGGATTGGAAGTTCACCATTAGTTGTAAATATCCATCCATGGGAAACAGGAAGAGATGCCTCAATTGCTTGGGATGAAATATTACCTTTGCCAAATGAGTTTTCACCACAGATCAAAGCAATTTTTTTAGAAAAACTAAATCTTTCTATATCTGAATTTCTTAAGATGCAATTAGCCTTATATCGGGAAGAAAAACAAGATTTAGCTTTTGATTTTAAGGATCAACGGCATCAAAGTAGATGTGTTCTAAATAAGTTAATTAATTTAGTGAATGGGGATTTGAAAATTTTAAATCAGGAATTAGATAGTTTTTGTGTTTATGCAATTGATTACAATTCTATTCGGGTTAAGGATTTAGAAAGTATGGGGCAAATTGCCAAGATTCTTAATTTCAAGAAAAGTATTATTGATCACTGGCTAGCGCGTGCTGAATTATCACGAATAGCTATCAGAGAAGTTTTATGGAATAGCAAGACGGGGACCTTTCATGATTTACAAATATTTAAATCGGGGGAGGTCAAAATTCTACCTGAAAGTGCCGCGGCCTTTGTCAGCTTTTTTGGTAATGTTCCAAGTGAGGAACAGAGCGAGAAGCTTTGTCAGAGAATGTTAGATGCTAGTAAATATAATCGTAACTATCTAATTCCTTCTGAGCCAGCAGACTCGATCTCATATCTTCCAAATGTATATTGGAGAGGAAATGTTTGGCCATCAGTACAGTGGTTGATTTGGCATGGTCTAGTAAGTTACAAATCTAATAATCTTGTAACTCAAGATTTAGTTAAACTACTTAGAGTTAAAATTGCTACATCTCTTATCAAACTTGTGGCAGAACAGGGTATTTATGAGTATTACAACCCAGAAACTGGAGCAGGCCTTGGTGAGAAAGACCAAAGCTGGACTGCTGTAATTTTAGATATATTAAACTTAGAGCTTGGTACTTAGTAGGTTTATTGATAATTATCTGACACCAAAGAACCGCATTGTCATTAATTGCATTAAATTTTGATTAGAATAGTCCTCGATTGTATTTCGAACAACAGAGCGAATGCCCTTTTCCCGAAATTCTTTTAGTTTTTTAATCCCAGATCTTATTTGTAACTTTTCTTCTGATGAAAGCTGTTGGCCACAGATTCTTTGATCAAGTAAGGTCGCTGCAAGTTCTAATTTAGTGGCAGTTTCTTTAAAATAAGCATGGACTGATTGGTATGTAGATCTAATCACTTGATCTTCTGATGAATAGTCTAATGCTTTGCAGTCTTTCATGAGTGTTAGGGCTTCTCTTCTTAAATATTTTGAACAAGTACGGCAATCTTTAGCAATAATACTTAAGACTGTTGCCAATCCCTTTTGTTGCGGATGAAATATTCTAGCTAAATCTAAATCTCCGACTGAGTTAGTTACTATTAATTTCATAAATTTCTTTAAAAATTAATTTAATCATCTTGATTGCTTAAAGCAGTGGCTCCCAAATAATTTAATCCACTCATTTACTAATAAAATTTCCAAGAATTGATTCGTGTCATTAATATTCCGTTGGTCAAGGCAGATTGCCTGTTCTGCATCTAGAATCATGCTAGTAATAACTGGAGCGACCTCTAGTTTATTGCTTATAGTTTGAAATGGTTCTACTTGCTTACTATATTTCAGAAAGGTGGCCAGTTTAGTTAGGCAATACCTGAGAGATTGAAGAGATGCGTACGACATATATAGTTTATAAATTTACTAGACTAGTTATGTAGATTAATTTGTAGCATGATACCTAAAAGTTTATTGTTAATAAACTGAAACTAATTATATTGCTTAAGGCTTTGTAAATCAGCATTTTTTGTACTTATCATACTATTTAAAGTCTACTAGGTAGTGAGTTTTCGTGTTGTTTGGCAGTTTGATTAGTTTTAAGACTTTTTTGCTATGAATAATCTGATCGGCGCATTTTTGGTTTTAATTGGGGCAATTTGTTTCTCAGCAAAGGCAGTGCTTGTAAAGCTTACCTATCTGCATGATGTTGATACGATTACTATTCTAACTTTACGGATGCTTTTTGCATTACCTTTTTATCTAGTGATCCTATTTTTAAATCGAAAGCGTTTAAAAAGTGCCAGTGTTTTAATGACTAAGAGAGATTGGATTAATGTAATTGTTATGGGAGTGATTGGTTATTACTTGGCTAGTATTTTTGATTTTATTGGTCTTAAGTATATTACTGCTGGACTTGAGCGACTGATCTTATTTGTTTATCCTACACTTGTAGTGATTTTATCCGCAGTTTTTCTAAAGAAAAAAATTGGATTTACGGAGTATTTAGCACTGGCACTAACTTATTTAGGTATTGCGGTCGTATTTTTAGATGGTGCAATCGTTACCCAAAATAATCTTTGGTTAGGGTCTAGTTATATTTTTGCCGGTGCGCTGGCCTATGCTTTCTATCTTGTTGGCACTGGGGAGATTAGCCCTAAGCTCGGCTCCATTAACTATACTGCCTTATCGATGCTTGTTTCAACCTTCGCAGTTTTTATTCATTATCTTTTGGTTCAAAAGACATTTAATATCTTTACCGATGTAAAAGTTCTCTGGCTAACCTTTTACATGGGAATTTTTGCTACAGTTATTCCAACATTTTTAATTGCTGAGGGTATTCGGCGGATTGGCGCAGGAAGGGCTTCCATTATCGCTAGCATTGGTCCAATCTCAACTATTATCTAGCTTATTTTTTTCTGGGTGAGTCATTTGGAATGATTCAATTTATTGGAACTGCTCTAGTCTTAGCAGGAGTAACGATGGTTAGTGTCAAAAAGGCCTAGCCAGTTTTAGTTTGATAACTATTTTTACTAGTATGTTTAACTAAGTTCTATAGTTAGACTGATTCAAATTATTCCTTCTGATCTAAAAGTTCTTCAAATCTAATTTTATCCCCAGCTTTCATGTAAGCCTCGTTAGCCGATATTTCACCTTTTTTTGCTAAGTCCCAAAGCACATCATCCATAAACTGCATTCCAGCTAGTTTACCTTGTTGAATGACACCTTCAATCTGGGCAATTTTACCTTCTCGAATTAAATTTCCTAAGCCAGAAGTTTCTAAGAGGATTTCATTAACGGCACGTCTGCCTTTCCCATCTTTTGTTTTACAAAGTAATTGCGAGACAATGCCGCGCAGTGAACTTGATAACATAACACGAATCTGAGATTGTTGATCATGGGGAAAGGTATCAATAATTCTATTAATTGTCTTAGCAGCAGAGTTAGTGTGTAGTGTTCCAAAAACTAATGTTCCCATCTCTGCTGCAGTTAGAGCTAAGGAAATAGTTTCTTGATCACGCATTTCTCCAACTAAAATCACATCTAGGTCTTGTCTTGTAGATGTCTCTAGAGCATCCGCAAAGGAATGACAATCTATGCCAACTTCTCTTTGAACTAAAATCGATTGTTTATTGGGGTGAACGAACTCAATAGGTTCTTCAATTGTTAAAATTTTTTTCTTTTGATTTGTATTAATGTAATCAATGATTGCAGCTAAGGTGGTTGATTTACCAGAACCTGTGGGTCCTGTAACTAATACTAAGCCACTTCTAAAATTTGCAAAGTTTTTTAAGACCGCTGGAACCCTCAGATCTTCTAGGGTCAAAATCTTAGTCGGAATAATCCGGAAGATACAACCAAATCCATTGTTTTGCATGTAATAATTAGCGCGAAAGCGAGCAATCTTTTCGTAAGCGTAGGCAAAGTCCATGTCGCCCATATGGAGATACTTTTTCCAGCGCCTAGCTTCACAAATTTCTTCCATCATTCGACCAAGAACTTCTTTAGTTAAAATTTCTTCGCCAATAGCTTCCATTGATCCATGTAGTCTGGCCTTGGGACGTTGACCTTCTGCTAGATGTAAATCGGAGCTACCTTCTTTTACTAAGATTTTAAAATACTTATCAATCTCTGACATAATTATTCCTATATATCCATACTTTTCCCGAGCTTATTTGGCTCACGTGCAAATTCTCTAGCTGTCGCTTCTGTGATTAAACCTTGTTGCCAGAGTTGGTAAATGGAATCATCCATGCGAATCATTCCTTCGCGAACACTAGTTTGCATAATATTATCTAACATGAAGGTTTTACCTTCGATAATATTTTTACGGACACTAATATTATTAAGTAAAACTTCCAAAGCTAGAACAGTGCCGTTGCCATCAGCTCGAGGCAGTAATTGCTGACAGATAACTCCTCGAATACTTTCCGCAATCATTACGCGAATTTGTCCTTGTTGTTTAGCTGGAAAAGCATCAATAATTCGATCAATAGTTCTAATTGCTGAAGTTGTATGGAGTGAGCCTAAAACTAAGTGACCAGTTTCCGCGGCAGAGATGGAAGCTTTAATTGTATCAAGGTCGCGCAGCTCACCAACCATGATAATATCTGGATCTTCTCTTAATGCACCACGTAGCGCATTGGCGTAACTCATAGTGTTAATACCTAATGCCCGTTGAGTAATCTGACACAATTTGGATGGATGGATATACTCAATTGGATCTTCCACGGTGATGATATGTTCTTTGCGATTGGTATTAATTAAATCAATCATTGAAGCTAAGGTCGTTGTTTTCCCACATCCTTTGGATCCAGTAACTAGTACTAATCCTTGATGGTATTCTGTTAAGCGCTTAGCTACATTTGGCAATCCTAAACTTTCAAAGCTAGGGGGATGTTCATTAATAACGCGAAACGTTCCAGACCAGCCATTGGAACCTTGAACAATATTTGCACGGTAGCGCAGATTGTCTGGTGCTATTAAACAAAAATCTAAGCCTAGATCGACTTTTATTTTAGTTAGTTGTGCTTCGGAGAGGATACCAAAGAGCATCGCCTGAGCATCTTCCGCCGTCACTGGAGGCTCTTCTAGTTTAATAATTTGAGAATATTTTCTTAAGAATGGAGAAGTAGTGGGGGTAATATGAAAATCGCTAGCACCTTCTTTCCGCGCATAATTTAAATATTGGATTAGTTTTTTACCAAGGCCTTTTGGCTCTGTGCTAGTATTAGGTAAGAGCCCTGGCCCTTCAATTTTTATCCGAGAACTTCCTTCTTCTTCTTTCTCTTTAATTTCTACTTTAACCTCAACTGGAGGTGGCGGAATTTCTGGGGATTTAGCTACAATTGTTGCTACTGGTTTTTTAGAACTTACTACAGGAGGATCTGTATTATTTGTTTCTAGCTCAAACTCAATATCAAGATCTTGTTTTGCGACAATTTTATGAATTGTCATTGGTTCGGAAGGAGCATCGAGGCCAATAACATGCTCTACGTGATCGGGTACTAACGCTTTGGTTACTACTCCTTTCGTTTTTTGTTTAATCAGAGGTTTTGTAAAGACTTCGCCATGTGCTTCAATGCCTTTAATTATTTTATCAATCAAATCTGAACGGATTGTATTTCTTGAGCGGAGTTCACTTGGTAAGCTATCACCCGAAACTTCAATTTCTTTCACAATCAAATCTAGAGTTTCTTGGCTAACTAGTTTGTTTAGTAGGATGATTCTATAAAATTGTTTTTCCCCAGCGTCTAAAGTCATATCGAAAGTACTTTCAATAACATGACTAACATCGTCAATTTGTAGCTAAGACTTTAACTTTTAATAACGGAGAGTTTATTAGAAATAAGCTTAAAGCTGATTAGTTTCGTTTTATTTTAACTACTAGTACCACGAATCAAGAAAAATTCAGTGATTTGATAGAAAATCAATTGATGAAACTTAGGAATACTGCCTGCAAATGCTATCGTGTTTTTTGGTCGCTTTCAAAAATCTTGCTATTTTAGTAGCTTAAGGCTCGTTTTATATTAATCTGCACCTCCAACACTGTGACTTAGTTCACATTTAGCTAAGTTATTTGTCTTATGAATTTTGAATCTTTTAATTTCCATCCTAAAATTGTTGCTGGCATCAAATCTCAGAACTTTGTCACAGCCACTCCGATTCAGGAACAAGCAATTCCTTCTGTCCTAGCAAAAAAAGATTTACTTGGTATAGCCCAAACTGGAACTGGTAAGACGGCTGCATTTGTTTTGCCAATTTTACAACACTTAATGCAGACACCAAAGGGTAACTTAGTTGGAAAAGTTCGGGCCTTAATCTTAGCACCAACTCGCGAACTAGCTATTCAAATCGATGAAGTCTTAAGAGAGCTTGGTCGAGAAACAAATATTCGTAGTGTTTTGATTTTTGGTGGTGTTAATATTGGACCACAAATTAAGGCCTTGGCAGCAGGAGTGGATGTAGTGGTTGCCTGTCCTGGCCGACTAATTGATCATATTGAAAGACAAACAATTAACTTAGCAACTATTGAAATTGTAGTTTTAGATGAAGCTGATCAAATGTTTGATATGGGGTTTTTACCAGCGATTCGTCAAATTGTTAAAAAACTTCCTACTAACCGACAAACATTGCTTTTTTCAGCAACGATGCCAGAAGATATTCGGATGTTAGCAAATCAAGTTCTGACTAAGCCAATCACTGTCGAAGTTGGAAGAATTGCACCACCACAAACAATTGAACATGCGCTTTACCCAGTTGCCCCGCATCAAAAAAATGATTTTTTAAAAGCACTTTTTAATCAAATTGAAATCACATCAATGTTGGTGTTCACTCGCACGAAACACCGCGCCAAACAATTAGCACTACATCTAAATAACTCGGGTTATTCTGTAACTTCGCTTCAAGGAAATTTATCTCAGAATAGAAGGATGGAAGCAATGAATGGTTTTAAAGATGGTAAATATAAAATCTTAGTAGCAACAGATATTGCAGCTAGGGGAATTGATATCTCTAGTATTTCCCATGTGATTAATTTTGATATCCCAGGTACTCCGGAAACCTACACCCACCGTATTGGACGAACAGGACGTGCTTCACGAAGTGGCGAGGCCTACACTTTAGTTGGAAATGAAGATGCTAAAATGATTAAAGCAATTGAAAAACTTTTAGGCGAGTCTTTAGAGCGAAGACAACTAAAAGATTTTTCCTATGAAACAGATCAATCAATTGATGGTAAAAAGCCAGCAAGCAATCAGGGTCGACCAAATGGGCGACCTAATGGTAATCAATCTTCCAGAGAGGGTAACTTTAGAAAAACTAATTTCCGAGATCGGAATTCTAATGCCCGTAACAGAGGCCCAATTAATAGTAGAAATAGTGGTAATAGGTAAATATTGCTAGCCCTATAAGGCCAGTGGTAATTCTATATACTAAAAACCATTAGGGTTTACCGAACTGCTAGAAAAAATGCGGATCGTATTTTTAGTATATTGGTTTTTAATGGTATTTTAAAAAAGAGTTAATGCTTTATGACAATCCCAGCAATCCCTGTAAGTTTTTGGAAAAAATGCAGCATTTGTAAAACTGCGATTAATTTTAATACTAAATATTATCTCTGTAACGTAAGCACTTGTCGCAGTGAGCGAACCGGAATGCGCTTTTGTTCCGTCACTTGCTGGGATGCACATTTGGGTTATGTTAATCATCGGAGCGAAGTCTATGCAGAAGAGAATAAATCACCGACAGCTGAGAGTATGAATTTTCCTGAATCTGGCAGTCAACGAGAACCAGTTAGAAAAATAGTGGCAGATATAAAAGCTACAGATCTTCTTACTACTGAGGTTAAGGTAAATCACCCAGTTGCCTTGCAGGCAAATGATATTAAGTCAGATACATTAGTAGTTGTATCCAAAGTTAAAAAAATTATTAGTGATCAATCTGATTTTAATACCAGCCAATGTTGTATAGATCGACTGACAAAAAAAGTAATTGAAGAATGTCTTAAGGGTATTAAAAAAGCTGAATTAGCAGGTAGAAAAACTGTCATGGGTAGGGATATAGAATAGATTTATTTTTCAATAACTTTTCTAATTGATTCAATCCATCTATTTTGACTGTCAGTATAAACAACCCCAATTTGCTGAGCATTTTCGCTAGCAAGGCTCAGACTAATCTTAGCATTTTCAACATCACCCTTTACAGCATACAACTGTGCTTTTTTGATGATTTGAATTATCTGCTCATCAATATCTTTTGATTTTTGACTATTATCAATTACGACCGCATGATTCTGCTTAACTAATTCTGTAGTTTGAAGATTACTTGCGCAATTTAATTCTGAATTAATATTCAGGAGTGGGAAGTTATATTTATTGGTGGGATACTTAATTGGGTCTTTTTTAGCGACTTGTCCACCTTCTTCCTTAGGGTCACAGCCTGTTAAGGCGGCTAACATTAAAACTGCACCAAGTGTTTTAGAGAGAACTGGTCTTAATTTTACTTTAGTCTCAGAAGTATTGAGGGAAGTAATTATTTGTAGTGCCATAATATTTCGTTTTTCCAAAAATCTCTACGAAAACTTGATTAGCTTTTAGTATATCTTACTTAAGATTAATCTTGCTTCTAAATAATCTGGGATATTTTTCTGAATCAAATCCTGATTTAGGCTTGATTATAAAAAATATGTTGTTAAAAAATCAGACATTCGAGGAGCAAAGATTAAGTCTATCTACTGCTATTAATCATTCTACGATTCGTAAATTACCCCTAATCGAACAAGTTGATCGGCAAGTGGATTTATCCCAAGCAAGGATTTCAAATCCAGAGTCAAGATTTTTAGCTGTTAAGCTTGGCCTCTGTTCAGTGCCAGAGTTCTATGCTTTGAATCAAAACTCAGTTTATTTAAGTGACTGGACTAGTTCTTCCTTCTTACTACCTGGTCCCGGAAAATCTGCTTATACTGATTTAATAAGTTGCTGTGTGGCAATTGGAATTACTAATGGTCAGGAGGGTGTTCTGTGTCATTTTCTTCCAGAGAGCTTTCAGAAATATCAAAAAAGTATCCTGAAACATTTATTTGCTACCGTTGATTTTCTGAGAGAACCTGGAGGGCATACCTTAAGTGCTGTAGTCTATGCGGGTGATGAGCGAATTGGAAAAGTTTTAAGTATCGCCTTAGGAAGAGAAGATGTTAAAACACTGGGGCTTCTTGGTCAGAAATCAGAATTCGAAGGAGGCTTAGCATATGATGGAACGAAAAATAAATTTTTAATTAACATTTATCAGCACACCGCTAGTGATGGTAGTCCCATTAATTATTATGAGCAAAATTCCTCTATCGTAACTGAGCAGGATTTAATTCGCTGTTTTGATAGTCACTTAGAATTCTAGCTAGTATATTTTATGAGTATCGTTGCACTATTTGTCATCTAATCTTTTCTGAGTATTACCAGTGATTTATCTAGATCTTGTTGATCTTATTAAGATATCCGTGTAAAAATTTTCTCTCAAATCTTTAAATAACTAGTAATAAAAAAAATATGATTAATATCAAAAAACTGATCATGATGGTCGCACTTGCTTGCTTAATTGGTGTTTCACTTGAAGCACAAGATAGACTAGATCCTCCGGAAAATTGTCAGTGTGGAAACACAACCCGTAAAGCAGTTTGCCCACGAAAGGTGCCAAGAGAAGTATTATATCGTCCGTCTTATGATGGTTGCGAGGGGAATGCTGCTGTTTTGATGCAAGGCACTTATGCGGATAGTTTTTCAGTTGTAGTAAGAGATAGTTTAAATCGCGATCGTTTTCCATTGCCTGGTTCGAGCTATGGGGGATGTAGTGCTTCGTTAGCTGGGGGCGATACTCCACCGCGAGAATGTAGTGCCTTTAAGGCCTCCAAAGAATATTTTACAAAAATTAATAAGAAAAGAACTCGTGTCGTTTGCTTCCCAGAAAAAGGAACGTCAAGAATCTTTCGTGATGTTAAAAGAATTACTATTAAAGTTACTGATTCAGCAGAAAGTCTGCGAAGATTTTGTTTGTATGGTCCAAAAGAAGATTTGAACTAAAGATTCAATCTTAATTAGTAAAGCCATTCAATGATATTAACTCTAACATTTTTGTTGGAGTTAATAGTTTGTTGAATGGTTTTTTTGTGAATGGAAGGTTTGCTTTAAGAATGACACCCTGGCAAGAACTTGAATCTTGCCAGGTAATTAACAGCTTATTTTAGAATTTGGTTACATTTACCTTTTACACTGCCATAACATTTACCAATGTCTGGTATTCTGATGCAGGTTCTGCGGTTAATTTTAAAGAAAGCAGCAGGCGTCCCACTTTTCTTAATAGCGGCCTTTCTCATTCCACGAGTATTAGATGCACATTTAAAACGTCCACCTGGAAACCCTGTGGCAGTTCTCCAGCCACATTTAGTAATTAAGTTACCTGTAGTATCAAAAACTCGAGCAAGTCCTTTATTGG
Source organism: bacterium (assembly GCA_031385045.1). Classification (GTDB taxonomy): domain Bacteria; phylum Bdellovibrionota_C; class UBA2361; order UBA2361; family CALJRW01; genus JANNBC01. The sequence continues at coordinate 150,454 of JANNBC010000048.1, read as the reverse complement.
AAACGTCTTTTTTCATAATCAATGTTGGTACTTCTTCATAACCAAGTAATGGTGTTCCTTCTCCACCAGCTCTAAGCGGAGCAGAGTTTTTATAAATAAAATTATGATTTATTTTTACTACATTTTCGCAAGGTTCAATATTTGTATCTACAGTATTATCTTGAGCAAATGAAGTCGTAGTGAAACAGAGTAAAGCTAATGTCATTGATATAATTTTCATAGAATTCCTAATTTTTTATTAAATTTCCCAAAGCTTACTTATTGAATAGATAAAATAATGTCTTAATATGGAAACTGTTATTTAAATCTAACAAAAATTAACTGTTTTAGGAAGCGAAAGGCTGTAATTGTATTTTAAAAGCTCGGTGCTTATTAAAAGCAAATGAATTGTTTCTTAGAAATCAATTAATCTACGGAGTTCATTGTGTTTGATTTATGCTAGCTAAGAATTCTAGACCATATTTATTTAATTTTGATTCTCCAATACCAGATATTTCTAGCATTGCCCCTAATGTTTTTGGCCGCTTACTAGCAAGTTCAATTAAAGTTTTATCATGAAAAATAACATAGGGCGGAACCTGTTGTGACTTAGCAATTTTCATGCGGGTAAGTTTTAGTGCCTGAAAAATTTTATTAGATTCTTCATCTAGATTATAATTTTCTTTCCTAGTAGTACTTTTAGTTTTAACTAAAACATCTTTGGATATTAAATCTTTACGGAAATAAATTTTTTGTTCTCCCTTTAAAACGGCAGCACTTTTTCCGGTTAGGCATAAGCTTCCATGCCCTTCAATATCAACAGTTAGATAATCACTGGCAACTAATTGCCTAAAGATTGATGTCCAAGTAATTTGGTTGTGTACTGAGCCCACACCAAAAGTAGGAAGTAAATGATGCTCAAAACGTTGAATTCTTTGATCCAATATTCCTCTAAGAATATTGGTTAAATAGTTTGCTCCAAATATTTGTTTTGTACGATAAACACAAGACAGCGCCATTTGAGCTTCGCGCGTTCCATCCCATAATTCAGTGGGGAACAAACAGGAGTCACAATTATTACATTTTTTGGGATAGGTTTCACCAAAGTAATTAAGTAAAACGGATCGACGACATTCGGTAGTTTCGCAAAATCCTAAAAGTGAATTAAGTTTGCGAGTTTCGACCTGTTTTTGCAGTGAGCTTAATCCCGAATTCTCAATCATTTTTTTATGGAGAATTAAGTCTCCCAGGCCATAGACCATCCAGGCCTTAGCAGGTAAGCCATCGCGTCCAGCTCGACCAGTCTCTTGGTAATAGGCCTCCATACTTTTTGGCAAATCTAAGTGAGCGACAAAACGGACATCAGGTTTATTAATCCCCATGCCAAAGGCAATTGTTGCAACCATAATGATACCTTCTTCCTGCAGAAACCTTTGTTGGTTTTGGTTTCTAATTTCGGGAGAGAGTCCTGCATGGTAAGGAAGGCTAGTAAAATCCTTATAATTTAGAAATTCACTAATTTGTTCCACTTTATTTCTTGATAGACAATAAATGATCCCTGCGGAGCTTGGATTTTGTTGCTTAAGGAAACTAAGTAATTGGCTTTTGGTATTTTCTTTTAGAACAATACTATATTCAATATTCTCTCGATCAAATCCATCGATAAACATTTTAGAATCTAGTAGCTTCAGCTTAGTGCGAATTTCTTTACGGGTAACTTCATCTGCCGTAGCCGTTAAGGCAATTCTTGGAGTATTTGGAAAGGTCTCTGAAAGTTCTGATAATTTCAAATATTCAGGACGAAAGTCATGTCCCCACTGAGAAACGCAGTGTGCCTCATCAATTGCAAATAATGATATCTTTATTTTAGTAAGAAATTCTAAAAAATCTGGCATCATTAGCCTCTCGGGTGCGACATAAAGTAATTTTATTTTGCCTTGGATGACTTGATTCTGAATTCGATAAATTTCTTGAGAGCTAAGAGATGAGTTAATAAAAGCAGCGCTAATATCTAACTGAGTCAGGCTGTCAACTTGATCTTTCATTAAGGCAATTAGTGGAGACACGACAATTGCCGTGCCGTCAAGCAATAGAGCTGGAATTTGAAAACAAAGAGATTTCCCACCACCAGTTGGCATTAAAACTAAGGCATTCTGTCCATTAAGAATTTCTTGAATAATGTCTGCTTGATGCAGCCGGAAATCTTTGTAGCCGTATATTTTATGTAAAAGTTCTTGTGGTGATGGCATTAACTTTGGGAAATTATTATAAAAACTACAAATTCAGTTTTTGAATTATTATCGAACTTTTTAAGCTAAAGTTGTTAATCGAGTCCAGTGTAATCTTTTTTGGAAAGAATCGCTATAAAGTGCGTATTCTTTGTAATTTACTAAATAAATCAATTTAAGGCTGTTCTAGATCATACTATCAAAAAGACTCTAAGAGTATTGTTAAGCAATAAAAATATAAAGGTATGAAAGATTATGAAAAGAAAAATTATAGTATGTATTTGTTGTTTAACAATAATATTGATGGTCTCAGGGTGCGGAACTTGGAGAAAATTAAATAATAAAGAGAAAGGTGCCGTAATTGGCGGTGGTACAGGCGCAGTCGTTGGCAATATTGTTTCTCCAGGTCTTGGTGGAACTGTTGTCGGTGGTGCAGCAGGTGCTCTTGGAGGGGGGCTGATCGGTCGTGAAGAAGATCGAAGGTAGTAAATCCCGCAGTTTTAGTCCTAACTTAAATAGTTCGTTAGGACTAAAATTTTAATTTTTAAAAAGGGTATATATGAAAAAATATTTAGTAAGTTTAATGGTCGTAGCTTTAATTAGCATGCTTGCTTGTCAACAAAAAGGTTCAGTGGAGAAAGCTGGAGAGAAAGTTGATGAAGTGATTGATAATGTGTCTAAAGGTGATGCCCCATTAAAAAAGAAAGGGGTAATAGAAAAAACAGCAGAGTCGATTGAAGATGCTGTAGACGAATAGGGCTAAATAAATCTGTTGCTAGGGGCACGATTTGTGAACCTAGCAACTTTAGTTATTAAAGCCTTGATTGTCTTCGGCCATGCATGGCTCGAATAATATAGAGTAGAACAATTGCACCGACAAAAGCAACGCCAATACTTCCAAGTAAACCACCATAGCTATACCCCAATATAGCTCTAAACAAAAAGCCACCAGCTACAGCGCCGATAATTCCAATAACAAAATCACCAATAATCCCACCAGGCGCTTCTCCTGGTACAACCATTTTTGCTAACCAACCAGCGACGACACCGACAACGATTAAATATAAAATATTGTCCATATAATAGTTCTCCAAATTTAATTTTATTAAATTAGATTATATCTAATTAACTATTTCCAAAGATATTAGATTATTTCATCGATAGATATGATTTTAATCATATGAACTTGATTTGATAGTTTATTTTAATTAGAAAAATTTTGTTGTTCAGCAGACTATTAGTTAGAAGTCATCCACTATTTTGATTAGTCCTTCAATCTTTAAGATTTTAATAATTCCTGATCGTGTAAGATCAATTAACCCCTCATTTTGCATTGCTCTAGTAATTCGAATCGCAGTTTCTGTAGTTGTGCCAGTAAGATTGGCGAGTTGTTGTCTGGTTAAGATTACAGTGTGGTAGGTGTCTTCTTGATCAAGCTTGGAATAGAGTAGGGACATCTTGATTAGCACTGTGGCAATTCTCACGTTCACCTTGTCATGGGCAAGACCTCTAGAGAGATTATAAGAAGATTGAAGGGAGATTAGTAAGTGAGCAACAAATTCTTTACAGAGGAGCGGATAAGTTTCGATCAACCGCCTAAAGTTTTTAATTGGTACCAATAGTAATTTTGCTTTTTGAATTGCACGAACAGAAAGTTGCTCAGGCAAATTTTCATTAGCAAGTTTTAAAAGTAATCCAAAATTATCTCCAGGCTGTAGAATATCTACGATTAAATCTTTACCGCTATTAGAAGTTTTAAATAAGGTAAGGCGACCAGTAACAACAATAAACCCATATAAACTTTTCTCATCCCCTTCAGATCTAACAAACTGGTTAGTTTCATATGAGATAAACCGAGAGCAGTCAGCTAAAGCTTGTAGTTCCGATCGAGGGATGATTGAAAACTCTCTAATGCAGCTTAGGAATTCCAATATTGTTAGTTTCTCAACCGTTTTATTTACAGTGAAAACAGATTTTCTTCTGATTTTGGTTAGTCTTAAATCAGCAATTAATTGTTGATTCTCAGTAAAAAGAGTTTTTTCATCCATTAATCAGTCTTACATTATCCATGAAGAATGGAAAATAGTGAAATTATTTAGACTTATCAAGTAGTTATGTTTATGATATTTTTCTAAAGTAGTAGAACCCAATTGAAAAGAGTTAACTTTTAGTCTTTAATAAGATGACAACCTTGAGATACTAATCTGCATATCGAATTTTATAGACATTGAGTCAGTAAGTGAACAGGCTTCACTTAGAACAGAAAGGTTCATCAGTAAGTCAGAAGAAAAATCATAAATCTTCAACTATCTTTAATAGCTCATTGATTTTAAGAATTTTGATAACTCCAGGAGTTGTAATATCAATCAAGCCATCAGTATGCATCATTCTTGTTACCCTGATCGCCGTTTCAGTTGTTGTCCCTGTCAGGTTTGCGAGTATATTTCTAGTTAGCCTGATGGTAAAAGGTTCATTTGCTAAATTTTTAGTAGTAGATTTAAGAGTCATGCTAAATAAGATGGTAGCAATCCGCACATTCACCCGATCGTGCGCAAGCCCACGTGATAAATTATAGGAAGATTGCAACGAAATCAGTATGTGCGCAACAAATTCCTTAAAGAGTATCGGGTGAGCCTCAATTAATTTATTAAAACTTTTAAGAGGCACGAGTAGCAATTTTGCTTTTTGGACGGAACGAACGGAAAGCTGCTCTGGCAATCTTTCGGCAGCAAGCATTAAGAGCATTCCAAAAATATCTCCAGATTGAAGAATATCAACAATTAATTCTTTGCCACTATTAGAATTTTTAAATAATGCTAAGCGACCAGTAACAACAATAAACCCGTAAAGACTTTCTTCATCTCCCTCTGATCTGATGTATTGGTTTGATTTATAACTAGCGAAGCGACAAGTATCTGCCAGGGTTTGGAGTTCACTTGCTGGGATTTTCGAGAATTCGCGCAAAGACTCTAAAAATTTGAAGGCAGTTAGCTTTTCTGATTTGAGTTTTAAAGAAGCTTTGTCTTTTTCTGTAGTACTAGATTGAGTAATATTCTGATTTAGTTGGTGGTTGTCAGGGATTCTAATCTTATCTGGCATAGAACAGTATTGCATTATCTTTTAGAAATAGAAAATCCCCTTATTTAACTGATTCTAATCATTAAAACGTCTAATTATAAACCATTTGTAAGCTGAGTAGTCAGAAAATTTTTTTCAACTTGATCTTATTTATAGCACGGGCTTATCTGAAGTGAGGAATGATTGCTCTTCTTCAAAAGCGCAGTCTAAAACAGATCCTGTTTTAGACTGCAGGAAGTTTATGGTAATTTAATTGCAAAAGCTTCAATTCCATTACTTTCAGATTCAGCTGCAAAATAAAGTTTGCGTCCTTTAGCAAAAAAATCTGCTGGGTAGCTACTTAGTGCTCCAGGAGAAATATCTGCTAAGAGAGAAGTGCCTTCTGGTGTTCCATTAGATATCCAAAGCTCCTGACCTTCTGTTGCTGTATAGGCAGAGAGAACCACTAAGCCTCGAGCAGAAATTGCATAGAGACTTTGTGGATCTGATCCACTAGATCCAGGGGTTATATCTTTAAGTAATGTTGCTGAGCCCAGTGCGGAAGTTGCAATCCAAAGCTCACGACCATGTACTCCATCGTTTGCTGAAAAAACAACTTGATCATTTGATAGAGCAACTAAATTTTGTGGAGAAGAGTGCGAGCTAGTTCCATCAATATTGTCAATTATTAGAGTGCCAGACTCAGTTCCATCACTTTTCCAAAGTTCTTCTCCATTAGCTCCGTCATCAGCAGTAAAGAAAAGTGTATTGCCTACTGCAACTAAGTTATTGATGGAGGAAGATGCTAAACCTGGAACAATATCTTTTACTAAAGTTGTACCATCGCTTGTGCCATCAGTCTGCCAAAGTTCTTCGCCATTAGTAGCACTGTAGGCTGTAAAGAATACTCTTTCTCCTACAACAACTAAATTGTCGACATCAGCTGAATTAGCTCCTACTAAGATGTCTTTAAGTAAAGTTGTTCCTGCTGTTGTGCCATTACTGATCCATAGTTCCATACCATGATCCTCCTCCTCAGCGGCAAAAATTGCTTTGTTCTTAAAGATTACTAAACCATTATTGGTAGAATCGCCTGATCCAACATTGATGTCTTTTAATAGCTTAGTAGTTCTTTTGGTTCCTTTAGTAGTCCAAAGCTCAGTACCAGTAACACCATCATTAGCAAAGAAAAACAGTTTACCTCGGGCTTTGCCTTTAAAGAGAAACGGTGAGCTGCTAGCTTTTCCAACCTGAATATCTTTTAATAATTTTGTCTCAGCTTTTGTTCCATCAGTCATCCAAAGTTCCTTTCCTTTATCTTGACTACTTGCAGAGAAGATTAGATTAGTTGAATTCAAGGTTTGAATTCCTGTTGGAGAAGAATTTCCAGATTTAAAAATATTTTTAAGTATTTTTGTACCTGATGGTTTGCCATTAGTTTCAAATAACTCAGTTCCTTTAGAAGTATCTGTGGCGGAGAAAAGAACTTTTTGACCAAGTTGCTGTAAACTCTGAAGGGTAGCTATCTTCAGTGCGACTACCACTGTCATCAAATAACTCCCTCGTATTAGCAAGTGTTCCATCTGTGTAATAAACCTTTCTTTCTTTACCAATTGTTATTGGTAAAAGACTTGCTGATTGATTTTGCTGAGGGCTAAAAATTGTCAGGTAGGCAATTGTTGGATCGATGGAGCTGGCTTCACCATGGTTAAAATTAGCCAAGCGAAATGTTCCAGCAGTAGTTCCATCAGTAATCCAAGGTTCTAGGCCAGTTCGTCCATCGTTCGCTGGAAAGACTAAATTATTATTTCCATGTAACAATGTATATCCATCACCAAGATAATTTGTATTAGTTGGAACAAAGTCCTTCAGTATATTAGTACTGGCTTCTGTTCCATCGGAAGCCCAAAGAGTAGACTGAGAAGTTAGGAGATTATAGCAAGGGAAAAGAGCATGCCCATTAATTACTTCGGAAGTTTTAATTGCATATCCAGTAATGATGGAAAAGATCCCGCCCGGGACGCAATCAAGACTTTTAACTGCGCTAGTACCGGGGATAGTTCCATCTGTGATCATTAACTTAGAATCAATCCCACCAGCACTGGCACTTAGGCTTGAATATAATAACTTGTCAGAAGCGAGTTGCATAAAGTTTATAATATAGCTGGGCATTAAGCCTGGGGTAGTATCTGCTAATAATGTTGGGGAGCTAAGATTTGTAGACCAAAGTTCTCTTCCTGTAGTTCCATCATCCGCCGCAAAAACAAATGATGTTGGCATTAAATAGAATTCTCCAGGCTTAGAAGAAGCAAAGCCCGGAGCTAGATCGTGAAGTATTGCTGAGTTAGAGGAATTAGCAACGTAAGCTTCAGTGCCAGTTAGATTGTTTGTGGCAGTAAAAAATATATAGGGAAATCCTGGATAATATTTAAGATTTGTTGGTTCGGAGGAGGCTGAGCCGGGCTTTATGTCATCTACCATCACAGTCCCAATGCTTGTACCATCTGTATACCAAAGCTCTTCTCCGTTTGTTCCATCATCTGCAACAAAAAAAGCTTGGGTAGATCCAGGAATACTCAAAAACTGAGGAAGGCCTCCAAAGCTACCTAGGCCAGAAGTATTTCCTGGGTAAATATCTTTTACCATGACGGTACCATCAGATGTTCCATCAGTAATCCAAAGCTCTTGGCCGTTTGCTGGAGTTCTTGCTTGAAAGTAGGCACCAGGTAATCCACCAATAGTAACTGGAGCAAAAGAAATTGGTTGTGAACCTTCTGTCCCGGGTACAATATCTTTTATAATGTGTGTCTCAGCAGCTGTTCCATCTGTTACCCAAAGTTCTGCTCCCTCAGCATCTGTTGTACGGGAGAAGAAGATTTTATTTCCTGATTGAGTATTGAAGGGGATACTTTTAAGATTTTTGACTTTGTTGATATCTCCAAGTTGTTTAGCTGGTGTGGCCAGTGCAATGGAAGCAATTAAAAGTGAAGCAAGGCTAGCAGTAGTTATTATTTTAAGGTTCATAATTTTTCTTAGAAAAAATGAGGGTGTTTAGTAAAGCTTTAGAAATTATAGCGACCTAAAAAATAAATATCAAACAAATTTATTGTTATTAGGTAGTGATAAGAGAGCGGTTGGGTAGATTCATTGAATATCAAAGATTCTTTTTTAGATTGATTAAGATTTTAGAGGACTTGGATGATTAGTGGAATGAATAAGATTGCAAATAGTGTTGTAGTTAAGACTCCAAGGGCTGCTTTTGCTGGATTTAATTTTAATTCTCCGGCAATGACCACAGCATTTGCAGCTAAGGGTGTGCTTAAAATAATTAGTAGGACTTGATGACTAGTTGGAGAACAAAGTTTCATGGTTTGATCGATCCAAATAAATAATAAGGTAATTAACGGAAAACAAATAAACTTTGCTAGAAAACTTAATCCGACAAATTTAAAATCATGTAAGACAAATCTCATATTGGCTAAACCAATCCCAATAATCATCATTCCAAGCAGGGCGTATGCTCCTTTAAAGTATTCAAAGTTTTGTAATAAGATTTGATTTTTAGAAAATCCCAGCAGGTTGAAAAGGATACCCAAGCTTAGAACATATAAATGGGGCAACTGAGCAATTTTAATCAAACTTTGTTTTGCTGAAAAATTTCCTTTAGCAGCTAAATAAAAGCCTAAGGTGTTTTCAAAAATAATCATCCCGAGGTTAGCAATAATTGCTAGAGTAAATGCTTCTTGTCCAAGAATAGAAGCAATTACAGGCAGGCCAAAATATCCAGTGTTTGATGCCCCAGCAGAGTATGCAAGTAGATTTGCATCAGAGCTATTAGGGAAAAAATATTGACCTAATCGATAGAAAAGTAAGCTGACGCAACCGGCAATTAGAAAAACAATTACCGGAAGGCTAATATTTTCAATTGTAATATTATTTAGTAACCCACCATAAAACACAATTACCGGACTAATTACATACAGTAGGAGTCTGCCAATCGTATCTTTGTCCAAGTGAAGCTTTTTTGCACAAAGAAACCCAAGTAGAATTAATGTGTAGAGCGGAATTATTTTTAGAAATAGGAGCTGAAATGTTTCCATTATTGATTAGCTTACAAGAGATAGTGCCCTCGTCAAGTCAGGGCAGGGGGGGGGTCTTGACATATAACGGTATTTATCGTTATGATTATTATCGATGGATAAATTAATCGCATTTAATCAGGCACTAGCAGATCCAACTCGTTGGAGAATTTCTCAGTTAATAATTGATCAGGCGTTCTGTGCCTGTGAACTTGCTGATATTTTTCAGATGCCTCAATCCTCGGTCTCTAGTCATTTGCAAGTAATGAAAAAGGCAGGGCTATTAGATCAGGAGCGGTGCGAAAAATGGATTTATTACAAAATTATTCCAGAGTATAAAAAAATAATTTTGGAACTTGCTAACAGTTTTGAAGCAAATAGTATTTCCAGTCCCTTATTAAAAGCAGATGCAAAGCGAGCTCTGCAAAGATTACAACAGAGTGAGTTAGCTTGTTGTCCAAGGCCAAAAAATTTAAAAAGAAAATGATATGAAAATTATTGAATTTAAAAACTTATTAACTGCTAATGACAGTAAGCAATTACAACTCATACTACCAAATGGAAACCAAGTTCCAGTATCATTTCATATTACAGAGATTGGTTTAGTGCATAAGACTTTTATTGATTGTGGTGGAACACTAAGAGATATTAAAACTTGCCAATTGCAAATTTGGGTTGGGGCAGATGCAGACCATCGTTTGGAAGCTAGTAAAGCTAAAAAGATTTTTAAGAAAGCAGAATCCTTCTTAGTGGACGAGGAAATGTCGGTAGAAATTGAATATGAGGATCTTTTAATTTCTCAGTATAATATTATTCAACATCAAGTTAGTGATAGTGCAATTATTTTGCATCTAGGTGTCAAACATACTGATTGCCTGGCAAAAGAGCTTTGTGGACTTCCCGCAGTGTCTCCAAAAAATGAGTCTAAAAGTTGTTGTGGTTCGGATTCTAATTGTTGTTAGTGTCTATGTTAAAGCCATTAATTTTAATACTCTGTACGGGAAATAGTTGTCGCTCTCATCTAGCGGAAGGCATCTTGAGCCAGGCACTTGGTGAAGATTTTGAAGTTGCTAGTGCTGGATCACAACCGGCAGGGTATGTTCATCCAATGGCTATTGAAGTTATGCTAGAAATTGGTTTGGATATTAGAAGTCATACCTCCAAGCACCTAGAACAATTTTTAAATCAAAATGTCGAAACTATTATAACAGTATGTGGTAATGCGGAGCAGGCTTGTCCAATCTTTCCAGGGCAAGTAAATCGACATCACTTTCCATTTGAAGATCCTGCAAAAGTAGTCGGGTCGGAAGAAGAACAGCGAATCTTTTTTCGAATGATTCGGGATCAGGTTCAAGGTGTTTTTCAGGCTTATGCTTGTGGACGCCTAGATCAAAAGCGTGGTCGTGCAGATTGAAAAGTTTTATTTTATTGAGGTAAATAATGGTCTGGTATCTTGTCAAAATTATTGTCACTTCATTAATTATCGTTGCTGTCTCAGAAATTGGTAAATTTAATTCATTTATTGGGAGTTTGTTAGCATCTATTCCGTTAATTAGTGTCTTGGGTATGATTTGGATGCATCAAGAGCATGTCCCAACGACTAAGATTAGTAGTCATAGCACAGGTGTCTTTTGGATGGTTTTACCAAGCTTGCCAATGTTTCTGTTACTTCCCTGGTTGTTGGAAAAACAAGGCTGGAATTTTTATTCTAGCTTAGCGGTAAGCTTAGGTGTCACTATCTTGCTCTATTTTTTCACTGCTTTGGTAGTTAGAAGATACGGGATTTTAATCTAAAGGATCTCACAAGTTGATAAACTATTGTTAAATTTAATCAGAGCATGATATAAAACTAATATGTTCACTTTAGGGGAAATTACAAAACGCATCTTAGCTTATTGCTTAGTTTCTGTCCTATTCCTGTTTGCCAATCATTGCTTTTTAGAAGAAGCTTGTGCCTCGTTAGGGAAGGTTGATTTAGGAGCGCATCCCCAACGTGAAAGTTCAACTTCAGAAAATGACCCTTGTCATGGAAACTCTTCAGATTCTGAAAAAAATACGGAGTCATGCCCAATTATCGGCCTTAGTTTGCATAAATCACTTAATCATGATTACGATTATTTTGTAGATCTAAATTTAGAATTCTCTAAATGGACAATAACAGAATTATTTGCTCCAATTTCATTTATCGTAAGTAAAGACTCTATTGATTTAGATTTGCATCATCTAAGTAAAGTAGCAGGTCTATTAATTTCCCTTGATTCGGCTCCTCAAGCTCCACCACTGAGCTAAACTCTTAGCAAATACCATAGAAGTAAAAAATATAATTTAAAAAATTTAGGATCAACATGAGTAGATATACTCCTGTCAGTTTCCAAATTATTTCCTTGCTCTTAATCTTACTGATTTCCCAGCAAGCAATTTGTGAAACTGATATAACAAATAACTGTAAGACAGAGTTGTCTTTTGATGAGTTTCGAGCCTTAGGAATTAAGAATAGCCCTTTAATCAAAAAGATTGATAGTAAATTTGCTAGTCAGCTAGCGAACGCGTTTGATCTGAAAGTTTTAGCCAATCCAGAGTTGGCCATTGAGCGAACCTTCACCTCGATGGAATTAGCTGGCGCAAATGATGCTCAGAATGCTGTGAGTTTTGGACAGAAATTAAGATTATCGGACTTTGGTAAAAGAGACAATGTTGCTGAGTTGATTCGTAAAGCTAGTAAGGTAAACCAAGCAACTGAGATCTTTGAACTTAGTCAAAGAATGAGACTCTTATATTATCGTCTTTGGGCATTGCAAAGAACAGCCGAAGTTTTTGCAGAAGCAGAGACTCGAGCGAATAAGAAATTAAATTTGATTAAAGAGGCTGTTATTAAAGGTTTGCTTTCCAAGGGAGAAGAGAAGCTTTTTGAAGGAGAAAAGTACCGACTACAAGCAAGTCAATTAGGAGTTAGTACTAGTATCGCCTTAACTCAACATGAAATTCAAAAAAATCTTGGTGTTTCCTGTGTTTTAGCCAAGTTACCTCCAGAGTTTTTAAAAATTCCTTCGGTTGAGACTTTGCTAGAGTATTCTAAAGATAGTGAATTAAGTGAACAAGCGAGATTAAAGATTTTAGATCGCTTAGCCGTTGAACAAAATCAGTTAGCCGAACTAGATTCATATCCAGAATTTACTCCAAAGTTAGTTTATCAACATACAAATGATGGTGGAGATTTTTTTGGATTTGGTATCACTATTCCTCTGCCAGTCTGGAATCGCAACCAAGCAGAAAAATTAAGAGCCTCAGCACAGTTAGCGGCAGTTGAGGCCCAGGAACAAATATTCGCACCAGAAGCTTTAAGGTCGCAAGTCACTTACCTACAGGTAGCCAATCAAAATGCTCGTAGGCAATTAGAGTTATTTAACAAGAATGTGATTCCGTCTTTTCAAGAGGCACTAAAAATCCAAGAAGAACTTTTTACCAAAGGACAGGGGGATGTCTTGCAAGTTTGGCAAAGCTTAAGAATGCTCAGTGAAGTTCAAGAACAGTCATTGAAATTATGGAGCAGTAATGTAGCTGCTCGAATCCGTTTGTCATTACTTATTGGTGAGGAAATTTAAATGTGTAATCAATTAATCAAAAGCTGTTTATTGGTCGTTCTATTACCGATTCTTTGTTTGGGTATTAGTTGTAAGTCGCCGGATGAAAAACACCATGCCGATGAGGAACATGAAGAAGCCCACGAAGTTAAAGGTCCTCATGGTGGTCGCTTGCTAGAGGAAGAAAACCTTAAATTAGAAATAGTTATTTTTGAAGAAGGAACTGAACCTCAGTATCGAGTTTACGGATATGAGGCAGAAAGATTATTACCAGCAAAAGATCTACAAGTTGAAATTCAATTAACTCGTCTAGGCGGAGAAGTTAGTACTTTTGAATTGACTCCTGTTGGACAGTTTCTAAGCTCTGAACAAGTAGTTACTGAGCCACATTCTTTTGATGTCAAGATTCTAGCTAAGTATCAAGCAAAGAATTATCAATGGGAATATCCGTCTTATGAGGGTCGAACCAGTATGCCTGATGAAGTAGCATTAACGTCTGGAATTAAAACTGAAAGCGCCAGCAATCAAATTATCCGATCAATGATTAATGTTCGAGGGAAGATCTTGTCAAGTGAGCATCGGATCGCGCACATCGTTCCTAGATTTTCAGGGATTGTTAAAGAAGGGAGGAAGCATATTGGTGATGCTGTTGAGAAAGGTGAAGTTTTAGCAATTATTGAAAGTAATCAAAGCTTGCAACCGTATGAGGTTCGTTCGCAAATTGCTGGGACTGTTATTAATGGCCATCTAATTGTCGGTGAGTTTGTGCCAGAAAATCAGTGGGTCTATATCGTAGCCGATCTTTCAGAGGTCTGGGCAGATTTTCTGGTACCAATTAATCAACGTAACTTAGTTAAGAAGGGACAAAAGGTAGCCCTGACAACTTCCGACGAAGGTAAATTTAAAGGTGAAATTTATTATGTGGCTCCATATCTAGATGAGAAAACTCAGTCACAATTAGTTCGAGTAATTATTTCTAACACTGCCGGGCTACTATTGCCGGGGATGTTTGTAACAGGAAGTATTAAAACGGATGAGCAGATGACCAAGCTAGCAGTTAGAAATAATGCGCTTCAGCGCTTTCGAGACTGGCAAGTAGTTTTTGCTAAGCATGGGGATATCTATGAGATTCGTCCCCTGCAGCTGGGAAGGAGTGATGGTGAATGGACAGAAGTCCTCTCTGGCCTGCAAGCAAGTGAAGAATATGTAACAGCCAATGCTTTTACGATTAAAGCCGATATCTTGAAGTCAGGAGCGAGCCACGATCATTAAAGAAATATTATGTTCAATTCAATTATAAGTTTTTCAATTCGCTATCGCTATTTAGTGTTGCTACTAACCCTACTTAGCATGGTGTTAGGTTTATCTTCCTATCAGCACCTAAGGATTGATGCCGTACCAGATATTACTAATGTCCAAGTACAGATTAACACTGAGGCAGTGGGATATTCGCCACTAGAAGCAGAACAGCGCATTACCAGTCCAATGGAAATATTATTAGCAGGTATTCCGGGATTAGAATATTCACGTTCCTTATCGCGTTATGGTTTATCCCAAGTTACTTTAATTTTTAAAGATGGAACTGATATATATTTTGCAAGACAATTAGTTGCACAAAGATTGCAGGAAGCTGTTGCGCATTTACCTACGGGAACTGTTCCTTCACTAGGGCCAATTACAACAGGTCTAGGTGAAATATTTATGTTCACTGTGGAAAATTCCATTGGGACAAATCATACTCGTTCATTACAAGAGTTAAGAGAGATTCAAGATTGGATTGTTAAGCCACAACTGCGAACGATACCCGGGGTCATTGAAATTAATTCAATCGGTGGAGCATCCAAGCAGTATGTAGTTACTCCCAATCTAGAGCGTCTTCGCGGGTATGATTTAACCTTGGATGATTTGACAATTGCCATTGCTGAAAATAATTCCAATATTGGTGCTGGATTTATTGAACAGAATGGCGAGCAATTATTGATTCGTGTGCCAGCACAGTTAGAAACAATAGAAGACTTATTGGAGATTGTTGTTGGAATTCATGAAAGTATTCCAGTTCTAGTTAAAGATTTGGCTAGTTTGCAAATTGGCTCAGAGCTACGGACTGGTGCAGCAACAGAGAATGGTCGGGAAGTTGTTCTGGGGACAGTCTTTATGTTGATTGGAGAAAATGGTCGAGAAGTTTCTGGCTTGGTTCGTGAGAGGATTAAGCAAATTGCTCCTTCCTTACCAGAAGGAGTCACGATTAAACCAGTTTACGATCGTACCAATTTGGTTAATTCGACGATCGCTACAGTACGTAAAAACTTAATTGAAGGGGCCTTGTTAGTAATTGTGATTTTATTTGTGATGCTTGGGAATTTTCGGGCAGCACTAATCACTGCCTGTGTGATTCCACTATCCATGTTAATCACAATTTTTGGTATGTCGAGTTGTAAATTGAGCGCTAATTTGATGAGTCTTGGTGCCTTGGATTTTGGGTTGATTGTTGATGGCGCTGTAATTTTAGTCGAGAATTGCATTCGCCGACTTGGTTTGTTGCAACATCAGCTTGGTAGATTGTTAAATAAGGAAGAACGGCTAAATGTAATCTATGAAGCTTCAACGGAGGTACGCCAAGCAACTCTTTTTGGCGAACTAATTATCATGGTTGTCTATGTACCAATTCTTACCCTTACTGGTATTGAGGGCAAGATGTACCACCCAATGGCATTTACAGTTTTACTGGCACTGGGGGCAGCATTTATCCTTTCATTAACTTTTATCCCTGCAGCAGTAGCAGTTTTTATGACTGGTGAAGTCAAAGAAAAGCAAGGTGGTTTATTAAGTTATTTACAGAATAAGTACAAAGAATTATTAGACGCTAGTCTGCAAAAGCCAGTTCTTGCAGTCGCTGCTTCAATCATAATTTTTCTTCTATCATTAATAATTTTTACTCGCTTAGGTTCTGAGTTTGTTCCTTCACTTGATGAAGGGGATATCGCTATGCATGCTTTGCGGATTCCTGGCACCTCTTTAGAACAGTCTGTTGAAATGCAACATAAACTGGAGCAGGCAATTAAGGAAATTCCGGAAGTGAGTAATGTTTTTGCCAAAATTGGTACCGCAGAAATTGCCAATGATCCGATGCCACCAAGTGTTGCTGATGGTTTTGTGATGATTAAGCCTCGATCGGAATGGAAAAATCCACGGAAGCCAAAAAAAGTTTTAGTTGCCGAGCTGGAAGAGCTAGTAGCAAAAATTCCGGGTAATAATTATGAATTTACGCAACCAATACAGATGCGTTTTAATGAGTTAATTGCTGGTGTTCGTAGTGATGTTGCCGTAAAGATTTTTGGAGATGATTCAGCGATTCTATTGGAGGAGGGGGAGAAGATTCGTAACTTAGTAGCTCGTGTTGAAGGTGCCTCTGATGTGAAATTAGAACAGGCTACGGGATTGCCAGTTATTGTGGTTAAGCCTGATCGTGAAAAAATAGCTCGTTTTGGAATTACTATGACTCAGCTCCAAGCCGTTGTTCATACTGCTTTTGCTGGTAATCAAGTGAGTGAATTTTTTGAAGGTGATCGTAAATTTCCAATTACGGTGAGGCTTTCAGAATTAGATCGAAACAATATTAATTCAATTCGCTCACTCCCGATTCCTTTGCCGATTGAAGAAACTCAACATGGACATTTAATTGAAACAATTAATGCTGATTTAAAACCAGAACTTTCCGAGCGTTCTTATGTCAGATTAAGTGATCTCGCCCAGATTGATATTGTTGAAGGGCCTAATCAAATTAGTCGAGAGGATGGCAAACGGAGAGTAGTGGTCACAGCAAATGTTCGGAGTCGAGATTTAGGTTCATTTGTGGAAGAGGCTCAAAAAACAATTTTAACTGAGGTTAAATTACCTGCTGGCTATTGGTTAAAGTGGGGTGGGCAGTATGAAAATCTTTTATCAGCACAAGCCAAGCTAACAATAGTTATTCCATTAGTGCTACTTACTGTCTTTCTATTAATTTTTATTACCTTACATTCCATACGAGATTCCTTAATTGTTTTTGTAGGCGTTCCATTTGCATTATCAGGTGGAATTTTTGCCTTGTGGTTACGAGGTATTCCATTTTCGATCTCAGCCGCCGTTGGTTTTATTGCTTTATCAGGAGTTGCCGTGCTGAATAGTTTAGTACTCGTATCTTTTATTAAAAAAATTATTTTAAGTGGAGAGGATTTGATTAAAGCAATTGTGGAGGGAGCGTCTTCTAGGCTGCGACCAATTTTAATGACAGCATTAGTTGCCTCCCTTGGCTTTATTCCAATGGCGATTTCTGTAGGAACGGGTTCTGAAGTGCAACGACCACTGGCAACAGTAGTGATTGGAGGGATTATCTCTTCTACATTACTCACTTTAGTTGTGGTGCCATGTCTGCTCGCAATTGTATATCGTCAGACAAATAAAAATGCGAATTGACTAACCGTCTAAGTAAAAATTTAGTATACTTAAGAGGAATCTTTTATCTGATGATCCAAGAAATATGCTCCGAAAACCAAAAATCGAACGTTTTAATGATAGTGTTCTAACTAAATATCAAATTTATAATAGTATTTTTCTAACCTTACCTTTCGATGAAATTACGAACACAGGTGTTTTACTTCCTTTATTTAGCGAACTTTGTGAACAAGGCTATGAAATTGGTAAGAATCCAACTGAGATTTTAGCAGATTTCTTTAGTCAGTATTATCAAGATCGGACTATTGATGAGCGTAATGATTTATTGTTTCGTTTTATCCAATATATTGAACGCCAAGTGGTTTTATTTGATGCTGTGGAAGATGCCGCTTTTGCGATAGTTAATAATTTAGATGGCAAAGGTACTCTTCGAGACATTAAAGAAAATGCTGAGGAGCAAGGGAAAGCTTTGGAATTAAAAAAATTTCTTAGTGAATTTAAAATTAGAACTGTCCTGACAGCTCATCCCACGCAGTTTTATCCAGGAACAGTGTTAGGTATTATTACTGATTTAACTCAAGCAATCAAAAAGGATAATTTCTCATTAATTAAAAAATTATTAGCCCAACTAGGGAAAACTCCCTTTTTTAATAAACAACAACCGACACCTTACGAAGAAGCAGTTAACTTAATTTGGTTTTTAGAAAATGTTTTTTATCATTCAGCCAGTAAGATCTATCAGTACCTGCAGACAAATGTATTTGATGGTCAGATTATTGATAATCAAATTGTGATGCTAGGTTTTTGGCCCGGTGGAGATCGAGATGGAAACCCAAATGTTAATAGTGAGACAACTTTAAAAGTTGCCGAGCGTTTAAAAACAAGTTTGCTTCGTAGTTATTATCGCGACATTCGAAAACTTAAAAGGAGAATTACTTTTGATCTGGTTGATCACTTAGTGCAGGATTTAGAGCAAAAACTTTATCAAAATAGCTATCAAAATTTTGAGCCAACAAGTTTTACAGCAGCGGAGTTTTTAAGAACCTTATTGGAAATTCGGGATATTTTACAAAGTAAGCATCAGTCACTCTTCATTGAAGATCTTGATGAACTAATTAGTAAGGTTAAAATTTTTGGATTTTATTTTGCTTCACTTGATATCCGACAAGACTCACGTATTCATCAGCAAGTGATCAAAACGTTAATTATGGAGACTCAAGTTTTAGGGTTAAAGATTTTTCCTGAGGAATATTCTCTATGGAGTGACAAGGAAAAAATCGAATTTTTAACAGAACTTTCTGGAGACCTAACCCCTGATTCAATTATTGATGAAATTGCTAAGGATACACTTGCTAGCCTTAAGGCGATGCGCCTAATTCAAAAGCAAAATGGAGAACTTGGCGCTAATCGTTATATTATTAGTAATACCCAAAGTGCTTTGAATGTGATGGAAGTTTTAGGATTAATGCGCTTAGTTGCTTGGGAGCAACCAACGGTTGATATTATTCCACTATTTGAAACAATTGAGGACTTACAAAAAGCAGAAGAGATCATGACAGAGCTCTATGCCAATAAGTTTTATGCCGAACATTTACTACGCCGTGGTAAGAAACAAACTATTATGTTGGGCTTTTCTGATGGTACAAAAGATGGTGGATATCTAATGGCAAATTGGAGTATTTATCGAGCAAAAGAAATGCTTACTAAACTTTCTAGAAAGTATCAGGTAGATGTTTTTTTCTTTGATGGTCGCGGAGGGCCACCAGCAAGAGGAGGAGGCAAGACGCATCAGTTTTATGCATCACAGGGTTCCACAATTGAAAACAAAGAGATCCAATTAACAATTCAAGGCCAAACGATCAGTTCTAACTTTGGAAATTTAGATTCCTGTCAGTACAATCTGGAACAATTACTGAGTGCCGGAATTGTAAATCAGATGTTTAGCATGAAGAATAGTCTGATATCTTCCGAGGATCAAGCAACCATGCAAGAACTGGCAGAGCTTAGCTATCAGGCTTATCAAGATTTTAAAGATCATCCCAAGTTTATGCCTTACTTAGAAGAGCGTAGTACATTAAAATATTATGCCAAAACAAATATTAGTAGTCGTCCTGCAAAGAGGGGTAATTCTAACAAGTTAAATTTTGAAGATTTAAGGGCGATTCCTTTTGTTGGGAGTTGGAGTCAGTTAAAACAAAATGTGCCTGGGTATTATGGCGTTGGATTAGCAATTGAGAATTTTAAAAATAAAGGGGAACTTGAAAGGGTTGAACACCTTTTTAAAAATTCAGCATTTTTTAGAACTCTTTTAGAAAATACTATGATGAGTTTAACGAAATCATTTTTCCCTTTAACTGCGCATTTAAATGATGATCCTGAGTTTGGATCTTTTTGGTCATTAATTCACGAAGAATATTTAAGAACAAAAAAAATAATTTTAGAGTTATTTTCCTTTGAGACCTTAATGGAGAATACCAAGGCGGTGAAAGCCTCAATTGATATTCGAGAGAAAATAGTACTACCACTTGTTACGATTCAGCAGTTTGCTTTAGGCCAGGTTCAAAGCTTAAATTCTGAGGCAAAACCGGATCAAGATCAAATTGATATTTATGAGAAAATGATCACCCGGACCCTGTTTGGTAATATCAATGCTAGTAGGAACTCAGCTTAGTCCAAATATAATATTAATAAAGATTTTAATAGGTTATAATTTCTATTTGCAATAAATTTGCATTAGGTATACTTCTATCGCGAATAATTCGCATTAATTAAGTTGAAGTTTATCCTATGAAAATTCTTAATTCCGCTCTTTTTTTGTTTGCTGTACCTTTTAGTGCGATTGCAGAAGATCCTACACCTAGTGAACAGCCAAGTGAGCCAGTGAGAATTACTATTACAGGTTCACTTTCACCTCAGGGAATGGAAAGAGTTGGTAAGCCAGTAACTGTTCTGGGTGAAGCTGAACTTAGAAAAAATGAAGGCAGCTCTATAGGTGAAGCATTAGCTAATCAGCCAGGAGTAAGCTCAAGTTACTTTGGCCCAGTTGCCAGTCGTCCAATTATTCGTGGTCAAGGAAAAGAAAGAGTGCGAATTTTAGAAAATGGTTTAGAGATGGGTGATGTCTCTGCGACTTCTGATGATCACGCTGTGGCAATGGATACTTTAATTACGGAACGAATCGATATTTTACGTGGCCCAAGCACATTACTATACGGCAGTCAGGCAATTGGTGGTGTTGTAAATGTAATTGATGGAAGCATCAAAGAGGAAGATGTTGGAAAAGAGTTAACAGGTAAATTAGATTTTCGGCAAGGTGATGCTGGTAATGGTGAGACAGGTGGAGGTGCTGTCCTTGAAGGACAGGAGGGAGAATTAAATTGGCATGTGTCAGGCTATGACCGAACAACTGATGATCTAAAAATTCCAGGATATGCTGAATCAGCGCAATTTCGAGCACAAGAAGAAAGAGAGGATCTTCATTCTGAAGATGAAGCGTCTAAAGGTCGTCTAGAAAATACTGATAGTAAGGCCAGTGGTGTGAAAGCTGGAGTGTCTCGTGTCTGGGATAAAGGTTTTGTTGGTTTAGCAATTCGTCAAACAAATTCCAACTATGGAGTACCTGGTGGACACGTTCATCAAGAAGAGACAGCCACTAATCCGATACTGGGAGTGACGCCCCAGGAAGAAAATGTCCGAATTGATTTGCAACAAACTAAAATTGAATCTCGCGGAGAAATTAAATTAGAAGATCCCTTATTTAAATCTTTACAGTTTGGTACGGCCTATTCTGATTATCGTCATGTTGAATTAGAGGGGGAGGAAATAGGTACTCGTTACGATCGAAAAGCTTTTGAAACTAGATTATTATTAACTCATAAACATAATCAAATGCTAGAAGGAGGTTGGGGTCTTCAGTTTAATCATGATGATTTAAAAACAAAAGGTGCCGAAGCATTTGTACCTTCTACCGCAACAACCACGCCGGCACTCTTTTTTGTAGAAGATTTATCGCTACAAGACAACCTAGTCTGGCAATTTGGTGGACGATATGAGCATGCCAGTTTAAGTCCAGAATTAGATTTACCAAAGAAAGATTTTAATCTTTTAAGTAGCTCAACGGGATTAATTTATTTTACAGATCAGAAAAAGTATTCAGCTGCTGTTAATCTTTCTTATAGTCAAAGAGCACCAAATGCCACTGAGTTATATGCTAACGGGGCACATCTCGCGACTCAAACTTTTGAAGTGGGAGACCAAGGCTTAAGCCAAGAAAGATCCTTAGGGACTGAATTAATCCTTCGCAAACTAACAGGCTCAACTCGCGGTGGCCTAACATTATTTCATCAGAGATACCTTGATTATCTTAATTTATCACCCAATGGCCAAACTAAAGATAGTTTTACGGTGTTTGGGTATGATCAGATTGTGGCACAGTTTTGGGGCTTAGAGTCTGAGATTGAACAAGATTTAGTAAAGATTGGATTCAGTAACCTATCATTATATGGTGGAGTAGATTATGTCCGCGGGAAAAATATTACTAATAGTGATGATTTGCCAAGAATAACACCACTCCGTGGTAAGACAGGCCTTAAGTATAAGTATGATGGCTTAGATACCTATATAGAAAGTATTTTTGTGGCTAAACAAAATCAGACTGCTGAGTTTGAATTACCTACTGATAGTTACAGCCTGTTGAATATGGGAGCTTCTTATAGTATTTTCAGAGATGAAGATGCTTCTGTTGAGTTATATGTTAAGGGAACTAATTTAACAGATGAAGAAGCTCGAGTGCATAATTCATTTTTAAAAGACCAAGCACCACTCCGTGGTCGAGCATTCTTCGCTGGGCTAACTACTTATTTCTAAATTTGAGTAAAGATCAATATTTTATTACACGAGCATTGCAATCACTCAAGGAGCGAGGGTTTCGGATCACTGCGCCCCGGCAACGAGTTCTAGAATTGCTATCAGTTACGGAGAAAGCACTACATCCGAATGAAATATATTCTGAGATTAAAAAGAATGCCAAAACTATTGATTTAGCATCAGTCTATCGAATCTTAGAAGTGCTTACAGAATTAAAATTAATCCACCGTGAAGCTCAAGGTGGTTATTTCCCATGTCAACATTGTGATCAGTGCCCGAGTAGCGTTCATATTTTTATCAACTGTTTTAGTTGCGGTAATTTAAAAGAGTTAGATTATCATGGAGAAGTTTTTGGTGAGTCCTTTTTAAAACGCCTAAAAACCTTATCAGTTAATTCTGAACAGGAGACTATTTACTTACAAAGCACCTGTCTTGATTGTCGCTAGTCGAAGACTTAGTTATTTTTATTTATTACATTGGGAGCTGTTTTTAGGATTATCCATCCCACGATTCCAGCGATAAATGAGGCTGATAAGATTCCAAGCTTGGCAATTGCTAATGTTTCTGGAGAGTGTCCAAAGACTAAGCTCGAAATGAAAATTGACATAGTAAAGCCAATCCCAGCTAGCCAACTAACACCGTATATCTGTCGCCAAGTTGTTCCTGTTGGGAGTGTCGTAATTTTAAGCTTGATGCCAAGCCAAATAAATAAACTGATCCCAATTTGTTTACCGAAGATTAAGCCGCTGGCAATACCAAGACTAACAGGGCTAGTAAATAAGGATGATAGATCTCCGTGAAAAGATACACCGGCATTAGCTAATGCAAATAGGGGCATAATAAAAAAACTGACCCAGGGCAACAAAGAGTTCTCTAATCTTTGCAGAGGAGCTTCTGCCTCATAACAACTATGTTGTAAGCCTTCAATCGCAGCTTGTTGTTGCTCATTTAGAATTGCTGTCGCATTGTTATTAGCATTTTCAAATTGAGTTATTAAACCATTACTAGTTTCTACAAATTCTTTACAGTTGATTCGAGACTTCGATGGAATTGTAAAAGCTAAAACCACACCGGCAATTGTCGCGTGAATTCCTGATTTAAGAAAAACAAACCAGAGAAGAATACCCAGGATGGCATATATTTTTGCATGACGAAAACCTAGGCGATTGGCGCTAATTAGAAATCCAATAATAATTATTCCGTAGAATAGATTAATCCAGTTAATTTCATTTGTATAAAAGAGTGCAATTACAAGAACTGCCCCTAGGTCATCAACAATAGCTAAGGCCGTTAAGAAAACTTTCAATGCTAAAGGAATTCTGTTTCCCAGCAGTGCCAATACTCCTAGAGCAAAAGCAATATCTGTTGCCATTGGAATCCCCCAGCCGGCAACAGTCAGTTGGTTATGATTAAAAAGTGTATAGATAATTGCGGGAACGACCATGCCACCAAGAGCCGCGATAAAAGGAAGTGTTGCTTGTTTGATGGTGGATAATTCTCCAGTTAATATTTCCCGTTTAATCTCTAATCCAACTAGGAAAAAGAAAACAGCCATTAATCCATCATCAATCCACAGTGCTAGTGGCTTAGCCAATATAAGGTTTCCAAATCCAATTGTTAGTTTTGTTTGCCAGAGTTGATGATATAAATGTGCCCAAGGAGAATTCGCCCAAATTAGAGCAATTAAGGTGCAAACTAATAAGACAAGTCCGCCAGAACTTTTCTGACGCATAAATTCTTGAAATGGATGTACTAGCTTGTCTGCTATAACCATAATTTTTTTGTTTGGATGACGATGTTTCATGCAATATTTTGATTCTAGGATAATTTTTAATTTATCGGTATGGAAAATAGCTTGATCAACAATCTATAGTGTTAGATGATATTCTTCTACTTCTTAAATAAAAACTTTTTCTAGAAATAATTTATTTGAAAAGTTTGCTTATTGTACACTTAGCAGTCAGGATCTTGGCTAGCCTCGACTAGTCATGGTGCGAGTCAGTGTCCGATCGCAGAAAGTTAGGGTGTGGTGGGGGATTCTAAATAGTGACTATCCTTTTTAAGTCATCTTAGTAGTGAAGGATCGTATCTCTGGAGTACAGGTAAAAATTTTATCCATATAAATATAAAATAAATTTTTATTTTTAATAAAAAGCTAGTAATATTCATGGGTTATCAAGACAGATGCTAGTTTTTAAGTAAAATATGCAAATAAAAAGAATATTGTCTATTTTCATCTAGCTAGATTGTAATAATTAGATGTATTATATCTCACTTAAGTTGTAATTTGTCGGGAATTCACCTGACTTTATG
This sequence comes from bacterium, assembly GCA_031385045.1. Taxonomy (GTDB): domain Bacteria; phylum Bdellovibrionota_C; class UBA2361; order UBA2361; family CALJRW01; genus JANNBC01. Next base: position 125,917 of record JANNBC010000048.1, on the reverse strand, counting down.
TTTTTATTTTTTTGAGTAATCATGAAAAAACTATTACTTGTATTATTAAGTCTAGGTTTCTTGGTTAGCAATGCGTCTGCTGACGGGTGTTTTCCAGGTGAACCTTGCTATTATAAAAAACCAGCGGCTCCAGCTCAAGCTAAGCCAGTCATGCCGGCTGTTGTAAAATCTGAGCCAGTTGCTATGGAAACAGTATCTTCTGATACTTTTTACGTATCTTTAGGTGGTGGTTTTGAAATCCGTGAGAAAGACAATGAGTTGTTAGATAGCCATACATTTGATGTTCGATTTGGTGGATACCATATCGCTCCTCGAATCTCTGCTGAAGTTGGATTTGGATTTAGTCCAGATATCAGAAACAGACAGCACCCTGGTGCTAACCGTTTCTTTTTATCTGAAGACACTTCTGCTATCCGATTCTTTGGTGATGTTATGTACCATTTAGAAGAAGATTCTAAAGGTGCTGAAGTTGATCCATACGTAGCTTTGGGTTTAGGTGTTAACAAATACGAAGACCCAACTTCTGATGGAAATACTGCTCTATACGCTCAGACTGGCGTAGGTGCATTTCTTAACTTAACTCCAGAGTGGTTTGTTAAGCCTGACTATCGTATTCAGATGGTTGGTGAGAATACACAAGTTAACCACCTGTTAACTTTATCAGTTGGTTACAAATTTGATATTTAATTTGTAATTACCTAAATGAAGTGGCACTCGGTAGGAAACTACTGGGGGCCACTTTTTTTTGTCTTATTTAGCATTTGATATACCAAATGCTAAATAATATAAAAGTATCCTGCTTCAAGCGATCATAATTTAATTACCCATTGAGTATTAAATAATAGTGATAATTCACAAAAATATAAATTGAATGATTGCTCTTGCTTTCCTAGAGAAATATACTAAACCCAATTAAGTTTGTTTTTGCCACCTCTGTACTGTTTATCTTAATTTCAAATCAGAAAAATGTTTAAAAAGTTATTTACACTTCTAATTTTATCTTTAGTTCTTTCCTCAAGTGTTTTTGCAGAAACGAAAAATATCATTGTTTTTATTGGGGATGGTATGGGTATTAGTACCTTAACGGCTGCCCGCAAATTAAATCAAGAATTAAATCAAAAAGATAATCTTAGTTTTGAAAAGTTTCCTTATACCGCCTTGGTTGATGTCAAATGCAATGATTATTTAGTGCCAGATTCTGCTTGTACTGCCACAGCAATTGCTACTGGAGTTTCAGCAAATAGTGGCGTGCTTGGCTTGGATAACTTAGTTAGGCGTGGAAGCTTTGCCAATTTTAAACAAGCTAATACTAAGTCATTACTTAGTTATGCTAAAGAGAGAAGTCGATTAACTGGTTTAATAACGACAACGGCCATAACGGATGCGACGCCGGCAGGTTTTTATTCGCATTCTCCAGAGCGCGCATGGCAATCAGATGCGGAAATGCCAGAAGCATTACGAGCAAAAGGTTTTTCTGATATTGCTAAACAGTTAATAGATTTTTCTAGTGGAGATGGACTTGATTTGGTGCTGGGTGGAGGAAGGCAGAGGTTCTTGAGTAACTCTCAAGTAGATCCCGAATATCCAAATATTCAAGGGCTTAGATTGGACGGTGTAGATTTAATTAAAAGTTGGACGGAGAAAAGCCTTGATTCTAAGTATGTTTGGAATAAAGCAGATCTTTTAGCGACTGATTTTAATAAGACTAAAAAACTTTTAGGATTATTTGAACCTGGTCATATGGCTTATGAGGGAGAGCGAAATAAGCAAACAGATCCCTCACTTTCGGAGATGGTCGCTTCGGGTTTAGATTTTTTGTATCAAAAAAGTTCTAATGGTTTCTTTTTAATGGTTGAAGGTGGAAGAATTGATCATGCGCATCATGAGAACTTAGCCAAGAATGCTTTAGAAGAAACTATACAGCTCGGGGAGGCAGTGGAAGTTGCCTTGAGTAAGGTAGATCTTAGTAATACATTAATCCTCGTTACAGCCGATCATAGTCATACTCTAGGAATCGTTGGTTATCCTAAAAATTCAGAAAGTATTTTAGGGCAGGGGCATGATCCTGAGTCCTATCCTGCTAAATATAGTTTTTTAAATTATCTATCTGGCCCAGGAGCTAGGTATGCAGGTAATAAACAAAGTATTCCTTCTAATGATAAGCATTATCATCAAAATTCATTGATTAACAGTGCATCTGCTAAGCATGGCGGAGAAGATGTGGCACTTTTTGCAATCGGTGCTGGCTCTGAAAATTTTCATGGAGCAATAAAGCAGAGACAAATTTTTCAGCTAATAAAAGATGCTGCTAAGTTCTAGCTAATAGGAATCCTAGGTAAGTCATTAGTAGGCCGATTGTGATCGATATAAAGATATATAAAATTGCTAGGAAGATTTTCCCTTCCATGATTAGCTTAATGTTTTCAGCTGAGAAACTAGAGAAGGTTGTAAATCCACCAAGTAGTCCAATCACCATAAAGCTTGTCCAAGCGGAATGTTGAAAGTTAGGTTGTAAGAGCTTTGATAGAAAACAGCCAATTATAAAACTACCAATTAAGTTAACACTAAGCGTGGCTAGTGGTAGAGAGTATTCTGCTTTAAAGTAATATTTCTCAAATATAGAGACTAAATAGCGAGTGATTGAGCCTAGGGCTCCGCCCAGGCCAACGAATATTATATTAACTAGATTTAATTGCATTACCGCTAAAGGATAGCTCTAGAAAGCTTGATTTCGCAAGTAAAAAAGGATAGTTTTTTACTACTTTTTTGATTGATAGCCTTTCTTATAGATCTTTGTTGTTTGTAAGATTTTTATGAAATGCTATTGGTATTGTTTTTGTAGTATGAGAATCGATTATTCATACTCGCCGTAAATTACTTTTTTCGGCAACTATATTAGAAATTTACTTTAAATTAGGAATACTTTATGCATCCCAAGTGTCTAGAACTTCTTCAGCAAAATGACCCTGAAATTTATAACGCGATTAAAGGTGAGGAGCAGCGTGAGAAGGATGGTATCGAATTAATTCCATCTGAGAATTATGTTTTCCCTGAGGTATTTGCTGCTAATGGATCCATTTTTACAAATAAATATGCTGAAGGATACCCTGGGCGACGCTACTACGGGGGTCAGGAATATACTGATGTAATTGAGAGTTTAGCAATTGAGCGAGCTAAGCAAGCTTTTGGTGCTGAACACGCTAATGTACAAGCTCTTTCTGGATCGCCGATGAACCAAGCTGCCTACTTAGCTTTCTTGAAGCCAGGAGATACTGTTCTTGGAATGGATCTTTCTCATGGCGGGCATTTAACGCATGGCGCTCCTGTTTCTCACATGGGGAAAATTTTTAACTTTGTTCGTTATAAGACCGATCCTCAGAATGAAGGTAAGATTGATTTTGATGATCTAATGAGAGTTGCTAAGGAACATCGTCCAAAGATCGTACTTTGTGGTTATACATCTTATCCGCGTGATTTAGATTATGCAGATTTTAAAAAAGTTGCGGATGAAGTTGGTGCCATCACAATGGCGGATGTCTCCCACATTGGTGGATGGATTGCTGCTGGGGAGATGAGAAATCCACTTAAGTATGGTTTTGATATCGTTACTACTACTGTTCATAAATCAATGCGTGGACCAAGAGCTGGTTTGATTCTTTGCAAAGAAAAATATGCTAAGGATATTGATAAGTCAGTGTTCCCAGGCTTGCAAGGTGGACCACATATGCAAACTGTAGCAGCGATTGCTGTTACGATGAAGAAAGTTTTGGAGCCTGAATTTAAAGTTTATGCTAAACAAGTTTTAGCTAACTCTAAAGCGCTTGCAAATGAATTAATGAAGAATAATTGTGAATTAATTACTGGTGGTACGGATAATCACATGATGGTTGCTAATACAGCAGCAAGCTTTGGCTTAAATGGTACTGAGTCTGAGCACTTATTAGATGAAGTGAATATTACTTGTAATAAACAAATTATTCCTGATGATCCAAATCCACCTTTAAGACCAAGTGGAATTCGTTTGGGAACGCCAGCAGCCACTAGTCGTGGAATGAAAGAGCAAGAAATGAAGCAGTTAGCTAACTGGATTGTTACGACTCTTAAGGAGCATAAAGATACTGATAAGCTTGTGAAGATCAAAGCAGAAGTTAAAGAATTTTGCCAAGCATATCCTGTTCCTGGTTTATACTAGTACAATTTGGAGTTATCTTAGAATACTAGGATAACTCCTCACCATTCCTGTTCAATGCCTGAGCTACCTGAAGTTGAAACTGTTGTTAAAAGCATTCGGCCAAAGCTTGAAAATAAGACTATTAAAAATTGTCAGATTTATCAGAATTATTCTCGCATAATCTTGCACTCCTCTTTTCATGTTCTTAAAAATAAAATTCTTGGGAAAAAAATTATCCAAGTTACGCGACGTGCTAAGTATATTGTCTTACATTTATCTGAAGGCTATCTCATTTTTCACTTACGAATGACGGGACAATTCCAGTTTAATGCTCAAGCCCCGAAGCATACGACTTTTTCCTTAGATTTAAGTCAGGGTAAAATGCATTTTGTTGATACCAGAAAATTTGGTACTGTAGAATATCATCCTGATTTAACTATTTTAGAAAAGAAATTAGGACCAGAGCCACTTGGAGAAGATTTTAAATTAGCACCATTCCAAGCAGCTTTAAATAAATCAGCCAAGAATATTAAGGCTTATTTATTAGATCAATCAAAAGTAGCTGGGCTCGGAAATATTTATGTGGATGAGGTTCTCTGGCAAGCAAAAATTCATCCAGCGACCAAAGCGGGTAATCTTTCTAAGATTCAAATAGTAGAATTGTTTAAAGCAATACCTCAAATTTTAAACTTTAGTATTAAGCATCAAGGGACAACTTTTATTAATTTCTATTTTGAAGAATCTAAAGGCGGAAATTTCCAAAATATGTTAAAAGTATTTAATCGGGAAGGGGAGTCTTGTCCGCGTTGTAATAAAGTGATTGTTAAGATTAAGTTTGCGGGACGAGGCACGCATTTTTGTCCAGCCTGTCAAAAAGCTAAAGGAAATAAATAATGTTTACAGGGATTATTCAGGGCACCTTTCCGGTTAGTGAACTAGAAAATAAAAATGGCTTAACTCGTTTTGCTGTTGCACTGACCGAGGAGCTACTATTAGATTTAAAGATCGGTGCTAGTGTTAGTGTCAATGGAGTTTGCCTGACAGTAACACAAATTGAAGGCCATAATGTTTATTTTGATATAATTGCGGAAACTTTGAAAGTAACGACTTTAAAGTTTTTAAAGCTAGGAGTGCTAGTAAATATCGAGCGTTCTTTGAAATTTGGTGATGAACTTGGTGGGCATTTGCTTTCAGGGCATGTTGATACCACAGTCATAATAATTGATTTAAAACAGCCAGAAAATAATTATCTTCTTACTCTACAAGTTGATGCAAAATTTATGGAATATATTTTACCTAAAGGCTATGTTGGGCTTCATGGGGCAAGTTTAACAATCGTCTCCCCAGATTCTAACCAAAACTCTTTTCAAGTGAGTTTGATTCCTGAAACCTTACGCCTAACTAACTTGAAAAATTATTTAATTGGGGATGAATTAAATTTAGAAATCGATCGACAAACTCAAACTATCGTTTCCACTGTTAAGGCCTATCTAGATCAGAATCAGTAGATATTGTTGGTATTTTGTTTCTTTCGATTTCTCTACGAAGTCTTTCAAAAACAAAAGAGACATCATCTTTCATTAAGCTTATCCCACCATTTAATAAGGCGATAATAAGTCGAGCGATTAATCCGAAAATTAAAGTTCCAATAAATAAGGCTGACACTAGTAGCATATTTCTAGGAATTTCAATAACCGTTTGTATGGCTTTTTCTGGATTATCTGTCGGTAGGTTTAGTTTAAATGAGCGGCCTGCTCCATCTTCTGGAACAATTTGTTTGATAAAACTGTTATCGGTTAAGGTGACCTGACCTTTAATTGCTTTAATTCCAAATAGGCAAATCGAACCTCCCGCATAAATTGCAACTAGCACAAGAATAACTCCAAAGACTTTCTTAAATGTCTGATAGCCACCAGCAATTGGATTGTCAAAGGTAATTGTTTTAGGACGTTGTTTAATCATTAGAAGAAATTTATTAAAGCTGATTATGTGATAATACAGAAATTTAGAACTAAAATGAATATAAACTAGCAAGCGAACTTTAAACATCCGTAAAGATTATTCTGAATTGGAAAAAATTGGATTCACTGTTATATTATAGCTCCAAAAACTAATTCCCGTTAATATCAAACTAGGTATATTTCTATGATAGAAGAGTCGTTTCCCGAAATTTCAGCTGTTATTAATGCTTATTTATGGCTGATTATTCCAGTAATCAGTGCTTTGATCGGCTGGTTCACAAACTGGGTTGCCGTCAAAATGCTTTTTAGGCCAAGAGCGGCAGTAAATGTTTTAGGCTTTAATATCCAAGGTGTTTTTCCTAAAAGACAGTTAGTGCTTGCAGAAAAAATTGCTCACGTGGTGTCTACCGAATTATTAAGTGTTCAAGATTTAAAATCTAAATTAGATCAAACATTAAATGCTGTTGATTTACGTAAGGTTATTGTTACGGAAATTGATAATATTATCACCAACAAGCTTCCTGTTGCAATTCCAATGCTAGGCATGTTTTTAAATAATGAACTTGCCAACACTATTAAAAACTTAATTGCTAAGGAACTAGAAGGTTCCGTTGCAAACACGATTAATAATATTTCTTCCGATTTAGAAACTAGTTTTGATATTCGCGATACTGTTTATGATAAAGTTGCTAATTTTTCCTCAGAGCGTCTAGAGGAGATAGTCTTGTCTGTGATGCATCGAGAATTTAAGTTTGTAGAAATTGTTGGTGGTGTGATTGGTCTTTTGATTGGTATCTTTCAAGTGCTGTTGGTGAACTTATAATGATCACTAGTCTTAAAATTAAAACAACTAGACAGGGGTTACAGGAAATTACAGAACAGGTAATTTCACTAGTTAATCAGAGGACAATCGAAAGTGGTCTTTGTCACCTCTTTATTCAACACACTTCGGCCAGCTTAACTATTCAAGAGAATGCTGACTCATCTGCGAGGAATGATTTAGAATCTTGGATTAACCGCTTCATTCCTGAAAATGATCCCAACTATACTCATATCTATGAGGGAGCAGATGATATGCCGGCGCATTTAAAATCTGTTGTAACTAATACATGCTTAACTATTCCCATCTCCCAAGGTAACTTAATGTTAGGCCAGTGGCAGGGGATCTATCTTTGGGAACATCGCCAGCGCGGTTCTATTCGTAATATTATTGTGACTCTCCAATCAATTTAAAGAGTTTAGCGATATTTAACCAACAGACATTGTCCAACCAAACTAGCAAAAGATCATTTCTGTAGGCACACCACTTTCTTTTAATAAATCACAAACGGTCAGCTTAAGTTTTTGATCTTGCTCTTCAGGATAAGAAATAATTCCTTCAATGCGGTCGTACGGATAAGCAAAAAGCGGATCTTGTGGACGGCTTTTTTGAATTTTTTTATAAAAGCTATCATTCATTCGAAAGCTTCCAATACTAAAATCTCTAATCAAATTTAAGTCTAATTCACTATTAATTAATTTGATTAGATCTTTATATTGCTTAGCCCAATCTACGTGCATTAATAGTGGGTCAAAGCAGATTCTAACTTTCCATCCCTGTGCTTGGGCATTCTGAATAGCTTTTATTTTACTAACAAGACTTGGAGTATTAATTTCAATCCTTTGGCTCACGCTTAGTGGACTCAGTGTCCAAGATAAAATAAAATTATCAACTGGAGCTAGCTCTTTGATGGCATTAAAGTTGACACTTTTAGTTCTTGATTCGACAAGGAGTTTCGGGTTCTGCTGACAAAGTGTGATCCACTTTGCACAGTAGCCAGTTAAATGTTCAATTGCTAGTAAATCAGTATCATAGGAAATACTTAAGTACAAACTTCCTAATTCTTTTAGCTTATCTAATGTTGCTTGATAGAAATCTTGTTCATTAACAAAGATTACTAAATTTGCTGAGTTAAACATGCCTTGTAAGTAGCAATAACTACAGTCATATAGGCAGTTTAGAGCCATTGCATTATAAAAGAAATGTGGTTGGTTAAAGCTTGGAGTAAAAGAGCTCCCAGGGTAAAGATAGGAATCTTTTTTAATCGCCAAAATCAGCTTGGGCGAGAGCTTTTGTTGTCTAAAATCTTGTCGATTACGATTAAATATTTCTTGATACGAATTGATGGAAATTTGCTGTGATTTTTTAAATTGGTTTAGAATATTAATTGTAACTGGGTAATCTTTGGCATCTTTCTCAATATAAATCGTATCAAAGGCACGGCTTAATTTAGTTTCCAAGGTGCTTTCCAATTTCAATTGATAGTTTTGCTTTTAGTTTTTCAAAACTGTTGGCATTAATACTTTTGTGTTCCGAGACTCGGTAATGATAGCTTCGAATAAAATCAGCAAAGAGTAGGTGAGTCATCGTGTGGTATTGCATTACTAGATCTCGAAGTTGTTGTGCTTGCGATTTACTCAGTTTTAAATCAGCAATCACTTTTTCAATTGTTTGCTCTTCGGCAATCTCATTTAGACTTAAGTCTTCTAAGATTGGAGATCTAGGTAAGGAATCTAAAAAGTCTTTTATTAGGTTGAGCTTTTTATCAATTAATTCACTGACAAGATCAATTTTAAAGTCTTCTGGAGCTAAATGATCAATCAAAATTTTAAGGCAATGAATTTGATGGACATCAACAAATTTATTTGCTGTGTGAAAAAATGCGGAAGCCTCCATGTCCACAAGAGTATTAGATAATTCTGGAAAGCTAGCACGAGCAACTGGGCGATCAAATGTTGTTAAGATTGCGGGAGGTAGTTGATGTTTATAAATTAAGTCTGGATAGTAGTTTGCCTCTGTTGCTTGGTCAGTAATTTTTTGAACATAGTATAATTCTCCAAATTGAAATTCCCCTGTTCCTCCAGCTAAGCCGAAGTTTACTAGGGTTGAGCCAGAGATAAGCTGTCCTTGTCCTTTTAAATATTGAATAGCTGTAGCTAAGGCAATTGCAGTATTAACTTTACCAATCCCTGAGACAACTAAAGCAAATTCCTTATTTTGGTATAATTCGAAAACAGCAAAATCTAAGTCCCGTTTTAGCTGTAACATGGAAATTAGTGGTTTGGCTTCCGGGTGAATTGCGGTGTGAATGATAATCATTAGTTATCTATATACCAAGACTTCACTTAAAACCCAAGTATCAGAGATATCGGGAGGATGAAATAACGATTTCACCGTTCTATTTTGGTATCAGAGAACTCGGGGAAAGCCATTTGATCTTGGAATTAGCATGGGGCGGGTATTAATTGCTTGGGATTTTGGGAGTTAGGCTAAAGGCCATTGTTTCGATAAATTTTAGATTTGGGATAGAAGGTCTTTTATAGCCAGAGCCAATTTGCCAGCAAGAATCAGTTTTCTGAAACAAATGAGCATCCTCGCTATAATGTCGAATATGTACTTTGCCGCGAACCGAAATTAAATTGATTTCCGCCTGTTCGGTAAGGATTAAATTATCGATGATTAAGTCTCCAAGACTAATGATCGTAGCATTTTTTATGACTAGTAGGTTATTAATTGCAGTATATCCATTTATAAGTAACAGTTGCTTAGTTGATATTTCAAAATCTTCCAATGCCAAGTTAAATTCATAATAAGCTTCAGGTTTTAATGAAGATTTAATTTGTAAGCAGGTTTTGGGGTTAACCAAGTTCCATTCTAGCTGGTTTTGTGCTGGGATTGAATAAACACATTTTTCGCTTAATCGTTCATAATTAGCGAAGTCTAGTAGTAGATTTTGATTACTAAGATTTGCAATGATGTCGGACTGATTGCCTTGATCAAATAAACTATTGTTTAAGTAACAAAGTTTTTCCGATTGATTCTGAACGCAAAACTTCCTTTGGGAAGTGGTAGGATCCAGGTCTGTTAATTGACCAAGCAAAATTTCTTGTTGATTTGCAATTTTTCTTTGATGACTGATGCTAAATTTAATCTGAGTTAACATGCTAAAGGTCTCTTCAAATGTACCGAGGATTAATACTGTAGAGATCATTAAGATAATTAGTAAGTAGATACTAATTAAACCTTTCATAAGTTTAATAATAAATTTCCGAGTGACTGGCGAGCAAGTCGAGCTGTCCCAACTTGCTTAAATTCTTTCTCTGGTAGCTGCTCTGGATATTTCCACCTTAAATCTAATTGCCAGACCTGTTCATATTTAATCAGGCTAAGTGATAAATCTGGAGCATCTTCAAAAACTGGCTGGTTTTCCAAAATATTTAAGCCTTTAAGTGTTACATATCGAAGTTGATTTGTTCGATCTACATATACTAAATATTCATCAACCACTGGAATCAAGATTTTAGTAAATATCGGAAACTTCTCATGACGTTTAGCCAAGATTAAATTTGGCATTTGAATAACTTGGAATTGATAGCAACCTACTGCTATTTTTCTAGCATAGCCTTGGAAATAGCTAACTCCACCCAAGTCAATTCCAATAAAATTATATAGAATATTAGGAATAAGCTTATCACTACAACCTTCTAAGATTAGATTTTCATTCAAAGTAACATGGATTAAATGAGAATAATCTAGGCTCAGGTAGCTAATCGCATCCGATCTTACGTTTGGTAGTTTTAATGGATCGCTACTAAGTAGAAATGGATCGCCATCAATATTAATTTCGCCTTTACCGAAAATCTTTGGTTCAATTGGCAAAGTATGCCAGCTGAGATCTTGAATTATATCTTCGATTAAACTTTTAAGCCGCACGGCTTGATAACTTTTTTGATAATCAATACCGATAACTTTTTTAATTGCGATTGAAGTTTTTAGGACTTGATAGCCAACTAAGGAAAGAAAGAGACTGAGTGAGATTACTACTAGTAATTCGATCAGACTTGAAGCCTGTTGCCTTTGAGTTATGTTAAAAGAAGATATATTTTGGAAGATTAGGGAAATTGAGTTCATTACAAACTAGTATCTTATAAGTTTTTATTCTCTTTATTTGGCAATTTTTAAATTCACCTGAAGCTGAATCGAACTTTGGTCGACTAATGTTGCGTTCTAATAATGATTTGTTTTGAAGGGAGAGGATCGAACCAATCATCAGACTCAAAATTATTAAGCTAAGTAATATTTCGAGTAGACCAAATCCATTATGATTAAAACTTAGCATTGAATTCGCATACGACATCGCAAGGAGATTATTAAATGACAGCTTTTATTTGCATTCGAGGAAATACTGGCTGGAGAGCAAACTTGCCTGGGGTGAAAATTTAGTTGATGTTCGTTAGAATTAATTAGGAGTTGATTTTTTAGTGGAATTTCGTAGATAAATTTATTCCCGATAACCTTTAGTCTTATATTCTCTGGAATTATTTGAATTTTTTCTTTGGTAATATTTGCATATGATATTTGTTTTTCGAATTCTAATTTTAACTGCTCTAGTTCAGTTTTAGCTGTAATTGTTTTTTGTATTTCGGATCCAGTTAAATTAGAGATCGCCCAGACTATTCCTACAAGCATGATGACTGATAGTAATTCAGTTAATGTGAATCCCGCTAGATTATTATGAATCATTTTTATTAATCGAGTTAATTGAAAGATTTTTAAAACTTTAATCGGGACACTGCTGATTCTTGCTTATTAACTAATCGATATTTATTTTCAAAAGTTGTTGGCTAATTGCGAATTATTTAGATTTGAGAGCCGGGGACTAAGAAACAGATGTCCTGAATATCTAACATTCCCAAGGGCTCACAGTTGTCATTCATCACAATAATTTGGTCGATCTTAAATTGTGACATGGCTTTTAATGCTTCCATTGCCAGTAGATCGGGTCTGACTGATTTTGGAGATTTGCCCATTACAGAGGAAACTGGTTGGTTTAAAAAGTTAAGGCCCTGATCCAGACAACGTCTTAAGTCACCATCTGTAAATATTCCGGTGACTTTACCTGCTTGATTGACTAATACTGAAGCTCCGGGACGACCTTTTGTGGCGCTATAGCTTTTAATTACTTCTTGAATTGAGAGCTGATCGCTTAGAACGCAAAGTTCATCTCCAGTACGCATTAGCTCTGATACTTTTACTAGTGCTCTTCCTAGGTTTCCTCCAGGATGATAAAAAGCAAAGTCTTTGGCGGATAAACCTTTCTCATGCATTAGGCACATTGCTAAGGCATCGCCGATCGCCAGCATTTTACAGGTACTGGTTGTTGGCGCTAATCCGAGACTGCCTGCTTCATTTGAGTTGCCAATGGCAATAGTTAGATCGCTCTGCTTTGCTAGTGTACTGTCATGGGTAGCAGTGATTGAAATTATTGGACATCCAATACTGCGGATTGCAGGAATTGTTTTTAAGATCTCTTCAGTTTCCCCAGAATTAGAAAGGATTAGAGCAATGTCATTTTTTCGATAGCGACCTAGATCTCCATGTAAAGCTTCTGCTGGATGTAAGAAAAAGGAAGCAGTTCCAATTGAAGCTAATGTTGCTGAAATTTTTGTACCAATTAAACCCGCTTTTCCCATTCCAGAGACAATTACATGTCCATGCCTTTCCATTTCCAAAATGGCTTTTACGGAGCTGACAAAATGTTCGTCAATAGTTTCCGCTAGATCACAAATTGCTTGTGCTTCAGAGGCGAGGACTGACTTAGCTGTTTGGATAATACTAGAATTCATTCTTGACTATATTAACACAAATAATAGTTGATAAAACTACTACCGCAAATAGGCTTAAATAAAAGAAAATACGGCTATTTCTACGTCTATATCCAGCAATGCCACCCATTGTGCCAAAGAACGGTAGCAATAATAAGGCAAGTGGATTTGGATTACTTAAAGCTAATGGTACTGCAATGAGCACTCCGGTGAAGCAACTTAGCGTAATCGTTGCAAAGGTATAAAATCTTAAAAAAGGATCATTCATTATTAAAATATATTTTTTAAGAAAGAAGTTGCGGTTGTAATTGTTCCGTAAAGAATTACAGAAAGTGCAGGAATACTAGTAAATAAATTTGTAGAAATCAGGACTAAAAATATTTTGATTGCTTGATTATTAATCGCCTTATTCCAGCTTGTTAGATCTTCAGAAATGGTTTCTAGGTCAGATACCGTTGGTTTTTTGATATAGGCTTCAACTAATCCAGCAACCATTCCAACTGAAATTAATGGATGGATTGTTGTCAGCGGTGCTGAAATAGCAGCAGAAAGAGTTGTCAGCGGATGGGCTCGCACAACTAGGGCTCCAAATGTTGCTAAGGAAGCTGTTAGGATTACCCAAAGAGAAACAAAGCCAGTTGCTTCTCCTGAGCTACCATTGATTATTAAGTAAACAATGATTAAAACAAAAAGTACTGGGATGCTCCAAGAGAAATATTTTTTAAATTTTCCAGGAGGTGGAATCACTTCTAGAGGAGCTAAGTCTCTGGGAGTGTAAATATATTTTTTAATTCCAGGTAAGTGTCCAGCTCCTAGCACGGCAACAATTGTATTGCCTGAAGCGATGCGAATTTTTTCTGCTAGGTATTGATCTCGTTCATCAATTAAGCTTTCTCGAACAGTTGGAAACTGCGTAGCAAATTCTTTCATTGCATCCTCTAAGGCATCGTTCTTTTTTAATTTCTCAATATCTTCTGCAGATACTTTCTCGTTTGTTAATAAGCCTGCCAGCAGTGTGGACATCACTTTTAATCCTTGCCAAAAACTTAGGTTAGCCCAAGTTCTTTTAAGTGTTGTTTTAACGTCTCGATCAGCTAACACTAAATGAGCATTTTGTTCTTCAGCTAACTTAATTGCCGCCATCATTTCAGCTCCAGGTTGGATCTTTAATTCTTTAGCAATTTTTTTCTGAAAGCTAGAAAGTATTAGTTGGGAAAGTAGAACAAAGGCTTTACCTTCTTTAATCACAGTAAAGAGATCTAGGCTTTTCCATTTTTCAGGATTTTTTAAACTTTGATATCGAGAGTCGCAAAGTTCAACGGCAATTGTGTCGGGTTTAACTTCAGTGATTACTCTTTGCACTAAATCAACGCTCTCTTGGCTAACATGAGCAGTTCCAATAAGGATTACATCCTTACCATCAATTGTTAATCTGGTAATATTTTCGTGGTTTAAAATGTCGCTTTCCATTCTTGTAGTGTATCTTCAATAGTCTTAATCTGTTCTGAATTTAAAGAATATTGTTTATAGACTAATTTATCAAGTAATGAACGATTTTCGCTAGTTAAAGGCTTATCCAGTAAGACATTCAGCTCATTTGAATTATAATCGACTAAATTGGGCAGTGGGAAATCTTTTAGGTCATCTAAGACAATTTTTGGGAAGATTTTACGGTTTGTTTTTCTTCCTTTAATCAATAAGTAAAAACTAGCAAATTTTGAATTCATAATTGTATTAATTAGTGGCAGAATCTTGGGATCTTGAGCATGGATGTGTAGAATGGATCTATTATATAAATAGATCTCGTGAGTTACAGTTGCCTTGATAACGTAGGGTGGTTTCCCTAGTACTTCTCTCAGGAGTAATCGAGGCTTTTGGTAGCGTGTAAAATCTTGAAATTCAGCTACCCAGGGGCCGTAGTCTAAGAATTGCCCTGACCAATTGATCTGAAAGGAGCTTAAGTCTTTGCCATTTAGATAAGGGTGGCTTGTCACTGTATGTTTATTCTTAAAATGAAAAGAATTATTTTTGACTATTTCTGCAGATTGAGGAGGTGTTCCACGACCTAGGCTATAAACTTGTAGGGCAATCGATGGAGTAATATTTAGCTTGGAGTCAGAAAGAGGACTAGTCGTTTTTTGTAAGTGATTAAAAATATTTAGAAAATTCTCATGCCAAATCATGGGAATAAGACAGTTCTTATGATTAGAAATTACATGATGATCAATCTCGGTAGATTTAGCTAATTCAAATTCAGGATTAAATTTTTTAATTATTACCTTTGAAGTTGGTTTTTTAGAAATTATACTGATAACAGTTTCCACTCCAAGTTTTGGGAAGATTTTTTTTTCAAAGCATAAAATCTTAGGCAGGGCTTTTTCATTTAAAAGATATTTCCTGAAGCTCTCGCCATCTCTGATACCTAGCCAAGAGTTAGGTGTTAGGATGCCGGCAGATCCCTGTGGCTTAAGCATCTGAAAGCATCTCAAGGAGAATAATAGATATTTATTAAGTTTGCCTGTAAAAAACCAATTGTTAATCCTAGTCAGTTCTTCCAATTCTCCTTGCTCTATTTGTTGATTGCGAGATAAGCCAAAAGGAGGGTTACAAAAGATATAATCAAACTTTTGAGCAATTTCTGTGAGTAGACTATTTTGGCAGATAAAATTCTTACTTAAATCAGGAAGAGTGGTTTTGCGATTGAGATTGGGGTGGTCTTTTAAGGCTTCAATTAAAAGTAAGAACTTACAAATTTCTATGGCCTGTTGATTAATATCATATCCAAATAAAGAATTTTCTATGAATGTTAATTTCTTTTCAGAATTGCCGGTAAATATTTTTAGGCAAGCTTTTAGAAAGATACCTGCCCCACAGGCTGGATCAAGATATTGAAAATTAATGCTTGGTTCTTCAGCTAATGTCTCTTTCACTAATAGGCTGGCGATGGTTTGTGGTGTATAAAAAGTACCAGTAATATTTTTAGCTGGACTACAAAGTAAGTTATCGAAGATCACTTCAGCATTTTGATCATATTCTGTTGCTAGGCATGTTGGGATCTGTTCAAATACCTCCCTTAATTGATTAGAGTCATTAATTGTAAGAAAATTGATTTTAAAAAAATGGTTAATTTTTTGTAATTCGTCTCTGATGGAAGTAGTACTTTGGCAGTAATTAGGTTGATTAATCGTTATTCCCGCAATTCTTAGGGGTAAGTTCTTAGCTAAAAAAAGGCTTAAGGCAGCCTGATTAGTCAAAAAATCTGGATATTTATCTTTTAACTTGATTAATCTATTAATGTTAATCATTAAATTATGTACTGGTTAATTAAAAATACAATTTTTTGTTTCAATCTTTTGCCGCTGGCATTAAGAATTAGCATCTTTAGCTTAATTTTGAAAAGTTTAGGTTTCTTAATTAAAGACTTAAGAAAGACGGCTTTGATTAATTTACAGATAGCATTACCCAATAAAACTCCTGAGGAGTACTATCAGATTCTAAATCAGTCCTATCGAGTTTGGGGGCGTTGTATTGTTGATGTTCTAAGACAGAAAGAACTGTCTGATAGCTGGATATTAGAGAATATTGAATGCCCCGATCTTCAGAAATTAAAAGATCTCAAAGCTAGATATCCTGATAAGCCAATTCTAATTCTAACTGGTCATATTGGTAGTTTTGAGTTCATTCTTCGTTACCTTTGCGTCCAGTTTGGTCCAATCGCTTTTGTCGCGCGTAAGCTAAAGCCTGAGGCCTTAGATCTTTGGTGGAATGAGCAACGTAGCAAGGGTGGTAATCAGCTAATTCCTAGAAAAGGGGCTATTCGTAGAATTTTCAAAATGATTTCTGAGAAGATGGATGTAGCAATTCTTTTTGATCAGAATGTTGTTCGGAGTCAGGGAGTTTTTATCAAATGGTTTGGTAAGTATGCTGCCACTACCCCCGCAGTAGGTCTAGTCGGAGCGAGATATGAGCTTCCAATGGTATCTTTCTGCATGAATTCAACAGAAGATGGTAAATATCGACTGAATATCAGAATTCAAGAATTTCAAGAGCTATATCAGGATAAATCGCTTGGTATGAATGAAAAGATTTACAAGATTACAGATGTCTGTTCGCAGGATCTGCAAGAAATGATTTTGGTTGCCCCGGAAGAATGGTTTTGGTTCCATCGACGCTGGAAAACTGCGGTGCTTGCTGGAGTGGGCGAGAAGCTTTATAAATAGTTTAATCTAAATTCTCAGAGATGTCGGGGAGCAACTTAGTTAAATTTTGAAGATTTTTAAACCATGTATAATGTCCGAATTCTGATCGTGCTATTCTTGCTCCTATGCTCAGGGTGCAGTAGTCAAGCAATTTTCCCAAGTAAGCCACCAAGATCGTATCAGACGCAGTCCTCCCAATACTATAACTTTCTTGTTGGTGAATTGGCTTTTAAAAATGAAGATTTAGAGCGTTCCTATCAGCACTATCAAAGCTTAGCCGCCAAAGCCAATAACGAAGATCCTGGGAACTATATTCTAAGATTATTAGAAATTTCGCTAACTAAAAAGCAAGTAGAGGAATCTATTTATTTATTACAGGAAAAGATTCGTATTAACCCAGAGTTGATTGATTATATCCTCCTTGGAGATTTACTTTTAGTAGATAATAATGAAGAACTCGCAAAAACAACTTTTGATCAAGGAATTAAAGCTTTTCCCAAAGCCGATGAATTATTAATCGCTAAATTTTTTGGAGAAATTAGAAGTACTTCTGATGCTAATAGTTTGATTGATGAAATAGCAAAGATTAGGAACGAAAAAGTACGTAATTTCACATTACCGTTATTGGCCGAAGCCTATGCTGCAAGTGACAATCTAGAAGAGGCCAATCGGGTTTTTAAGCAATGTCATATTTTAGAATCAGAGTGTGTCGCCTTAGAGAATGAATATCTGGAGTTTTTGATTAGATCTAAAAATACCTCTGAGCTTCAAGACTATCTCAAGACTACAAAGATTCAAAATAGAAAGCATGCCTTTGCAAGGGATTTATTGCTATCGATCGAGCAAGATCCCGCAGTTTCTGAACGCTTAGAGTCATTAATTGAACCTACTCGTTCTGTCCCTGAAATGATTCGAGATTATAATTTTAAATACTTAAGCAGTTTTATTAGCCAACAAAACATAAATCAGTCGATTATTAGCTTGCAAGTCTTTTCCTTGATGTATCCAGATTTCATCCCTGTAAGGTTTTATTTGGCAACATTCTTTAATAATTTAAAAAAATATGATTTAGCCGTCCAAGAATTCATGAGTGTTCCAGCAGAGAGTCCTCATTTTTTAAAGTCTAGGCTCGGAGCAGTTACGATCTTACAACAGATGCGGAAAGTTCCTGAAGCCTCTAAGGTGATGGAAGAACTTGTTGGGATTAAAACCTATCAAGGAGATCTTGAATTATGGTTGGTGTACATTCGCTTATTGCACGCACAAAGAAAGTTTAGCGTCTTAGAAGATTTATTACCTGATTTATTAGAAAAGTTTCCGAATGAGCAAGCATTAATGTTTGAATATGCCGTTGTTCTCCAAGAATTAAATCGAGATTCTGAATGTTTAGAAATTTTAGCTCAAATTTTAGAGCTAAACCCAAATCATCAGGATGCACTCAATTTTGTTGCCTTTACTTATGCTGAAGCAGGTACTCATCTTGATATCGCACATCAGTATGTTGATCAGGCCTTAGTTTTTGACCCACAGAGCGCATATTTTATCGATACAAAAGCTTGGATTTTTTATAAACAAGCAAATTATCCAGCTGCTTTAGAGCAAATGAATCGAGCACTTAAGTTTTTACCTGACGATCCAGTCTTATTAGAGCATTATGGTGATATTATTAAAGAGCTTGGTGATACTAAGAAGGCACAAGAGTATTATTTAAAATCCTCATTAATTGCTAACCAGGCTGATCTGAGTAGTGAAATCCGAAAGTTAAAAGTTAGATTAAAGAGCAAGATTTCAAAATAGTAGGTATCAATTCATTTTTATGAAGTTAAGAAATCAATCATTCTTCTGTCGACAGTTTAAGTTGGCGCCTAATTTAATTAATGAATGGCCAGTTAGGATGCTGGTGCTTGCTTTATTGTTGCTAGCATCGTGTACTTCAAAAGCCTATCAGCCTTATCCACAGCAGACTGGAGTCCCACTAGAACTTCTTGCACTTAGTAACAAAATTCTAGAATTAAAAAATCAGCAATCTATTGAAAGTGCAAAATTTCTGCTTAATGTTAGTCTTAAATATGGCAAAAATTTTAATACTTTTCGACAGGGCTTGGTTTTTAAAGCGCCAAATATGTTTCGGGTTGAAACATATCCATTGCAAGCAGGCTGGGTTAGTAATTATTTTATATCAAATGGTGAGAATTATGTTTATTATGATTCTCAAGAAAATGCCGAAGAAGTTGGTGCTTTTACTGAAGATTTATTCGAAAAATATTATCATATTCCAATAACTTTAGAAGAGATTCTTAGTATTCTACGTGGGAGACCACCGGAAAATTGGTTGCTAGATTCAATTAAGATTTTTTCTAATAAAAATCTACTTTCATACTATACGGAAGATCAGCAATTTTTTTGGAACGCTGATCAAGATAACCTCATTCAAGATTTTCTTATTTATAAGAAGGGTTCTGAAAAGGTAATATTAAAAGGTAAGATTCTTAATTACGCAACATTTGAAGACCAATTACTTCCCAAGATACTTCAACTGGAGGTGCCGGAGTACGATGTCAAAATTAATATCCGTAACTTGCAGTCACAGATTGACAAAGAAATCTCAACAGATTTATTTGTGATTAATTAAAATCTAGTTGTTGTTGCGCATTCAGTAGCTCTTCCATCGCCTGTGACGCTAGCATGTATTGCTCTTGCTCATTTGATGTATGTTCAGCCGCAATCTTTGTTACAGCTTCAACAAGCTCACCGATAGTTGTTTCAACTTTATTAATTTTATTGTTTATAACTTTATTCTTCATATAAAACCTTAGAAATTAATGACTAACTTTACGGTTAATCTTCTATTACTATGATGAAAGAGTCTTCTTTAAATATTCAAAAATTATCTTCTGAATCATTATTCTCTATATCGAATCTTAGCCAAGAAAAGTTGCCCTGATCATCAAAACAAATGTGCCTAGCTGAAATCTTCAATCTAATATTTATTATAATTGAGTAGTGACTGATAAAGATATAAATAAAAATTTTTCTATAATAGATGTTCAGTCTTTTAGCTAAGAATTGAATTTTGAAGGGAGGGAGAGAAATAATTTGATATAAATCAACTAGTTGTACTTAGAAAAGCAGTCAAGAGGTAAGTATTTTGTTTGGATTAGCTTCGTGTAAAATGTACAAAGTAGATCTGTTTTTGTTTAGATTGAAATAACTGCTCAAATTCCGTAAGAATATTAGTTTTTTTTAGGTCGCTATTGTGTAGATCTTCGGAAAAGTCTTGCAGTTTAAACTGTGAGTGAGTTTGAAAGATCTCTCTACTCGAGTAATAATAGTCGGAATGATCCGTTTTGAGCTTAATAAATCCATCTTTTTTTAAGATACGAGAGGTTTCATCTAGGAACTTTATAGAAATCATGCGGTGTTTAAGCCAGCGTTTTTTTGCCCACGGATCCGGGAAATTGATATAAACTCCACTAATAGATTCTCGGAGAAGTTGGGGAAGGACTAAGTTAGCATCTTCTCTAATAATTAGTAGATTTTGAATGGCTAACTTTTGAGCTTTTTGCACCGTTCTAACGCAACGTTTATATCTTAGCTCAATTCCAACGTATAATTTGTCTGGATTAGCACTAGCTAGATTAATTAAAAAATTTCCTGAGCCACTGCCAATTTCAAGGTAAATATCATTGTAGCTAGTTAATTTACTTGTAATTTCAGCTAGTTGTAGATTGTTTAGGCCATTCCAGATGGTATCAGAGAATTCGTGGATTAAGTCAGAATAAGGGTTACAATTGTTTTTCATGATTAAATTATGTTGATCTGAATCAAAATTTAAGTCAACTTTGATAATACATATATGTGTATTAAAAAATTTCATCAATTTACAGTTATTATCTTCTCACTTGTTCTCTTAGTTGGTTGCGCAACAATCGATGAAGAGCAAGGCATGTCTACTTTAGCTGCTACAGGTGTAGGTGCTGGAATTGGAGCAGGCGCTGGTGCGTTAGTCGGGGCGGCAATCTCTGATGGTGATATATTAGCTAGTGCCGGGCTTGGTGCCGGGATAGGTGCCGGGACAGTTCTTGTCTCAAGGTATGCGTATAAAAAATATAAACAAAACAAGCAAATTAAAGATAATAACTCTATTATTCAAAATAACTATGATTTACTCAAGAACAATAGGATAGAATTAGATGAATATCGTCGACATGTATCATATGATTCAAAAGATATTGAGCCTACAGATCAAGTTAACAGATACTTTGAAGGTGTAGTTAATTAGAAGAGCAACTTTTTTATAATCAAGTCGATAAGCAAGTAATAATTTATTTGTTACTATATGTCTTATCATCCTAGAATTGAATCATCAGAAATAGCTTCCTTTTGTACGACGAGAACAAGGAACTCCGAATTATGGTTCATTAATAATTTTCAGCTAGAACAGGATATCTTGGCATACACTGCTAAGTATTCTGAGATCTATAATGTAGATCTATATGCTATTGCGATTGAGGGGAATCATCATCATGAGCTGGCACATTTTCCTAATTCCAATCGGGCTAGTTTTATGAGAGATCTTAATGCTTCAATTGCTCGTGCTGTAAGTAGACGTTGTGGTCAATTTCCAGGAAGTAATCTCTTTGCTAGAAGATACTCCAATGAGTTTACGCCTGGTGCTGATGATATTGAAGAATATTTTTTTTATACTGTCTTACAGCCGGTTAAGGATGGATTGGTGAGGCATATTAAAGATTATCCCGGGTATAATTGTTTTTATGATTCAATCAGGGGGATAGTACGAAAGTTTAAGGTGGTGAAATGGAAAGATTATAATGAGAAGAAAAGATGGTCTCATGATGTTAGGATTGAAGATTATACTTACACTGTTCAATTAAAATTTAAAAGATTGCCTGGGTATGAGAGTCTTACTCAGAATGAGTATGAAAAATTGATGATTCAAAAACTAGAAGTGCGAATCAGAGAAATTGTACAAAGCAGAATGAGTAATGGAGTTGGCTTTGTAGGGCGCGATAAATTACTAAAAAAACAACCAGGATCCTTGCCAAAAAATACCAAACAAAGCAATTTTAATAAAAAACGACCTAGGATTCTTTCTATCTGTTCAGTCAGATGGGCTAAGTTTGTTGACTGGTACTTCAAGATCTATTTTGCATTCAAGAATGCCTCAGAGCAGTATCGAAATGGAAACCTTAATGCTGAATTTCCACCCGGTACTTATCGCCCAGTTTTATTTGTCGCAAAGTAGATAGTTAGTTATTAAATTTTAAAGTAAGATTGAAGATCGGATACTTTATCAGTTTTTTCCCAACTAAATAGTCCTTCCTTGGTTGGGGTTCTTCCGAAGTGTCCATATGAAGCAGTTGGTTGGTATATTGGTTTTAGTAAATTTAGAGATTTAATAATACCTTTTGGTGTTAGCTCGAAGATTTCACTTACTGCTGAGGCAAATTGCTCTTCAGGGAATTCGCTTGTGTCAAAAGTAGATACATAAATTCCAACCGGATCTGCAACTCCAATGGCGTAGGCAAGTTGAACTTCACATTTCTTGGCAAGTCCAGCTGCAACAATATTTTTTGCAATATATCTTGCCATATAGGCGGCAGAGCGATCGACTTTCGAAGGATCTTTACCCGAAAATGCGCCTCCTCCATGTCTTCCATACCCACCATAAGTGTCTACAATAATTTTACGTCCAGTTAATCCACAATCACCAACTGGACCACCAATTACAAACTTACCGGTAGGATTGATGTAGTATCTAGTTTCTTTAGTTAAGTACTCTTCCTTGATGGTTTTTTTGATATGTTCCTCGATTAGATATTCTTTTAAATCATCTAGGGAGATTTCTTCGTTGTGTTGGGTAGAGATAACAATTGCATCAATAGATTTAGGTTTGTTATTTTCGTATCGAACAGTTACTTGAGATTTTGCATCAGGTTGTAGAAAATTTACTTCTTTATTTTTTCTTTTTCTAGCTAATTCATAAAGTAACTTATGTGATAATGATATTGGCATTGGCATCAGTTCTTCAGTCTCATTGCATGCAAAGCCAAACATCAGGCCTTGATCGCCAGCACCCTGTTCTTGATGTAAGCCTTCACCTTCAGATACGCCCATGCTAATTTCAGGTGATTGTTCGCTTATGAATTTAATGATTTCACAAGACGCTCCAGTGAAGCCAAGCTTTGAATCATTGTAGCCAATGTTATTGATTGTTTCTCTGATAATTTGTTCGTGATCTATCGAGATACTGCTGGTAATCTCTCCACCAATCACAACGTTGTTGTTTTTTACTAAGGATTCGCAGGCAACGCGACTGTTTGGATCTTTTCTAAGATAAGCATCAAGAATAGCATCGCTAATTTGATCGCAGATTTTATCAGGGTGTCCTTCAGAAACAGATTCAGAAGTAAATAAATTTGTTTTTAAATATTTTTGGCTCATACTTTTTTTAAATTGATCATTCCTTTAATAATAGAGTTAATAAGCAGACCGTCAAGAGAGAAGATTCAACTTTTATTTAGGCTTAAATACAAGTTAAATTGGCAATTCGCTTTCTTCTATTAATATGTTAATAGATTATGGATTTTAATGCCCTAGAGTAGTGTATAAAAATTGCCCCAAGCGCTTATCTGTTGGCTTTTTTTACATAAATCCTATTGGCCTGTTGATTTTATTGTTCAAAATCTATGCATAATTCTTCGACCTTTGCCATTCCTTCAGCTGGATATTCCGTAACGGTGACAGTTAAAATTCCTAATATTATTGGTAAATTTGCGTTGTTGCTATCAAAAGTTGCTGAGCTAGGTGGTTCTATTGCTGAAGTGGAGCTAGTTAGTTCTGATTTTGAGAGTACAATTCGTAAGATTACCATTAATGCCAAAAGTACAGAGAGTGCTGAAGAAATTGTTAAACATTTTTCAAAGTTTGATTTTGTTCAAATCCTAACTTGGCAAGATGATACATTAAAAATGCATGAAGGTGGTAAGTTAACTACTCAGCCAAAACTAAAGATACGAAATAGTGATGAATTATCTAGGGCGTATACTCCTGGTGTGGCTAGAGTCTGTCAGTTAATCCACGAGTTCCCTGAGAAATCTTATCAATATACTATTAAAAATGATTGTGTAGCTGTAATCACGGATGGAACTGCAGTCTTGGGTCTAGGTGATATTGGTCCAGCCGCAGCAATGCCTGTTATGGAAGGGAAGGCGGTTTTATTTAAGGAATTTGCAGGGGTTAATTCCTTTCCAATTTGTTTAGATACAAAAGATACTGAAGAAATCATTAAAACTATTATTTATTTAGCGCCAACTTTTGGGGCAATTAATTTAGAAGATATTTCTGCCCCGCGATGTTTTGAAATTGAAGAACGGCTAATTGAAGCTCTAGATATTCCTGTTTTTCATGATGATCAGCATGGAACTGCGGTAGTAGTTTTAGCCGGGGTTTATAATGCCCTGAAGGTTTTAGATCGTAAGTTGGAAGATTTAAAAATTGTTGTGAATGGATTTGGAGCTGGAGGGGTCGCCTGTATTAAAATACTATTAGAGGCTGGTGCTAAGAATATTATAGCTTGTGATACCTCGGGGATAGCTTATCGAGGACGAACAAAGGGAATGAATTCGATGAAAGAAGAGCTCGTTAAGGTCACTAACCCAGATAATATCTCAGGGACGTTGGGAGACGCATTGGTAGGCGCAGATATGTTTTTAGGGCTCTCACAACCAGGAGTTGTGACACGGGAGATGATTAGTACGATGAATAAAAATCCATTAATTTTTACTCTTGCCAATCCAATACCAGAGATTTTTCCAGATGAAATTGCAGATATCGCTGGTGTTATTGCCACAGGGCGTTCAGATTATCCTAATCAGGTAAATAATGTCTTATGCTTTCCAGGGATTATTAAGGGTGCAATGCTTTGTCGTGCTCGTAAAATCACTATGGGTATGAAGCTTGCGGCGGCACGAGCAATCGCAGATAGTATTGCTCCTGAACTTCTAAATAAACATTTAATTATCCCTAATGTTTTTAATCCTATGGTTGCGAGTAAGGTGACAGAGGCAGTGATGAATCAGGCTAAGTTGGATGGGGTATCAAGAGTTTAATGTCGGATCTTATTAAGGCAACTATTTTAGGAATAATTGAAGGACTAACCGAGTTTCTACCAGTATCTAGTACAGGTCATATTATTCTAGTAGGCAAATTACTTAATTTTGAAGGTCAGTTTGCAGATACATTTTCTGTGTTTATACAGTTAGGTGCCATTTTGGCTGTTCTTTTCTTATATCGAAGTAAATTTTTCAATTTGGTGAATTTTAAGCTTAAATCAGGTTTCTCAGGGAAGTCGGGGATTCTTAAGTTGTCTTTGGCTACATTTCCCGCGCTTATTTTTGGTTTATTAGCCTATAAGTTTATCAAACAACATTTATTTAATTCTACAACCGTAGCAATTGGACTGATTCTTGGTGGGGTCGTCTTAGTAGTAATTGAAAAGTTAATTAACCAACCGACTAAAAATTCTGAGTATCAACTATCATATCTTGATTGTCTTAAAATCGGATTATTCCAATGTCTTGCATTATGTCCTGGAGTATCTCGTTCTGGGAGCACTATTGTCGGTGCAATGTTACTTGGTTGTGAAAAAAAAATAGCAGCAGAATTTTCATTTTTCTTAGCTGTACCAACCATGTTTGCTGCCGTTGGTTACGATCTTTATAAGAGTTGGCGCTTTCTTCACTCCGAGCATTTGCCAATATTAGCCGTAGGATTCGTGGTATCCTTTTTGGTCGCTATTATTGCAATTAAGTTTTTTATTGCTTTATTGAATCGATTTTCCTTGAAGCCTTTTGGGTATTATCGGATAATTATTGGAATTCTAATCTTGCTTTTCATATGAGGAACTATCAAGTAATTTGTGTTCTATTACTCTTATTATTTCATAGTACATCACTTGTCTTAGCTGAACCAAAACAAACGGTTCGAATTGCTATCATTACAGACTTAACTGGGCCAGGTGCATTTTGGGGTAGTCAGACGGTTTTAGGTGCAGATCAAGCAGCAAAGGAAATTAATCAGAATCAAGAATTACTAAAATTGTTTGTTTATGATTCCAAGCTGCAACCAAAAGAGGCAATCGCAGTAGCGCAGAAAGCATTATTAATTGATCATGTCGATGCCGTTTTTTCTGATTTTGCCGCGCCCTCAATTGCGATATCGGAGTTAGTAGAGCAACAGAAGAAGATTCTTTTATATGCAGCAGCCGCTAGGTCAATTCTTAGTAGTAATCGTTATGCATTCAAGACTTATTTAAATTATATTGAAGGTTGTAAATTATTGGCGGAGAGAGCAAAGCAAGGGGGAGTAAAAGCAATTGCCCATCTTAAGCCAATTTCTGAGTTTGGAGACCTTTGTGATGAAGGTGTTAGAATGGTTTTTCCAGAATATGAAGTTGCTGAGTTTAATTATGGGGATGATGTATTAACCCAAGTGAAGCGACTTCAATCAAAAAAAATTGAAACCATTATTTCTATGGCATATGTCCCTGATCTCAATAATTTAGTTAAAGCTTTATCTCAGTATAATTTTAAACCAAAAATTTTTACTTCCACGGAAACAGTTACACCTGAATTATTAAAAAAGTTTCCTAAGTATAAAGGACAGTTTGTTGGGTTTGGTTATCCACCAACTCCAGCTAGTTTTGTTGTGAAGGTGCGTAGTTCTTTTCCTAACAGAGAGATCACATATGCGCCAACAGTTCTTGCCACCTATGTTCATGTTAAACAGCTTTATCAAATTCTTAGCTCGTGCTCATTGGGCGATATAGATTGTCAGACAATAGCTTTAGAGCAGATTCCGGATCCTGAATTCGGGTTTTTTAATTTTAAAGATCGGGAAGCTGATGTTCCAATCGTACTTAACGATTTTTAATTAGACACCTAAGATTCGATCCAACATGATTGCACAAGCAGATCTTACAGAGAGGTGATTATAGTCAGTAGGGCCATTTATAGGTTCCAGAAAATAGTCAGCTCGATCCAATAATTGATCCGACATACCCCAGCCAGTTCCCAGCATTAATAGATATGGTTTTTCATCTTCCATCAACTTTTTTATTTCGGAGAATTTTGTTCTTTCTCCGCCAAGATGTGCTGAAGTAGCTAAAATTTTTGGTAATTCACCATGCTCTAAATCTATGAGATTGATAGCTTCATCTAAATCATGCACAATCCGCGCTCGTCCTAAAGCTTCTTTGCGATTTGGGTTATAAGTTGCGCCGAATCCAACCTCCCAGTGATTTTTTAATGTCCTTGCAAGTTTCTTTAATGAAGTAGATGGGTGAGCAATAAAGAAGTTGTTAACACCATAAGTACAACAGCTTCGACAGATATCATGAAGATCAATCATTGTTAACGAAGTCGTCACAAGATCACCTTGTTTATCCATCATTTTATCATGCAATAAGATTACATTTAGGTTCATATGTCAGGCCTGTTTTTTTTAGTCTTTTTTATTGCCTCCTGCAGGCGCCATTCTTTAATCTTAGAATGGTTACCAGATAGTAGTACCTCAGGAACAGTTTTACCCTCATACTCTGGAGGTCTGGTATATTGGGGAGCCTCTAGTAGGGTTTGCTGATTGTTTGTGATTGAGAAAGATTCTTCTAGTAGAGAATCCGGATTTCCGATCCCTTCCGTTAAGAGGCGTGTAATAGCTTCAAGGATCATCATTGCTGGGACTTCTCCACCCATGCAGACTACATCTGCTAGGCAATATTCTTCATCAATCTTTAAATCGATGACCCGTTGATCGACACCCTCATAGCGACCACAGACCATGATTAATTCTGATTCTTTACTAAGTTCATTAGCTACTGCTTGAGTGAATTTTTTTCCAGAAGCACTAAGTAAGATCTTTTTGGCGTGAGGTAATCGAGCTTCTTCTTCCGTGATTGCTTTGATAAGTGGTTCTGGTTTTAGAAGCATACCAGCTCCACCACCATATATCTCGTCATCAACTTTGAAATGGGGAGGTTCTGCAAATCGCCGAAAGTTAACTAAGTTAATTTCGACGATTTGATTTTTAATAGCTTTACCGATTAGGCTAGCTTCAAGGTAACTAGCAAAAAGCTCTGGGAAGATTGTTAGAACTGAAAACTTGTATGGAACGAGGTTTTTAGTGTCAGACAATGTGAGATACTATTTCTTTGCTTTTTTCACAGCTACTTTCTTAGCTTTTGGCTTTCTTGCAACAGCAGCTTTTTTAGCAACTGGGCCTTGTTTCGCTTTTCGAGCAAGTCTCTTTGCTTTAATTTTTTCTTTACGAGCAGTAACAATTCCTTTGTAGTATCCAGGGAATGATTTCTCTAAAAGATTTGAAACTAATAAAGATGGTATAGCACCTTCAGAGATCCAATGTTTAACGCGTTCTTCTTTGAAAGAAGTAACAGCAGGATTTAATAGGGGATTATGATTTCCAACGATTTCAATAAATTTACCATCGCGTTTAGTCCCTTTTTGTTTGACAACAATACGATAAAAGGGAAGTTTCTTTTGACCCTGTCTAGATAGTCCAATAACTACAGCCACTTTATAACTCCAAGTTTTAAAAATTTTAAAAATTACGAAGAGGTTTTATAACAAATTTATTTGTTGATAGCAATTTTAGCTAAATCAAGGCAAAGTGACGTCTAGGCAGGGATTATCTGGTTAGGGTGATATTGCAACATATTGATATTATTGCATATTATAAAAACACTTAAAACTTGCTAGTTTCTTATAAATATTTAATCATTCCCCTGCAACAATTACATGAAGCAGATCATAATATGTATCAGATATGTATCCTGTAAACTACTTGGTTCTTAATATGAAAAAATTACTCACCGCTTTCTTCTTAATTTCTTTTATCTTAGGGCAAGGTGCGATCGCGGAAGATGGTGTTGTATGTGCGGCAGTTTATCCTTGTGATGATAATGGTAATTTATTGGATGAATATTCTGATTCGCAGTCTCCATGTCTTGATTACTATATTGGCCAATGTTTAGTAACAAAATTACAAATTTCGAAACAGAGTATTCAAACTTGTGAATTTCAAAAATCAGATTTAGAAGCCACTATCGAATCAATGAACTCTACTGAACGCAAATATTTAAGACTTAAGAAAAAATTAAAAGAGTTACGTTCGAGTCGTCAGTAGAAGTCTCAGTTAAAGCCCTTTTAGCATACTGAGGGGATTTTTCCCGCCCATTGCTTTCATCATATTCCCCATTCCCATCTTGTTGAACTGTTTCATCATCTTCTTGATTTCTAAGAATTGTTTTAAGAGCTGGTTT
The DNA here is from genome assembly GCA_031385045.1 of bacterium. GTDB lineage: Bacteria > Bdellovibrionota_C > UBA2361 > UBA2361 > CALJRW01 > JANNBC01. The sequence continues at coordinate 96,583 of JANNBC010000048.1, read as the reverse complement.
ACGTCTTGAACTTGTGTCCCCGATCCGTTAGCAATTCTTTTTCGACGACTACCGTTTAAGATGTCTGGATTAATCCGTTCTTTTTTTGTCATTGATAAAATAATCGCTTCTGTTTTGCGGAGCTCTTTCTCTGCAGCTTCTGGATCTATTTTTTTAGCCATTTTATCCATTCCTGGAATCATGGACATCAGTGAGCTAATACTGCCCATCTTATTCATCATTCTTAACTGGGAAAGGAAGTCCTCTAGATCAAAACTATTTTTTTGAAATTTCTTTTGTAGCTTAAGAGAATCTTCGATGTTAATTTGTTCTGATGCTTTTTCAATTAGGCTTAGCATGTCACCCATACCAAGAATTCTGGAAGCTAGGCGATCTGGGTGAAAGACTTCTAGAGCATCTATTTTTTCTCCTAAACCAATAAATTTAATCGGCTGGCCAGTTACTTTTAGCATAGATAATGCTGCTCCACCGCGGGCATCACCATCAAGCTTTGTAAGAATTAATCCGGTTAGTGCCAGTTGATCGCTAAAACCTTGAGCAACATTTACAGCTTCTTGCCCCGTCATGGCATCTGCAACTAAGAGTATTTCTTGGGGTTTAATTGAGGCTTGGATGTCACCTAATTCTCGCATTAACTCTGTATCAATTTGTAAGCGACCAGCAGTATCAAGAATTACAATGTCATGACCCATTAGTCTCGCTTGCTCTACCGCAAGCTCGGCAATCTGTAGTGGTTTTTGTCCTGGTTGAGTGTCGTAAACTGGAACATTAATTTGTTTGCCTAAAGTTTTTAATTGTTCAATCGCAGCAGGACGATAAATGTCTGCAGGGACTAACAGTGGATTACGCTTTAATTGCTTGCGAAGGTAAATTGCTAATTTGCCGCAACTTGTTGTTTTCCCAGACCCTTGTAAACCAACCAACATAATAATTGCTGGTGGGGCAACTTTAATATTAAGCTCACTGGCATTTGAACCAAGCATGATTTTAAGCTGCTCATGTACAATCTTAATAATTTGTTGATCTGGTTTCAGACTTTTTAAAACTTCTTCGCCTTGAGCAAGAATAGCAATTTCAGCACAGAAATCTTTAGCAACTTTATAATTTACATCAGCTTCTAAGAGAGCAAGGCGTACCTCTTTCAGAGTGGCTTCGAGATCCTGTGCAGAGATTACAGTTTTACCGCGGAGACTTTTTAGTGCAGTAGTTAGTTTATCAGATAAATTTTGAAACATTGAAATAGCTAAATAACAAATATGGTGTCCAACCAAAGGCTTAACGCTCTTCAGGTCAATTACTTTTTAGATATACTAGGCGACATTAGAAATTACTGTTCTAAAATTAGTCGCCTAGTATATCAAGCGCAAAGCGCTTGAAGCGACCCAAGGGGGTTGCTCAGGCTAAAATGCTTATTTTACAAGCATTTTATCTGGGGAAAACAAATATACTAAAACCCCAATGAACTAAAAATGCAATCCGCATTTTTCCTAGCAGTTCGCTAAAACCTAATCGGTTTTAGTATATACTATAATTAACAATAATAACTTGTCATCGCAAATTGATCATTACTTAAGGAGTATTGTATCATTGATGACTAAGATTCCCAAACTGGGTCTCTTTTGTCTAGGTGAGTGCTAAGTTAAAGCATCGCCAGATTAGGCATCAGTTATTTGGCTTTGAAAAAGCTTTAAGTCAATGCCAGCAGAAAGATAATTTTGTTGTCCGGTTTCAATTTTGGTTAGAAATTTTTGTAAATTTTCTAGGGAGGCATCAATAGCTAAGCTTAATTCCTGCACTTTTTGATTTACGTTAGGTAGAAACTTCCGATCTCTTGATAAATCAAGAATTTCTTTACTACATGAAGGCAATTGGATAACCAGTTCTTGTTGTTGATATTTTAGGTGAATTGGTTCGCCTTCTAATATTTGTATCCCACTTAGAGACACGGCATCACAATTTTTAATGATTTCTTTAATAGCTTCTTCAATGCTTTCCGGATGAGTTGGAATATTCTGTACAGCTTGATTAATACTTTTTGCTTGATCTTTAGCAAGTCGCAAAGATTGCTCAATCATCGATACTTTTTGTTGAAAAAGTTGTTCTGAGTATGAATCTGGAGGCTGTATAGTGTTTTTAATTTGGACATCAGCATTCATCCGGCGAACTGGAGTTGAAATACGATGCCAGGTGTCTTCCTGAGTCTTGTGGTTGAGTAACTGATTTAAGATGTTTAATAGCCAATTCATAATCTTCCTTGATTTTAATGGGTATCGGCTGATAGGAATTGGGACTTTAGTGGTATTTGGGGGGCTAGTGAAGATATGCCATTTTTTCGCTTTTTTAAGTAACAGTGATGTTGGGTGGTAGTCTTAATGCGCTAAGTTAAGTTAATAAGGTATCAGAGAAGTCGGGGGGAGGTTATTTGCGGGATTTGTGGTAGAGGATTTGGGCTTGGGGGAGGTATTTCTCGATATTGATGATTCGGGCTTCGGAGCTTGGGTGAGTGGATAGGAAGCTAATGGAGGCACCGCCAAAGTTAGGATCTTGTCGAACTTGATTCCAAAAATCTAGGGCAGCTTGAGGATTGTAACCAGCTTTGGCCATTAAAAATAAGCCAATGGTATCAGCTTCACTTTCTAACCGTTGTGATCCTGGATTTACAATTAACCCTTGCATTAATGCAGATGTGAGTTGGCCAGCGATATTGGCAATTCCATAGTATTGACCACTGGCAGCTAGGACGGAAGAGGCAACTTGTCCACTACTGCCAGCTATAATTTGATTTGCTGCTTCTCCCGAGGTTGGCGTTGTGTGGTTTGCTAGGACGTGACTTACTTCATGGGCCAGAATTGTTGCAAGTTGATGGTCACTCTCAGTGGTATTAAGAATTCCAGTCCAAACGAAAATATAGTTTCCCCTTGTAGCCGCAGCATTCTTAAAATTATCATCCTTAAACACATAGACATGCCAAGGATTTCCTCCGTTATTACCGGAAGCAGCATTTGACAGTCTGGTAACAATTTTTCTAACTCGTGAGTTTAATGCTAGATCCTCTTCCATTGGATACTCAGCTGCCAGTTGGTTAAAAACTTGTGCTCCATACTCAATCTCTTGAGGGTTCAAGTCGCCTTGTAATGGAATTTCTCCTGCCACAACTGGTTTGCGTTGGACAGAACATGAGGTTAAGAAAATAAGTAGTAAGCAATAGGGTAAGAATTTCATCGGAAATTTAAGGAATAAAATTTGGAATTCTAGATAGATATCTCAAGTAAGACTTCGGTGTCCGACGACAATAAACGCGGTAAAATTCATTTGATTTATCAATAAAGAAACAATCCCAACGTTCTTTACCGATTTCATTTAGTTTCTGTTGGTGTTGTTCAGTTGACTCCTCGCTGCCAAGTTCAAAAACGTGGTACTCAATTGCCTGGAGTTTGTCTAGTTCAGCATTAGCTAGCTTGCCGATTCCATCCTCGTGTTTTTGGTATTCTTTGGATATTTTAGAATTAATTTCTTGTAGACTCTGGCTAAGTTCCTCTTTAAGTTCTTGATAAGCTGGCTGTTGCTGGCAAGCGCAAAGAGCTAGGTAGCTAGTAATTAGTAAGATTTTGAAAATATTCATTTATATAGTAATTTCTCAGGCCTCTTGAACAACTTAAGTGTTATGCAAATACCGAATAACTTTAAATTACAATACTCTGCTGCTGAAATACAAGCAGTTAATCATAAATTAGGATCTAAAATCTCTAATTGGATTGAGTCATTGCAACTTCCAGTGCAACAACAGGTTGTAGTTGTGCCAATTTTAAGAGGATCAATTTTCTTCTTTGCTGATTTAGTGCGGGCAATTGACTGTTCCGTTTCGATTTCTCCAGTACGTTGTTGGTCATATAATGCTGAAGATAATAGTCAACGCGAAGAGGTAAAGGTTGATTCCATGGGCTTTGATGTTAAAGATCAGATTATTCTCTTAATTGATGATATCTGTGATTCTGGAAGAACGCTTCATCACATCTCTAAAAATTTTATTAACGCTGGGGCTCGTCAAGTAAACTCTGCAGTTTTAGTCAATCGTCACTTACAAGAGCCATTATTTAAACCTGATTTTATTGGCTTTAATTTTGATGGCCCAGAGTGGTTTGTTGGTTATGGAATGAATCATGAAGATTATTACCGCAACCTATCTGATATTTATATAATCAAATAATGAGTACTATCGATTCTAAACTAGATTACGCCGTAGATATCTTTGAGCTATCGAAGAGTTTTAATCGAAGTAAAAATCTTACCGGAAGCTATACTACTCTGAAGTCTTTAGTCACTAAGCCTTTTCAAAAGAAGATTGCTCAGAATATTATTCAAACAACAGCGATTAAAGATTTAACTATTCGTATTCCACGAGGTGCCTCTGTTGGAATTATTGGTCGCAACGGCTCTGGTAAGTCAACTTTATTAAAATTAATTACTGGTATTTATGCGCCTGACCATGGACATGTTAAGATTAATGGTGAGGTTCGAGCCTTGATTGAATTAGGGGCTGGATTTCATCCTGATTTTACTGGCCGGGAGAATCTATATCTAGCTGGAATCTTATATGGATTAACTAAAAAACAAATTAATGAAAAGTTTGATCAGATTGTTGAGTTTGCCGAACTTCAAGATTTCATTGATCAACCTGTTAGAACATATTCCTCTGGTATGTTTATGCGTTTAGGTTTTAGTCTTGCAGTGAATACGGATCCAGATATCTTATTGATTGATGAGGTCTTAGCAGTAGGGGATGCCGGCTTTGTTCAGAAGTGCCAAGAGAAAGTTGCCGAGCTGCGTAGTCAAGAAAAAACTCTTTTTATGGTGAGCCATGATTTAGGTGCTATCGAACGTTGGAGTGACGAAGTTATTTGGTTAAATAAAGGCGAAGTGAAAGACCGTGGTCATCCACGTCGGGTGATTGATCATTACCGAGAGTTTATTGAGAAAGGTATAGAAGAAGAAATTTTAGGCAAGTCACGCGAGGCAACACAAATTAGCGTTAATGCTAAGACAGCTAAGCCTGAAGCTCATGAAGAGCTTGAGAAATTTGCTTATGAGCGTTGGGGAAGTCGTGAGATTGAAATTACTCGTGCAACTTTAACTAACTTTAAAGGTGAAGAGAAGGTTCTATTTCATACAGGGGAGCCAAGTGTAGTTAATATTTATTACAAAATTCATGCTCCACAAAAATCTGTTGTCTTTGGTTTTGGAATTAATCGCGCTGATGGTTTAAATATAATTGGAACAAATACACACTTAGAAAGAGTGGAAACACGAGACTTAGCAATAGAAGGTGTTGTTAGTATTGTGATTCCATCAACTAATTTGCTAACAAATACTTATTATCTTGATTTGGCTGTCCACCGGGAAGATGGGTATGCCTATGATTATCATAAAAACGCAATTAAGTTTTCAGTTCAATCTCAGCATGATCAGATCGGCGTGCTTCATTTACAACATTCTTGGCAGTTTAATTCATGAGTATTTTTGCAGAACTAATTAAATATCGTGGTTTAATTCTAGCGCTGGTGGGGCGTCAATTAGCGAGTCGCTATCGTGGGTCAACACTTGGATTTCTATGGTCATTTCTCAATCCGCTTTTATTCATGCTAATTTATACCTTAGTTTTTAAGTATTATGCCCGACTAGATTCAAATGATAATTATAGTGTTTATCTTTTTTGTGGATTACTGCCATGGACTTGGTTTAACTCAGGTTTGATTGAAGCTACTAGTTCAATTAGTTCTGGTGGCAGCCTAATTACAAAATCAATGTTTCCTCCGCAGATTTTACCAGCAGTCGCAATTTTAACTAACTTGGTGCATTACCTGTTATCACTAATTTTGTTGTTTATCTTCATCTTTATTTATAAAATTCCACTAACTGAAAAGATATTTGCGCTACCGTTAATCATTCTTTTACAATTAGGATTAATGTATGGCTTAGCACTTTTTTTTGCTTCCTTAAATGTTTTCTATCGAGATATTCAGCATTTATTAGGAAATGTCTTTAATCTATTATTCTTTCTTTGTCCGATTATTTATCCAGTTACTACAGTTCCGGAACAGTATCGTTTTACAATTGATTTTAATCCAATTGCTTTATTAATTGAGTCTTATCACGCTATTTTAATTGATGGTAAGTGGCCACCTCTTTGGAATATTTCAGTTGTGTTTTTATTCGGGGTTTTGATCTATATTTTAGGCAAAAATACCTACCTAAAAAACAGAGAAACATTTGCGGAATGTCTATAGTTAGAGAGTTTCAAATTAAACGATGAGTCAAAAATCAATTCACCAATTAGTTCATACCTTAAGTTACGGCGATGCTATTTCGGGGGAGGTTTTGGCTATGCAACGAGCACTGCTCCAGGCCGGATGCGATTCTAAGATTTATGCGATTAATGAGCATCCAAAACTAAAAGGCTTAACCATTCCTTACCAGCAACTTGCCACAGACTTTAAGGGGCAAATTATCCTACATTACTCCTTAGGATCACCTTTAAATGATTTATATCGATCACTTACTGCTGCCGAGCGAGTTTTAATTTATCATAATCTTACTCCCTCTAAGTATTACGCGGGCATTAATCCCCGAGTGGCGAATGACATTGAGCAAGGTGCGAAAGAGTTGCCGGAGTTACTTGGTCTTAGTAATAGAATTCTTGCGGATTCTAAATTTAATGCTGGTGAACTAGCAGAGCTTGGTTTTAAAGCGGAAGTACTTGATTTACCAATAGACCCTGTGCGTTGGGAGATGGAAACAAATCCTGGAATTGCTAGCTTGTTACAAAATGATCCCTGTCTTCATTTAGTACATGTTGGTCGCTTTGCTCCTAATAAATGTATTGAAGATATTATTAAAGTTGCTTATCTGATTAAAGAGAAGTTAAAAATTCCACTCAAGCTTTGGTTGCCAGGAATTGATATTGATACAGAGATTTATTCCTTTAGTTTAAAACGCTTGGTGTACTTTCTTGGACTAGAAAAAGAAGTTAACTTTGTTGGTTGCTTTGCAGATTCCGAACTAAAAGCATTATATGAAAATTCATCAGTCTATCTTTGCATGAGTGAGCATGAAGGATTTTGTTTGCCGGTTGTTGAGGCAATGCATTTTGGCTTACCAGTTATTGCCTATGCCTCTTCGGCACTCCCAGATACGATTGGAGCAGGTGGCTTATTAGTTAATGAGAAAGATCATTTAAAGATTGCGGCATTAATTGAAGAAGTTCATACCAATCAAGAGCTTCGTCAAAAATTAATTCAAGCTGGCAAAGAAAGAGTACAAAGTTTATCTTTTGATAAATTTCAAACTAATCTTAGTAAACTACTGCTGGTATGATCAAAGATTTCAAAGTTGGAATTGATTTTAGTGCGCTTGATCCAACCTTTAAGGAGCATAGTACTAGAGGGATTGGTAAGTATGCTCGAGAATTTAAAAAGTTTTTAGAAAAAAATACAAGCACCATAAGCTACGGATATTTTAATCATCGCGAGGTATTAGCTAATTCTTGTTTAGCAAAATTGATTGATTTGGCACCTGCTGGGCGGCAAACTTTAAAACAGCAATTATTGTATCCATTTAAATTGTCTGGAGCTCAGTTAAAAAAATTTTCCCATTTACACTTTCTAGCACAAACAGATGCGCCTACGTGGTGTGCAAAGCCGTACATTTTGACAGTGATGGATCTGATTCCAATTGTCTGTAAAGATTTATATCAAGCCGATAATCCTAATTGGCGGTATCATTTAGCACGTTTTTTTGAACTTCAAGCAATAAAAAACTCCAGTCAGATTATTACTATTAGCGAATGTTCCAAGAATGATTTAATTCACCAATTGCAAATTCCTGCTGAGAAAATTTCAGTTACGCCACTTGGTGTTGATGCTGTTTATTTTGAAAACTCGAATTTAAATCTAGGCGAGATCCTTGCTAAATATAATTTAGCAGCCGATCTTAAATTTTTATTATATGTTGGTGGGATAGATCCAAGAAAGAATTTTAGCGGATTGTTAGTGACCTATGCGGAGTTAAAAAAATTGTATCAAGAGAAGCATCTTTTAAATAATTTCCCCAAACTTTTTTTAGTGGGACGAATCAATCAGGATCGCGAATATCCTAAATTAAAAGCTTTGATTGATCAGCTTGCTTTGGTTGATGATGTTCTGGAGCTTGGTTTTGTGGCAGATGCGGAACTAATCACTCTCTACCAAAATTGTGAAGCAATGTGCTTTTTTAGTCTCTATGAAGGTTTTGGTTTAACACCGCTAGAAGCAATGGCGGCTGGGGCAACTGTTTTTAGTACTAAACTTTCTGCTATGCCTGAAGTTCTAGGTGATGTTGCTCATTATCTTGATCCAAGAGCTTCAGAGCAAAATGCCAAGGAAATGTTTGAGGTTATTCGAAATCCGGAGCAGCGCAAGATCGATCGAGTGGCAGGGCCTTTGCAAGCGCAAAAATTTACTTGGAATCGAACCTGGGATTTAACATTAAAAGTTTACGAAGATGCAGCACGATCTAATTAATGCTTCCATCCGTTTAGTCAAAGATCTTTTTGCTGATGGAAATTGGTCAGTTGATTTACAAGCTGATGCCATTCAGATTTATTCTCAAAATCCAATTAGCTCGGAACAGCATAATGCGCTGGAGCAAGCTGTAAATAGTATGATCTCTTGGAGGCAGGGACCCTACCGATTATTTGATTATGAACTAAATAGTGAATGGTTAAGTAATATAAAATGGGAGAGGTTAAAAGCAATCTTACCAGATCTTTCTGATAAAACTGTTGCTGATGTTGGCTGTAGTAACGGGTACTTCATGTTTAAGCTTTTAACCCTAAACCCACAGCTTGTGTGTGGATTTGATCCATTTAAGAACTGTCATTATCAACATCAGTTATTATCACATTTTATTCGCGATAATCGGTTGCGTTACATTACTGAAGGAGTCGAGGATTTGCCACATTTCCCAGAGGCTTTTGATCTGATTTTAATGATGGGAGTACTCTATCATCGGCGCGAGCCAGTTCAGTCTATTAATAATCTTTATCGAGCATTAAAACCTGATGGGTGTGTCTTATTAGAGACAATGGTTTTACCTGGAGATCAGATTGAGCCAATCCTAATCCCAGATCGCTATTCAAAAATGAAAAATATTTATCATTTAACAAGCATTCCGGGTCTGGTACGTTGGACACAACAAGCTGGCTTTACTAAGCACCGACTGCTTTCTGTGTCTCAAACTAGTTTAGATGAGCAGCGAGTGAGTCCACTTGCTCCTTATGAAAGTCTAGCTGAATTTTTAGATCCAGTTAATTCTGATTTAACTATTGAAGGCTGGCCTGCACCGCGAAGAATTTTAATTGAATTAAGAAAATGATTTGGAGATATTTTTTATTAAGTTTCTTGTTTGCAACAGTTAGTTTTGCAGATCAGCAATACCTGAAAATCGGTGTTTCCGTTGATTTAACTGGTCCCGGGAAACAGTGGGGTAATGATATGCGTGATGCCTTTCAGTTTGCTAAAGAAGATTTAAAGCTTAATCAGATTGAATTAATTATTGAAAATGATCAATGTGATAACTCTAAGGCGGTGAGCATTGCTAAGAAATTTATTGAGATTGATAAAGTAGATTTAGTACTTGGGTTTACTTGTAGTAATGTAGCTATTGCAACTGCGCCAATTTATGCCCGATCGAAAATACCAATGCTTGTTACCTGTGCTTCCTCTCCTGAAGTGACAAAGCAGCCAGGAGACATTTTTAGAACAACGCCAAGTGACCAGTTGGTTGCCAAAAAACTTGCGGAATATGTTTGGCAACAAAAGTTTCACTCAGTGGCAATACTTAGTAATCAAAGTGATTATGCCCAGGATTTAAAAGAGTCTTTTCTTGCTAATTTAGAAAAATCTAAAATTAACTCTGTAAACCTTGACTATAATCCAGGAGATAATGATTTTAGAACTCTCTTGGTTAAACTTAAGCATGCTATTCCAGAAGCCCTATTTCTAAATCCAATTGACCAAGGCGATTTTTTGCAACAACTAAAAATTACACGAAGCTTGCATTGGAATATTCCAATCTTGGCAGCCTATCATCCCGGGTCAAAAACTTTTTTAGAAGAGGCCAAGGAATTGGCAGAGGGTTTAAGTTATGTTGATTTTACTCCACTTGATCGAATCTTAACGACAGATGGTAAGCAGGCGATGAACCGTTTCTATCAAGCTGGATTCCAAGTTCGGGGATTGGATTCAGTAATTATCACTGCTTATGAAGCTTTGCGATTGATTCAAATTGCCAATTCTGAAAAGCTTACAATCCCTGATTTGCTGAAATCGGGACGAAAGTTTACTGGTAATTTTGGTGAATATTCATTTGATGCCGAAGGAGATATTCAAGGTATTGGGTTTATCATGAAAACAATTAGTAAAGGTGTTCCAAAAGTTTTAGAGTAATACTGTGATTAAATATTTAAAATTACTTTTTGCATTAATCATTTTTGGAAGTTTGTTTTTAGTTATTGATTTCTCGGAATTAGTAAGTGCTTTTCAAAATATAACTTGGGGGTTAGCTGGGTTTTTACTGCTGATTTCTTTTGTTATGATATACGTCAGTTCTTTAAAGTGGGGAATATTTTTAGCTTCGACAGGAATTACAGTTAGTCTTGCTAAGCTTTATCGATATTATTTACTAAGTTACTTTGTAAATTTATTGTTACCATCCTTTGTCGGCGGAGACTTGGCCCGAAGTCTTTTAATTACAGATAAGCAATCTCGCTCTAAAAGTTTAGCAGCAACCTTTATGGAGCGTTTAAGTGGTTTTATTGCCATGCTCTTGTTGGCACTTTTAGCTTTGCCTTGGTTAACAGGATTAGCACCAAAGGTTTCTTATATTTTATTACTTATTTCACTAGTCCTCAGTGCTATCATTATTTTTACCCTAAAATTTAATTTTCAAATCATTTTTCCTTATTGGAAGTTTTTTCAAAAGTTCACTCCAAAGCTTGCTAGTTTTCAAGAGGCTGTCCGTTTAATGTTTAAACAACCAAAGTTACTAGTTGTAACACTGGGGATTTCTTTTCTTTTTCATAGTTTGACAGTGATGAATACCTTGGCTGCAGCTTGGGCTGTAGGTTGGTGGGATGCTCCAGTATTACAAATGTTTGTTGTCTTACCGATTGTTTTATTAATTTCGGCTATTCCTTTAACGCCCAATGGTTTAGGAATACAGGAAGGCGCCTTCTTTTATTTTTTAACATTACTAGGGGCGACACCAGAAGAAGCCTTAGGGGTGGGTTTGGTACTTAGGGCTAAATCTTATGTTTTAGCTCTAATTGGTGGATTGGTTTTTCTTGGACTTAAGAAAAACCAATCCAGCCTAACAACTAGCTCTGAGGAGCTGGAGGAGTAATAGTCTGAAGTTTTACTCCAAACTCTAGGATGTCATTTTTGTAAGAGCTATCACCAAAGACAACAAGATTTTTAAGCTCTTCTAACTTTTGATAGAAGGTCTGAATTTGAGTACCCTGATCTGGTGGGATAAACATGGACATCATACTCCTAAAACTTTGTGCTACGCGATAGAGCTTGGCGTAGTCTAGGTAAAAGCTGAAGATTGTATTGTTTGGAGCAAACTGTAGCTTTGGATCTAGTGAGCTCAGTAGAGTTGCACTTGGTGCAATCAATTCTTTTAAGGCAGTTTCTGAGGTTCCAATTTTTACCTGATCACCATTAGTATTAATGTATAAGCCAATTCCAAATGGTGTCACAATGTACTCTGCTGGTTGTTCTGCAATTAACTTCTCTTGCCATTCCATATTACCCATTCCAGCACTTTTTTGACTAGCGATTAAGCTTTTAACTAGGGCAATTTTTTCTAGGGCATTAGTTAACGGTACTGTTAGTTGCAAATCCGGAAATCCAGTAATGTTAAAATTTGTTAAGGCAACTCCAAGCTCGCCATTTTCTGGTAAGTAATTACCAGCTTCAGTCAGAGTTTTAGTTTGCATTACATTTGTTGGATCAAGCACATCTGTAGTTAGAAACCTTAAAACCTTTTTAATAAATCCAAGATTTAGATTAAATCCTAAGAAAGTGCTGGCTGAAAAAGTTTCCCAAGCCTTAGCTGAGCTACCGGAAAGGGCGCCTTGTAAGTTAACTGGCAGTGAGGCTGCTGGAAGATGAAAACTTAATTTACTTTCAGGAGTTTCGTTAAAGTCACTAGTAAATAGCGCTTGTCTGGGGATTAAATTTAACAATTGTTTGTACTTTGGATTGATTAATCCAAGGCCTGGAACTAGTTGTAAAATACGCTCAAAGTTTGCTACCGCAAAAAGAATTGGCTGACCGCTGATATTATCTTGTAACTCTTTTGGTAGATTATTTTTGTAGTCAAATCGATCACTAGCTTCTTGTTTGGTAAATAATCTACTAGCGGCAGTCTTTGAAGAACTAAGTGCTAGGAAATTTTCATCAGCAATCACATGCAATTGAGAAGTTGTATCCGGAATATTAAAACTTTTCCCTTGAGATCCAATTTTAAGTTCTTCCGCTGCTGGGTCTAGAGATAATCCAGCGGTGCTAAATTCTTGAGTCAGCTGTTCAAAGTTGTTGATAAAATATTTTTTATCTTTGGAGTAAGCAAAGGTATTAAAGCTTAAATCTTGTGCGGTATCTCCAGCAATAAAGAATAGGTAACTGCTAACTCGGTCTGCTGACTGGCGATAGAGGCTAAGAACATTCTTGCCTTCTTGATCAGAGAACTTGGCTAGAATCTCTGTCACTAATTTGTCTTTGCCTTTTAGGCCAGGACTGCTGACACCTTTGCTAATACTTTCAAAAACATTTCCATATTTGGCAAAAGGGCTTTTTAGAAATGATTGATATTTAGGGTTTTCTAAATCAACAAAGCCATAAAATAGGGTGTTGGCAGGTAGTTTTTCTAAAAGTGCTTGTTCTTCTGAGGAGGTGTCAAATAGATCCGTTACCTTTTCCTTTAGATTAGAAGAGTTAGTTTCATTTTCAGTTTTTTTCTTCCCACACGCTAATAAAGCTAATATAATGAAAGTAAGAAGGAGAATTGTCGCAGAATTATGCCTTTTCATGAATTTGTTTAAATAAAATGTTCAGTTAGGTGCATCCTAACAGTAAGTAGAAATGTTTACAGCAGCGATACACTACTAAATTAATTATGCGACGTCACCCAAGAAATCTTCAAGAAAAAGCAATTTTAAACAAAACACCCTGGTCAACAAGAGCAGGAGCTATCGGCTTAGTTTTATCGGGTGGTGGAAGTAGGGCAGCTTATCAAATTGGTGCATTAAAGGCCCTAATCCCCTATCTACAAGATCAAGAACATAATCCAATTAAGGTAGTGATTGGTTCCAGCCTTGGAGCCATTAATGGTTTATTGATTAGTGCTTGTTTAAAAGAGGGAATTGCTCATGCCGTAGAAGTTACCGAGGAGCTTTGGAAGGAGCGAACTTTTCGTAATACCTTTGCCGACAGTCCTTCAGCTTCTTTTTTTCGAGCAATCAAAGTTGCCGCTATCCAATCTTTAAATCCCGGCCCTAATTCTAATACCGAATCAATTTTTAATCCTCGACCATTAATGGAGCGAGTGGATCAAGTCATTAATGATCATGGCGGACTTCATCCTAATAACCGTTTGTCGCAATTAGAGTCTGTTGGAGTAATGACAACAATCGAGGGGGAGACTCGTCGACCATTATTATTTGTTAGTTCTCATAAAGAGCTGGAGTCACCGGCGATGTTAGGAGCAAGTTTTGATGTTTGTTATGTAGATTCTTTACAGGCTAAGCATGGATTTGCCTCAGCAGCTCTACCTTCTGTCTTGCCACCAGTTGAACTTGATACCAAGGAAGGAACTGTGCGCTTAGTTGATGGTGGTATTTCTCAGAATGTTCCAGTTGATCCAGCTGTGCGGATGGGAGCAGAGCGAATTATCTCAATTGATATTTCCGGAAGAGATTGGTGGTTAAATCGCCAGAATAGTTCTTTAGATACACGTCCATCTTGGGAAGTTGAAGCGCAAGAAAAGACTTTTTGTCTACGACCACCGGAAACTTTTGTGATCCGTTGTCGTAAACCACTGGGGGAACTTTTAAAAAATTCTGTAAATACTTCGTCTCGAAAGTTTATTGGTGCGGTAGGCCCAATCTGGCCAATTTTTAAGATTTTAAAGAATAGATTAGGGGAAGAAGTCGCCTATGAAACATTATCCTATGTCGCCCTTGATCCTGATTACATTCAAGGTTTAATTGAGCGGGGATATAATGAAACAGTACATTTATTAAACAATCGTGAAGAACCTGAGTTTCATCATCCACAAAGTTATAAGCAACTTTTAGAAGAAGTTTTTTCTGATAACTAATTAGTCTTATTTAATTCCAATTCCACCACCACTTTGCTTCCCTGGTTGTTTCACTGGAGGTTCAGGAGTTACTGGTGGCTGAATAACAGGTCGATCTGGCTCACTTGTTGGGAATGGTTTTGGTCGAGTAGGTCGATACCATGGAAAGCGTTTGTAGTAGGGGTCGCGGTTTTCAACTACTGTAATTGAGACGTTTTTATCAGTTGTGGGATCGCTTACCTGCTGATCTTCAGGCTTTTTTGTCTTATTATTTTCACGACTAATTTTAACATCAGTAAGCGACTTCGTAATACTATCAACTTTCTGATTAGCCTTTTCTGTGCAGTCCTCTAGGGTGGCGTCCTGACTATTACAAATTGCTAGGATATCAGAAATAACAAACATTAATCCAGTTTCGCGTTCCGCATTAAATTTAAGAGTTTGGAGATCGTGAACAATCATTTTCTTTTGACTAGCCGATATCTCCTCAGGAGTTTGAGGCGCTCGTTTGATTTCTACGATTGATTCAAGTGCTCCCCCTTCAGGGCAAGGTTTGTTAGACCAAGTTCCATTGCAATTATAAATCTCTGCCATGGCAAGATTACTAATTAGGAGTAAGAGTATCGGAAATTTTCTCATAAACAGTATTATAGCATAGTGCTACAAGTCTGATCGATAGCGAAATACTCCATGGTTGCTAATGCCCTTGTCAGATTAGTAGTAATTACAGCTAGTTAGTCTATTATAACTGATGCGTAAAAATTATAGCCGTTCACGTGTTAGGTAAAAGTCTTTTGCCAAGATGCTCAAAGAAAGCAGATCCAGCTGTTTCTTTGTCAAAATCTGAACGATTTTGTCCAGTGGTGTGAACGGCTAGTCGTCTCTCCCCCTTCGCTAAAGCTACGGGAGGACCAAGCTACCCCCAATTTACTTCGTAAATTGACCCCTTAAAGGGGATTTGATCTTTCTTTATAATGACTACCTGAACGCTTACTAAAAATTAAAGAAATGGTAACAGTTATTTTTTAACTAGCATAACTAAGTAACTTAGTGCTGTTACTAATTATATCAAAATCACCATAAATTATGATTCCTGGAATAGAACCAGAAAAGCCAATCAGAGAGCAGATTAATCAACTTTTTGATCGAAGTTTAGATGAACTACGCAAATTAGGTTTTTCGCCAAGTGACAATGGGCTTAAGTGGCTAGATCTTGTTTTTTTAGCTCCTGAATTAAATTGGAAGGATGCTAGTAAGATAATCCTTTATTCGGTGCGTTCCTGTCGAGAGCTAATCGCGAATGGTGAGATACATCAAGATTTTGGAGAAGTACTAACTGAACGCACCGTTAATAATTTAAGATATATCTTCCTTAATGCTGCCAAGGTTTTGAAACAAAAAAGTAATGGTGATTTAACACCACAGGCTTGTAACGCCGTAACCTTGACTATTTTGCCTGATAATATTGCAACAAATATCATGCATCTAAATCGGGCATTAGATCCAAAGATTATGCAACTTTCACTCGACTACTTTGAAAGTTTTTTTAGTGTTGTCTTAAAAATTGCAGAAAATCTTCCGGAAGAAATTCAGGGGATTATGGCTGGGGTTAAGAAGGAATGTATTGATAAATATCTTTTTGATACCCAAGAATTTCCAAGCTTAAAAAATGTCACCAATGGTATTTTCCATGGAATATTATTTAGTTTTATGGATCATAGTGATTGGGCAAATGATCAACTTGCTTATCAAGCTATTTGTAAGGATAAAAAACCAGCTGAGCTTTACTCGGCATATAAGTTATTAGTGAAAAATGCGGATGCTTCTGAATATCATTATGGAGTTGCTTGTTATCAAGCATTGTTAAAACTAGAGCGACGAGAGCGAAGTAAGATGATCTCAATTCTTACTGTCGCTGGCTCAGAAGCAGCTACAATTTTTGATTTTTTAACAGAACGTCCCGAGTATTTGGCAATTGCCGAACGAGTTGCAAAATCAAATAGTTTTGATCAATCAGAAGCATTAAAGCTTTTGATTGAATTTGGAAGCTCAAATGATCATCCTTTAGGCCGATTACTAATTACTATCTCTGATTCAACTGTGAAGTTGGGCAAGGTTTTGAATTCGGAGTTCTTAAGTGCACTATTTGATCAGGCTCCTGAATACATAGAAAAGATTCAAAATTATCTTGTTGTAAATAATGATCCAGAATGTTTACAGAGTTTAATTGATGGAGTTAAAAGAGGAGACCTGTTGCGGACGGATCTGATTACTCAAGCTCAAGCTTTATTTGGTAAAGAATCAGAGCGAAAAAAAGCTATGATTTTAAAATTAAATTCTTTAGATCTTCAAAGTTTACCTGACACTTTAAGTCCTGAGGCCGTCATGCACTTAACTCGTCAGGTTACTCGTGAAATTAGCGCAGTAGATCAAGGTGAATTAGCAAGTACGTCTAAAAGATCCGATTTAATTTTATTGGATTCTAGACTAATTGAAGCTCGACAAATTTTTAATAAATATCAGTGTGGACGACTTTTTAGAGAGGCAATTAGTGAGTATGGGGAGAGCTCAGATGTTGCTAACAACATTTGTCGACATATCAAAGATCATTTAACTTCCAGCTTTTATCAGAGTACGCTAGATAGCCACCGAATGCGCCGGATTTATTTCCAACATGTCTTAACTAATCCCGATTTTTTAGCTACCTACGAACAAAGATTAACGGAAGTAAATAAGCTATCACATTGTAAGGTACATCAAGAGGTTGATTTGTTTGCTAGTTGGCTTGAAGCTAAACACGGTGAAATCAAGCAACTAGTTAGCCTAAGCCAAAGTGGGGAGGATGATCTTGGTGAAGGTAAAATAGTTGAGTTTGTTAAACCACTAACAATTAAATGTCCTCCAAGCTTTAAGAGTATCCTGATTGTTATGCCGCTGGAGCGAGTAAATCCTTTAAAAGCAGAATTAATGATGGAACTTGCTCCTAAGATTACAGACATTAGAATTGCTGATTCAGAAAAATTTGCACCTCTGAAAGACATTGCAAATAATATTCCAGCAGATCGCTTGGTATTATACATGACGGGTTCTGGTTCTCACTCTAATTTCCTTTCTTTTAAAATAGCTCTACCAGCAGAGCATCGTTCTCAGAAGCTTTATACCTTTAAAGGGAAGAGAGAATTAAAACAATTATTAGAATTTTTTAACAGCTCACTTTAGCTTAATTGAGTTTCTAATATTATCTACTTCATCAGCCATTGTATTTAGATAAGTGAGGTAGAAACTTTCCATCAATGGAACTCTAGTTACTGTTAAGTCTGTAGTTTTTTGCTTTATTGCTATAGAAAACAATTCTGACAAGATTGCTGTGGGAGCTTTAGTTTGAAGATCTACTCTAAGATTAGCAATTTGTGTTGGATAGAACTGTTTGTTATCACCGATTTGTTGTCCGATTAAAGTATTGAGATGCGAGCCACGAATATCTTGTTCAGTAATAAAATTCTCCAAGGCTTTTTTAAGAATCAGGAGGGATAACTGATATTGGGGATCTTTAGTTTTTTCAGCAATTTGCAAATCATAAACTAAAAATTCTAAGCCAAGACTTTTAGTTGAGTTTAAAAATTTATAATCTCCAAAGAGTTGTCCAAGTTGAACTTTTTGAAATTCTTTTCCCTCAAATTTCATTATTGGAGGAACCTCAGGTGACATATCAGTCATGGCAAAAGTAGTAATTCTAACAGCTAGTGCATGCTCAATTTTTTCGATTGGCGCAGGGACTCCTTTAGAAGCAGCTTTCAATTCGCCTGCGAGGCGATCTTTAAAGATCACAGCACCAGTTTTATTTGTGAGCGAGTAGTCTTTGGGTGCTACTTGGGAGATTATTGCTTCATGGGGCCCGGCGATCATTACTTCAAAGAATGGAACAGAGGTTTGGTGAAAGCTAACAGGAGATATGTTGTTGTCATTAAGTAAACCAGCGATTTGATATTCTCGTGGGATCACACGCTCTTGATATTTTTCGGCAATAGTAACTGGTAAAGTATAGAGGATGACTCCTTCTTCTTCATTTATGATTAATGATCTAGGGAATAAAATAGTTTGTTTATCTTTAAAAATTTCCGTGATTAATGGTTCTGTCAGGGTTTGGAAGTTTGCTGGAGTGAGGCGAAGCCCAGGATCTGTAACAGGCAAATTATAAAGTTTTGCTAAGCTATTAATCACTTGAATGATTTGCTTCTCTTGTTCTTGTAATAGCCTTACTCTTTCTTCTGGCTTAGCAGCTTTTAAAATATCAAAGTTCCTTGTTCTGCCAGTTTCTTCAAATTTTTTGAGCATTGTAAGTGCTTCTGCTGATTTTGTTAGTTCCAAATTTTCTTTTGGTGCATTTGGCATTACCTGATTGTTTTCCTCAGCTTTTGCTATTGGTAAACAATATAGGCTAAGGCTTAATAATTGACTGGTAATTGCAGGTAATACTTTCATATTTTCTAATTAATAAAAAACTTAACTAATTTAATGGCGACGATGATTTCTCTCTCCAGGGTTTTCACTTCTAGTATTTATGGTTCGGGATTCTAGATATTTTAAACGATCAGCGCGAGTCATTTGAGGAGTTTCAGATCGAGTCTCTGTAGTTAATACAAGAGTTGCGAGGCCAGTGTTATTTATTTTTTTTAGGGGATTAATTCCAATTGGAATCTCAGGTAGTGCAACAAAAATAGTTGGAGTATCACTGGAATGACTACAAGGATTAAAAGCAGGGAAGGTCTCGATTTGAAGTGATAGTGGAGTAGTAGATATTTCTATATCAGAAGTTGTAAGAGGCATTTTGCTAAAATTAAAGGCAAAACCTTTCTTTGTTTGAATAAAGATTGCTAATGCTTCTGAAACAGTCGTAATCGGATCTTGGCAATTTCTGGAGGATCTAATAACACTTTCCGCAGAGCTAAGCAGCCCATCACGACATAAGTCCAGATTTTCTGAAAAGATTATTACAAGTTTGTCATCAGGAAGAATTGTAAAGCAGAGCGCTTTGGGAAAACTTAGTTCCAAGCTAACAGGATTTGCAAAATCTAAATTAGCTAGTCGTTTAACAAGGTGTAAATCTAATTGAAATTCACTAAGGAGTGAGGACATTGTTTAGCTTTAATAAATCTTGGAACGTATAATAGACTAAATTGCTTGTTAAGAAAGTGCGTGGAAGAATTATTTGAGAAGCTAGATTCTGGAGGTAGAAAGCTATTTTAACCTCTAATTGCTAGTAATTTTTAGTAATCTACAACTAAGGCTTAATTTTAGGGATTTGGAAGCTGTCGCTATAATAAACTATTGCAAATGGGGCCGTTAAATTTGATAATTAATTAGGCTTATCTTTAATTGTAAAAATGCTTAAAAAAATCTCTTTAATTTTGCTATTACTCTTACCGATCAATTTTGCTTTTGCTGGGGACGGGGCTACTATTATTACGGAAAGTGGCGTCCTAATTAAACTTAAAAATGGATACTCGCAGTTAGAAAGTGCTCTAGCTCAAAATGCTAGTGATAAAAAACAGATTGTTGCCGTTAAGATTGAAGGTGAAACAATGCAATTAAACCTCGACCATGTTTCTTTGATTTGTCGTGATGATTGCAAAGTTGCTGAGATTACCTATCCGCGCAAAGCTCAAGATCGCTAAAACTAGTACGGCATGCTGTAAATTTTAAGCTTACGCCTTAAATACAGTTACAGTTACTTTCCGAGCCTCCTTACTACGATTAAAAATCCCAAATAAAACAAATACTTAGTAGAATTATAATTTTCTTTCCGAGACTATCATAGGAATCAAATTTAAAGCATAACTATCAGGGATAAATAATTAAGCCGATTAGCAAATGATTCGTGGTCAGAGTTCACCAAAAACAAGTTTAGTAGCTGTTCCAGCGCAGGTTAATTCTGATCTGTCAGCTAACTTTTTAGTATCTTTAGAGCCACAAAATGTTCTTGGTTCTGTTAAAAAGCTTTCCACTGAAATTGAATCATTCTTAATTCATTGTCGAAATTCTACAGGCAATGAACCTGGTACAAATTCTGAAATTTTAGGTCTGCTATTCTATTCAACGCCTGATATCCTCTATAAAAGTCTACTAACCTACGTCCGTGAATCACGCCAAGAACTATTTGAATACTTAACTTCTGAAAAAGTAATTGTTAAGTTGTATTCGTTATGTTCACAAATTCATTGTCTTGATCTAAGTGAAGATTTACTAGATCCATTTTTTACCAATGAGTATCGAGCAAGAAGTGGTTTTAATAAAAAAGAATTTACTAATTTATTAATGACAACCCCTATTGAGAAGCTTCATCAATTGCAACTTCTCCAAATGCAAAGTGATAGTTTTTATTCAGCTGTAGTTAGTAGTCTAGAGAATGCAGGTGCAAGGTTAAGCAATTTAGAAGATTCAATTTCTGCTTATCAGGAATGTCCTGATTTACATCAACTACATGCTAAAATTAGTTTTCGAACTGGAAGAGTTATGGGCTCTGCCGTCGTTATCTCTCCTTTATTCACTGATCTCAACTCTTCGCACGCAACAATGGATTTATTTAATCCACAATTAGTTAGTGGTTTTTTATATAATCATACTTTCACAGAATTAGTTTATCCGCGAAGATTTGAAGATCAAATTATTAGTTATACAGCAACTCTGAGTACCGTTGAAATTGATGCTCGAGCGATGAATGCTCTTTCTCGGGTGGCGAGTATCACTGGAAATAAAATTGATCAGCGAATCTATCAAGCGATTCAAGCAGTATATCAGATGGCTGATCATGATTGGTTACACCACTTAACAAGTTTAAGTCCTACTGAGATGGACAGGTTTACTAGTGTCATTGAGGATCAAGAGCTTTTAACAACCCTCCGTCAAATTACAGTAGATCTCTGGCAGGCTACTCCCGAATTAAAATTTTTACCAGTTGAGGCACTGGCAATTAAAATAAATTTCATTAGTTCTCTCGCCAGAAATAATCCTGATAGCGAAACGCTACAAACTCGACAACAATTGTTAGATGCTCAAGGACAATTTATTCAAGACTTATTAGTTGTTCAGGAAGTATTAAATAACGATGGATATCAAGAAACTCCAGAATTGATTCACTATTTATTGTATGTCTACTGCTCTAGATTTTATCAAGTTTTTAATATCCATGATACTAAAATTTCTGGACCAACTGAAAAATTAGTTGCAAAGGAATTAGATCCGACAAAGGAAAAGCATATTTTGTATGAGTTCTTAACAAAAAATTCTATTTATATTGATCCCAAGGCGGTCGCTCAAGTTTTACAATCTGCCGGTGTGACTTTTGAACAAGAAGAAAAGCTTTGTCAGGCGATATTAGACTTGCCTGTTGTCGCTTGGAGTCCACTGTTTGCAAAGACGCTGTTAACTTTGCGAGAATCCTATTTTAGGACGGAGGGAAATGGACAGTTAGGAATCAAGGAAGGTTTATCAGCATTTGATCACTTAAAACTGGAGTTTTTAACCAGAGGGACAGGTTACTTAGGCTGGGTTTTAGAAACTGATGCGAAGGAAACACCAGATATTTTACTAAAGCGATTTGGAGTTTTTATGCAGGCTATGAAGTATGTTTATTATGATCTAGCTATTTAATTTCATCTAATAAGCTCAAAAACTGAATATCACTTTTAAGTCAATTTTTTAGACTTAGTCTCCACATAATCCAAATCCCTATGAAATGTTTCTTGGATTCCAAGCAGTGCTAAAAAACACAATCCAAAGACAACAATCGTAATTAATAAAATAGAATTACCAATTCCGATACTAGGCTTTAAATGAGCAAATGCCATAGTGAGTAAAATTGATGTTCCTCGGATAATATTTGGAACAGTGGTAGCAACAGTTGCCCGAATATTTGTGCCAAATTGTTCGGCCGACGTTGTAATTAGACAAGCCCAGTAGCCAGTAAACAAAGCCATTAATCCAATTAGAATTTTATATTGAAAAATAGTACTTGGTACTCCACTAGCTACAATCAGTCCTAATATAGTGGCACAACTTAAGAAAATTAAAATTGCTTTTTTTCGACTCTGGAGATACTGGCTAAGGATACCAGCAAATAAATCACCGAGTGTTAGACCAATTGCACCATAAATCATAACGTCCGGTACAATAAATTTTTCAGTTATACCAAAAGCACCGACAATCTCAGGAGAGAAAGTAACCATTAGTCCAAAGCATAGATAAATGGGAATACCTAAAATCACGCAACTAAAATAACGAAGAAAGCGACGAGAGTGTCCAAAGATCAGTAATAACGAACCGCGAGGAACATCCGATTTTTCTTTAACTTTATTATACATTCCTGATTCATGCACAAAGAGTCTTAAGCCTAAAAGTGCAAAGCCCATTAAGCCACCAACAATGTAAGCAGTTTTCCAGTCTAGATATTTGCCAGCAATTGCTGCAGCGACGGCACCAGATACACCTAAGCAGGTAACAATAGTTGTCCCGACACCACGTTTTGCTCGAGGTAGGAGTTCTACAATTAATGTGATCCCGGCTCCTATTTCTCCAGCAAGTCCCAAGCCACTAATAAATCTTAAGATAGCGTACTGGGTGATATCAGTGACAAAGGCATTTAAAAAAGTTGCTAGTGAATAGATCAAGATGGAGCCGAACATAACCTGCATGCGACCCATTTTATCTCCCATGACTCCCCAGATAAATCCACCGATCAGAAAGCCGGCCTGCTGCCAGTTAAGTAAGGTAACACCAACGTTAGTAATCTCTTCTGGCCCTAAACCTAAAGATTGCAGACTGGCAACTCGAAAATTACCAAAAAGCCACATATCAAAAACATCAACAAAATAACCGAGCGCTGCAACCATCACAGCGATCCAGGCCATTTGTTCAGAATTAAGTTTGCTTAACTTAGACATAAAATTTAATTTGAAAGTTCTTATTTACACGTAGCTTAGGCCATGAAAGGCAGACAAGGTTTTAGCCTGTTTTAGTCCATTAAGATATTATAAAAAACATATTTTTTAGGATATTATTGATAATTAAGGTCTTTGACAAGACGAAGGTAGATTTTCTAACTCGAGGCCAGAGATCCGTAAGGTTTTAAATTTAGATTGCGAACCTTGGATTAAGTTAATCTGACTTTTAGGAATCTTTAAAATTGTTGAAAATAATTTTACTAATTCTTTATTTGCCAAGCCATCTTCGGGAATAGCCGCTAAACTCACTTTGATGCGGTCTTCATGCCAGCCGCGAATCTCTGATTTTTTGGCACGAACAGAGACTTGAATTTTTAAATCTATTGTTTTTGACATGGTGGTTTGAAATCTTGCTTATCGATTGTAATAGTAATTTTTCAATGTTAGAATTTCTTAAAAACTCAGGTTCATTCTAGTCTATTCTTTTAAAGAATGTAAGTTGAAGCTGTCCATTTTATCTACCATAGTCGCTTCATGACCCCAGAACGAATTTTCTGTGACTGGAAACAGCCAGCTTTAGATGGAATTTTAAAATTTCTAGTTGAGAGATATTCCTGTGATCTGGAGCTTAACCTTGGGGAGTGTTTACTCGTTTTTACTGGTGCAAAGGCTGGGCGGAGGCTACAAGAAAAGTTAGCGCTCTATGCTCAGGAACAAAAATTAATTCTAACGCCACCAACATTTATCACGACAGGTTCTCTGCCAGAAAAACTTTATCTTTCACACCTTCCTGTCGCCAGTGAATTAGAAGCTAACCTTGCAAGGATCGATGTTTTAACTAAATTTCAGCCAGAATGTGTTAGGCAAATTGCTGGACTTCTTCCAAGTAAAGAGAACTTAGGAAGTTGGTTTGGAATTGCCAAGAACATTGCTAGTTTAGATTCTGAGTTATCAGCTAATTTAATGACATTTGCTGAGGCTGGTAGCAAAATTGCGGAAATGCCCATTGCCCCAGAAGATTCCCGGTGGGAGATTTTAGCTGGAATCCAAGAAGATTATTTAAATAGTTTATCTCAGGCAAATTTAACAGATCGGCATCGAGCTCGACTAACGGCGATTCAGCTTAAAGAAATTAAGTATCAAGGTACGATTATTATTTGTGCTGTGCGTGAGCTTAATCTCGTGACCTGTCAAATGATTGATCAATTGAGTTGTCCTGTTTTCTCTTTAATTCATGCCCCGGAATCAGAACAAGATGCTTTTGATCTTTATGGAAGTATTAAAACTGATGCTTGGTTTGAGCGTGCTCTGGAAATTAATAGTGAATTAATTATCCCTACTGTTGATGCTCGCGATCAGGCAGTTGCAACATTAGGAATCATTAACGATCTAAATGGAAATTATCATCATAGTGAAATTATCCTTGGTCATACTGATCAAAAACTTATGCCTTACCTTGAGAGTATCTTTCTTGAAGCTGGGCAAAAACTTCATGATCCAGCAGGAGTAGCTTTATCTGAAACGAGGCCAGGACAATTATTAGCCAAAATTTCTCGATTCTTAAGTAGTAGAAAAATTAATGATTTTTATGATCTAATTCGTTTTCCAGAAGTTGAAAGTTTATTAAGACCGAAACTTTTGCTTCAAGGGTTGTCTGAACTTGATTCTTTGATTGCAAATTTAGATCTTTTTCAAATGAATCATTTACAGTCAGAGGTCTTTAAGCACCCTAAGAAATTAAAACCTGAGGAGCAATATGCTATTCAAGCAGAAGAAGTATTAGAAGATATTTTGGCACCTTTTCGCTATGCGACTAGGTCTTTGGAATTATGGATTACTGATCTACAGAATTTACTTTTAGCTTTTTATCCTGAAGCATCAGAATTTCAGGCGGAGTTAGAAGCAATGGACAGCGTCTGGAATTTAATTGCTGAAGCTCAAAATACTTTATTGCCTGAAGTTTCTGGGGCAGAGGCGCTAGATCTTTTTTTAAAACTTGTTGCTGAAATTAATCTCCCCAAGGAAAGAGATTCTTCAGAAATTGATACACTTGGATGGTTAGAGTTGCAACTAGAAGACGCTCCAGTAATTGTAGTTTGTGGAATGAACGAGGGACTGGTTCCAGAGTCTCTTAATTCGGATCCTTTTTTGCCACAAAGCGTTCGTAAGCACCTTGGACTATTAGATAATGAACGTCGTTATGCTAGAGATGCTTTTGTCTTATTAGCATTAGTTAACTCGGTTCCACATTTAAAGCTGCTTTATTTTCATTTTGATGCAGAAGGCAATTCACTTTTACCAAGTCGTTTGCTTGTTAGTAGTGGCGAAGAAAATTTTTTATCAAAAGTCAGACAGCTTTATTTAACAGACTTACCAGTAAGAACTTTAGGTACTGCAAGTGAGGCGGTTAGTAGAATTGCTAAGTGGGAGATTCCGCCTAAACCCGAAAAACAAATGCGACCGCTTACTATTTTGTCAGTCACCGCATTTAGAAGTTATTTGTCTTGTCCCTATCGGTTTTATTTATTACATATATTAAAACTAGCTGAAGTTAATCCATTAATGTTGGAAATGGATGGAAGATTGTTTGGTAACTTAGGACATGAAGTTTTAGCAAGATTTATTCGTAGCGATGTTGGGCTTAAAAATAGCTCTTTAGAAAATGTGCTTAACAAGCTTTCTGAAGTTCTTGATGAAGTTTTTTTAGAACAATTTGGAACCAATCCCTTGCCGGCTGTGATCATTCAAAGAGAGCAGTTGCGAATTAGATTAAAACAGTTTGCAAATTGGCAAGTTGGTTGGCGACAGGCTGGATGGATTACCAAAGAGATTGAATACCCTCAAAAATCTGCTGGGACTCTGATGACCGTTGATGGAGAAGATTTTCATATCTATGGTCGGATTGATCGGATTGATTATCATCCAACTCAAAAAATATGGGCAGTGTTTGATTATAAGTTAGGAGAAAAAACACTAGAGCCTGAAAAAGCTCATCGTAAAGATCATGCTTGGATCGATCTCCAGTTACCACTTTATCATTATATTTTAAGTCAAAATGGTTTCTCTGGGGAAATGCAACTGGGCTATATACGCCTAGTGCCTGAATTGCCATTAGAGAAAATGGTGACATTTGTTAATTGGACTAAAGAAGAGTTAGCCGATGCTTGTGAAGTTGCCTCGGATATAATTCGTAGAATCCGTCGTCAAGAGTTTTGGCCTCCAAGCGAACAGTCTTACCCCGGAGATGCTTTTGCTTCCCTGCTAGGAACTAGTCAGTTTATTGAAGAGGAAGCCGATGTCTAATCTATCTGTGGAGTCCTTACTACCACCAAAAGTTGTTCGTGCTAGCGCTGGAACAGGAAAAACCTTTCAGCTATCGTCACGTTACTTACAATTATTACTCTTTGGTGAACAGCCTGATAAGATTTTGGCAACAACTTTTACAAAAAAGGCAGCAGGCGAAATTCGGGAACGTATTCTCCAACGTTTGGTTGTGGGAGCAACAGATTCACAAAAAGCTAGGCAACTTGGCCAGGAGTTAGATATTGCTAATTTAAAACTGGAAAAGGTTGTGGTAACTTTAAAAAATTTCATTGCCTTTCAACACCGCTTACAGATTAGGACCTTAGATAGCTTTTTTATTAGTCTGGCAAAAAGTTTTACCGCCGAGTTGAGGTTGCCTACAAGTTGGCGGATCTTAGATCCATCGGAAACAACAACATTTTTTGATGAAGCAGTAAAAGAGCTTTGTCAGGATAGTGCAAAGCTATTAGAGTTGCTTGCCTTACTTCAAAATAACCAAGGAACTCGCAAGGTTCATGGTGCCTTAGTTGATAAAGTCTCTAAACTACAAGAGCTGATCTATACAAGTACCAAAGAATCATGGAATTGTGATTTTCAATGTCCGGAGCCGAAAGCAGAAGATTTACTGGAAGCAATCAAGCAACTTCAAAATTTTTCAGTTCCACTTAATAAATCTGGCAAGCCCAACATACATTTCCAAAATGGATTAAATAAAATTATTGATTTAGTTAATGGCTCTGGATACTGGGAAGGGAGGAGCTTAAATGAGGACAGTAAGCTTTTACAGAAGCTAATTATTGGAGAACCAGATTCCTTCAATAAAGTAGAGATTCCTGAGGAGCTTTTACAACTTACTCGACCAATCGTTCAACAAATTCGTTATCGTGTTTTAAATCGAACCCATCAGCAAACGGTTGCACTAAGAGTTTTAATGGAAAGTCTGGTGCAACTTTATGAGGGGCAACGTAATCTAGCTAACGCTGTGTCTTTTGATGATATCAAAAGACTTTTACAACAAGCAACAATTTCTGAAAATCTGACCGATTTATATTTTAGAATTGATACTAAAATTAATCATATTTTATTAGATGAATTTCAAGATACATCACTTGCCGAATGGGTTTTATTAG
Organism: bacterium; assembly: GCA_031385045.1. Classification (GTDB taxonomy): domain Bacteria; phylum Bdellovibrionota_C; class UBA2361; order UBA2361; family CALJRW01; genus JANNBC01. The sequence continues at coordinate 68,814 of JANNBC010000048.1, read as the reverse complement.
AACCAATTGTAGCTGAGGTGCTAGCTCATGCTGATGGAAGTCATAGTTTTTTTTGTGTTGGTGATACGAAACAAGCGATTTATGGTTTTCGTGGTGGGGTTGCCGAAATATTTGATCAGCTTGAGTCGCGTTGGGAGCAGCTAGAGACTGAGCGGTTAGAGGTGTCTCGTCGCTCTTCTCAAATTGTTTTGGACTATGTGAATTATATTTTTGAAAAAATCAGTGAGAATACTGTTCTTGCTCGCTTCCAACAAGCTGGATCTATTTGGCAGAAACGTTTTGATCGGCATACTGCGTTTAATCAAGAACTTCCTGGGTATGTATCGTTTGTTGCAGTGGGAGAGGAGTCTTCTATTACTTTAATGGCGGATCAGGTTCAAAGTCTTTATTTAGCGAACCCTACTATTTCGATTGGAGTATTAGTTCGAAATCATCAAGCTTTAGCTAAGTGTTTATATGAACTCAAAAAACGTTCTGTGCCTGCAAGTGGTGAGGGTGGCTCATTCTTAACTGATTCGCCAGTGGTGACAACGCTACTCTCCTTTCTTTGGCTAATGGATCATCCCGCGGATAGAATTGCTCATTATCATGTAGCTAGTTCTCCTTTGGCTGAGGCTTTTGGGATAGCAAGAACTGCTTCTTTAGAAGAGCTTGATCTGCTTGGAAGAAATTTTCGAAATAAATTGCTTAATCAAAATCTCAGGTCAGTTTTAGCCGAATTAGCGAGACAACTTGATTCTTTGTGTGCCGCCAGAGACCAAACAAAGTTACAACAGGTAGTGAATGCCACAATTACCTTTAACCAAGGAAAGACTGCTTCGCTCACGGCATTTGTAGAATATGTTAGAAAATTGAAAATACCTGATCCAGAACAAAGTCCTGTGAAGGTAATGACAATTCATCAATCTAAAGGATTAGAATTTGATGCTGTTTTCTTGGCAGATTTAGATCATGAGATTAGCCGCTTCCATGCTAAGCCAGTCATGACTTATAAAAGTTCTATCTTTGAAGCGCCAAGTAGAGTCCTAGTTAGTCTTCCAGAAAAGGTAAGAGTAATTCATTCTGAACTTAATGCGCCATATCATGAAGAACAAGTTGCTGAAGCTGTTGATGCTTTAAGTGTTTTATATGTTGCACTTACTAGGGCACGTTATGCACTATATCTTTTTACAGATACTCAAAAATCTTCTGCAACAGTTGGAAAGCTGTTAGCAAATGCTAATCAAGTTATTGCTAGCCAAGATAGTCGGAAGAAGTCTAAAGGAAAAAATGCTGATATAATCGAGGCGCAACTGATTTATTCTGAAGGGGATATTAATTGGAATCGGTTGATTAGTAAAAACAATCAGGAAGTGAAACCTGAGATAGTGATTTCACTTAATCCAAACTTTGCGGGCACTCAGACCTTAGGATTAAGAAATATTCCTCGTGTTACTCCTTCTAAAACTAAAACGAAAGTACAGTTTCGCGGGCATAGTATCGAGGGTAAGAAAGCTCGGAATAAAGGGACACTTTTACATCGCCTCTACGAATCAATTGATTGGATTGATACTTTTTCCGCTCAGCCGGAAAGAGTTTTAAAAGATTTATTAGACTGGTCTAATGGACAGCATCTCTGTGCCGAGGAAGAAGTACATGAAGCTGTAGCTTTCTTTCTAAAAAATATCCAAGAGCCGGCAATTATTAATTTATTAAGCAGAGCCAGTTATCAGCAATGGGTTAATCATGATTTAAAAGTAGAGCGAGAGCGGCGTTTTACTGTAGTTACACAAAAAGGTTTAAGTGTCGGGACAATTGATCGCTTAGTTCTTGGCTGTTTGAATGGTCAAGTAAAGTATGCTGAGATTATTGATTTTAAAAGTGATTTAATCCCGTCTAAGCATTATCAATTTCATACAGAACAGCTCGAAAGCTACAAGGAAGCGGTTAGTGAAATGTATCAAATCCCTTTTAGTCAAATTTCATGTAAAATAGTTTATTTAGAAACCTTAGAAGTAAAAATAGTATAGCTATGTCTCAGAATGAATCAAAAAATTTAATCGTAGTTTCTTATCAAGAATTATCTGTTGAAGCCTTAAGAGGTGTCATTGAGTCTTTTATTTTAAGAGAAGGCACTGATTATGGAATGGAGGAATACTCGCTTGATCAAAAAGTTTCTCAGGTCATTCGTCAGCTAGAAAGAGGTGAGGCGGAAATAATTTATGATTTAATAGATGAGAGTTGCGACTTACGAATTAAGTAATCTTTGGTGTATAAATCATAAATTTTTCTTAATCCAATTAATTCCTTTAAAAAAGAACAACCATTCATAGAATTAAGATTTTTCTAGGTTATCAACAAAAATTGGAGGATATTGAGAACAAGGGTAAGGATTTTTTAGGATCAAGCTAATAAAACCTTTACTGAATTGTAAAGTAATGACAAAAAATAATTTACGTTAGTAAATTAAATACTGTCATTACGGCTAATGCAAATCTTGGATTCTTGTCACGCCGAAGCAATTGCGGCGGTGGATATCCAAGTTTGCATAGCTAAAAACAACATAAATAGGGAGTCCAAACAAAATCGTCAGTTTTTAAAGTAATTTATTTTTTGGACTCACTATAGATCTTAATAAGGTTCAATTTTATGATGTTGTCGAGCCGATTTGAAGCACAAGCTCCCTCTGCAAAACTACTAAAATCATTGCTTGATTCTTCAGCTGATTTTATTCATCAAAAACGAACTTGCTATGGTTATTCACAGCTAGGAAAGGCTCTTGTTATGCTGACTCAGATTACAGATCCAAATTTACCAACCTTAATGATTGTTGCTGGAACTCATGGGGATGAAGTTGCTGGGGTTGAAGCAGCTCATAAATTTTGGACTAATGAAGCCCATAAGTATCTCGATCAGGTTAATTTAGTTTATTACCCATGCGTCAATCCTGATGGATTTAATGCTGGAACGCGATTGACAGCTAAAGGTCAAGATATTAATCGTGAGTTTTATTTTGAGACAAATGTTCCTGAAGCTAGGCAGTTAATCTTATCGATGAACAGATGGGGAAAATCGATAGATTTTTTACTACACCTTCATGAGGATAATCCAACCTCTCCAATGGATTTGGGAGAGTCTGATGATCCAATAGGATCTTATTTGTATTTACATGGTGTTCCAAACCATACCTATCCGATTGCAGGTAGGATTATTGATAATTGGCAGAGTTCAGGACATTTGGTCCACCATGCTAAGCGACTTTATGGTGCTGAAATTAATGCTGGCGTAATTCACTGTACGGAAGATAATCAAAATTTACATCTTCGTGAGGCGGCATTACTGGATAGATTTGTGACTAACGGTGAGCATTGCATGTCAATTACTGTGGAAACCTTAACTACTGATGATTTAAAAGAACGAGTGGCAATGCAATATGATGCGATTGAAACTACAATAAAAATTTTAATTAAAAGACCAAGACTCGATCAATGCACGATGTTTAATTAACCAAAGATTATTGATTTGAATAAAAATTCCCAATGGATCAAGCTTTTCTAAGATATTTATTTAGTATTTTTTTACTTGCAAATATAAGTGTTGCAGAGCAAGGAAGAATTGATTGCCAAGCGGTTGAGAGGAATTATCAACAGTTAGTTTCTACGATAAAAAATACTTGTAGTAGTGGGGTAGTATGTCAGACTGCTAGTATTAATTGGGACTTGTGCGCTGCTGATGTTGCTCATACAGATTCTGAAATTATTTCGCAGCTAATTAAACATCGAGCGGAGCTACAGGAGATCTGCCATTATCCTTCCCAATCTTGTTCTTTAGATCAAGCTCTAAGGACGACTAAAAGTCTTTGTTATAATCAAAAATGTCGCACTTTCGCGGAGCTTCAATCAATTGATGGCTTACAACTCAAATTGCTCTTAAAATCACAAACTGTCGTGCTCAAGAATCAGGAAGTTAAATTGATGATTGATACTGGCATTCGTTGTGTAACGGCCCCGTGCCCGAGTTCTCGAGAACTAATCGGGTTGAAGACTAATGATTTGGGGGAGATATTGTTAACTAAGCAAGAGATCCTAGAGATTTTGACAGCTCTGCAGTCCTCTCCTGATGGGACGACTCTCTCGGTTGCAGATCTTGGCTTTGTTCCCTTTCAGATTGAGCCACTATTAATTAATTCCAATCAAGTTGCAGAGATAAACTTTCCATAGTGTCAGCAATTGCCTGACTGAACGTTTGTTCTGAATTATTAGACTAAGCCCCAATTAACTTTAGTATATTGGCAGTAGGTAAATATGCTGTTATCTATAGAATAAGTTCAAAAAATAATTGCTTTTAGTTAAGTTAAATTTGGTTTTTGAGGCACCGTGCTTATGACAGGACAACTCACCGCTCCATTCCCCTCATTCGCTAATTTAAATTTAGTTGATCGTCCGAAGCCTTTAAAACCCGAAATTAAACCTACCATTAAATCTGAACCTACTCCTGCCACGATATTAGCCGATGAAAAATTTAGTCAGCCATTCGCAGCAGATGCAGATGTTCAGTTTGGCTTTAAGCAAACCATCAGGGCAGTTATGTATTTTGCCTTGATCTCTTTTTGTGGGACTCATGAGGATTATTTGCAGGTAACAAAGTATTTTAGTTCTCGTCATAAATCCTGATTTTGGATTTCGGAGGGAATTATTTTAAGAATTCAAGGCTTACAATACTTTGCCTTTTCCGCTAAGTTTATTAGTAACTGTAATTCTATTAATCATTACTCTGCCAGCATCTTCGACAGGAGCGAAGTAGCAACTTTTTAGCTACATAATTTATTGACAACTTGATTTAGTATTCGCTGATAAGCCTCCACAATCGCTAATGTTTCATTATTAGTTTTTTCTTCCGCTATCAGCAGACTTTCTTGGCAATTTGCTATGGAGCAATCTCTAATCAATGCTCTTAAAAGTATTTTTGATTGGTCTAGATTTAGAATTAGCTCTTCAATCTTAATATCTAAAGATTTGGTGCCTCGGGAGGAAGTTAGTACTTCTGGGATTAAAATTTGCAAAGGTGTTACCCAGTAGGAACTGTTAATTGAGCCGATTGCATGCGGCCCCTTTTTTAACATTATTTTCTCAGATAATAAGTAAGATGGACCAGAAAGATTAATAGTTCTTAAACAACTATTTTCTATTGGATTTAGGGTGAAGTATTGCAGTGGCTCACTTTTTCCTGTTAGAGAACAGCCATTAAGTAAAGTAAATAATAATATAATCAATGGTAAAAATATTTTTTTCATAATTGTCTTAGTCGTTTAAAAGATTTTTCTCTGTTGGTCCCAAGATAGTTTCTTTTCCTTGCTTGATACTTTGCGCCATACTAGAAACTGAATCTCCAGCTTGTTCAAACTTATTAGCTGTTTTTGTCAGAAGTTTTTGCGAGTCTTCGGCAATTTTATTAGTCTGGGCGAGAATAGTTTGCATGGCCGTTTTAAGATCTTGGGTTAATTGAGATAAATTGTTAGCCGCCTTTGAAAATGAGCTTAAAGCTGAGCCAATGTCATCACTTTGCGAGGCTACTGTAGCCGTAATCTTCTCGGTATTTTCTAGAAGCTTAGCAATCTGGGCGACATTGGAGTTACTTAGAAACTTTTCCATCTGCTTTAATAGGTTGCTGGTATTGTCTAAAATTTCTGGCAAGGTATTTTGTAGCTCGTCTAGTTTGGTTATTCCTTCTGGGATAAAAAAGCGACCTTTTTTCTTTTCGCCCACCTCACGTAGCAGTGGGGATTCTTTAGTTGAGTCAATTAGATCAATATATGAAAGGCTTGTTACATAATTACTACGGACAATCGCGGCGGTATCAGTTTTAATAGGAGCATTACTATCAGCCACGATCTGAACTAAGACTCGCTCGACATCTGTTGGATCAAACATGATCTCTTGCACCGTTCCAACTTTGATACCTTTCATCATTACAAGTCCATCTTTTTGGAGGCCAGCAGGAGATTGAGCTTTTAAGTAAATAGCGTAATTAATTTTTTCTGCAACTTCGGTAGAATTAGCTGCCCAGAGCAAAAAGAAGCTTAATCCAGCAACTAAGGTTAGAACGATTAAGCCAATAAAAAAGTATTTAGGATCTTGATCCATATTATTATTCTCCAGAACTAAGATATTCAGAAAGCCAAGGATGATCAACTTTTGCTAGCTCTGTTGCGGTTCCATCTGCTAAAATTTTACCCTCGGCAAAGGCAATCACTCGATTGGCATAATTTAAAACACTTGCTAGATCGTGGGTGACAGTCAGAGCCGTAATTTTCAAAGATTGTGTCAAAGTTAGCATTAGTCGATCGAAAGCACGAGCATTAATTGGATCAAGTCCGGAGGCTGGCTCATCGCAAAGTAACAGTTTAGGTTCTAATGCGAGCGCCCTTGCTAATGCTGCTCGTTTTAACATTCCACCAGATAGTTCGCTGGGCATTTTATTTTCCGAACTAAGTGGAAAGCCCGCCAGTCCTAATTTTAAACGAGCAACTTTGCGACGTTCGGTGAAATCAAGTTTTGTATGTTCTCGAAGTGGTGCTTCGACGTTTTCTAAGACCGAAAGTGAGGAAAAAAGTGCTCCTTGTTGAAAAAGAATTCCCACTGGATTTTCCTGAATCCCTTGTTCACTGAAGGTATAGTCTGGGGTCTGACCAAAGATTAATATTTCGCCAGATTTAGGTTTGCTTAAGCCAATAATCTGTTTAAGTAAAACACTCTTACCAGTACCGCTTCCACCAATTAGTGCAATGTAGGCAGGTTCTGTAATTGTAAATGATAAACCATTATGGACTATTTGGGAGCCAAATTGGGTATGCAGATTTTTTATTTCTAGAATTGGACTCATTTCAAAATCCTAAGTTTGCAAAGACAACAGTAAAGGCAGCATTCATTAAGATTACAACTACGATGCTTCGCACAACAGTTTTTGTTGTTGATAGTCCAACGCTCCGGGCATCTTTTTCTACTTCCATCCCAACTCGACAAGCAATTAAGCCAATTGCCAGAGCAAAAACAGGGGCTTTAATTAAGCCAACAAGGACATGTTTTAATGTTAGTACTTGTTCTAGTCTTTGCATAAACGAAGTACTTGTTAAGTTTAAGTAATTATCAGTAACAAGCATACCACCAAACATCCCAACAATATCACCGATAAAAACGAGTAAAGGTAAGGCCACTAAAAGTGAAAAAATTCTTGGAAAAATCAAAACATCAAAAGAATTTAGTCCAATACTTTTTAAGGCATCAATTTCTTCAGTTAACTTCATGGCCCCTAATTGAGCAGTGAAAGCTGATCCTGATCTACCAGCAAGGATAATTGCAACTAAGATCGGAGACATCTCGCGACACATTGCTAAGGCAACTCCATCAACGACAAAAATTGAAGCGCCAAATTTCTCAGCTTGCATCGCTAATAGATAAGAGACGACTATGCCAATTAAAAAAGTTACTAACATGACAACTGGAATTGCTTGTATGCCAGTTTGTTCTAGTTGCGAAAAGATTTCTCGTGATCTAATTTTTTTAGGATTAAAAAGATAGAAGGTTAGAATTGAGATGAGGTGTCCCAGCAGAGTGATATGCGAGGCGGTAATTTTTAGTACTGCCTCGGCTGAAATACCCAGAGAATAAATCCAGCGATATAAAAAAAACTTTTCAGGAGTTTTTGCTTGGTCTTTAGTTTCCGATCTTTCGTTTACAAGCTTAAAGATATTTTCTTGTTCACTTGATATTTGCTCTAGAACAATTTGCTCCTTAGAAAGCCCCAACCCTATGAATGCCAGTATCAAGGCATTTGCTCCACTAGTATCAATTTGAGTAACTGCGCAGCAATTGATTATTACTTTTGTTAGACTATTTAGATTTAATTCCGCAGTTGGAAGTACTATCGGTAAATTATTTAATACTAAATCTCCCGAAATAAATAAGCTTGATCCTAAAGAATTCTTCTGCCAATTAAATTCTAAATTATTCATATTTTTCAAAGCTTTAATTATTTTGCCCAGGAATTAAGTCTAGCACAGATAAGCCTAAACCTTTAACTAGGGTAATTGGCAACTTATAGAGCTGCGGTAGGGGTAATGATACTGTTCCGCCAACAGGGATTCTAATTTGAATACCAAGTAACCACATTCCAAGTTCAATATTTAAACGCTTATTTTTATAAATACTACCACTAAAATTTGCACTAGGAACTAGGTTCATATGAAAGTCTGCTGTTTGTAGATCGTAGGCTTCCTGATTAATTAATACTTGAAGATTAAAATCATTAATTTTAATTCGTCCTGATTCACTAAGTGCATTGTCTGCCTTTGAGCTAATATTCAGCAAGCCTGCTGGGAGCAGATGAACAATTGTTAGGCTACTAATTTCAGAGACAATTGAATAAGGAAGAAAGATTAAATTTACTGGTGGAATGTCTTGAAATCTTGCTGGTAAAAAAACATTATCACCAGTCATTGCTACAGTACCAGTCAGAGAATTGCTAAATTCTTCTCCACTAGCAGTCCCTTGTAAGGCTAGTTTAGCTAAAGGAATCTTTCCTTTAATTGCCTGACATTTTTCTCCACAAAGCGCTGGAAGGATAGACTCTAATTGTAAATCCTTCAGTGCTAGGTACAAGGTAAACTTTTTATTAGTAAATTCCAGTGTTCCGTTAGTATCGACTGAGGCCTTTTCCCCTTGAAGAAAATTTAATGCTTCTATTTTTAATTGTTGATCTGATCCAAAACCCTTGGTCTGAAGCTTTGTGAGCTTTAAACCATAGGTATCTAATTGATTAGCAGAAATAATAAATTGATATGACAAATCTCCGGGCAAACTAGCAAGTTCAGGTCTTTGGCTTTTTGGCATTAAAAAAGCACCAGTTGCTTTAGCTGCTTGTAGGGCATGTCCTAAATAAGCAAATCGATCTGTTTCAATTTGATATTGAATAGCTAATTTTAAGGGCGGAGAGTTGCTTTGCTGTTTTTTTGCTGAGTTTTTATTGTTTGTTGCATTAGTCTTAGCTACTGGGTCAAATAACGCCAAGAGTTTTTGTAGTTCGATAGATTTAGTCTGTAAATCTACCTTTAAATCGTAATCATTTTTAGGAAGATTGATAATCCCTTGGCCGTTGATCTTGAGTAGCTCTTGGTCTTCTGGTTGAAGCTTAATTGTAAATTTTTTTAGATTAAGATTTTTCTTAGTGTATTCAAAGTCGGTAGAAAAACTACTATCTTTTTTTAAAAGCAGCTTCGGAAAATAATTAACTGCTAGTTTTTGGAAGTCGGATTTTAGCTCGCCCTTGCAGTCGCCATTTGCCGTAGAGTAGCTTCCGCTAAATTCAATAGTTGCTTGACTACTACCAATCTCTGAATCTGTAAGATCTAAATTCTCAATTTTTGTTTTAATTAAAATAGTTTTTAAAGTTTTAGGATCAATATCTAAGTTCAAATTTAGCTTGGCCGGGTGATTAAAGTTTAGGCTTGGTTGATCGTTTAAGTATAAAGTTTCTAATTCTCCTGCTAGCTCAACTTTTATTTGTTCCTCAGTAAAAAGATAGCTTCCAGAAACTTGTAGATCCGCAATAGCTGAGCCAATTTTAGGGTCATTAAACTTTAAGCCTGAAACAGTTAAATTATTTAGGTGGAAGGTATCCTCAAATAGTTTTTTGAAAATAAAACTTAAATCAACTTGTTGGGCTTCTATTTCTAAGCCGCTTGGGAAAATAATATGGACTTTTTTGGCATTGATTCCTGAAAATATTTTCAGGTTTAGTTCCTCAGCGGTAATTTTTATTCCGCTTCTTTTGCTAATCTCTGGAAAAGCCAACTTGGTGATAAAGCTAGAGCTAGAAAGTAGTAGGTAGATTATTTCCAGTAAGATAAAAGTTAAGAGTATTAAAGAAAGAACTAATTTGAAGGTCTTTTTAGTATATCTTTTTAATCGAGCGATAGGCATTCTGATATTTTTTGGAAATTACTGTGTGAGGATACACAATCACGGATGAACAGCAAAGGAGCAATTCGGTTATTCTTCATTCTCCCAGATGTCATAAAAGGCAACTTGCGAATTGTAGTTGAGGATTAAGGATTCACTTTCTTTTTTTAAACTACTTTTGGGATAACCAGAATAGAACTTCTCAACTAAAATTTGATTGTCCTGAATAACAAAAATTAATCTCCATCCTCCACAGCCCATTCGAAATTTATTGTTCGGTTGTTTCTTAATCCGTCGAGTGCGATGTGGGGAAGGGTCAATCCTTAAGAGTTCGCAAGCTCGGTCAATAAAATTAATTCCCTGAGATTCAAACCATTGGAGTTGTTTCTTTGCTAGTTCTGAAAATGCAATTTGATACTTGGGGCTTTTCTCTAACTCTGCTTCTATTTGACCAATCCATCCACTATTAGCCTGAGGAAATGAATCTACTTTTGGTAGATATGGTTTTAGATCAAGGATTGGAGTGCCATCAACTAGATCATGGCTTCCAATATAGATTTTATTTTTTTCAATTTTCAGTAACTGCACAGCAGTCATTCCGATTGGATTTGGTCGGTGCGGTGAACGGGTAGCAAATAAACCACGTCTTTTTTCTGGGCCTCGGGGTGGAAGAACTTTAGCTCTCCAGTTAGGGTTTCGATGAAACCACCAAATTAGCCAAATATGACTAAAGCTTTCTAAGTCAGTGAGGGCTACTTCTAATCGACTGTCAGCAATTAATTCGATCACACTAATCTCTTTCTCAGATCCACTGGGTTGATGTGGTGCATCAAACTTAGCTTGCATAGTGGTATGAATATAACCAATTGGAGTAAGCACCAAATCTTTGCTTAGGCTATCGTTAGTTGAGTGGAGTTTAGTTATCTTAGACACGTCTTGGTAATCTAGTGTAAATCTGTTATTTTTTCAAAAATTGTTTATTGAGTCTTTTGACTTGGGTGTACTATGCATTTACCAGATGAAAATGAAAAACGCTTTGTTGCAGTTCTCAATAAGCAAATTGAAATTGGTCGTCTTTTGAATGCATTAGGCCATATGACTGCTGGCTTAGTTTCGGGATTACCTTTAGAAGACTTATGTTTTTTAGAATATCAAGATTTAAATCAAACAAAGCATCCAAATATTTCACATTATCCATTTATTGTTTTAAGAGCCGATAATTCTAGTAAGCTAAGATCTTTAAGGAATGAAGTATTGAGCAAGGGTCTAGCCTATACAGATTTTGTATCGACAATGATACTAGGTACTTCCGCCGAGCAATTACAAGCCACTAAAATGACGTCTGAGCTGGAACTAGAATACTATGGAGTTTGTTTCTTTGGCGATACTTTATTGGTCAAGGAGCTAACCAGAAAATTTAGCTTATTTAATTAGTGTATAATTCTAAAAATTAATAATTGTAGATCTTTAATCTCAGATCTTTTTTAAGTCTTTAATCAAATCTATATTTAGTTCTATTCCTATTCCATCCTAAAAGTTTGATTAAGTAAAAGTGCTATGTTGAATTCTAGAAGCGGATCAAGAGCGGTGTTTAAAATAAAGTCTAAGGTTTTTGCTACTCGAAGTTATTTTGTCAGATTTTTCTGTGGACATTTAACGGGAACATTCTCAAACTCATTAATTAAGTCAGATGCTTTTTTCTCTGGTTGTTCATTATTAAGTTGAACATGCCAAGATGTTGGCACGCGCTTTAACATTAATTGAGATTCCTGAGTAGTGTAATGATCTACGTCATTGGTGGTTAAGATTAAAAGAGGAGAACGTAGCCTTTGTAAAAATGGTTTACTATCAAAGTTTTTAGTTTTCTGACGTAGTGGTAATCCTAAAGGGAGAAAGTTCTCAACTCGATCTACAATTTTTTGGAAGCGAGTAGGGTTTGGTCTAGTCATTGGATTAATCAATACAAGCGATCTGGTTAGCTTGTTGTTGATCAGTGCGATATGTTGACACAGGCTAGTTGTCGCTCCTAAGCCAACAAAGGAAACTTGGCGAATCCCCATTTCTTCCAGAGTTTTAAGGATCTGCTCTGAAATTAAAAGCCAATTATCATCGGAGACAATCGGTGTTTGGATTACTAGGATTCGCGAGTTGCTGACAAAACAACTTTCTAATTGTTCTAGAGAAAATTCGCCGGAGGACTTTTCTTCTTGAATAAAGCAGAAGGCCCGGCCTTTGCCTTGATCTTTTAAAACTTGAATTATACTGTTCACTGAGCCAATATAGACTAACTTTTAAAAATTATCCAAAAATATGTCGACACGACAATCGCGCATTGTGATTACAATTGATGGCCTAGCTGGAAGTGGAAAAACTGCGGTCTCTAGAGAATTGGCTAAGAGGTTAGACTATCGTTATTTAAGTTCTGGATTACTTTATCGAGCGGTTGGTTACTTAGCACTAAAGAATCAGGTTTCTTTTGATCGCCCGGAAGACTTATTGCCGATTTTAAAAAATACAGAAATTAAATTAGAGCCGACTGAGGATCTGAATAATAAGTTAATTCTTAATGGAGAGAATGTGACCATGGCAGCTCTTCAGCCAGAAGTTTCCGAGGCGACATCTTCTTTGGCGCTACATCAGTTAATTCGGGACTATTTATTAGATATGCAGAAAAATGCCTTCGTTGGGGAGAATCTAATTGCCGAAGGGAGGGATATGGGAACAATTATCTTTCCAGATGCGGAATTAAAGGTTTTTTTAACCTGTTCTCCAGAGATTTTAGTAGAAAGACGCCTAAACCAGATTTTAAAAAATAATCCTGATGCCGCAGAAAGTGACCCAGAATTGCTTAAAAAACAGTTGAAAATTGAAATTGAAGAGCGGAATCATCGGGATACTACCAGGGATGTTGCCCCAACTATTCCAGCAGTTGGAGCACTAATCATCGATAACTCCCAGCAAACGTTGACTGAAGTGGTTAATTACGTGTATAATTACGCAACTCAAAACCTGTGTAAATGAGATTGTAGCTGTGCCCAAAAACATCAGCAGGTTTCAGTTTTGAGCGTTTGTCCAAATAGTTTTGTTTAAAATTCAATTAGCGACCTAAGTCTTGGGTTTAATCATTGTAATTTAGAATTGGCATTGGATGGATTGGCATGTCGCCGTTTTAAACTTTAAAGAAATATGGAAAATAATTCTAACGCTGCGGGAGCCTCTCGCACATTTGCTGATGCTTTTGATAATCAGATATCTAAAGCGATCGAAGCAATTCGACCTTCAAGAATCGTCATGGGAAAAGTTGTAATGTTGGACAAAGAATTTGTTCACGTTGACGTTAACTACAAATCAATCGGAGTTGTCCCTAAAGAAGAATTTTATAATTTAGAAGAAAAACTTACTTGCACAGTCGGTGACTATGTTGAAGTTTTTATCGTTGCTCTAGAAAATGAGCATAACCAAATCATCTTGTCTCATGAAAGAGCTAAGCAGATTCGTATCTGGAAAGATGTAGAAGATAAATTTGAGAATGGTGGTGTTGTAACAGGACGTGTTCAGCATAAAGTTAAGGGTGGATTACAAGTGGATATCGGAATCCCAGCTTTCTTACCTGGTTCTCAAGTAGATATTAAGCCTCACAAAACTTTAGACCGTTTTATTGGTAACCTTTACGACTTTAAAGTTTTAAAGATCACTAAAGAAAAAGGCAATATTGTTGTATCCAGGCGGACATTACTTCTTTCTGAACGTGAAGAGTTAAGAACTGAAACTCTTAAAGCTTTAGGTGAAGGTGTAATCTTAGAAGGAACAGTTAAAAATATTACTGATTACGGCGCGTTCGTAGATTTAGGTGGTATTGATGGCTTGTTGCATATTACAGATATTACTTGGTCTCATATCGATCACCCTTCTGATCGATTATCAGTTGGGCAGAAGGTTGCTGTGGTAGTTGTTTCTTACGACGAAGAGAAAGAAAGAGTCAGCCTTGGTATGAAGCAGTTAACTGATGATCCATGGGAGAAAGTTGATGGAATCTACGCTCAAGGTCAGAAAGTTTCTGGTAAGATTGTTTCAATTGCCGATTTCGGAATTCATGTTGAATTACGTGATGGAATTGATGGCTTCTTACATGTTGATGACATCAGCTGGACTAAACGTACTAAGTCTTTAGGTAAGTCTTATACTAAAGGACAAGAGATCGAAACGATGATCACTAATGTTGATATTCCAGAGCGTAAGATTAGCTTAAGCTTGAAACATCTTGGAACAAATCCATGGGATACTCTTCATGAAAGATTTCCAGTCGGAACTAAGATTACTGGAAAAGTTCGCTCAATCACAGACTTCGGATTATTCGTTGGTGTGGAAGAGGGAATTGATGGCTTAGTTCACTTAAGTGATATCTCTTGGTTAGAGAAATTTAAGGATGCTAACGATCTGAAGAATACTTTCAAGAAAGGTAAAGATGTTGAAGCAATTATCTTAGATATCAATAAACAAGATGAAAGATTAAGTCTTGGTATCAAGCAATTAAGCGAAGATCCATGGCCACAGATCATTCAGAGATACCCAGTTGGAACTAAAGTTAAAGGTCAGATTGCTGGTGTTGCTGAATATGGAGTATTTGTTCAGTTAGAAGAAAGTGTTCAAGGGATGATTCATAAATCAGAACTTGGAATGAGTAAGCGTAACGACATCAATGAAACGTTTGCTATCGGTAAAGATATCGAATGTATGGTAATCAGCGTTGATCAGGATTCTTCTGAGCGTCGCATTGGCTTAAGTATTCGTGCTTCTAAACAAAAAGATCGCGATGAAGCATTAGCTAATTTCAATGATGATATGGCAGGACCAACTCTTGGTGATTTGTTACAACAAAAACTAAGCGAGTAGTCTTAATCGCAAATGGAGAGTTTGATGGCTTAGGCCATCAAACTCTCTTTTCAATTATGGAGTTACAATAGTGTCTGATCTTAGCAGTTCTCAGTCCGAAAGCTCCAGTCCCTACCAAAATCTTCCTCCCATGCTCCAGCAATATTTGGAGTATAAAAAACAATATCCAGATTGTTTAATTCTAATTCAAGTCGGTGATTTCTATGAAGCCTTCTTTGAAGATGCCGTAACTATTTCCAAGCGACTAAATCTGACGCTCACCAGTCGTGATAAAAATTCCGATAATCCGATCCCAATGTGTGGGGTACCACTATCAGTAGTTGATAATTATGCTTCACGTTTAATCGATCAAGATTTAGCCGTTGCCATCGTTAGTCAGGTTGGCCCAACTGGGAAGGGACCAGTACAAAGAAAATTAGAAAGAATTATCACACCAGGGATTCAGCTTTTAGGGAATGCTAATTCGCAAAATGATCAAATTATAGCCTCCTTATATTTTGATTTTCGGTCCGAATTAGAATCCACAGATAAGTTTAATTTTTCACTGGCTTATTGCTATCCAGCTAGCGGCTGTATCGGAATCTTTGATAATCTAGACAGGGAAAGTTTGCTTTTAAAATTCTCTCAGTTACTACCTAAGGAATTAATTCTTCCAAAAAATATTGAAGGTAAATCTGTCGATCGCCGTTTGACAATGATTCGTGAGTTAGAACGGCGGAACTCTAATTTAATTTTACGTTCTCGTGCCGATCAAAACTCCAAGTGGGAGCAATCTAGTCGGGATATTAATGCGATCCCCGGATATAGTTTGTTAGATCCAAGTAGTAAAAGTGCTTGTCGCTTATTGATTAATTATTTGGACGAAGTGACTGTAGACCAGATGATTCCAATCCAGAAGGTTATTCGTGAGCAGGAAGTTAAAACTTTATTAATCGATGCTAGCACACGGAATAACTTAGATTTAATTACTAACCAAAGAACGGGCAATCAAGAGGGGAGTCTCTTAAATTATTTAGATCAAACAAAGACTGCTGGTGGGCAACGGCAGTTAAAGCGCTGGGTTCTGGCACCAAGTTGTAATTTACAAATTTTAAATGATCGCCAGGCAACAATTACAAAGTTGTTACAACATTATCAAGAGACCGAGAATTTCTCACTAATTTTGGAAAAAATTAGTGACCTCGAGCGATTGGCAACAAGAATTGAACTGCAAGTAATTAATCCTCGGGAGTTAGCTTCAGTGCGTGATAGCTTACTTTTTATTAAACAGTTAAAGAATTTAACAGCAGACTTAAACATAGATTCAGCCGCAGGGTTTTTAAATACTTTTGTGACCGAGCTAGTTATCCCTGAAAAGTTGATCACACTTTTGGTGGAAAGTTTGCAAAGTGAGCCAGCAGTTTTATTTAATGATGGGAATATCTTTAATGATTCTTATCATCCTGATTTAACCTATTTTAGAAATTTAAAGACTAATGGCCAAGCACTAATTAAGCAATTAGAAGAAGCTGAAAAGATTAAAACGAATATTAGCTCATTAAAAATTCGCTATAATAATTTACAAGGATATTTTCTAGAAGTTACAAAAGCTAACTTAGATAAGGTTCCTGAACATTTTATCCGTAAACAAAGTACTGTTAGCTCAGAAAGATTTTATACGCCCGAGTTAAAAAAATTAGAAGAAGATTTAGTTAGTGCTGAAAGTAAGTTGATTAATCTAGAGCGAGAGTTATTTCAAGAATTAAGAAATAAAGTTTTGCTTTATAGTCAGGAACTGCGCGTTGTATATCAATTAGTAGCGGAGCTAGATGTGCTGATTGGCTTTACACGCCTTAGTGAACAAGAAGATTTAGTTGCACCGAAGTTGCAAGAGCATTCGCAAATTATGATTCAACAAGGAAGGCATCCGATCCTTTCCCAGATGCTTAAGAATGATTTTGTATGTAATGATTTATTTCTAAGTCCCAAGGCTGCTAATTGTATGATTTTGACTGGTCCCAATATGGGCGGTAAATCCACCTACCTCAGGCAAGCAGCGTTGATTGTAATTATGGCTCAAATCGGATCTTTTGTTCCCGCGGAGTCTGCTGAAATTGGTTTAGTAGATCGAATTTTTGCTCGGATTGGTGCCAGTGATGATTTGATGGAAGGTGACTCTACTTTTATGTTAGAGATGAAAGAGGCTTCTGAGATTATTCGTAGTAGTACAGAAAGATCTTTAATTTTGGTTGATGAGCTAGGTCGAGGAACCTCTACAACTGATGGGTATGCAATTGCGCAGGCAGTCTTAGAGTGGTTAATTATAGAGACTAAGGCGCGTACTTTATTTGCGACGCATTTTCATCAATTAACTCAATTAGCTAATCAGTATCCAGAAGTTTGTAATTATTCAGTTGCTTCTGTCGATATTGACGAACAAGTTTTATTTACACATGAAATCGTACCAGGCCCTGCAAATAATTCTTATGGACTGGAAGTTGCCAAATTAGCAGGACTACCTAGAAAATTATTAGAACGCGCTGCCTTGATCATCAATTCAACTCCAGTAGAAACAAATCGGATGTTGTCAGCTAGTTCCCAAATTACACTATTTAGCGAAGTAGCTAAGCCAAGTGTGAAAGAACTGCAGAAAGCTTTTCCTAAAAAAGCATTCTTAGAGAGTTTGGAGAAGAAAATTAAAGAGATCGATCCTAACCAGTTATCGCCAAGAAAAGCACTAGAGATAATTTATCAACTAAATGAGCAGGTTCATGCAGACTCTAAAGAGAACTAAATTACTAGAGACAATTGCTCAGCTTGCCAGTCAGCTAGAAATTAAATGTTATCTAGTTGGAGGCTATCTTCGTGATCAATTACGAGGAGTAGATAGTTTCGATTTAGATTTTAGTGTTAGTGATCGATTACCAGAGCTACTAGAATCTCTAGCTAAGCAACTAAATTCTGAATATCGCTATTATCCAGAATTCTTGACTGCCTCAGTTAAATTAAATCCTATTTGGAAGCAAGATATCCAAATGAGCAATCTTGATTTTTGCGAATTTCGTCAGGAAGTTTATCCAGTTGCTGGAAGTTTACCAAAGATATCTTCCGGAAGCTTTGAAAGTGACCTAATGCGACGTGATTTTACGATTAATACTTTAGCAGTAGAGCTATCACTCTACTTAAAGTTTTTAGAAAACAAAAGCTCCTTTGCCTGCTTAGAACAGATCCTGATTAATCTACATGGCGGAATCAGGGATCTTGATCAGGGTACTATCGCCACATTACATTCAAAAAGTTTTTGGGATGATCCCACACGAATTTTTAGAGCAGCTCGTTATAAGACTTTAATTTCTGGTAGCTATCAAAGGGCAACAAGAGAGCAGTTGACTCAGGCTTTAGGGGAACAAGTTTTGGAGAGCATGGAAAGCTATCGTATTGCTGGAGAATTATTAAAGATTGCGGAATCACCCTTGTCCCAAGAAACTTTTATAGAATTAAGCCAGATTGGTGTTTTTGCAGCAATTTGGAAATCATCTACTGTAATTGATTCTGCTTTGCTAAGTAAATCTTTAAAGCATGTCTTACTGGGAAATGATTTAGAAGAAAATTTAATTAATTTATTAACTCCTATTGTATCCGCCTACCAAGCAAATAATCATTTAAAGTCTTTGGGGTTAAAAAATAGAATAGCTAAGCAAATTTTAGAAAGAATTTAGAATGTCAAAAATTGAAATTACAATTGAAAATTTTTTAAAAAATAATTTAAAAGACTTTGATTTGCCACTTTCATTGGAAGCTTCTGCGAATTTATCACAAGGACATTTAACCTCGGATATCTTGATTCGTTATGCTCAAAAAGTTAAGCAGTCTCCAGAAAAAATTACTAACCAGTTAATTCCTGTGATGCCAATCTTTAGCGATGATTATCGAGTCGTTCTGGAGTCAGGGTATCTGAATATTTTTATTGAGCGATATAGTCCGGAGTTGTTAGCAGATTTTCAACAGATACCACAAAGTCAGATTTATCTCCCTTTATCGGCTATCGGTCGAAGAGATCAAACATTTTTACGAATTCTTTCTTTAGCTATAGTTCAATTAATTTTTAGTCAAAAAAAAGCTCAACTTATTGTTTTTGGGGAACAGTATTTGGAGACTTTTAGTCATCCGACATTAGATTTATTAACATTAAGGCCAGTAGTAAATGATCTGAATATTCAGGAATCCTTCTCTCCAGTATTTGCTTCCTTAGCAAGTTCAGATTGCCGATTTGCAACTCTTTGGCTGGGTCCAGAGCAATTTAATAAAGCAGAGATCTCTAAGGTTTATCGGGATAGTTTCTCAAGTGCGATTGGATTTCAAGTGCAGATACCTCATGCTTCATGGCTAAAAGATTTAGATCAAGAAATTATCCATAAATACCGAGAAACAAATAATCTTAGTGAGTTAATAAAGCTAAGTTTACTATTATCTGGATTTGAACCGAGCACAGATTTATTCTATGACGAAGCTGTGTTACCTCAGAGAAATAATTTAGGTTGGTATTTAGAAGTCACCGAACGCCGCTTAGAGGTTTTAGCTATTTCTGCTAAAGCTTGGAGTGCCGAGCTACTTCTGACAGATCTTTCTAAGCCCTTACAAGATTTAATTTGGAGCATGTTATTACTCCCAGCTTATCGACAAAAGGCAGTAACTAAGGGGCTAGTTCCAGATTTTCTTGCTAAAATTTATGATTTTCTTGATAGATTTAATTTATTTTTCAATTCACCTCAGCTTAGGCATAAGATTTTAAATCAGACTTGTTCCGATTTAGAGCAAGAGATTCTTGCTGGGGGATTAGCTTTGGTCACAGAACTTCGTGCCGCGCTAAAGTTTCCATAAATCCTTAGTTGCCAAATTTATCGCTCTTCATTAAAGTGTATCAAGTGCGAAGCACTTGAAATGACCCTTGTGGGTCGCTCAGGCTTTAGCCTTATAAAATAAGGCTAAAGCCTGGGGAAAACAAATATACTAAAACACCATAAGCTGAAAATGCGAACCGTATTTTTCCGAGTTGTTCTGTAAAACCTAATGTGTGTCAGTATACTATATCTTTTTAGTTAATTAGTTGAGCCTTGCAAGATAATAGTTGGAAACTTAATTTAAAAGCATGGGAGTTTGCCCTGCTACTCGTGTGTGTCGTCATGGCACTATTCTTAGCTTATTTTTTCGGCTTTCGTGCTGGTCATGCCGTTGGTTATGATGATGCTTTAACTAAGGCGATTAAAAACACACCCAGGCTATCAGTATTCGAAGATGCCCCGCAAGAGTTAGCAGATGAAGATCTAAACCAACTTTATGCTAAAGTTATTGAGCAACCACCAGTCGCTGCTCCTGAGCCTGTTGTAGTAAAAGGTGCTGAAGCTGTCGCGCCTGTTACACCCACACCAAGTCCATCACCAGTTGTAGAGCCAGATTTGGCTGAATTAGAAGAAGATTTTAAGAAACAACAAGAAGTTCTAATTGAGCCAAGTGCCTCTCCACAAGAAGAATTAGACTTGCAGAGCCTAGCTGCAAAAGAGATCATTATTGAACCGGCGATTACCCAGGTTATACCAAATCAAGAGATTCAAAAAGTAGAAGCTGGTGCTATTTTGCCAGAGCCTACATTGATCCCCGTGCAAGTTGGAGCTAAACCAGTAGCGACGTCAACTCCATTTCCAACAATTGCTCCACAGATACTTAAACCGACACCTAGCCCAACTCCAATAGCAACCCCGTTAGTTACGCCTAGTCCAACTCCTACACCTTTAGCTAAGCCAGTTACTAAAACAGTGTTTGCACCAGGTTGGTATGTACAAGTAACAACGAGTAAGAGTCGAGAGTCTGCTGAGAAATTATCTCGTGAACTATATGCTTCTGGCTTTAAATCAACAATTGAAACCTATTCAATCGCTAATAATGAATTCTTTAGGGTTTTAGTTGGCCCTGAGAGTCAGCAATCATATGCGAACCGCTTAGTAGAGCAGTTGGGTCGTGAGAAATTCCTATCTGGTAAGCCTTTCATCAAGCAGGTAAATTAATTAATTGTGCCTAAGTAATTGTTTATTTTGCAAATTATTCTCTTTGAACTGTATCTAAAAATAAAAAGCTGTCTTAGGTAATAAAGAGTATTTTCTTTTTAGCCTGAAGCATTGGCTAAGATTCTCTCGAGTAACTCGAGGCTTTAGCAAAGAAAGGCCAATGCCAAAACTTTATCGCGCGATTTTTGACCATGTCTGAAATAAAATCTGAGACATCAATTCTACTTCATAAAAATTTGGAACATGCTTCCAAGACAGATGTCGGCGAAAAGCGAACAGAGAATCAAGATCGCTTTGGGCAAGTACTAAACGAAAATTTCAAAGTCTTTATCGTTGCTGATGGAATGGGTGGTGCTAATGGTGGTTCTACAGCATCACAGATGACCATTGATCATCTAATGGGGGAGTTTTCCAAGCTAACAAATGTTGTCCCTGAAGACATCTATCGAATTGTCATGGAAGCTAATGAAAAGATTTTTAATCTGAGTATTGATCAGCGACATTTGGCAGGGATGGGAACAACTTGTGTGATGCTCATTTTTACTGAGCGGGAACTCTATATCACAAATGTTGGAGACTCCAGGGCATACTTAATTCGCAATAAAGAGATTAAACAATTAACTGAAGATCATACCTTAGTGAATGAGCTCTTTAAGGCCGGTATCATTACGGCAGAACAAGCGGAAGATCACCCAGTATCACATATGTTAACTAGATGCCTAGGTCCGGCAGTTAAGGTCGAGATTGATTGTTATTTAGAAAAACCAGGGTCTTTTAAAAATGATTCTTATCTACTTTGTTCGGATGGATTATATAATTTAGTTACTGATTCCGAGATTAAAAAAATAGTTTTAAACAATTCACCGGAGGCTGCGGCCAATAAGCTTATTTCTGTTGCTAATGAGCGCGGAGGAACGGATAATATTACAGTTGCAATTATTAAAGTGACTGATTCTCCATTTAACCCTGAGACTGACAAGCTTCATTATGATTTAGTGCCAGTAAGCTTCAAAGATATACCCGGATATATTGAAGAAGAGTCTTTTGAGCGAGTTTTACTTCGACACTCGGCAGCCTTTGATCGCTATGGAATAGATTTTCAGCAAGAGAAATCCGCAAAAAATAATTGGCGCACAGCTTCATTCTTACTCGCAATCTTGGCCTTTGTGACTAGTATGATTTATTTCTTTGATGATGATTTATCCGTTATTGATAAATTAACAGCACTTCAAGAAAGCGAAGAGCGAATAGTTGAGCAGAAGCATTCCGAAACAGTTGAAAAATTAGCTGAGCTAAAGGAGTTCCGTGATGATTCAGAGCCAGTAATTGATCAAGATCGGCTACATGTTATAGCTAACAAATATTTGTTTGCTTTAGCTTCTGAGACGGAATATCGCGAGCTATTAGCAAAGGCACCAGAACTGGAAGCAAAGTTTGTTTTATTTAATAACCAATTAAGTACCAAGAAAGCTGAATTGATTGGTCTAAATAAACAATTGTCTTTTTGGTTTGGTTTACATAAAAAATTAGAACTTAATGGTGCGATGTCTTTATCCGAGGAGTTGAGTACTTTGTCCGAACTGATACTTGAAAAACAGACTGCTTTTCAAGAGGCTAGTTGGGAATACTTACAAAATTTAAATTTAATACAAACTCAGCCAAATAATCATGAATTATCTCAAAAAGTGAAAGCGCAACTTGCTCAAAGAAAGACTGCGATGAAGGAGTTAGAGATTTCTGTTTACAGCTTAATCCAAGAGAAAGTTAATTTTTATAGTAAAGAGATCGCTGATTTGATTGGAGAGATTTCTGCTGAAAGTTTAGAGCTTAACTATTTGATCTCTGAGATTGATTTATTAGCTTTGCTTCGAGACTTAGATTATCAGACTAATTTTGATCAAATCAAAGAAATTATCCAAACTAAGATGTCTGAGTCTGTCAGACCAACAACTCCTTAATTCTTCCTAAAATCATCGGTAATTTGCTGAATTATTTGAGCATTTTTAAAAAGATGCTATATAAGTAACGAGCATAGAATAGAATTTTATACCCCATACTGAATATGAATTTACCAAAAGCTGCCTTGATTAGTGTTTATGATAAAACTGGAATTTTAGAGTTTGCTCAGAAATTACAAGCTTTAGGTTATATAATCTTATCTTCCAGTGGATCGGCTAAGTTTTTGCAAGAAGCAGGTGTTACGGTTAAGTTGGTTGAGGATTACACTGGTCAGCCAGAGATTCTTGAAGGGCGAGTCAAAACTCTTCATCCTAAAGTGCATGCCGGAATTCTAGCAAAAAGAAACCCCCAGCATTTGGCAGATCTAGCCTCAATTGATGGCTATCAAATTGATATTGTTGCCGTCAATCTTTATCCTTTTATTCAAAACCTAAATTCTGAAAAGGCCGAAGATTACCAAAAGATGGTGGAGTTAATTGATGTTGGTGGACCAACAATGATTCGTGCTGCTGCTAAGAATTTTGCTAATGTTTATGCGGTCATTGATCCTAGTGATTATGTCAGCGTGATTGCCAGTCTGGAATCCAAGGATGATAGTAAGGCTTTCCGACAAAACCTAGCGATTAAAGTTTTCACTCAGGTAGCTAATTATGATTTAGCTATTAGTAAGTATTTTTCAGGCTTAGATGTAAGTGACTCAACTTTTAGTCCAGTTAATGGCTTTGTATTAGAGGCAAATCAAACTCTACGTTATGGAGAAAATCCTCATCAGCAAGCAATCTATTATCAAGCAGTTGGCTCTAAAAATTCTGCCTGGAAACAGTTAGCTGGTAAGGAATTATCTTATAATAATTTCTTAGATTTTGATGCCGCACTATCGGCATTAACCGCAGTTCAAACTAATCAGCATTTAGCAGTAATTATTAAGCATTTAAATCCTTGTGGGGCAGCATTAGCCGAATCTCAAGTGAAAGCTCTAGAGCAAGCAAAGCTTAGCGATCCAAGAAGTCATTTTGGTGGAATTATTGCGTTTAACCAGAAGTTAGAGTTAGCAACTGCTGAGAATATTATTGGTGACTTCTGTGAAATAGTAATTGCACCTGACTTTGATCCTGCTGCCTTAGAGGTTCTTAGTGCTCGAAAAAACATTCGTTTAATTCAGGCCGATCGCAGTCAGTGGCCAAGTACTGAATGGCGTAGTTGTGCCGGAGGATTTTTACTACAAACGGTAGATGTTAAAGTTTCCAGTGTTCAGGAAGCTGCATTAAAAACTACCCGCAAATGTTCTGCACAGGAATTATTAGAGTTAGATTTTGCTTGGCAGATTTGTAAATCAGTTAAGTCCAATGCCATCGTAATTGTTAAAGACCAATTGTTACTTGCAACAGGCGCTGGGCAGATGAGTCGTATTGACTCGGTGGAATTAGCGCTTCAAAAATCTCGCATTCATCAGCATGATCTTCAGGGGGCTGTTGCTGCTTCCGATGCCTTCTTTCCATTTGCTGATTCGGTAGAGACACTCGCTGCTGCGGGCGTTAAAGCAATTATTGTTACTGGTGGTGCTAAGCAGGATGCTGAAGTAATTGCTACCGCTGAGAAACTAGGAATTAGTTTGCTCTTTACAGCGGATCGCCATTTTAGACATTAATAGTAGGTGCAATATGAAAGTATTAGTTGTTGGTGGAGGTGCTAGAGAGCACGCTATTTGTTGGAAGATTAGTCAGTCTAATAAGCTAACTAAACTCTATGTCGCTCCAGGAAATCCTGGTATGAAAGAATTTGCGGAATGCCTTCCAATTAAAGATTCTGATATCACGGCCTTAAAAGATTTTGCGCTCCAAGAAAAAATTGATTTAACTATTGTTGGCCCGGAACTACCTTTGAGTTTAGGAATTGTTGATGTTTTTGAAAATGCCGGGTTAAAAATATTTGGACCAAGTCAGGCAGCTGCTCGCATCGAAGGTTCTAAAAGCTTTGCTAAAGAAATTATGACAGCAGCGATTGTTCCAACTGCTACTTACCAAGAATTTATTGAGCTTCAACCACTAAAAGATTATCTAACTGCCAATAATAAGCCAATTGTTTTAAAAGCTGATGGTTTAGCGGCTGGTAAAGGGGTCTTTGTCTGTCAGACTCAAGCTGAAGCACTAGAAGCTGCAGATAAACTGTTCACTGATTTTCAAGCCAAGAAAGTTGTTGCTGAGGAATTTTTAAAGGGAGTTGAGGCTTCTTTTATCGTTGCAGTTGATGGCAGAAGAATAGTACCGATGGCCAGCTCTCATGATTACAAACCTATTTTTGATGATAATTTAGGACCAAATACTGGCGGAATGGGGACAGTTAGTCCAACTCCAAGACTTTCTCGTGCTCAGGAAGATGAAGTTTTAGTTCAAGTTATTGTTCCTGTCGTGAAAGAGTTAGAAAGGCGGGGGATTTATTACCGTGGATTTCTTTATGCTGGACTAATGATTGCTGAAGATGGAACAATTAATATTTTAGAATTTAATGCTCGCCTAGGAGATCCAGAAACACAAGTAATTTTACGTCGGATGGATTCGGACTTCTTGCATCTTCTGGAAATCTTAACAAATGGTGATGAGCTTCCTGAGATGAAATGGCATGATCACTCCGCTGTTTGTGTTGTGATGGCCTCCCATGGGTATCCTGAAAAAGTTAGAACAGGAGATTCAATTGAAGGATTAGACAAAATCAAGGATCATCAAGATGTTGCCGTGTTCCATGCGGGTACTAGTCATCAAGATGACAAGTTAGTAACTGCTGGTGGGCGGGTCTTAAGTATAACTGCAATCGGTAATGATTTACAGACCGCCCGTGAAAAAGCTTATCAGGCCTTAGGTAAAATTTCATTCCAAGGATCTCAGTATAGAAAGGATATTGGAATTTTCTAGTTATTAGCTAGCAGGTACGATTTCCAATTACCTGAAGATTCTATTTGTAAGTATTTCCAGTCGGCAAAAACCTCACGGAAAGTATTGTCTTGATCTGCTGTTAAACCCGAAATAAGTAAGTAACCATTGGCCTTTAGTAGTCGTCTTAAATCTACCTGATAATTTCTAAGGACTTCTAGGTAAATATTAGCTAAAATTAAATCAAAGTTTCCAGTCATTGATTTAAGATCCTGATTAGAAAGGGTGATATTTTCCGTTGATTGATTGATTTTTAGATTATCTTCGGCATTTAATAAGGCTTGTGGATCGTTATCGACAGCTAAGATCTTTGCCTTTGGAAATATCTCTGTTGTAACTAAGGATAAGATTCCGCTACCTGTACCAAAGTCTAGAACATCAAGTTTAGCATCGCGAGCAGTGGGGAGACTTTGTAAAATAGTTGAAAGCATCTGACTGGTTTCGTGATGCCCCGATCCAAAACCCATGCCTGGGATAATGTAAATCTGCCCAGGAACTTTTGGTTTTAACTGATAGTCAAAGACTGGTAGAATTTTTAAATTATTAATTTGTACTGGCTGAAATAGTTCTTCGCACATTCCCACCCAGTTTTCGTTTTTAACTGTTGAAAATTCGTAATTGGTAATTGATTGTTCTAAAAGCATCTGCTCTATGTCTGCCTTTGGAAATTGCTCTACTAAGAAATAAGCTTTGAAATTTTGATCGACTTGCTCTGTACCACTCGCACCTAAGCTAAATAAGTTATAGCCAAGCTCGTCCCAAAAAATAGCGTCTTGATTCGCTTGAGGAATAACTAGTTGCAACCAAACTTCTTGCATAACAATAAATCTTTAAATTAATTCTTTTTACTATCATTAAACTAATATTAGCAATCCGCCTTCGCACACGGTGCTTCGGCGTGATAGCTTCGTTACTATATTTTTATAATCTTACTTGAAACGAAGCTAAAAAATATTACGGCGGTTTAAGCGAGTGATCTGGTGGTGTTCCTTGTGAGTTAGAATATCTAGCAAAGCGGTTGTGCCTTGAGTCTCGGCAAATGTAGCCTCACTCTTCACAACACCAAGTAGGTTTAAATAGCGAAACTTGCCAGAAAGAGAAAGATAGTAGGCAGGAAGCTTGCTAAGCGATGTTGTAAAAATACCTACAAGATTAGTTGCCTCACCAATCACTGTTTCTAACTCGAAGTTAATTAGGGATCCAGGTGAAATAGATTTTTTATTAGAACCAAGGAGTAGAATCCAAGCAATAATCATTGGTTGGTAAGGCCACTCGGGGATAACAGATCCTTTTGGAACGCTTGTTTGGATTGTGAGTTCAGTACCGATTTGTTCTTTATCTAACTGATGACACAGTGCTGAGATATTTTCAGAGCAATAAATTAAAATTTCTTGGTTATGATCATTTGGATCCTCTAAGGCAAATACTGCAACCCGTAGTCGATCTTCATGGACATCAGATAAGCTCTCCAGTCCAAGTTTTTTGATTTCTTTGGAAAGATAAAAATCTTTGGTCTCTTTTGGTTCACCATAGTAAGAAGCAAGAGGTTCCCAAGCATTTTTTAGAACAGGGGAGGTGAACTGATATTTCTCAGTCGAATTGATAATTTTGGCCGTGTTAGGAATCATGGAAATGTCAGCTAAGCCAAAACGATCTCTCCAGTTTAGATCCATATTTAGCTTTAGGGCTTGAAAAAGGCCAATTTTATAAAGCTTATTGGATTTACCATAAACTAATATCTCTGTTCTTAATTCGTTGAAAAAGTTTTTTAGATCTTTAACTAGGTCTTGGACAGTCAAATGTCCTAAGCCGGCTTTTTGTAGTCTTGGCAACAGGCGTAAGGCTAGTTCTTTTGGTTCGATAATGTTCTTAAATTTATTGAAGTGGAAACTGGAAAGTTCATAAGATTTTTCGAATTCAATAATCTTCTTTTCTTCTAGGATAATTGTTGTTTGGTCTTGTTCTAAGTAGTTAATATTTTCAACTACTGTACGAGAGAAGATAATGCCCAAACCATCTAAATAAACTTTTAGGTCTTCAAAGATTAATTTTAAAAGAACACCTTGGAGCACCTCGCAATATTTGTCTTCTGCAAACAGCGAGTGATATTTAAAGAGTTCATTTGAAGTTTGATTCATTGATCTATAAAACCAAAAAAGTTCTGCTAGGCTACGGTGGAAGGATTAGTTGCGCAGAAATAATGCTCCCCGTAAAGGAGAGACATTATATGACTTTAGATTGCTTTAAGCAAGAAACTTTAACAATCTCGGTTGATTATAGATCAATGTGGACTAGGCCAGTACCTTATCAATAGTTTCTGATAATTGTTGCTTTTGCACAGCGCCAAAAATCTGTTCTACTACTTGACCTTCGCGGAAAAAGATTAGATTAGGTATGCTTCGCACATTATACTTACTCGGAGTGTGCGGATTATCATCAACATTCATTTTGAAGATTCTAATCTTACCTTGATATTCCTTAGCAACGACTTCTAAAGTAGGAGCTAAGCTTTTACATGGAGGACACCATGGTGCCCAAAAATCTACCATAACTGGAATGTCAGCATTTAAAACGTCGTTCTCAAAAGAACTGTCTTGGATATCAACTATAAGTTCACTCATATTTACTACTATTTAAATTATTTAACTATTTTGACGGTCAATTTATAATAAAATTACAGATTGATAAATAGTGTAATCTTTTAGACCAAAGCCAGTAGGGTTTTCATACGCAGATTTGGTACCTACAAAGGAGTAAAGCTATTCATTGAAATGATCATTCTATTTAATTCTATCCCGACCTCGTCTAATTACCTTTTCAAATCAAATACTTAGCTTTGTATTTTTATAAAGCAAGGGAATTGGCTTTTGCTTAGTTTAAATTACTTAAATTAATTACATCTTTTCTGCGATAATGACGTCATAAGTTTAAGCAACTTAAACTTCAAGTTGTCGATAAAGGTTTTAGGTTTTCAGCTAAGGGTTTTTAGTTGGTTGTCTTAGGAAAAGTTATTTCGCAAAGACAGTCACTTTTAACTATTAAAATAGGGAGACAGCAATGACAGGTAAAAAAAATTCTAAAGCATATCAATTAGCTTATGCCTTCGATGTTGGTAAGGAAGGGATTTACTATGAGAAGCTAAGTCTTAGACAAGAAGAAGATTATCGGAACATAACAGCATTAATTCGTTTCGGTGAAGGTGTTCAATCAATCCGTCGTTGTCATTACTTAGCTAATAGCGATTCATTATTAGAAATTGAAAACTTATTTCGAGAGAATGCTGAGCGTGGCCGAAAGGGAAAGGCACTGTTCATTCTTGGTTATCACAGCGATCCGTTTTCTAATTTTGAACAGAAGTTCAAGACTGTTAAGAAATTCCTTGAATTATATGCAAAATATCGACCCGGTAAATTGGTGATTCAAACATACAGTGACGTAATAGTTTTAGGATTAAGTAGTTTATTGCCGATTAAAGATTTGCTGACAATTAATATGATCATCGAATCTGGCGATCAAGATTTAGCGCAGATTTATTCTCCATCAAAAGTAGATGTTTTAGACCGTTTGAAAACTGCTAATTCATTAAAGAATTTTACCTTCGATGTTGAAATACAAGTTGCCCCGCTTTTGCCTTACCGCGGTGGCTTAGTAGCTGCACAGAAGTTTGCTCGTCAATTAGTGAAGAGCTGTAATCGAGTATATATAGCTTCCTTTGCTAGATGTGCGGGCAGTAAGACGGAGATGATGTCACCCTTAGCACAACACCTTGTGACAAATGATTTAGGTATGTGGCTAAGAAAAGGCGCTGCTGTTGAATTACGTCAGGAGATTGAAAAATTAAGTCCATCACACTTAGCAATGCCGACTGTTTATACGCATGAAAGTCAGCAATTGGGATTATTTGTAGCCTAGGCTCATTTTGTTCTCTTGGCTAAGTAATCTCAGATTTATTGATCTTCGCAGATAGTTTTTATAGTATTAAACCAACTTTAGGGACTCCCTCTAGATCAAATAGTTGCGAGTCTCCAAAGCTTGCGGTCATTTGATCAGATTGTCTAGTTTGCTAAAATATGCTAGTTTACATACGCTCCTCAAGAGTGCTTAAATCCTTAAATTAAGTACGTTAATCAATCCTTTTGGTAAGGATGACTTGATGTGGCAGTCTGAATTCCAGTGACATATCTGTCCCAATTATTCAGTCACAAACTCTTTATTTTTTAAAGTATTCTATGTTTCAAGGTGATGCTACTCCTGGCGATCGTCCGGAATTAATTAATGCTATTAAGCAGTGGGCTTTTTGGGCTGTTCATGCTGCTTGTATATTGGCCTTATTCACAGGTGTTAGTTGGGTGGCTGTTGCAGTTTGTTTTGCGCTTTATGTTGTGCGAATGTTTGGTATTACTGGTGTTTATCATCGGTACTTCTCTCATCGCACTTACACCACGAGTCGTTGGTTCCAGTTTGTATTAGCTTTCCTAGGCTGTACTTCAGCTCAGAAGGGACCAATTTGGTGGGCCTCTCACCACCGTCATCATCATCGTCATTCTGATACGGAAGAAGATGTACACTCTCCGATTATCAGTGGGATTTATTATGCTCACGTCGGTTGGGTTCTTTGCTCCGCGTTTACTGAGACTCGGATGGATCAAGTCAAGGATTTATTAAAGTTTCCAGAGCTTGTGCTGTTAGAAAAGTATAACCTTTTGCCACCAGTTATCTTAGCGTTTGGAACATTCTTTTTAGGAATGTTTTTAGAGGCATATTACCCGGCTCTTGGAACTAATGGTTTGCAGATGCTAGCTTGGGGATTTTTTATTAGTACAGTTTTGCTCTACCATGGTACTTTTTGTATTAACTCCTTTTGTCATATCGTTGGTAAGCAAAGATTTAACACTGGTGAATTTAGCAAGAACAGTTTGTTAATGGCGCTAATTACTTTAGGTGAAGGTTGGCATAATAATCACCATCGTTACCCAGGTTCTGAGCGTCAAGGAATGTACTGGTGGGAAATTGATATCAGTCATTACACAATTAAAGTTCTTTCTTGGTTAGGTTTAGTTTGGGATGTTCGCACACACCCTGAGCGAATCTATGAAGAAGCTCGTGAGAACATTGCTGCAAAGGCATAGTTCCATGAAAAAAGTAGCCATCCTTGGTGGAAGAAGAACCCCGTTTGTAAAAGCGGGGACTTCTTTTAAAGATTTATCTTTGCTTGATTTAGCAAAGATGAATGTTGAAGGGACTGTCGAAGCTTTAGGCCTACCTGTCGAACAAATTGAAGAACTAGTTTATGGAACAGTTCTTCTTAATCCACGCTATCCAAATCTAGCGAGAGAAGTTGTCTTACGAACCAAGCTATCTAACTTAACTAATGCTCATTTTGTTTCCAATAACTGCATTACTGGTTTAGTTGCGGCCTCTGTACTTAGTGAATCTATTCGTAGCGGTCGAGTTAACCTAGGTTTAGCTGGTGGAGTTGAGGCTATGTCGAAGCCGACATTAACTTTATCAAATCAGTCGGAAGATTTTTTCTTAAATTTTAATTATGCTAAAAGTTTTGCTGATAAAGCAAAATTACTGAGCACGTTTCGCCCCAATTTTTTATTTCCAAAAGCACCAAGTCCAAAAGAACCTAGTACAGGCCTAACAATGGGACAGCATTGCGAGCTAACTACCAAAGAATTTAAAATTAGTCGTGAGTCACAAGATCGCTTGGCACTTAGTAGCCACTTAAATGCTAGCAAAGCAGTTAGTGCTAATTTGTTTCAAGATGAAATTCAGGCCGTTGGAAAAGTTACCGCTGATAATTTAATTCGTGGCAATACAACTATAGAAAAGTTATCCGCACTTAAGCCAGTATTCGATCGCAGTGAACAGGGAACTTTAACTGCAGGAAATTCTAGTGCTTTAACTGATGGTGCATCTTGCTTTTGCTTAGCATCCGAGGAAAAGGCTCAGCAACTAGGGCGCGAGCCAATAGCATTTATTGAGGACATTCAGTTTGCAGCTATTAATCCTAATGATGGATTATTAATGGCACCGGCATTAGCCTTAAATCAATTATTTGAAAAAAATAATTTAACGATTGACCAGGTTGATCTGTTTGAAGTTCATGAAGCATTTGCTGCTCAAGTACTTGCGAATATGGATGTTTGGGAAAATGGTTGGACTAAATTCCCTGAACTTAAGAAGCTTGGAAAGATTCCAGTAGAGAAGTTAAACCTTAATGGTGGATCATTAGCATTAGGTCATCCGTTTGCTGCTACTGGTGGACGATTAATAATTTCCTTGGCTAATCAATTAAAGCGCAAAGATTTAAAAACTGGTGTAATCAGTGTTTGTGCTGCAGGTGCTATGGCAGCAGCAGTCTTAATTAAACGTTACTAAAGATAGAGAACTAATATGAGTCTGGAACCTAGACGTCTGCGTCGCGGAGCTTTGCTTCGTAACTTTGTTGCTGATCTGCAATTAGATCTGAATCATTTTATTTATCCTGTCTTTGTAAAAAACGGCACAGCTTTTCGCAAGCCGATTTCATCAATGCCCGGCATTTTTCAATTATCTCCTGATTTAGCATTAGAAGAAATCTCCCGTCTATCGAAGAAGGGCCTTAAGAACTTCATGTTTTTTGGAGTGATTGAAGCTGAACATAAAGATCCGATTGGAAGCATTGCCTGTCGTGCTGATAATCCGGTCAATAAACTTACTAAAATGGTTCGCGAGGCAAAGTTAGATGTGCTGATTACTGCTGACTTGTGTTATTGCGAATATACCAGTCACGGACATTGCGGAGTCTTAAGTGCTGATCCGGAAATCACTGTTGATAATGAAAAGACTTTAGAAATTTTAGCAGAGCAGGCAATTGGAATGGCACAGCATGGTGCTGATATCATTGCTCCATCAGGGATGATGGATGGAATGGTTGCTGCAATTCGTGCTGGCTTAGATCGCGCTGGCTTTAATCATATTCCGATTCTTAGCTACTCTATTAAATATGCTTCTAATTTGTATGGGCCATTTCGTGAAGCCGCTGAAGGTGCTCCAAGTTTTGGAAATCGCAAAGGTTATCAGATGGATTTTAGAAGAGCCACAGAGTGGGAGACCGAAGCACAGCTGGATATTAATGAGGGTGCTGATATGCTGATGGTTAAGCCCGGAATGTATTACCTGGATGTCATTTCTGGTTTAAAACAAATGACAAATTTACCTGTTGGTGCTTATCAAGTCAGTGGTGAATATGCCATGATTCATGCTGCTGCCCAAAATGGCTGGCTGGATTTAAAATCTGTTGCCCTGGAGAGTCTTTATTGTTTAAAGCGGGCAGGTGCTGATTTCATTATCACTTATTTTGCTAAAGACTTGCCTGACTGGTTAGAGCAGTGAACATTAAAGAACTAGCAATTCTACTTTCTCCTGATAAAAGTGAGTGGAAAAATCTTGCTACTCGTTCCGTTAAAACTCAGGAAGAAATCTTTATAAAAGTCAGAGAAATTCTTGATGCCGTTAAAAATAACGGAGACTCTTCCTTAAAACAATTCACGGAAAAATTTGATCACGTTAGATTAGGTGGTTTATCTGTTTCATCAGCACAAATTCAACAGGCAACTGATTTGATTAATTCGGAATTAAAAGCAGCAATTCAAATTGCTAAAAATAATATTGAAAAATTTCACCGAGCACAAAAAAGTAGTGTTGTAGAAGTTGAAACAATGCCTGGAGTTACTTGCTGGCAAAAGGATCATCCGATTGAAAAAGTAGGTATTTATATTCCAGGAGGTACCGCGCCACTTTTTTCCACAGTTCTAATGTTGGCAATCCCTGCTAAACTTGCCGGTTGTGAACAGATTGTTTTATGTACTCCTCCAACTGGTGGACAAATTCACCCAGCTATTCTCTACACAGCAAATCTTTGCGGAGTAACCGAGATTTATCAAGTTGGTGGAGCACAGGCGATTGCTGCAATGGCTTATGGCACAGAGAGTATTCCTCAGGTCTATAAAATATTT
This sequence comes from bacterium, assembly GCA_031385045.1. GTDB lineage: Bacteria > Bdellovibrionota_C > UBA2361 > UBA2361 > CALJRW01 > JANNBC01. The sequence goes on along the minus strand of JANNBC010000048.1, from coordinate 35,053 downwards.
GGACCTGGGAATCAGTATGTCAATGTCGCTAAACAAATGGTTGCTCAGGAAGGAGTGGCAATTGATTTGCCAGCAGGGCCTACTGAGTTAGCAATTTTTGCTGATGAGACTGGTAACCCTGAATTTATTGCTGCTGATTTTCTTTCCCAGATTGAACATGGCAAAGATAGTCAGGTGGTAATGGTGACAACTTCCAAGTTGTTAATTCCTAAAGTTTTAAAAGAATTGGAATCGCAAGCCTCAAAATTAGACAGGCAGGAATTTTTATTGGCGTCGCTAAAAAATAGCCGAATTATTTATTTATCTGAAGTTAAGACTTGTTTTGAATTTCTTAATTTTTATGCCCCAGAGCATTTAATTATTGCGAGTGAAGATGCTAGGAATTACTTAGATCTCATTACTACTGCTGGATCTGTTTTTGTTGGAAACTATACTCCCGAGTCAGCAGGTGATTATGCCTCGGGTACTAATCATACTCTACCTACTAACTTTGCTGCCCGTGCTTGGAGTGGAGTAAATCTTGGAAGCTTTACTAGAAAAATTACTTATCAAGAAATCACAAAAGAGGGGATTCAGGATCTCGCAGCAGTAGTATCAATAATGGCTGAGGCTGAGGGGCTAGTCGCTCATTCCAATGCTGCTATGATTCGTGTTACTGGGGAAATTTAAAGTACAGGTTGTCATAAGACTTATCTGCCCTCAAATTATTACTAGTTATCTTTCTTGTTTAAAAAAATCCGCTAATTTTATTAAAAATACTCCATTTATCTAAAGTTTTTTTGATTAATCTACGATAGAATTTAACGATGAATTGGGTTATTAATTTAGAATTGAAGCTGAGACAAAGTCAGGCATTCACTCTTGTGGAACTGACGGTAACTATCGCTATTGTTGGGGTTATGAGTTCCATGGCACTTTCACAGTTTCAAGAGTATCGTGAGCGAACAAACGATTTGACTGGTATGACACAGCTTGTTCAAGCCCGTACTTCTTTTGAGGCATTAATGGCTGATAGTATTGATAATACATCTTATAACTTCTCATTTGCCTACGGTTCAGGGCTGTCGACTCTTGATGTGTTAGTATCTCATAAGCAGTCATTAATAAATGGAACTTTATCATGGAGAGATCAACCTTTGCCTGGATTTAATCATGATCCTAAGGTTAATTTAAGAGCTTGTGGTAACACTTCCATTTTTATGCTTTTAACTTCACATTCCGAAGGTTCATTTAAAAATATTGAGGTGAGAAGGGGTGGAGTAACAACGAATGACGCCAGATATTTACAGAATATTTTTTATTCGGCAAAATTTGCCTCTGGAGGTAGTTATCAAGGTACAGGAACTCCATATTCTTATTATGATGAAAGAGGCGGTGCTCGCGCTATTCCTCCTCCATCATGTCCAATTCTGACACCCCTTATTCCTATTTCCTAATTTATAATGCAAAAACCTCTGAAGCTATTTTATTAGTATTGTTGGTTGCTGTCTCGAAGCATTCAATTTGTGCATACTCAAAGTACTTTAATCAGAGCTATTTCTAACATTTCAGACACTTGACGGAGGAGTTTTTAAGTTGGAGTTTAACAATAATCAATATTTTATTCTGTGCTACAGAGAATCATTCCTCTTAAGGTTGCCAACTCCTCTTGAGCTACAAGTGTTAAATATGAAAACCGATCTGGATCTCTACGCTCAATTTCTGTTCCATTAATACTTTCTCGTTGGTTAATTGCCGTCAGCGTTTTTAAGGCTTGGAGTGCAAAGCTAACTAATTGTGGATCTTGATTGTTTTCGTAGCTTGCTAGTAGTCTTGTAATCTTTGGAAGTGATCCCAAAAGATGATCGGAATTAGAGGAGGGCAGCCCAACAACACAACCATACCCTTGGATTGCTTGTAAGAGTTCTGTTTGAGGGTCAATATATATTTCCATTTGTATCCTTATAATTTGATTACCACACCACCTGATTGTTTTGCTAATTGTTCCAATTTTGAATTAGAGCCACCACAAAAGAAACAATGTAAGATACATCCTTTAAGATCGCTTTTGCTAAAGCTAACTTCATCTTCTCCGTCGGTTACAATTGCAATCTCAGGTTTTTCTAGCTTTTCTTTAGAAGTTAAACTTACAATTCGATCAACGCTAGTTCGTAGGGCATTGTCAATCGAGGTACTCCCGCCAGAAAAGTTTTTATTTTTTACGCGTTTAAGTGCTTCCTTGGCATCTTTAAAATTTAAAGTATGATACTCCTGATAAGCATGAGCATCAAAAAAACGATAAAACAATTCTGCTTTTCCTTCACAGACAGCCTCCAATCGATTAAGTAATACAGCTAAGGCCGTTCCAATTCGACTGACTGAATCCATGGATCCGGAGGAGTCAATTAGCATATAGAGTAATTGCTTGCTGTCATTAGTTCGATCATTCTTTGCTTCGCGAATCATTAATTCGTGATTTGTAACGCTATGCCAGAAAAGACTGGGGTCTTCGAGGTACAGCGCCCAAGAGCGCGGATCTAGCTTTGCTAGTTGGGACAAATTCTGAATTGGATAATGCTTTTTTTCTGTTTGAAATTGGCTAATAGATTTTGGATCAATCGTTGTAGGTTTTAATTGATTAAATCCTTTTAGGATTCCAGAGACGGCAGCGATTCTTTGCATGATCTCAGTACTCATTAATTTATGAGTAACGCTCCTGGTATGCTCTAGTCCGAGATGGAGATTTTTACCACAACCTCCAGCAATCATACCTTGTTCTTCTTTACTGACTTCTTCATCACTTAGTAGATATTGTTCAATGTTGCTTAGGGAATCTAAGTCATTTAGTGGCTTAATTAAGTTTTTTAGATCAGGTAGTTTTTCACTACCTTTTAGCATCTCAGTAATGCCTTTGAAATTATATTTTTTTGCTTGCTCGTTTAAGACCTTTAGTAATACACAGGCTTTCTGAGTTCCATTAAAACCTGGAATCTTCTTAAAGTTGATTTTCTCTAATAGTGTTTGGATATTATCAAGGTAGTTTTTAAAGTTTTTCTTATCAAAGGGCTCTGCTGCATTATTTTTTTGTTGAACTAATCGCTCATATTCTTTTTCATCTAAGCCACGCCAGTAAGCACTTGGATTAGTGCGGCCACCCGATGCTTGATTAGCAAATTCACGCACAAGGCCGTAATACTTTGGATCTAAATCAAATTGGTTTCTTTTTAATTCATTCTTAATCTGATCGTCGCTGGGAATTGAGTTTTGACTGCGCGGAGAAGTTAAGAAAAAATTATAGTTCTCATAATTATCTTTAACAACTTGTCGACGTGATATGGGAGAGCTCCCTTGTGCTCTCCCAAATGTTGATAATAGATTCCATTTGGAATAATTAGGCTTTGCTTGATAACTAGAACTTAAATTAGATCCAAATTCTTGATTAAGCTCATCAATCTGAGCTCCTTTCAAGCCTTGGATTAAGTTGCTTGTAAATTTCATTCTTCCTCCTTCAAGGCTACTGCCAATTCTCTTTTTGATTGTTTCTTTTGCATATCAAGAGCTAAGCGATTTACCTCTTCAATTTTATCAGCAATTTTAGTAAGTAATTCTTGAACAGCCTTGTTTTGTGCTCCTTTCACCGTCACTTCATTTAGTGAATCTTCCAGGATGCTAAGACTGGCAGCTGCTTTCAAAAGATTATCTGGCTGTCTTGTGCTATCAATGATGTCACAAGCTTCGGCATATCGTTCCGTAGCTTTTTCCAACATTTGTGCCTGAAATTTACTTTGCAGTTCCTTTTCATACTCCGCAGCTTTGCCCATTCCAACAGACTCTAATCCTTTGATGAATTTAATATCTACCAGATCTTGTACTTCTAGCTTCGCGCCATTTCTTTCTTTTTGAGCATCCAGTACAGCTTTATAGGCTTGCACAGCTTTACGTGGTGTAACAACACTTCCCCCGTGAGCATTCTCGGCGCATATTTGTGCTATCAGTTCACGAGAAGAGGGATCGCCTAAGCCAATTTTTTCAAACATCTCGATAAAATCTTCTGATTGATAAGAATCCCAATCGACTTTTAGTTGGAGTGGGAAACGGTCAACTAAAGCTTTGTACGAATCTCCACGGGCAGAGATCTCTTCTGGATCTTTGTTGGTACAGGCAATGATACATTGTGTTCTCATTGCAAAAGGACGATTTGATTTATAGAGATGTTTGGTGGAGAGCGTATTTTTTAATGCACAAAGCACGTGAGCTGGAGCATCAAATAATTCCTCAAAGACTGCGATTGGCTTATTTAGAAAACTTTCCTCAGGAAAATAATCTAGAATTTTATCTTCTGCTAATTGCTTAAAGTTTAGCCCTCCCCACAGGGATGCTTCGTCAGTCCCATCACCCATATCTAGGAAATGAGCTTCGTCCATGAGTTGTAATCCAGCTAGTACGGCTCGAACCATTTCTGTTTTTCCATGTCCTGGAGGCCCCCAAAGAATTACATTGGAATTTGTTCTAAGCGCTCTGGTTATAATTCGAGCGATATCCTCGAATTTAATGAAATTTTGAGCTAGGATTCCTTCCACCTGTTCAGTATTGGCGGAGTTCATGATTTTACATGCACGTTCGTACCTAAATAGTGTTGGGTCTTGAATAGTTGGGGTTTTGATCACTGAGCCTGCCAAATCATCATTGGCAGGCTTCAAATCACCTATGTCTTCTTCACCTAATTGTTTTGCTAAGCCTTTCATTTTTAATCTCTTTAGAACGTTAATTGATACATCTTGTAATTTATATCTAATACCGATATATATTTCTTATCAAAAGGTTTTTGTAAAAAACTCAAATAATAAGAATGAGTGTTCTAATAAAGTACTGTGGTAATATATTGTCAGAAAATATTCTATTTTCTGGATTAAGGTTAGTGAATTTGGATCGAGTTTCCTCCTGTAGTCAAATTTTTTTGTTGGAAACAACCCTTTTTCAATTAAAAAAGACGCGCTATGATAAATATTCCTTTAAAATTATTCACGAATGCTTAGTAGTCCAAAAAACAGAAAAATATTAAAAGACTTTTTGTTTTTTAGAACGATTATGCAACAGCAAAATAAATTTGTTTCGGAGAAGACTAAATCAGAGACACATTTTTTATTAGCATTGGATGCTTATCCTCAAAGCTCTGCTGGCTATATTCAAAAATTAATTAATATTAAACAAAGTAGTTTCTCTACCTTAGCAAAAGAATTGGAAGTAAGAGGGCTGATTCAGAATACAAAAGACTTGAAAGATTCTCGTAGTAAGTTACTTTCCTTAACTAGTAAGGGAAAGCAAAAAGTTGATTTAATTGATCAAGAACTTAATCATCAATTCGAATTGCGTAAGAACAATGTTAGCAAAAAAGAGCTGGAAAGATTAACTGAACTTTTTGGATTAATTGCTGATTATTATCAAATGGAACCAGAAAATCCGAGGCCGATTGAGTCAGCGCTTCGCTCCGCACAGAGACGTTTCACTCGTTGTTTTGGTATCTCTAGTAGTAGTAGTAGTAGTTTTGTAGGCTTAAATGTTTCTCCGACAACTTGGCACATTCTTTTTTTATTAGAATACGCAGTTGACGAGCTAACCATCAAAGACATCTCTCAAAAATTAACCATTAGTCACAATACGGTGTCTACTCAGATCAAGAATTTATTTGAGCAAGGACTGATTCAAAAAAAAGCAGTAGTGGGTGATGCTCGAAGTAGTATTTTGGAATTAACAGCTTTAGGAAAAAAGAAATTAAAAAGCTATGAAGATTGTATTATCGAATCATTAAACAAGGCACTCTCGGCAAGTTTAATTTTATTAATCCAGGAATTAAATACTTTGTTATCACGCTTTTATCACATCTTTAATGACTTAGAATATCCACTGATGGTCAAACGCTTTACTAGTCCTGCAAATATCATTTTGGCACGAACTTTTTTAGTGGAGAATTTAGTTAAGCAAAATAATCATCATTATATGCCAGAGTCTATTGCCTCTGCCACGCTTCATAAAGTTTATGCCCTTTACAGGCATAAAGATTTAGTAGCAGTTGCTCAATTTAATTATGGGGAAGAGCTGAACTTAGATTGTTGCGCTTGGTTAAGCAGTCTAAAATTAAAGGATTTGCAGGCTTTTATTAACTATATTTTAAGCGCTAGAAGGCGCAGTAAGCCAAGAAATATTACTTTCAAACCATTGCATCAAGCTTTGAAAAATATTCGCTCTTAGTAGTGAGTTTTTGATGTTGGTCATAAAAAAAGCCCCATACTGTAAACAATATGGAGCTTTTTCTGCCTCTTAGCGTTAAGATTAACGCTTAGAGAACTGTGGTCTCTTACGAGCCTTATGACGACCAAACTTCTTACGTTCAACAACACGTGAGTCACGAGTAAAGAATCCGTAAGGTTTTAATTCTGGACGAATCTCAGGGTCAACGATGTTAAGTGCGCGAGCAACACCTAAGCGACAAGCACCAGCTTGGCCAGATTTGCCACCACCTTTAACATTGATAACGATATCGTATTGCTCAGTTCTTTCAAGTACAGAAAGAGGTTGCTTAACGATGTACTGAAGAATTTCTCTTGGGAAATACTCTTTGATATCCATTTTGTTAACAACAATACTACCTGTGCCACTCTTTAAGAATACACGTGCTACTGAAGCTTTACGACGACCAACTGCGTGAGAATCAAATCCTTTCATCTGTCTTTATTAAATATATTTAAATTCGTATTTTGTTGGTTGCTGAGCATGATGTGGATGCTCTTCACCAGCATAAACTTTTAGTTTAGTAAAAAGTTGATCTCCAAGTCGAGACTTAGGTAACATTCTTTTTATTGCCTTTTCTAATAAGCGCGTAGGGTGTTTTTCAAGCAAAGCACCAGCAGAAATCTGTCTAAGATTACCAATGTGACCACTATGGCTGAAATACATTTTATCTTGAAGCTTATTACCTGTAAGTTTTACTTTCTCTGCGTTAGTAATAACTACGAAATCGCCACAATCATTATGCGGAGTATATGTAGTTTTATGTTTACCACGAAGTAATAAGGCAACTTCAGTTGAGATTCTTCCTAGTGTTTTACCAGAAGCATCAACGTGAAACCATTTACGGTTAGCTAGAGCTTCTTCTTTTGTTAAAAATTTAGTTTTATTCATTTTATTTTTAATCGAAATTGAGGTGCTGAATACTATCACATTGAAAATATTGGTCAACTGCCACCGTCTGTGCGGTGGCACCACGCCGTAGCCCATGGGAGAATGAATCATAATTCAGTCTTTAATGGCGAAGACGGGCTGTTTGGAACATAAAAATCAGCAATTGAGATCTTCCTACCTACCTCGCACCCTTCCCAAACAACACCGCCGGAATAGTTCTAAAAACCAACCAAATATCCCGCCAAAGTGACCAATTATCAATATATTCCAAGTCTAATTTGACCCAATTTTCAAAATTTTTAATGTCATTACGACCACTTACCTGCCAAGTACAAGTTAGCCCAGGGCGCATAGACAGCCTTCTTCGATAATTGCGGGTATAGGTATTAACCTCATTTGGAATTGGTGGGCGAGGCCCAACAAGACTCATCTCTCCTATAAGAACGTTCCATAGTTGAGGAAGTTCATCCAAGCTATGCTTGCGCAGTAACTTGCCAATTGAGGTCACTCGAGGATCGTTAGTTAACTTAAAAGCTGGACCAGACATTTCATTAGCTTCTTTTAGTTTAGCTAATTCTTGCTCGGCATTTAGTTTCATCGAGCGAAACTTTAGCATATTAAAAAGATGGCCATTAAGTCCAACTCTTTTCTGAATAAATAAAACTGGCCCTGTGGAAGTAAGCTTGATTAGAATGGCAACAAGAATGAGGAGTGGTGATAAAAGTATCAACAATAAACCAGCAATAATTATATCGATAAATCTTTTTACGACTAGCTCCCAGCGATCACCAGGTGGTGGTTGAAAGTGAATCAATGGAATAGATCCAAAGTTACTAATCGCCGATTTAGTTAATCCAATACTAAAAAAGTCCGCAGCAATACTTGTTCGTACTCCTTGCTCTGTTGCTGCTAGCATTACTTCTTCAACTTTTGGTAGGGAACAACTCAGATCGGTAAAAATTATTTCATCAATGGCATTCTTAACGAGTGCTGATTTTAGACCAATTATACCTTGAATAATCCTTCGTCGATAAGGTAGGTTTTGTTTTTTTAGAGCCTCCCTAAAGGTAATTGACTCACGGCCAGAATCTAAAAGGTCATCATTTAGATTGGCAAAGGCTCGAATCCTAATGCCTAATTCCGGCCTTTGATTGATTTCACTTACTAAATGTAAGCTTTGGTGGTTTAAACCACAGATAATAATATTACGAAAATTAAAACCTTTACTTCGATAGTAACGAAGCAGTTTTAGAACAAGCACCCGCTCAATACTTAAGAAGATAGTTAAGCTAATGCAGAAGATGGCAATAAAACTTCGACTAATTTCAATTTTAAAAAGGAATAAAACTACTACGATCATCACAAAAATGATGGTGCTACTGAGGATGAATGTTCTTAGGAGACTCCAGTAAGTCCGCAGGCGCATACTGCTGTAGGCGCGAAATAAATTTAAGGCTAATGTTTGAGTGATTAAGGCGACAAGTAGAATTAAAAAATATTCTTGAATTGGCGCTAAGGCTTTATAGGGGATCGCTATGACAGAAAAATATTTATTAATGACAGTAAGAAAATCACGAAAATAATAAGAAAAGTGGAAGCAGAAGATACAGATCAAGGCATCGGCCATCCGTTCGATTCGACTAATTGATCTCCAGTTTTCTTTAAGCATTTAGATAGATTGATATTTTAACGGCTAACTTAACAGATTTTTTGTGGATAATGCAAAATCTATTGTTAAAAAATAGATTAGGAGTTGCCGATTAATTTTTATCAAAGGCTTTTTTGACATTTGGCGGGAGGTATTCCTCATCTGCAATAAATCCCCCAAAGTCATGCGGATAACGATAGCCATCCCCATACCCAAAACTTTTCATTAACTTTGTTGGGGCATTTCTCAGTTTAAGGGGAACAGGTTCATTGGGAAATTGTTTGATAATACTTAAGGCTTGGTGCATCAGGGCATAACTAGAATTGCCTTTTGGTGCCGTTGCTAAATACTCAATGCACTGGGCAATTGGAATTCGAGCTTCGGGCATCCCCAAGGTCTGATAGGCGGTAAGTGTGCTAGTAACTAAAACTAAAGCGTTTGGTTTTAAATTCCCAATGTCTTCACTAGCAAAAATCATCATCCGCCGAATTAGAAATTTTGGATCTTCGCCACTTTCTAACATCCGAAAGCCCCAGTACATTGACGCTTGTAGATCTGAGCCGCGTAGACTTTTGATAAATGCAGAAGCTAAGTTGTAATGCTCCTCACCATCTTGATCGTAGCGAAAAGTTGTACTGTTTTGGATTGTGTCAGTAACAAGCTGAGAGCTGATTTGAGTTTCGCCAGTGTAACTTAAATTTTCAATTAGATTTAATAGCCTCCTAGCGTCACCTAGGGAGTAAGTAAAAATTTGTTCTTGAGCATCCGCATCAAATGCAATCTGTAAGTGGGTACAGGCACTTTCTAAAATTGATTTTAAATCTTTATGCTCAATACTTGGAAGTTGTAAGACCTGACAACGTGAAAGTAGCGCTTGGTTAAGATCGAATGAAGGATTTTCAGTTGTTGCACCAATTAAAATTACGCGACCTTTTTCAACATAAGGTAAGAAGGCATCTTGTTGCGCTTTGTTGTAACGATGAATCTCATCAATAAATAATAGACTAGGGGAGGAGTGCCTTTCTGATTCACCAAGAATTGCGCGTAAGTCCTTTACGCCTGAAAAAATTGCCGAGAGTTCATAGAAAGGTAGCTGATGAGTTTTTCCAATTAATCTTGCTAGTGTTGTTTTGCCGGAGCCAGGAGGACCCCAAAGAATTAGGGAAGGCGGACGTTTGGAAGTATCTTGCAAACGATTCCAAAGTTGCTTGTTGATTTTTTCTAAACCTAGAAACTGCTCCCAACTATTCGGACGAAGTTTTTCAGCCAGTGGTTGAAACTGAGACTTAACTTCATTTTCGAAAAGTTTGGGGGTGTGGGACATCTGTTAATAATAGATTTAGTTAATGTGAATTGGCAAACATGCTACATCACTGCTTGAGATAACTATTTGTTAATTTTATGTTTTTTAGCGGAAAGTAACTTATAAATAGGAGAAATAGGATGTAACGAATGTTTTTATAAGATCATAACGTCTCTGTCATGCCAGATGCCACTAGATTCCCCAGTGTAATTGAAGAATTGTTAAGGGACGTTAGTTCTATTGAAGGAGAACTGTGCCCAGATGATTCAGTAATTGCAATAAGAAAATTTTATACATACCTAAAATGCAATCCACCCTTAGCAGAGCTGGCAATGCTACAGGACCTTGTTGTACTTTATATAGATGAAAGTAATCAAGCTCTTGGTAATTCTTTAAGCTTCTCGCTTGCTGAGTATTTAGAAGTTAATAAAGAACAAATTATTTCAGATTTGAAATCTATGTCTCCGGTAGATCAAGAGTTATCATTACTCTTTTTAATTAGGCTTGGAAGCTCATGTCAGAACTCCTTTGAGCTAACAAGTGAAATTTTAACTAGAAGTACAGATCTAATTGATTTAACTTTTCCGCCAGATAGAAAATCTAGTGATTTAGTGTGCTGGATGCGGGCCTATTTTATGATTCTTGCTGTTCGTACACCATTTGACAGAGAGCTTAGAAATAATTGTGAGGTATCTTGCCGAGAAACAATCTTAAAGCTTAGAGAAGAACATCTAGAATGTAAGGATAGTACTTTACTTGCGGAAACTTTTTTGATGTTTGTTACAGGGACCATTGATGAAGTTGTTTGTCATAACTTCTTTTGCTATTTGGTTACGCCACAAAGTGATTATGGCCAGTTAATATCAGCGGAAGAGTGTCAAAGTCTTTTTGAGTCCTGGCGAACATCTTCCAGCAAAGATCAGCTTGTAGCAAATGTTAGTGCACATCTCAGGGCGATGATTGAATTGGAAGAATTACATCCGGGTAGTACTAGTGAGCTAAGGGTATTATATGGCATTCAATCTTTTGCCCGCTATGATCCTGTCGTATTGATTGATCAATTACAGTATACGGAGCCAGGTGTTAGTTCAGTCTTTCTAGTTAATACTCTTAGTGACCATACAGATTCTTTTTTAGAGTGGAAAGATCAGCATAGTGCACTTGCTACGCAGGTTTCAGATCATGAGTCACAACTGATAGTAGTTGAAGTAGGAAGTATTCAAGAAATAGCTGAGCGGATTAAATTATTTGCTTCTGGCAATGAGCCATATATTCAGTCGATGATGATTGCTTCCCATGGAAACAGTGATGGATTATCAATAAATATTAGTAATGAAGTAGGTAACCGAGAACTTTGGAATTCTCAACTAAGAGAAGGTTGTATAGCGGCAGAATTATTTAGGAAGATTGGATCGTATGTTTATGACGGTGGTGAATTAGTTCTTTTAGCCTGTGAGGCGGCGCAGGGTGCAAAGTTAATATCAAAACTTATCCCACATGCCTATATCTCAGCCTTTCGACGTACAGATAATGCTGAATTTATAAGTTATCAAGAGGACTACTTTCACTATGAATCAACCTATAATAAACGTAATGGACTAGTTATTTATTATCAAGGGCAGATTTTTGACCCTGAATAATTTATTCAAGATACCACGCTGCAAATCGTTCAATATACAAAGTAGAAAAAACAAAACCCATTTCTAAACGTGAAATACTGAAACGCTCGTTGAAACCATGCCAATTATCATCTTGTAATCCAAAGCCAGTTACAAAGAGATCTTCTGAAGTGTACTTAACTAAAGTTGGAATAATTGGGATGCTAGCAGGATCTGTGTAGAACAAACATTTACTATCAAACATTTCATTAAAGACTTGAGCTGCTAATTCTTTGCCTTTTGCATTCGCTCCCAGTTTAATTCCACTACAACCATTTTCCCTAACTTCAAAAGTAAGTGTGAGTTCTGCAGGGCAATGATCTTGAAGATGCTTTTGAATAATTTTAGCAAGTTGTTCTGGATCTTGTTTTCCAACAGTTCGGCAAGTAACGTTAAGTGTTGCCGTACTTGGAATAATCGACTTACTGCCGGCGCCATTATATCCCGACTGAATACCATTAATCTCAATTGTTGGTCGGTACATATTAGAAACTCTGGGGTGAATTCCTTTCTCCGTTCCTAAAGCCTCCATGCCAATTACATCTTTCATAGTATTAAGATTTGGTAGATCATCTAAGATTGCCAAGTCTTCATCAGTTGGAGCAGGGACGGCATCATAATATCCTGGAACTGCAATCGTGCCATCAGCATTAAAAAGTTTAGCAACTAACTTGGCCATCTCAGTTGCGGGATTTTTAATTAAGCCACCAAAGTGGCCAGAGTGAACGTCGGAGTCAGGACCTTTTAACGTGGCATTAAATGCGAAGATTCCGCGCATCCCAACAGCCACAACTGGTTGAGTTGGAGTAAGCATCATGGAATCGCAAATTAAGACTTGATCGCAACCAAGTTTATCTTTCCACTTAGCAAGAGATTCCATGGTATGCGGACTGCCACATTCTTCTTCACCTTCCACTAGGAATTTTAGATTGATATTTTCTAAGGCATTTTTTGAGAGTAGGTATTCAACAGCTTTGATAATGTAAAAAGTTTGACCTTTATTATCGCCGATACCACGAGCGAAAAGATCATCACCTTTAACTGTCATGACAAATGGATCGCTGGCCCAGTTTTCATCCCAAGCGGCGGGTTGCACATCGTAATGACCATAGACCAGTAAGGTAGGGGCCTTGGGGTTAACGATCCTCTCAGCATAGACTGTTGGGCAACCAGCAGTTTTTAGGATTTCAGTCTTTAAGCCAATATTGCTTAAATGCTTGCCTAGCCACTCGGCACAATTAGCACAGTCCTCTAGAAATGCAGGATCTGCACTGACACTTTTGAAGGTTATGTACTCAGCTAGCTCTGATAGATACTTTGATTTATTAGACTGAAAAATATTTTTTAAATCAGATATTTTTGTCATAAGTGCTTGTGTTTTTAATCAGTTAGGTTTAAATACTATTAACGCATTAAACCTCAGAGACCTTTGGTAAATTGCGTAGACAATATGACACCAATCGGCAACGATTTTTTTCAAAAATTTATTATTATTTCAAGTTAGACCATATGATTAAAAAACTAAACACCATTTTTATCATTTTTATTTTGGCCTTAGTTGCCACTTCTTGTAGCTCAAAAAAGCCACTTGGACCTGATGGACGCCCACTTTCTGAAGCAGATTTAGCTGGTCAGTATGATGCTAGATTCGGTGAAGGACAAATTCCATCTGCTGAAGGTGAAGGGATTTTCCGTGATATCATGTTTGGTTATGATTCTAGCACTGTTGATGAGTACGGCTTACAAGATCTTGAGTATAACTTACAAGTTCTTCAGAGCTACCCAAATATCCAATTACAATTAGAAGGACATTGTGATGAAAGAGGAACTAACGAATACAACATGGCATTAGGTTCTAAACGTGCTAAAGCAGTTCAAGATGCAATGGTTAGCCTTGGATTTGATACTTCAAGACTTTCTACAGTTAGCTATGGTGAAGAGTTACCATTAGATACATCTGGTGGTGAGTCTGCATGGGCTAAAAACCGTCGTGTACACTTTGCTGGTTTTGGTGGAAAATAGTTTTTCCTAACTGGTAAATAAAAAAGGAGGCATTTAGCCTCCTTTTTTTTGGCTAAAAATCCTCCCCGACGTCACTGATACTGTGAGAGTTGAATAATTTCAGATAGTTATGGCATTTAGATCCTCAAATATGAAAGCTCAGCAGAGATTTTCCTCAACATCTCTGATACTTTTTTAGTCTGTCGAGATAACAAAAATCAGAAGCAATAAAGAGTAAACTTTAGACTATTAACTATGAACTCTAATGGTGAATTTTCCTTAACTTTAAAAGCTCTACGCCTCCAACTCGCAACTTTAATGGACAGCGTCGGTGGTCGGGATGCTCAAATTCTGCTGGATCAATTAGCAGAGCTAGAGTCCGACCAACGACAAGTTCTGTTAAATCTTTTTATGAGAGTAGTTAGTAAATTAAAATCAGAAGATTTAGTGAAGCTAGCCTCAAGCTCAGAATTTGAAGATCAATTAACAGAAGGAATTTTAGCAGATTTTAAGTTATTAGTATTTCCTGAGGAACAAAAGTTAACCTCTTCAGAAAATGTAATTGATTTGGAAGAGTTTCGTAAGAGTCGAAGCTTAACCAGAGAATAGAGGGATACAGGAGCGACCTCCTTTATCCTTTCAAAAGTTCTCTAATGTTTTTTAGAGAACTTAATTAGATACCCAATTAAACTTAAGATGCTTTAGTAGCAACCACCAGTCCAATCTCAATATCATTGTAGATTAACTTATCACCCAACTCTGCTGGATCAAAAAACTTATCAGAATTATAGCGAATATCCCATTTTGTTCGGTCAATGGTAGCTTTGGCTTCACCTTTAAAAGCATTGTTTACTTTAACAATTTTAGCAGGTAACTGAACTAAGTGCGTTTGGTTTTTAATTGTTAATTCACCAATGATTGAAGCTTCTTCTGTTGGAACTGTCGCTGGTTTTAAACCTTTGATTACAAATTTGCCTTCTGGATATTCTGCAACATTAAAAAAATCATTCGATTTTAAATGACCTTCTAGTTTTGCTTTGTATTCCGGAGATTCAATATCAAGGTTGGTGATTGAATTCATATCTAAAATAAACTCACCGTCCGTTACTTCATTATCAACAATATTTAAGTAGCCTGATTTAAATTTAATAGTGCCGTTATGTTGTCCACTAACTTTTTTTCCTAACCAAGTAAGTTGGCTGTTTGATAGATCAATCTCAACTTTTTCGGCAAAACAAAAATTAAAGCTCACCAAAATGGAAAGCAGGAGAAGTAGCTGTTTCATAGTTAATCCCAAATTATTTTTTTAAATTTATTCTTTATTGATTAAGAGTTCAGTAAGCACCGATTTCTTAAAGGTCGAGTCTTATGATGTAATAGTCATCAGAAAAGGACAACCTTTTTTTGATTAGAGTTGCCGCATACCCACCCAAGTAACAATCAGTGGTTTGACGCCCTTTTGATTAAACCCTAATATTCTATCATTGCCCAAATCTTTTATTAGAAATATGGACAAACGATTTTCTTACATCAATAATTATGGCTAAGTATATAACAAAGTATTGTAAGTTAGTTACAATTATTTTTATTATTTTATTATTCTCAGCCTGCTCCGGGAGAAGTGTCGACGCTCGCGGAAGAGAAGAGCTTAGGTATAGTAAGATTATTGATAATGAATCCTCGGAAAAGGAACTGTTTGCAGATGCTCTCCACGCCTACGATAATCGGCAGTACAATAACTGCTCGCAAGTATTAGATGTATTACTCAATACTTACCCTGATGGACAGTTTCAAGAGCCAGCAAAGCTAAAGTTAATTGATGCCAAGTTCAATTCCGGTAATTTTGCAGAAGTTGTTAAATTGGTCGACGAGTTTCTAGATTTATACCCAGATGCTAAGGCTGCACCATATTTACTTACTCTAGCTGGCTTGAGTTATGAGCAAACTTTTGGAGGGATTGGTCGCGATCCAAGTCCCTTGTTAGAGGCTAAAAAATACTATGAAAGGATTGTTAAGGACTATCCAGATTCTGATTATTTCACAAGTTCGCAAAAGTCATTGCAGAAAATCAATGAGGTATTAGTTTCGTATCAGAGTTATTTAGTTAATTATTACAAGAAGCAGCAACTTGCGGAGGCGGCGACTGTTCGAGAGCGTAAGAAGCAGGAGCTTGAGTCACAGCAAGTGCCAGTTCCCGCAAGTAAATCTGCAGTTCCTGAGGGGCTACCAATTGAGTCTATGCAGTAAGCGGGTGGCTTGCCCGTATTTGATCCACTTAGTATAGTCTAATTCTTAAGGTAACAATCAGACTCTAGTTAGAATAGAGCTGTTTTTAAACTGAAAATACTCACTAAATTGTTTTAGCCAGTAAAAATTTCGTGCAACTTAAATCTATTAATCTTACTTATCTAAATAAAAAGAGGAATTTTGACCGTCTTGTTCAAGTTTCGCGGATAGTGTTTGTTGTTATACTAGTCTTAATTATTGCCATTCAATTTTTAAATATCTTTAAAAAACGCATTACGGTTAGTAGTCAGGTGCAGTTAGTTGAAAATCAGGTAGCTGAGAGGTTGCAAAGTTTACAGAATGCTAATTTAACAGAGGCTGTTAAGCCAGAAGTTAAAATCTCCGATCAGCGGATCTTTGGCGAGTTAAAGTCAGAAGCTATAATGCAGCCACAAGCAGAGGAAGCACCTAAGGTGAATACTGATTTTCGATTAGTTGGTACATTTTTGGATGAGACTGCTCCCATCGCAATTATTATGAACCCTAAATCTAGTGAGCAGGATGTCTTTTCTGTTGGTGAAAATTTATTTGATGAAGCTAAGCTGATTCAGATTAACGCCGAGTCTGTGGAGATTGAGCGAGGTGGCCAGAAGGAATTACTCTATTTAGATGAAGGTGGAACTGCCACTAGTAGTAGCACTACTAGTGAAGCCCCCAAAGCAGGTGGTTTAGTTAAGGTTGATTCTAAAAAGTTGGATGAAGCTTTGGATAATCTACCTCAGCTTTTAACTCAGGCTAGGGCCGTTCCGTATTTTCAAAATGGTCAATCTGTTGGATTAAGGCTCTTTGCGATAAAGAAAGGTAGCATGTTTGATGAAATTGGTTTAAAAAACGGGGATATCTTGAAAGATATTAACGGCAGTAGCTTGGCAGATATTACACAAGCGATTAAACTATTTGAGAGGTTAAGAGAGGAGAAATCCATCAACCTAAATTTAGAACGAGGCAAGAATCCAGTAGCCTATCAATATGAAATTAATTAATGTTTAAATTCCATCAAAAGCAATCTGTTATTCTCTTTTTAGCTCTATCACTGCTTGCTGGGTGGTTTGGTCCTAACTTGCTGGATGCTCAAGCTCCAAAGCTTGATGAAAAGTTAGAGGATGAAATCGTTAAAGGCTCAAACACTGAGATTAACGTAAAAAATGCTGATATCGAAGCTCTAGTGCGAATTTTTAGTAAAAAAACTAAGCGCAATTATATTCTTGATGAACGAGTTAAGGGAACTGTTTCTATCTATCTACCTGGAAAGGTATCTTCGGAAGAAGCGATTTATATTCTTGATTCAGTATTGGCGCTGAAAGGATTTTCTTCGGTTCCAATTGGAGAAAATATTTGGAAGATTATTCCAGCGACCGAAGCTAAACAAACTACGATTCCAGTAGTTGAGGGTGGTAATGGTCGCGGCACAGCTTCAGTGGTCACTAGGTTTATTAATTTAAAATATGTCTCAGCAGAAAATGTTAAAGAACTAGTTAGCGCTTTAATTTCTTCTTATGGCCTGGTTAGTGCTTATCCTGCAACTAACTCCTTAATTTTAATTGACTCTGAAGATAATATTAATCGCTTGGTGCAGATTATTGAAAGAATGGATCTGCCGGCAACTGATTCTGAGATGATTATTATTCCAGTAAAGCATGCTATAGCAACGGATCTTGCGGAAAAGATTTCTCAGATTTTAAATATTGATAGTAAAGAACAACAATCGGGTGCGGGTTTAGCTTTGCCTGTTAGTAGTACTAGTAGTCAGCGAAGATTGACTGGAACAGATGGTGAGACAGCAATAGTTCCTGCAACTACTCGGGCAGGCAATGTGACTGTAAACTCTAGAGCTAAAGATCCAAAGATTATTGGAGATGAAAGAACTAATTCCATAATTGTTGTAGCTGATAATGAAACTGCTGCGCGAATTCAAGCTTTAGTTGACCAGCTAGATAGTCCGATCGATTTATCAGGCGATGGGTTTTATGTTTACCGTTGTCAGTACGCTAGTGCAGCAGACTTAGCCAATGTTCTTTCCGGTTTAGCAGGTGGAGGTGGCTCCTCTGGTAGCAGTAGCAGCCAAACTGCAAGTTCTAATCAAGGCGGTTTTGGAAGTAATTCTAATAGTTCACTAAGTGGTCAGAATAGTAATAGTAATAGCAATAGTCGCTTTTCTGGTCAGAGTAAAAGTGGGCAATCAAGAGGTGGTTTTGGTAGTAATTCCCAGTCTTCAACTGCTAGTCAGCCAAGAACAGCAACTTCTGTGAATCTTGGTAATAATTTAACAATTACTGCTGATCCAGCAACTAACTCTTTGATCATTATTGGTAGTCGAACGGATTATGAGAAAATTAAAAAGCTCTTAAAGGATTTAGATGTTAAACGTCGTCAAGTTGTTGTGGAAGCGCTGATTTTAGAAGTCGGTGTTGACGATGGTAAAACTTTAGGAACAGAGTTCTCTGGATCTGGTGGTGGTAAAGACGGCGGAGTTTTTGGTAGTAACAACTTAGGTAACTTAGCAACATTACTTTCTAACCCAAGCCAACTGCAGGATTTTACATTAGCAGCTGCAAGTGCTGGTTCTTTAACATTGCCTGGAGGAATTACTATTCCAACTCAGTCTGTCTTAGTGCGAGCAGCTCAAAATAATTCCAATGTGAATGTTTTAAGTTCACCAACAATTATTGCTACAGACAATGAAGATGCTGAGATTATTGTTGGTAGTAATGTCCCGTTTATTTCTAGTACTGCTAGTAATCAAACCGACCTAAATAATGTTTTTAATCAGGTTGACCGACAAGATGTTGGTATTACTTTACGAATTACTCCACAAATTAGTTCTAGTGATTACGTGAAGCTAAAATTATTTACTGAAGTTTCTAACGTCGTAACTGGAACGGAAGGTTCGGCTTTGGGGCCTACAACTACAGTTAGAACAAGTGATACAACTGTTATTGCTAAAGACTCGCAGATGGTTGTAATCGGGGGATTGATGTCTGATAATATTACCGAAGCTGTTCGTGGGATTCCTTTCTTAAAAGATATGCCATTGTTAGGGTTCTTATTCCGTACAAATAGCGATCGCCAAATTAAAACAAACTTATTAATTTTTATTACTCCAAGAATCATTAAAGATCAGTTTGATGCTCGTGATCATGCGATTGAACAGCGGGATGATTTCCGTCAAGTCATGGATACTTATAAGATTAAGCCAAATCGTGATGAGGTCTTATATAACGAAAACTTAGATCAGGTAATTGATGGTCAAGTTTATGAAGGGACTAAGCCTTCAACAATTCGTCCTCAGAATAATCCTGTGGAGCCAGTTGCGCCACAAGCAAATTCTAATGAATTAAGTTTTAATGATGAAGATCGGATCGAACCTAAATTTAAAGATACTGCTTCTGCAAGTTTAGGATCTTATTTTGTATTAGAACTAAGTAAAGGTTTACCTGAAGGAGTTTGGCCAGATTTGTTTTCTAAAAACAATGGTGGACTTGTTGGTGTTCGACTTCCTCAAGAAGTTAGTAGTTATGCCAAAAAATTCTTCGAATCTGGGCAGAAGATATCCTATAGTTTTAATGGTCAGGAAGTTCCACTGGAGGTAATTGGGGCATTCAAATCGCTTGATGAAGCGGAGGAGTATTATCCAAATCTTAAAAGCAATTGGTATAGCCTACCACCACAGGAGATTCTAAATTTAGGGCAGGGGCCTTGGATTAAGTAATGACAGATAAACATACCGAATTAAATAAGTTACCACCGGAAGAGCTTGCTGCTCGATTGGGTATGACTTATCAAGCCAAGTTAGATCCTCCGCAACCTCCACGAGATCTAGTCAATGGAGAGTTTGATCGAATTGCTGGCTCTTGGGGGCGACAGTATAAAGTAGTTCCGATTGCTGGAGACGAGCATGAAGTAACTGTGGCAATTTCCAGTCCCGATAGTTTTTCAGCATTACAGCAATTAAAATTTTGCTATCAGCGTCCAATTAAAATCATTATGACTAGCGAGGAGGAGGTGACTAATGCCATCAACTCTATTCGAACATCCTTAATGAGTGATCGCTCTAACGAACTTTCAAATGAGGATGAGGATTCGCAAGACATTACTCAAAATTTAAAAATTGATGTGACAGATGCGGATGATGACGATGCGCAGATTATTCGTTATCTAAACTCGATTATTTTCAAAGCTAGCAAAGAAAGAGCTTCGGATGTGCACATCGAATCTTTTGAGTCCTCCGTTAAAGTTCGCTTTCGGATTGATGGTGTCCTTTATGATATTTCAGAGGAAGATAAATCATTTCAAGCCGCAATTATTTCGCGGATTAAGGTAATGTCTGGGCTTAATATTGCGGAAAAGCGTTTACCTCAGGATGGACGTATCGGTATTAAAATTGCCGGTAAAGACGTAGATATTCGTGTTTCAACAATTCCAACGCAGTTTGGTGAGCGAGTGGTAATGCGTCTACTTGATAAGACGGCGACAGTTCTTGATTTAGAACAGGTTGGACTTCAAGGGGCAAATCTAGAGGCTGTTCTAAAATTAGTGAAGCGTCCTAATGGAATTGTTTTAGTAACGGGGCCAACAGGATCTGGTAAAACAACGACTCTTTATTCTTGCTTAACTGCAATTAATACTCCGGAAAAAAATATTCTGACTGTCGAAGATCCAATCGAATATCAGTTAAATGGTATTGGGCAGATGCAGGTAAATCCTAAAATTAATTTTACTTTTGCCTCTGGTCTGCGTTCCATCTTACGGCAAGATCCTGATGTAGTAATGGTTGGGGAGATTCGTGATGGGGAGACTGCGGAGATCGCCATTCAAGCATCGCTTACAGGTCACTTAGTATTATCCACACTGCACACAAATGATTCTGCTGGAGCAATCACTCGCCTGATTGATATGGGTGCTGAGCCATTTTTAGTTGCTTCTAGTTTGTTAGCTGTCATGGCACAGCGATTAGTTCGTAAGCTTTGTAAATCTTGTCGAGTAGAGCATGTAATTACGGATGAGGAAATTAAAGAGTTAGGTTTGATTGTTAATGATATCAAGTCACGTAATGTTTATCGCGCACTCCCAGGTGGATGTTTAGCTTGTCAGCATACAGGTTATACTGGTCGTTCTGGAATTCATGAATTACTAATTATCAATGAACATATTAAGAGTTTAATTTTGCAAAAAGTGGACTCTGGAACAATTAAAAGTACAGCTTATAAATATGGCTTTAGAACCTTAAGACAGGATGGTGGACTTAAAGTTTTAGCAGGACTTACTTCGGTGGAAGAGGTCTTAATGGTTACTCATGAAGATCAAATTTTGGAATAATAAAAAATGCCAATATTTGAATACTCAGCTCTAGACCGTGGTGGTAAAAAATTAAAAGGTTCAATTGATGCTGATAGTATTAGGCAAGCCCGCTCTAAGCTTCGTAGTCAAAATATTTTTCCAACTGATTTAGTTGAGTCAGGGAAGGCTGTAGCCTTTAACCCAAGTGATGTCACTAAATACTTCCAGCGAAATTCGATTTCTCAAAAAGAATTAGCTCTTACAACTAGACAGCTAGCAACACTTGTAAATGCTGGACTGCCTTTAGTGATGGCACTAAGTTCAACTGCTGAACAAATTGAATCAGAATCGATTCGTCGTATTATGGTTACAGTGCGGGAAGAAGTGGAGCGAGGAAATTCTCTCTCTAATGCCATGGAGAATTTCCCAAAAGCTTTTCCTCGATTGTATGTCAGCATGATTGCTTCAGGAGAAGCTTCGGGGACTTTAGATACAGTGCTACTAAATTTAGCGGATCATTTGGAAGCACAAGTAGAGTTAATGGGGCGGGTTAAAGCAGCCTTGATGTATCCAATGGCCATGTTAGTTATCTGTTTTTTAGTCATCATGGGACTCTTCGTTTTTTTAGTGCCTAAAATTACCGATATTTTTATTAAGCAGGGTGCGCGCTTACCGATTACCACTCAAATAACATTATTCATTTCTGATTTCTTAGTGCTTTATTGGTGGCTAGTGATTATCTTTTTTATTGCCGTTTTTATTTTGATCGGTTGGTATTATCGTCAAGAGTCCGGACGGCAGATCCTTGATCGCTTGATGCTCAAGATTCCAATTTTTTCACCAATATATCAGAAAATTTATACTGCTCGGGTTGCGCAGACTTTAAGTTCATTATTAAATAGTGGTGTGCAGTTACTAACTGCAATGGAAATCTGTCAAAAGATTGTCGCTAATGTGCATATTGTTAAAGCCTTAGAAACAGCGCGAGAAGGTGTTCGCGAAGGTAAAAGTTTAGCTGCAGAACTTAAAAAAACAGGGTTTTTCCCAACAATGCTTGTGCAGATGATGGCTGTTGGTGAAAAAAGTGGTGAGTTAGAATCAATGTTAAAGAAAGCTGGTACGGCTTATCAAAATGAAGCAAATGCAACGTTAGGTGGCTTAACAAGAGTACTCGAACTTTTGATGATTATCATCGTTGGTGTTATAGTTCTCTGGGTGGTATTATCAGTGCTGATGCCGATGGTTGATTTGATTGACTTGGTTCAGGGGTCAAAGCACTAAGAATAATTAGTAAGGAAAGAATAATGAAAAATAGAATGAGCAGTTCTGCAGGATTAACTTTAGTAGAGATTATGGTTGTATTGGTTATACTTGGAGTCGTAATGGCGACTGTTGGTAGTAAAATCTTTGGTGCAGGTGATAAAGCCAAAAGCCAACTTACTAAATTAAAATTAGAACAATTAAAATCAGATATTGAACAATACCAATTACGCTATAATTCACTTCCGAGTAATTTAGATGATTTGTCCCGATGTACAGAAAATACAGGTCCTGGGTGTTTACCAATTTCTAACCAAGACTCGATTGTTGATGCCTGGGCTCAACCTTTTATTTATTCAGTCAGTGGGAGAGCTTATGAAATTCGCAGTTTAGGAGCCGATGGTCGTGATGGTGGTGAAGCAGCTAACTACGATATTAGCATTAAGGGACCCTAGTTTTTATGCCCAGAAAAGATTTTTGATAATTTAAGGGCTTTTCTTAGGATACATTCTAATTTTGAGCATTTCGCAGAAAAAAAGATCTTTTAAACTTTCCAATTACACGATCTCGGCGGGGTTTACCTTAATCGAGATTGTGATTGTAATTGTGATTTTAGGATTAGTTGCTGCTGCTGTACTCAAACCTTCTAGCGGAAATTTCACATACTGGCAGCAGGAGAGTGCCATTCGTAAACTCTCTGAAGAAATCAACTTTCTGTATTATCAGGCAATAACCGATGGTGTTAGCTATCGGATGGAGTTTAATCTTAGTGCTGAACATCAAAACTATCGGATTGGACAAATGGCTTCGACGCTTGAGGATTCCACGGATATAGGGAGTAGTGATCCAGGAATTTCTAGTCAGCTATCTGGAAGTAAAATGATTTCAGCGGAGATTGATAATTTTCTAAATCCAATCCCTGCAGACTTTGGTACAATGCAAGCTCCAGCAAATATTCCTTCATTAGCGGAGCCAATTTATTTACCAGATGGAATGTACTTTGCCGACATTCGAACAGTTCGCGGTGATTATACAACAAGCTCAGATAAAGACTTGCCATTTCTAACTTTTTCTCCTCGAGGCTTCGCAGAATTTACCGTAATTCATTTAAAGTTAGATCGCTCAGATGAAACTTTTATTACTTTAGTGGTTAATCCGTTTACTGGAATTTGTGATATTTATCGTGAATATAAAGTGTTTGAATGGAACTATGTTAAACAAGAATAAGTTACAATTAACACCGGCCTTTACCCTGATTGAAGTCATTATGGCGATCGTCATTCTTTCTGGCTCTTTAGTTGTTTTACTGGGATTACAATCAGCAGCTGTAAGTAAGGCTTTGCGCGATCGCAACCAGTTGCAAGCAATGATGGCCGCGCGACATATCTTAGCTGCAATTGAAATTCAAGCTGACACTGAGCCAAGAAATGAAACTGAAACTGTTTATCGTCTTTTAGAAAATCTGAATGCATTGCCAAATCCAGATGAAGAGTTGCAAGAGCTTTATAATAATATGAATGCTGAGTTGGAGATAGCAGAATGGCCCAATCCTGAGCAGTTAAGTGCCCTAACGGAAGGTCAGGATAATTTACTAAACCGCGTTAGGTTAAGAGTTTTTTGGGGAGAGTTTCCTGATGATCAATTAGAGATCGTTTATTTTGTGCCAAACAATCCAAATAAGAAATGAAGAAGAATTTGACTCCGCATATTTTAAAGATCGAGGTGCTAAAAGCTTTTACCTTAATTGAAGTAATTATTTCGATTAGTATCTTGTCAATTATTTTTATGACTGCCTATCGTGGTTTAAGCCAAATTGCTCGTAGTAAGACTTTGCTAGATGATGAACGAGAAATTTTACAAATTGCCAACACGTTAACTTCTAGACTTAGTCGTGAATTACAAATGACTATTAAAGATGGAGAGATTCAGTATCCTGGAGAAAAAGAATTAATTTTTAAGGGAATGGAGTCTACCGTTGCAGGAAGTAATCGAGGAGATCAGGTAATCTTTTTAGCCAATGAAGCTGGTCAATATGTGCCTGATGGCGCTACTCATTCTGGTTTGGTAACTATTTCCTATCGGGTAGCCAAGGACCCCGATGCAGTAAAAACAGACTCTGCCAATCAAACTTACCTCTTGGTGCGAGAGGAGATTCCAAATATTCAGCCAGTAGAGGAAGCACTGGAGAAGATTATTACCTTTCCAATTACTAACCGCCTCAAGTCTTTAGAATTTAACTATTTCAATCCTAAATCCAAGAATTGGCAGAGTACCTGGGAGGAAAGGGATTTAATTCCTAGTATGGTTAGCTTTAAATTTAAGTTATTAACTCCCTTAGGGAGGGAATTCATTTTTGCGACTGCGGTTCCGATTACCGCTGGGATAGAGAATGATCCCCAGACAGGGCTAAGACCGTAGCATATAGTCAGTTCCATTTTGAAATGCTATAAAATTCACATGGATAAAATCTTTAGCCTTGATATCAGCTCCACTCCGGTCGTCGCAATTGTTGCGGAGAAGGTTGCTGATCAAGTAAAGATTGTGGATCGTCTGACGATTAATCTGCCAGCAGATTGGTTAACAAATGATTGGACTAAAACTGCTGGGTTGGAAATCCCAGCCTTAACATCTAATGAATTGCAATTAACAGAGGAGATTCAGGGTAGTCCTGAAGTTTTGCTCCAAGATTGCTTAGATCGAATCCAAGAGTTTTACTTACGACACATTGATGATATCTCAGCTTCAATTTTAGTAATTCCAGCAGATAATTACATCGGCCTTAATTTCAATCTTCCGTTTAAGCAAGAGTCCTTAGTTAAAAAAGTTATTAATCTTGAAATTCAAGATTTAATTCCATTTACCTTGGATCGTTTTTATTTAAATTATCAAATTCTGGATCAAAACTCAGCTGGGACCTACGATGTCTTTACCAGCTTAATCCCCAAAGAATTTTTAGCGAAAATCTTGAGCTATCTTCAGTCTATTAATCTTGATCCAGATTACATTACTATTCCTTCGGCAATTTTGCAGGGCGGAAGTGAGTCTAGTAGTGCCGTAATGCTAGTTAAGGCTGGAGATAAACAGTTATATTTAACAACACTCTTGGATCATCAGGTGAAAAATGTCCAAGTACTAGAGCTAACAGATAGTGATGTCTTTCCTGAGACTGAAGTAAAAATGTTGCTTTGGAATTTTCACACCATATATAATCGTAAGATAGAGAGTATTGCACTAGTTGGTAATCACTTTCGCCCGGATCAATTAGCTTCTGCCCTAGACTTGCCAGTTGAAAAGGTTGCGGTTCCAGGCAGCGAAGCAGAGATTATTGCGATCCAGGCTGCTACAGCCTTAGCTTTAAAGCCCAATAGTATTATTAGTAATTTTAGAGAGCAAAACTTAAGTGCCAACAAAAGTTTAAAATTAGCCGTTAGTTATTTTTTTAAATTAAAAGTATTTTTAATTCTAGTTGTAGTGCTATTAATCCTAGTCCCAGTCACTAATTACCTGCGTACAGAACAAGAGATTAGCCAAATTCAATCTTCAATCCGCGCCAATATTTCGCAGAGAATTCCTTGGGTTCAATTTCCAGAAGGACAAGAGTTAGAGAAGTTAATGGGTACTAGTGGTCAGATTGAAGCTCAGTTAGAAAGCTTGGGAAGTCCAGCAAAAGCAGATCCAGTTGAGGTTTACTTGTTGCTTTCGGAGTTGTTAGCCGAGGCTACTGGATCTAAGATTCAAATGGACTTACAACAATTAATGATTAAGGGTGATCAAGTCGAGATCGAAGGGACTGTTCCCAATTACAAGGGGGTAGATCGCTTAGAGAAATTGATCAAAGACAAAAAAGATATTTTTTGTCGCATAAAAGTTGAAACTCCGGGCGGGGGAGTAGATAAGCGTTTTCAGTTTAAGATCAGAATTTGTTAATGAAAAAAAAGATTTTTGAACTTTTAAATAATTTATCAATCCGCGAGAAGATCTTAGCTATCGGAGGAGCCATTGTTTTGCTCTTGATTGGACTAAATTCCCTCGCTGCGCCTTTATTAGAAAAAAGTAAGGCACAACAATTACTGCTTAAGCGAGCCCAGGATAACTTAGCACTACTACCTAATCAGCTAGAGAAGTATCAAACTCTTTATCTACGACAACAAAAAATCGAGAAAGAATTTCAGCAGGTTTCTTTTAAAGGTGGTGTCTTATCACATCTAGAAGAGTTAATTAGAACTAAAGCTAAGGTAGATAGCCCCACAAATTATAAAATTAACCCTTTGCCTGAAAAACCATTTAGTACTGATTATCGCCAAGAGCCATTTCGGGTCGAGATTTTTACGACATCAGAAGCTGATTTAAAAGTATTTTTAAATGAGTTAGTTAACGGTAAGCGCCCGCTTGTGATTACTAGGATTGATATCAAAAAAGCTCCTAATCAGTCTCGTTTAATTGTTCAATTAGATATCAGTAATTTTCAAAAGATTTAGATGTTTCGTTTAGTAAAATTCATTGCCTATAGTTTGCTGGTATTAATTTTACTTGCGGTTGTTCTTTGGCGACTTTGTAGTCAAGAGTTAGCTACTTATGCCAGTGCCAAAATTGCTAATGTTGCTATTGGTCAGAATGTTTTTCTAAATTTTACGGAAAGTAATTTTGGGCTTTTTAATTTTCAAAGCAAAGTCTTAGCAATTGAAGTTGCCAAGCAAAAAATACCACTTCGACTAGAGCTTCAGAATTTAAAAGTTAGTCCAGTAATTACCAGTCTTTTTTCTGATGAGCAGGCCATTGATTTTAGTTTTAATCTACTCCAAGGGCAGGTGACGGGACGTCTTTATCGTGGAGATCAAGGCGTCGGTTTAAAAAATTTGGAAGTAAGAGATATTGAATTGTTCCAAGTTTCATTGATGAAATTGATTGGTTTTAGTTCGGGGACATTTAGTCTAGATTTAGATCGATTACTAATGATAGCGAACAAAACTCAGATTCAAAATCTAAAGTTTGAATTTAAAAATTTTGTAAAAAAAGACGCGAGTGTTATCCCTAGCTGGATGTCAGGCCTACCAATGAATTTAAATTTAGAGCCCATAGTAATTCAAAAATTTAGCGCTGCCATTAATCAAGATTCCTTATTTCAAGTTAAAGATTTTATTTTGGACTCAGACTGGGGTAGTATCATGGCAGATTTTCTTTTATCTCCGCTTCCTGAAGGTATTCAAATTTCTAAAGGGCAAGGGGACGTGCAGTTAAAAGACTCTGGTAGTAAACAGTTCTCTCCGTTTTTATCTTTATTTTCTAATCAGCAGTTGCGCCCCGAAACACGCCAGTTTAGTTTTAAGTTTTTGGAATATCAGTCAGGCTTTCCTCGTTTTAACTTTACTCCGAAGTAAGCATTCGACCTGATAAGTTAGCGCCATCTGCAAGATGCAGACGAACTTGATCAAATGGAATGGAGTATCCCTGTTCATTACAGATTGAGACACAGAGACGACTTAAGGTTCGTTCTAACTTTTGATAATCCTTGGCTCCTTTTCCATCACAATCAATCATAACGGCGAGATCTAAGGAAGAAGAATTAGCTTTTGCTAACTCTACTGAAATTCTATTTATTGAGAATTCTAGTTTACTATCCGTTAATTTTTTATCTAAGGCTTCTTTGAAAATCCTTGGAATTGTACCTGTCATGTCTTTCTGGTGTAGATAGTCTAGGCCAAATGCTAAGTTGATTCTAAAACCATTCGACAGATTAATAAATTTACTATTTAAGAAGTCGATAGTTTTTAGTTGTGTCTTGCTTCCTCCAAGTTGTTGCAGGATGACATTCTCTGGAGATTGGAAAATAACTTGAGCATGCATTTTAGATTCTAAGAAAAGAATCCAATTGCCTTTCTGTGTTGGGAACCAAGGCTCTTCTTTGTTGGCATGCCGAGAGCGAAGTGCTGCTAGATCGTTGATTGGTAATCGCAAGATCCCACCATCTAACTCTGGATTAATCAGAAAAGAATTAAAGTTAATTTTACGAACTCGATAGGGAATGCCTTGGTAAATAACTCTTTCCTCCTCACGTACCGGTCCAGTATTCATCATTAAGACTGCTTGCATCCAGAAACGAGGAATAATTTGTTTTGTAGACCAGGCAATCGTTAATAAAATCAATCCTGTGGCAACTAACAGTAGCCAGTCTTCTAGGTAGAATAATGTTCCTACAAAAACAAAAGATGTTCCGAGGATCACCAGTAGCGTATAGCAAATCTTTAGTAGTTTTAGATAGGATTCTTTTTTGCGATTATGAGAGTGAAGGATGAATTTATAAATTAACCTATTAGTTAGTTTTAAAATTAATAGAAATAGCAAGCAAGTAAGGATTGTCAGGATTAAATTTTTACCACGGTTCTTAAAGAATAGATCGAATATTTCAGTAAGTGCTGCTCCCAGAGATTTTTTTTCAGCAAGACGAGTTGCTAAACGCTGTTTAAGAATCGTAACTTCTGTCTCTGTTTTATTTCTTTCTTCCAACCATTTTTCTTGGAACTTAGTCAGATATTTTTCTAATAAAGGATCGTTAGTTTGCTTTTGAATATTTTTAAAGCCAGTAATTACTTCTGCTGAGTTAGCAAAATCTTGTTCGTGTTTGGCGAGTGCCTCTTTAATTGTTTCTATTTCTCTCGGGCGACTGGAGATTTCTTTTAGTTCGTTAATTACTGGACTCAGTAAGACATAAAGCTCATTACTCCATGAAAAGTTGTTGGGATCTCCTAGGGTTTCAGAGTTTGCTAGGTTAAGTCCCGTAGCAACTTCAATAAAATCATATTCTAGATCTTCTAGGTCAGTTTTGATTAATTTAATTTGCTCTGGGTTTTTTTCTTCTTCTTTTTTGGCTTCTAACGTATTTAAGGAATTAGCAATTTGGGTCAAGCTTTCTACTACTTCTGGCTTTAATGCTGGAGTTTTGCCGTCCTCCGCAAAAAGAATTATTGGAAGGAGTAAGATAGGTAATAGGATTCTTAAGAACATTTGTTTAGGTAGTAAATTCAATTAGTTATCTCCATGGGAGAGCCCGAGTCACAGTTAGCGAGTTTGATTTACAATAGTCAGGCAGTCGGTTTTTGACAATCCCACCTTTAAAATGCTATTAACCCTGTGATTTTACTATCTGTTTAAATTTTAATGACTGAAAATAATTCCTTAAAAATCAATAAAGACGCCATCAAAAACCCAAAGTTTGCGTCAGACTTCGAAGTACATGTTGATAGTAACAACGTGGAAAGAGCGATCAAATTACTAAAAAGAAAATTAATTCGCGAAGGTTTTTATAAAATCGTGAAGCAGCGTAAGTATTTTGAAAAGCCTTCTGAAGCTAAAAAGCGTAAGAAGAAAGAAGCTAGCAAGCGTATCCGTAAAGAACAAAAGAAGCTTCTTCACCCAGTTGCTTAATCGCAGTTCCTAGTTGTTGGTGATTGATTTATTTCTTTAGATAAATCAATCATCAACTAAGTTTTTCACCCCTTGAAAAACAGGCATAGCGTCCCAGTTTACTATGTCTTTCGCCTAGTCGGTGATAGTCTCATGATCAAAATTAATTTTAGGATGATAGGTTTCATCTTAATGCTTTTGATCTGTTAGTCGTTTCATAAGCTTGCGACTAAAAGAGTGAATTTGCACACAGTCCAAAAAAAATTTCGACTGTTATCTTTGTAGGAAAAACTTTGCAAATCCTTTCCCGCTACATTTTTAGAGAAGTTTTTGCCTATTTTGCAATCTGCCTACTTACTTTTACGGCACTAATCCTCTCTGCTCGAATTCTAAAATTTGCTGATTTAATTGTTAATAAGGGTGTTGGCTCGGAGCAAGTACTTAAAGTTTTTCTAGCAATTATCCCAACTTTTCTAGAAATCGCTTTGCCACTATCTGTGCTCTTAGGCGGGATGCTAGCTTTTTCTCGGCTCTCTGGAGATTCAGAAATCATTGTGATTCGAGCTAGTGGGATTAAGATTTTACAATTGTTAAGTCCCATTATTATTTATGGTCTAATCACAGTTTCCTTTGCCTACTATTTATCTTTTGAATTAAGACCTTGGGGATATCAAACATTAAATCGAACTCTTTTTGAAATTGCTCGTTCGCGAACAGTTGCTGGAATTAGTCCAGGTCTATTTAATAAGATGGGCAATTTAACTATCTATGCGGAGAAGATTGATTATGAAACAGGTAAGCTAGAAAATGTAATGATCGATGATCGTCGTAACTTAGAGCAGCGTAAAACTATTTTTTCAAAAACTGGTAAAATTGGATCTAATCCGGCAGCTCAAATGATCATGATTGATTTAGCCGTAGGGACTGTTCATGAACAAGTGAGTAAAAACTATCAAGTCACTGAGTTCGATGAAAATCGAATGCTTCTTAGCACGGCTGATGTCTATGGAGACTCTTCCCTACAGCAGGATAAAAAAGGACGTGAATTTAAACTAAATGAAATCCTAGATCGAGAGGAGCAATTAGAATTGGAGATTGCCGAGAGTGTTCGAAATCAAGACTCCGAAATTAATCAGTCAAATTTAAAAAGCTTGCGTAAAGATTTGAGCCGTTTAAAGATCGAACTTGCCCAACGTTTCTCAACTCCTTGGGCATGTTTCTTTATGGCTATTTTAGCAATTCCACTAGGCATTATGCCTCCGCGAACTCAAAAAACATGGGGAGCAAGTTTTTCCTTGTCCTTTGGCTTACTCAGTTTTATTGTCTATTTTGGGCTGCTCACAGTCGGGATTGCGCTCGGTGAGTCTGGAGTAATGAATCCGCATTTGGCCGTTTGGATTCCTAATTTGGTATTAGCAATTGTTTGTAGCTACTCGATCTATAAGGTCAACTCCGAAAAGTGGCAATCATTCTCTGATGCCCTAACTCCAATTATTAGTTTTTTCCGAAGAAAATGAGTTTTAAAATCTTACATAAATATATTTGGAAGAGTTTAATTCGTAATATCCTTCTCTCTACAATCTCTTTGGTCTTGTTATTCCTAGTATTCGATTTTTTTGATCGGATTGATAATATCTTACCAAAGGAACCAGGCTTCTTTATTGTTTTTCAATACTTCTTTTTTAAGATCCCACAATTTATTGTTCTGACCTTACCAATTGCCTTTGTTATTGCCACACTATTTACTTATGGCTTGCTCTCTAAAAATTCTGAGATGACGGCAATGCGAGCTAGTGGTTTGAGGATCTCTTGGTTAGCAAGACCACTGATCTTGACGGCATTTTTATTCAGTGTGTTTAATTTGCTTTGTAGTGAAATAATCGTTCCTGCCAGTGTTCGTCGAGTAAAAGAAATCTATAATATTGATATTTTACAAAAGGATCTTCAAGGGACGTATAGTCAAAATAATATTTGGTGGCGCGAGCAAGATAATTTTTATTCGATTGAGGCTTTCGATTCTCGTGATTCCAGTTTACATACATTTAGCAAATTTAAGATTAACCCTGATTATCAAGTAAAGCGTCGTGAAAATTCCAATCGTGTGGATTGGATTAATTCAGATCTTGGTTGGAATATGCGTGATGTCGAGAAGCTAGAATTTGAAAATAATCAAATTATCCAGACCATTCGTTTTGAAAGATTACCACTGTTAATTGATAATCAACCGGCAGATTTTTTCTTAGATGATACTGAGCCCCTAGCGATGACTTATCAGCAACTGCAGTCATATATTAAAGAACAAAAAGATAATGGTCAGAAAACAGAGGATTTATTACCAGATTTATACTCTAAGATGTCTTTTCCGTTTGTCATTTTAATCTGTTCACTTGCCGTAATACCTTTAGCAATTAGACCAGCAAGAAGTGGAAGTATGGCCGCAAGTTTTATTTTTGGCGTTTTGCTATGTTTCGCCTATTTTGCAGTTCATTCTTTTAGCTTAGCCTTAGGACGAGCCGAATTAATCTCACCATTTTTGTCAGCATGGATGGGAAATTTAGTCTTAGGAATCGTAGCACTATTTTTATATATTGGAGCAGAGGTTCCAGAATAACTTTATAATTAATAATATTTATGGATATAATTGAAGCAATAAAATCTCGTCGTGCCGTTAAGCATTTTGATCCAAATCATTTTTTGACAAAAGACGAAGAGGTACAGCTATTATCTTTGGCACAATTATCACCCACAGCTTTTAATATTCAAAATTGGCGTTTACTTATTGTAAAAGATCCAAGTATTCGTCAGAAAATTCGTGAAGTCAGTTGGGGGCAAGCCCAAGTAACAGAGGCTTCTTTGTTAATTGTTATTTGTGCTGATTTAAAAGCTTGGGATAAAGCCCCTGAAAGATATTGGAAAAATGCCCCTGATGCTGTAAGAGACTTTATGGTTCCGGCTATTGGTGGTTATTATCGCGGGCATGAGACAGTTCAGCGTGATGAAGCAATGCGCTCGTGTGGACTTGTTGCACAGAATTTAATGCTCTCCGCTAAAGCATTGGGCTATGACTCCTGTCCAATGGATGGCTTTAATTTTGAGCAAGTAGGAAAGATTATTAACTTACCCGAAGATCATGTGATCTCCATGTTTGTAGTGATTGGTAAAGGCACTCAGCCAGCTAGAGAGCGTGGTGGATTTATCCCGATGGAGGAGATGGTCAAGATTGATCGATTTTAAGCCAGTAGTAGCTGTATTAAAGATTGATAATATGAGGCCAATTCGCAATTGTAGAATCTTCAAAGGCACTAGTATTACCAGCTCTTAACTCTGCTAAAGATTTCTTGAGCAATGTTATTAAATCCTTAGTCTCTGAACTTGTCTCAAAATGAGCAATTGATTCTGGACTAAAGGCCATGGAAGATATCGCCGTAATGCCTGCTGCTGAACCAGTTAAAAAGGCGGAATCCATTTCTTTTATCTTCTGACCATTGATATCAGTTTCGTTTACTTGATAGTTAAGGTTAGCTAATAACTGAATAATACTATCTCTTGTGACTCCTGGCAGGATGCGATCATGCGTTAACGTTGGAGTAAAAATTTCTAAACCGTTTGGCATTTTTTTTATAAAGAATAAATTAGCAGCAGAAAATTCATCGACAAAACTTTCTGAGCTTCCAGCAACCTTATAAGTATAAAATACTCCATCAAATTTTTTACCATCAAAGCCCTGGACTAAGCCTTCATGAGCTTGAGTACTATGCAGTAAAGTCGTGGCATAATTCCCCCCTAATTTGAGACAACCAATTCCTGGCAGGGCTCTTTCTGTTCCAGCAATTGTAACGAGACTAAGACCTGGGCTATTCGGATCGCTATAGGCGCAAAATGGAAAAGCTTGAACCGTAAAAATATATTCAGTTGCTGGGGCTACTTTAGTTCCGCCATTTAGTGCCATAACGTAGGGGCGAAGATATAATCTAGCGGGTGCATTGTAAGGAGGCAGGTATTCGGAGTTTGCTCGAACTGCTTGCTCAACGGCAGAAAGAAAAAGTCCTTCGGGAAGTTCTGGTATACCTAAACGAGTGAGTGATCGATTAAAGCGTTCGGCATTCATTACAGGTCTAAAAATACTCGCAGTACCATCAATTGTCTTTGTAGCAACAAGGCCCTCAAAAGCACTTTGTCCATACTGAGTTGTGGAAGTCATGCCATTGACCGTATAAAAGGAGGCTGGGATAACTTCTGTTGTTTGCCACTTATTATCTGTGAAGACACTAATTATTTGAGCAGAAGTGGGGATGTATTTAAATGGTGCTGAGCAAAGCTGCTCATTATCAAGAATTGTTGGGGGAATAGTTTTAAAGCCAAGCGAACTGGAGGGACTTTTTGAGATTCTAAATACTGTAGCTACAGGTATTTCTTTTTGATCGTTTAGATATTCCATGGCGTAGGTTCCGTGGGGGTAGCTACGATTAAAAGCTGTGATCAGAAATCCTTGATTTTCCAAATAAGACCCATGATATTTATCTAAGATTTTAGTTAATTGGGCATCTGCCCAGAGAACTGTCTTTTGACCAGTCTCTAGTAGTTCAAGACTTTTACTAATCTGAGCTAAATCAGTTTCGATGTTTGTCGCGCGATAAAAATTATCGGGTTGAAGACTTGATATTTGGCTTGCAGTTACAGACATAATTAAAGCAATTTTAAGACTTAGTATTTTAGCCCCTAGGAAGAATCTAAGAGGGTTCAGTATATATACTAGGCGACATTGAAAATTACCATTTTTAAAATTACTCGCCTAGTATACAAGCGCGAAGCGCTTGAAGCGACCCTAGGGGGTCGCTCAGGCTAAAAGGCTTATTTTATAAGCATTTTAGCTGGGGAAAACAAATATACTAAAACCCCAATGAACTAAAAATGCGATCTGCATTTTTCCTAGCAGTTCGGTAAAACCTTGTATGTTGAAAAAGTTCTATTTATCTATAAATTTAGATAAACAAGTCCCTGGAGTAGTAGACCGAGAAAAACCTGTGTAAACGACACGACCATTAGATAGGTCACTACTCC
>JANNBC010000041.1:0-21380 GCA_031385045.1 bacterium | reverse complement strand
AGGTGGAACATTCCAGACATCGTAGTAAGGTAAACTTCCTCGTTAATCTCATCGGAGCTCTAGCCGCTTATTCACTAAAACCAACTAAGCCTGCTATCAATTTTAACCAAATTCAGACTGCTCTTATCCAAAACTGAGGTTGAAAACAAGACTCATAGTGACAGTCCTAGATCAAAAAATATAGTAGCAGACCTTGAACTGGTAATTAAAAATAATTGTATATTCAAATAATCTCCTATTATCGGGTAAATCCAGGCAATCTTCCAAGCTATTTCTCAAATACAAATATTTTTTTGACTAAGAATCAATAGGAATTTATATTTCCAAGATGGATGTATCAATCGAAAGAGTAGATCAAAGTAATTTTCAATTAGGAGCATTTAAGATTGCTGCTATGTCTGGAAGTGAGGATTTCTCATTAGATTTGATGGAATCTAAGAATTTGAAAGCTTCACACAAGGATCAGTTATTCAAATTAGTTAAAATCTACCTTGAAAGTCATGGTCAAAAAGGCATTAGAGAATCTGATGAATTCTTTAATTCTAAAGCCGCTAACGCACTTGACGCACTGATCGATCTTGGTTTGGTCTGTGTTAATCCGAATTCCAAACCTATTACTGAATTCTTTCCGACTATCAATGCCTTTCTATTACTTAAAACTGATCTTTTTACTTTTGATCAAAGCAAATTTCCAGCTTTTATAATATCTAAAGATTTAAGTTCAGTAATATTACCAAGCGAAGAATTGGTTAAATCCTTTTTTGAGTTCGTAAAAAATCGGCACTTAGAAGAGCCGCTTAAAATACAAAAGTGGGCAGAGTATTTAGAAATGAAGACAAGTTGTTTATTAGACCTCCTTAAGGTTAGCCCTCATTTTAAATTTCTTATTGCTAATAATTTAGTTTCCGTGGGAAGTGATACCTTAACTGTAAAATCTAAAGTTATCCCTAATTCACTTAATGAATCTTTTACAGCAAGTCTTCTTGCAGATAATCCTTATTTAAGGGAAGAAGTGCTACCGATTGCCAAAAGACAAGTTCGAGATCTTTCAAGTCAGATACATGCAACCAAAGGAAAGATAGTAAAATTGATTGGGGAAAGTGATAATTTATTTACAGTTGATAAGTTAGGACGTGACGCGATAAGTCAGGGGCTAATGCTTCCGGCCAATACTATTCTTCAGGTGGCGCTCCAAGGATTAGTATCTGAAGGGAAGTTGTTATCATTCAAAAATGGAGTTTATCAACTAACGGCAAATCAAAAACCAGAAATATCTTTGCCTAATGGAAAGGTGCTTGATATTCAAAAATTATCACTAATTGTAAAAGAAGTTATTAGGGCAGTTAATAATCAAAATGGTAGTTATAAGCGAATGAAACAAGAGATACCTCTTAAATTGGCAACATGTACTAGTAATTTAGGCTTTGACCATAAAGTAATCCTTGAAGCGTTAAAGTATTTTAAAAACCAAGAATTTATAGATTTAATAAAAGGTAGAAAATTAATTTTAACTAACGAAGAAGCAACGTACCTAAAGATCGATTTAAATAAGCTTTAATCCTCACCCCCTCGGAACTTTAACGATACAAATAAATCTTAAACACGGCTGAAAATTTAATAATAAAGCGACCTGACAGTCTAATTATACGTAAAACTAGAAATTAATAGGTGATGGCTTTGCGCTGGATTAGAGTAAACTAAGTTTTTTGTGGCAATTAGCTAGGTAATGTTCTAAGATTTCTGTCAGTAAGTTTTTCTTGCTATAAAAAACTTTATAGCAAACTATATTTTTTGATGAGAAGAAAGAATGTCCAAATTTAAATCATTGCTCTGTTTATGCCTAATGCTAGCGAGCTTTCCAAGTATCTTATTAGCAAATGATTGTACTCTTAAAGCGGAAAGGAATGCTGCGCAACAACAATTATTTATGACAAAGATTCGTCAGTTCACACTTCAATGTGTTAATTTTGCTAATCCAAGGGGTTGTAGAAAACTGAAGATGACCCGCTACTGTTCAGTTACTTCTGAAACTGGAGATTCAGATTTAGATGGAGATCGCCGTTCTCTCGATAACTGTCCTCTAGTTCCTAATTCTGATCAGGCGGACACAGATTTAGATTTAGTTGGGAACGTTTGTGATAATGCACCAGCTGTACCTAACAATAACCAAGCTGATAGTGATTTAGATGCAGTTGCTGATGTATTAGATAATTGCCCGAGTGTAGTTAATACTAATCAGTTAGATGAAGACACTGATGGAACAGGTAATGCCTGTGAAGTTTTAGATTTAGTAGTGTTACCAGGTGACTATGGCAGTAGCAATTGTAGTGAGGAAACTGTTTTAATCTATAATGATGTAATGAGTAATACCTCTGGAGTAGGTGGACCAAGTGTATCTTACAAACATTTTATCTCCTAGAGCTGCTGCTGTAACTGAAACTGGAAGGGTATTTATTGCAGAAGATTGTACTAATACGATCCTAGTTTGGAATAGCATCTCTGACATTACCACTAACCAAGCGCCAGATTTTGTTTTGGATTCTGATAACGCTGGTACTAACTGCACTGGATTAAGAGTTGGCCCAAATGCAGAGTTAGCAATCGTTGGTGGAGATTTAGTTTTTGTAGCTGACCGAGAAAGCTGCATCTTTGTCTTCCGAGATGCTGATAGCTTAACTGATACTAGTACTCCAGATGTAGAAATTCCAGCAATTAATAATTTCCATAGTGCTTCAGTGCATACAGCAACTGATCGTCTATTTGGATTAGAATCTGGTGGTGACGGTGATGTTAACATTAAAGTCTTTGAGAACTTCTCATCTATTAGTGGTTTAATTAGCGCCTCGGACGCTACTGTCTCAGATCCAAATATTAGTAAAATTACTGTACAAGGTGATAACTTGTATGGTTTAGATACTCAGAATAATACCCATAATGGTGTCAGTGTTTTTGATTTGACATCGCTTAGCAATGCGCAATTCCCAGACACTTACTTGTTCGGTGATAATGAATTGTTTTCACAGATCGATCAGCCATTTAGTGTTGCTCTCGCTGGAGAAAAACTTTTCGTTGGCAATAAAAGTTCTGGTGTTGATGGAGATGTTTATAATCGACCTTATGTTACTGGATTCTCTAATCCAACAGCATTAACAGAAGGTCAGAAACCTTCAGTAACCTTATCTCAAGGCTTAACTGCTGGCGCTCGTGGGATGTTAACAATTAACGGTTCCTTAATCGTTGCTAACTTGAGTGATAGTGTACTAAATATTTACACGAACCCCGCGGCAGTAACTAGTGCGTCGTCTCCTGACATCGTGCTTTTTGCTCCGAATGACCCAGCTGATATGGCTGGAACAGTTAGACAAGCAGATTAATTTAATTGTCTTAATTTAGGGGGGGCTTTTCAGTCCCCCTTTTTTATCAATTTAAGTTTGTGGCCATCAGCTAAAAGCTAACTGATCAATTTATTAAATATAATAAGCCGTTTTTACCACGTTTTTACCACGTGCCAGGTTCACAGCCTTAAATCAATGGCTGTGAGCTTGGCTCCACCTTAAGACAGCTTTAACCCAACTTGATCCTGGAATCTGTTATGAGCTTTTTTTGTTAAAAGGTGATTTTTTTCTAATTGGATAAAGTAAGTTTTAGTAAATAAAACAAGCGTTAGTACATTCATTCGGAAATATTAAGCATTTCTTCCTTTGGAAAAAATTTCCAGTGTGATACAGAATAATAACTTTATAAAAGTAAAAATTTAAACATATGAATACATCAGCTGTAGCTTCGTTAGAACTTGGAACCTCCACCCAACCTAGTAATTCCTTAGTGCCATATAAGGTTAGAGTGGAACATGAAGGGGATGGGCATTTTGAACAAGATTATTATTTTAGTGAAATCTATGGGCCTAAATTAGGTGCAGCTAATAATCCAATAGAATTCCGTAAATTAGAAAATGATCTAAAAGAAGTTTTAGCTAGTCTTGATACTGAGAAAAAAAGCTTGTTGGAACTAAAACAGAAAAGTGGGAACAGTTAATAAGTGATGTCGTGATGTTTGCTCCTGATTTAAATAGGGGACTTAGTACTTACCTAACAGCAGTAGCTGGTAAAATTGCGGAACCAGATCCTGCCATTTTAAAACTTGCTATTGAGAAGTCTCCGGCAGCTACTTTCGCTTTAATTCGTTTGTTAGCGGAATCTTCGCAAGAAAATCATTCTCTTTTATTAGATAAATTAACTAGTAAAACTGGCTTTTCAGAGGCTATTCGATCTGATGAGAAGAAAGCGATAAGAGCATTTCGTGAATCACTACCACACTTAAGTTTTGAGGACACTAGTCTTGTAATGCAAGCTGTCTTTAACATTGAAGTTGAGTCGCAAAAGAAAGTATACAATTGTTTTACGGACCTTTCAAAAGTTGAATTGGAGTTCTTTAAAAAGTTAGGATCCGCTACTACAGATCCTAATATTCTTGAAGGAGTTGTGCAGATCCTAACAAGAAACCCACAAGGAGATAACTCTGAATATTTCAAAAATTGCTTAGCAAATAACATAGTTAATCTCTCAACAGTTACTCAAATTGCTAAGTTTTTAGAATCGAGTGGTGTCGAATGTAATCAGGAATTAAAGCACATTTTTAACTCACAAGACTTTGAAGTCGGTGCTAGAGCTGTAGCAGCTAGTTTTCTTTTAAAAGTAGATCCTTCAAATTTAGTCCTTAGAAAAAAAATTCAAAATCAAATTCAGCCATGCAGTGTAATAGTGAATGGTCAATTCCAGTCCATTAACATTGATGACTTTGCTCGGGTAATGATTGATACAAAAATACCTGTTGCCGTTGATGCCGCCATGTCTGTAATTGTACCCCAAATGAACGATATTGCTGGAGATTATGATGCTCCAATTAGTTGTAGAGCAAAAAGATTGCTTGGATTAGGAATCGCAAGTTTTGAGAGAGAACCCGAGAAAAGATCCCTCAAGCGAATTAGTGCGCATCTTCAGTCATTAATGGATCCCTCAATCTCTAGTGTGGCGATTGCGGTCTTGGCTGAGTCAGGAGATAATCAATCACATAAATTTTTAATTAAACAGTATCAAAAATTTCAGGCTTTGGAGAGTAGGGGACCAAGCTATCGTGCCCAAATGATTAGAGGTTCGTTAAGTCGAGTTGGGTTAGCTATGGCAGATTTATAAGTTCAACTAGTGCCAAGCAACGTTTGTTTAATAAAATTAATTAGATAGTATTAACCAACTTAGAAGTATCACTAGAAAAAAAGTAATATAATCCATATGGAAGTCCTCAAGTGTGATTTAAATCATACTCCTAATGGAACTTTTAAGGCTATAATGACTTATTATTTTATAAAAGTTGCCTCAAATGAAATTAAATATTTTCCGAAGAATTGTTTTGCTAATTAGTTTAGCAAGTTTTATGTCACTTGTTGCTTGTAGCTCTCATGAACGATCTACTACGCAATCTTCTGAGACTGTCAGCATTGATTCCAATACTGGAGATCAGGAAAGAACTGTCACTAGAACTACTAGTTCGGATGAGGTTGAAGAGGATGATGGATGTGATGGCGTACTAAGTTGCACTGTCGGCTTTGTAGGCGATGTGATTGCATTACCATTCCGTGCTGTTGGTGCGTTGGTTGATTTTGTATTCTAGCCTGGCACAAAGGCGAACAGCAGTATTATCCTAAGAATTAAAAACTGCTAGAATCTTAGGATATGCAGAAAATTGAAAAAATTCTTGTAATCGAAGATCAGAAAGGTCCTATTGGCGCAATTCAGTATGCACTTTCTAAGAGCTTACCACCTTTGAATCTCGATCCAGAAGTTAGGTATGTTACTAACTATGCTGATGCAGCAAAAGAAATTGCTTCGGATCAAAGATTCGACCTAATTCTGCTTGACCATAGAATGCCAAAAGTTGACTTGGGAGATCTTGAAGATCGTGACATGAGAGCTTTCTCAGATAATTTAGCAGATATTGGATATAACTTGATCCCAGTTATCCGAACCCAGCAACCTCAGAGTATAATTATTGGAACTTCTTCAATGAGAGATGAGATAAAGGGTTTAAATCAAATGCCAGATGAAAACATTGTTAAGAGTGATATGTATAGTCCGGAAAAAGAATTTTCTCCATTACTAAGAAGATTGGTCACAGAAGACTAGCAATAACTTGAAAAAAGTAGCCTAGCACGAATGTCACTTACTTTCATCCTAGCCTAGCACTAATAATCACTTTTAGGTTTTAGGTAAATATTTTACTTAGTATCAGGCTAAAGATTCAAGAACTATCATCTCACTTCTTAACTACATTGTGTTTCGCTAGTAGGCATTTGCTCAGCTACTGTATTAGCCAGTCTTACTTCCCTTTTTGCCGCACGAATATATCTAATGCCAATATTTGGATTGCCAGTTATATCCTGAAGTTTATTAATAGACTGTGCTACCAGACGAGCTAATGCTCTAGAGTTTAATTTATATCTTGTTATTAAATCAGCGTGACTGACTTCAGTACAAAATGCATTAGGATTACAATCATGGGTTAACGAAGGTATTGCCCAAGTTAATTGCCAGTTAAGCATGGACAGTGCTGCTGCTTCTTGTCGTAGAGGTCTAACAAAAGCGAGTAGGCTATTAGTTTTCCCACCTAGTTTGAAAATTTCTTGAGTTGATTTAATTACCAGCTGTCTGAGTTTTCGAGCTGAAGAATCAAGAATCAGTTGCCCGGAGACATTATTACTTTCAACGCAAGTTTCACAAGAATAGCCATCTCCATTACAAACTCCACAATGATCAACTACTGCTGAGCCAGTAAAGTCACCAGTGCAGTCTTCCACTTGAATAATACAAGCATTATTACAGGCATCGGCATCATTTAGATTTCCATCATCACATTCTTCACCAGCTTGCACGATGGAATCTCCACAAGTTGGAATAAGACAACTTTGATTACAAATTTCAATCAATGCAGTATCTAGGGTTACGGCACCAGTTCGAGCAAAGACACTTCCACATTGCAGACTGGCTCCAGTATTTAAAGTGATACTAGCAAATGCTAGAACGTTTCCAGTAAATGCTGTTGTTGTTCCAAAAGTTGCCGAACTTCCTATTGCCCAGAAGATATTATTATCGGGACCACCTAAGACATTAACAGAGGATCCGCTGGCGGTGGTCAGGGTAGTTCCAATTTGAAAAACGAAAGATGCTTCCGGGTCTCCCAGCGTATCCAATGTTAATGTTCCAGTTAATTGTGCAGAAGAGGAAAAGCGATAAACCCCTGGAGTTAAAACTAAACCTCCTAGATCAATCCCAGTTAGATCAACATCGAAGGGTAAGGCTGTTAATGTGTTGTAAAGGTTAGTAACATCAACCTGAGCTTCTGCAGCAATAGCATCAGCTTGGTGTACTGAGCCGACTTGTGTAATGCTACTCAAGCCAGTGATCGTATTACTTGGGCTTACTCCTAAATCCCCTGTGATTGTAGAGTTTCCAGTATTAGTAACTGCAGATCCACCAAGTACCGCAAAGTTCCGGGCACTTTCCAAAGCTGAAGTGGGAGGACAAGTTTGTGCGTAAACATCTAAAAATGAAATTAATTGGAATGCTACAAGCAAAGTAAGGATTAGAGAATATTTTGCTCTATTCCTTTGAAGAGGAGTTAATAATATACTTTTCATAAATTTGGATTCAATGCAGATTAAAAATAGCCCGGAAATAAATGGCATTAGGTTTTATTATGTAAGAACTGTACTTGATTAGAGATAGACCTTGTATGATCTAAGTCATACCTTTAGATTAAAATGAAAGGGTAAGCTTAATGTTTTAGTATTTGGGTTCTAATATACCTTAAAGCAATTCACTACCCCCCCCCCCGATAATATTTACACAGAATTTAGTTATGCATAAATTACTTTTTTTCTTATTCTTACTGAGTTCTTGTTATTCTGTTCAAAAACAAGAAATTCAAACTGGAGAAATATTCCCCTCAGTGATTGCTAATTCATTGTCTGGTAAAATATATTCTGTACCAGACTCCTTTAACGGAGAATGGACACTATTATTAATTGCCTATGAGCAAAAAACACAATTTGAAGTTGACCGCTGGGTCTATGGTTTATTAGATGCCAACCTAGGTTTAAAATTCTATGAGTTACCTACAATTGCCGGATTAGTTCCATCAATTTTAGAAGAAACAATCAATAATGGAATGAAAGTTGGGATCCCTAAACCTGATTGGGATTTAGTTTTAACTGTCTATAAAGATGCTCCAAAGATTATTAAAAAACTTGGTAATAAACGCCCTAATAATGTTTATGCAGTACTTTTAAATCCATCTGGGAAAATAGTTTGGATACATAATGAGGGATATTCGCCAAGATTAATTTTCTCAATTAAAGAAATAATTTCTTCTAAAGGTGACTTGAAGTAACACTAAACTCTTAATTTTGGCTGATTATAATTAGATAGTATAAATTTATTTGATATAGTTCGGTAAGAATCAGGCTAGATTAGCTTAAGAGAAGGAAAGGTAACTCTCGTTGTAAATATTTGAACCTTTACAATGGGATTATAGATTAATTATTAGTTGCGCATCTAACATCCAAAGTAACAGCATCACGAGTCGCTCTTGACCCAGTCGCTTATCTTATCTTTTCTATACTGATTACTTAATTGTTCTTCTGAGTAAAATTCTCCAAGTTCAAAACAATAATTGCCATCATCTTCTTGATTGTATAATTACTGATGTGTTTTAATCAAGAGTAGGCTCTCATGCTAATGTTAAACAATTAAAACCGCACACTTCACCTTGTGGCGAACGGCATCAATTGTTTCTCCAAAAACATAATCCCAAAGACCACTATGCCCATGTTTG
Source organism: bacterium (assembly GCA_031385045.1). Lineage (GTDB taxonomy): Bacteria > Bdellovibrionota_C > UBA2361 > UBA2361 > CALJRW01 > JANNBC01. The sequence goes on along the minus strand of JANNBC010000041.1, from coordinate 12,494 downwards.
CCAATGACTAATAAGTCGGGAGAAATCTCGGCAACAATTTTGGGGATTTCTTTGTTTGGATATCCAAAACCTAATTTTTCAATTATGGTGTAGCCTTGCTGGCGAAGCTTTGAGGCATAATTCTGTAGCTGAATCCAATCTACATGTGTTTCATAATCAGAAATTTCACGACCAAAAGTCTTGGCACCAGCCGTTTCAACTACATGTAAAAGGTAAAATTCAGTACTTAAAGTCCCTTGCGAAATACCAGCAGTAATTGCTGGTAAATCACTCTTAGTAAAATCAATACAAATAACAATCCGTCGATAGTTGTGAGGTTTAATCAAAGGTAAATCAATTGCTTTACCATGAGGAATCATCGGCAACTTCTTAGAACTTTTTCCAATCACAGCAAAGTAAGTAATATAAATTAGCAAGCTAAAAGTAAAAGCTAAGATCGGAAATATTAATAAATTAATTAACCATAAATTATCAGAAAAAGTTGTTTGCCAATCAAAGATTGTATTAAGGACTAACTGGATGTTTAATGAGACAATGATTCCGGCTGAAATCCAGGCTAGGATTTTAAGTACTCTACTAATTACAAATTCTCCCATCTTCTCCGAGTCACTGACAAAGTGAATTAGGGGAATAATTGCAAAGCCTAATTGCAAGCTTAGAATTACTTGAGAGAAAATCAAAAGATCCCCAATCTTACTTTCTCCTAAGATCCAAATAACTAAAAATGCCGGAATGACAGCAATTAAGCGAGTAATCAAACGACGTAACCAAGGTGAAATCCTTAGATCTAAATAACCTTCCATGATTATCTGCCCGGCAAGAGTTCCGGTAATAGTTGAAGATTGGCCGGCAGCAATTAAGGCAATTGCAAATAAGATTGGAGCTAAGGTGTGCCCGAGTAGTGGCTGTAACATGGCATGAGCATCTTGTATTTCTACAATATCATGCAAGCCATTTTTAAAAAAAACTGCGGCTGCTAAAACAAGAATGGCAGCATTCACAAAAAAAGCTAAATTTAGAGCAATAGCAGAATCAAAGAAATTATATTTGATCGCCTCTTTAATACCTGCACTATCTTTCTTATTACGACGAGTCTGTACTAAAGAAGAATGTAAATAGAGATTATGCGGCATGACAGTTGCGCCAATAATTCCAATTGCTAAGTAGAGTGCCCCACTGTCAGGTAAGCTAGGTATAAAGCCTTGTATTAGATCTACAAAAACTGGCTTAGCAAAAAACATTTCAATTAAAAATGAACAACCAATAATAGCGACTAAGGAAAGAATAAAAGCTTCCAAGTAGCGCATGCCTTTATGCTGGAGATAAAGAATAATGAAGGTATCTAAAATTGCTAAAGATACTCCCCAAAGAATTGGAATTCCAAATAGTAAGTTTAAGCCAATCGCCATTCCCAAAACTTCAGCTAAGTCACAAGCAGCAATTGAAATTTCAGCCAAAAACCATAAGGAATAATTCACAAGCTTGGGATAGGTTTCGCGACTAGCTTGCGCCAGATCTCTTCCACGAACAATTCCTAAACGAGCACTTAAACTTTGTAAGAGTAATGCAATTAAATTACTCATTAATAATACCCAGATCAGGGCATAGCCATACTTGCTACCGCCGGCAATGTCAGTAGCCCAATTACCTGGATCCATATATCCGACAGCGACTAAGAATGCTGGCCCAGCAAATAGAAAAAATCTGCTAAAGTCAGATTGCGGCTGAGTAGTATCAATGCTTCCGTGTACTTCTTCTAGTGACTGATGATTCGACATAAAAACATAATAAATGAATTAGGAGCTATACCAAAGGTTTATAGCATTTATGTAGGGAAGGAACAGCATTATATCTAACTTTGCTCAGAAACAAACTACTTTTTATTGGAATATGTGGCTATTAAAACTAAAAAATAATTCGATCAACAATCCTACAAATTTTGGCGGGTAATAACAGAAATTAAACTGTAATGTATTCTGAGAGTAGGTCAAATCAATAATTCTAATTGATTTTTAGTCTTGTAAAAATATTAAATGCAAGCCTAAGTGTGTCACACTTAACTTTAGTCTTCTGGATCTGCCCTGCGTGAATGGAGCAGCTCATTTATTCATTAGCCAGGATTTTTTGATACTACGCTTTTTTTAAGCATGATAGGCAACTTGATCGGTTGAGCTAAGCAAAAATATATTTATAAAGAGGATTTTCTTTTCATGTATGGCCGTCCTATTTCTTAATGATCTTGCTAACACCACCAGAGATTAAAGTAACTATGTCGCCTAGAACCAAGGGCAGTAAGATGCCAGCAGAGTGGGCTAAGTATTTTGGTTGCCATCTTGGAGAAAATTTATTTTTATAATTTCTTAATCCTTCAAAATTATAGAAGTGTTCTCCGTGTCTAAACATATAACCACCTAACTTGCTCCACTTTGAGGCAAATTTGTGTGGCTCTAGTCCAAACAAGGGAGCCATGCCTAGGTTGAATTCTTGATATCCTTGGTCTTGTCCCCAAAGCATTAGTTGTAAAAAAAGAAAATCCATTAAGCCATTAGGCGCACTGCTGCGATATCTCATCAGATCGACGGAGAGTTCTGTTTTATTTGCCGTTGCTAAAATATTAGCAAAGCCAAAGATCGAAGAATCTTTGTATACAACTCCAATTGGAAAGTAACTAAGATAATCAGTCGAGAAATATCCAAGAGAAAAGCCTTTTTCGGAAGTATTTTTTTTGCCAAGCCATTCATTAGAAATTTCTTGGAGTTGGGGCATGATTGCTTGAGCTTCTTTGGCTGAAATAACTGCAAATGAAAATCCTTCCTTCTCAAACTTATTAAGCGTATGGCGGAATGTCTTGGAACTTGCGCCATTTAGAGAGAAAGTTTCAAGTGAGACTTGAGCTTCTTCCCCCAGCTTAATAAGTTTTAAGCCGACGTCAATGTAGTGGGGCAGGAATTCGGAAGACACTTCGTAAAATGCACAAATACTATCATGGGAATCACAGCGCTCTCGAAAATCCCAAATCAGTTCAGAGAAAGCTTCTTTGTTACCAACTGGATCGCTTAACGCAATAAAGGAGCGAGGGGTTGAGCGATACATAATAAAGGCACTCTCTTGGGCATCAAACAGCAATTCTTTATCAGCCAGAAGTGCTAGGTGTCCTTCCGTAACAGAGGATGCTTGAATAATTTTATTGGCAGAGAACAGGCTTTCTTGGCTTGGCGTACGAAAGGGATTCGCTTTGGGGCGAAACAGTATTCTTAATAGTAGCAGCAAAATAGCAATTGAAGCACCAACTGAAGCTCGCAGGAATCTGGACGCTTCACTCTCTAGAGTAAATTGCCACCAAAGATCATGAGTGTATTCAATGTGCTTATATGAAAAAATTCCTAACCAGATGGAGCAGATTAAGACCCCAAAGGCTGCTAATACTGTTTGAGTATTAAGTGAAGAGAAGATTGAGGATTTTCGGTAGAAATATTTCTTACTTAAGACAAAGCCAGTAAACAATAGCAGACAATAAAAAGCTTCTTCAAAATCATAACCTTTTAAAATTGAAACTATGACCCCAGTACTAGTTAGTAGTATGGCCATTCCTCTTCCGGCAGAGAGTCGTTTTTTGATGCTCCAAGAAAGGAAGATTAAGGCTATACCGATCAGACTATTAATAAAATGAGATGCTTCAATTAGTCCGAGTGGGAGTAAAGAACTAATAACTTCTAAGCGCGCAGGAATAGTCGGGCTAGCACTAGAACAAAGAAGAACAACACCACCAATAAATGTTCCAATCGAAAGAGCTAAGGGAAACACAGCACTAAGAATTGGGTTTAAATTCTTTGATTGATTGGCTAGTCCTTTTAAAAACAAAGCGTTGATTTTAAGTTCATAAAGAGCGAATAAGAGGAGTCCAAGTATAAATGGAACTAAATAATAAACGCACCTAAAGATTAAGAGCACAGCTATCAGTGTTGGTTTGGGGATAATGTGACCTAGGGAGACGACAACAACTGTTTCAAATACTCCCAGTCCACCTGGGATATTGCTAATAACTCCTGCCAACTGAGCTGCGATAAAAGTTGTTAGCAGCATCAAAAAAGAAACTTGGTTTTGATCGGGAAGTAGTGAGTAAAGGACAATAGCTGCTAGTAGCCAATCAATGATCGCTACGAGGATCGACTTTATCGCTAATTTGCGGGATGGAATTCGAAACTCTTTGCCAAAAATATTACGCGTTCCTTGCCAACGCAATAGAGCGGTTAGATATGTGAGGACAGGTAAGCTTAGTAATATCCCTAAGAGTATTACTTCCTTGGATGAAAGATGCAGTGCCTCTCCAAAACTATCAGGGGAAATAAATGCTGTGAGTGCTCCAAGGATTAGTAATCCAAGCCAAAAATTAAGAGCACTAAAAAGTAGTAGTTGGGCAACTTCTGTCGGAGTAAAATTCCAGCGAGAGTAAAAGCGTAAGCGAGTTGCTCCACCACTTAAGGCGGCAAAGCCAATATTATGACTGAATGTATAGCTAACAAATGATGCTAAGGCGATCCGATGGTACTGAAGAGATCGTCCAAGGTAACTAATGCTAAGCGTGTCGTAGAGGGTCAGGACGAAGTAATTAAGCAAACAGAAAATGGCAGCAAAGATTAGGTGAGTTGTGGTAATATGCTGAAGGCCATTGATAATATCTTGGTAGTTATATTTATATAAAACTAAGTGAACTAAGTATCCAAAAAAGATAATTGCTACCAGGACAATGAATGATAACAAGATCTTTTGGTTGCGGATAATAATCACTCGAGGTTGTCCTTTGGTTGACTGGTATGATTGCTGGCGAAGTTTAATAGTATTTCTGCAACTGCTTGATAATCTCCATCGAAATGATGATCTCCAGGCATTTGTTGCGTTTTAATATTTTTATCTATCTTTGTCCGGCAGATTGTATCCTGATCCTCTGAGCCATAGATGCAAAGAATTGGAGTTTTAGTAATTTTTTGAAGTTCTGGTAAAAGTGGGTAGTCTTGATCGTTTGAATTTATAAACCAATCAGTGATATGAACTTCCAAAGAAACTTTTAAAGCAGGACTTAGGAGTGCAATCTGGGAAATATACTTTTTAGATTCATTTGTCAGTTTATTATAGATTAGTGGTAATACGTCAGCACCTAGTGAAAAACCAACTAAGAAAACTTTTTTCTTCTGCCACTTTTTTACATAATGTTGAATTGTCCAGTCCAGATCTGCGCCTGCTTGTTCAGAAGTTTTTTTATGCCAGAAATACTTTAACGAATCAAAGCCTAGGACATTAACTCCAGTACCGACAAGATATTCGGCAATCTCTCGGTCAATACTGGCCCATCCACCATCTCCTGATAAGAGTAAGACAAAATAATCATGTTGGTCTGATTCGGATGGAAGTTCTATTAGGGAGTCGGAGATCTCTGAAGACGCTGGCAGCGGAGCAATTTTGCTCACAGTTAAAAATTTTGAGAGTGCGGCGGAAATTTCTGGGGAGTCTAAAGTCTGGCCTGGCAGCGGAAATGAATTAGTAGAATATTTTTTAATTATGCTGGAATTGTCCAGAAAAATTTCCGGCTTTGTGGCGGCACATTTTAAAGTATTAGGATCTTTAAAGAAAAGCCAAGGTAGATTTAAATCATTTTTTTTAAATAATTGAATTTTGCTTTCTTCCATTTTTAAAGTGAAGGGCAGTGTGTCATCTAGGCAGAGTTCCCGAGGTATAGTCATTGCTGGACAGAAATTAAATGAAACAAGTGCTGTGAATTCTTTGCTAATCTGCGCAGCTATTAAGTATGCAAGCGTTGCTCCAAGACCTAGTCCGGTTATTACAGGTTTCTGATAGGCGGCAACTCCCGCTTCCTTCTGTACCATTTGGCTTAATCTAACAATGTCTGCAGCAATTGGCAGACAGCTAGATTCTTCTTTTGCTAAACTTGCTAAGTACGCTGGGGAGTCAATTATAGCGATCGAGGTTCCTGAACTTGTAAAGGAAGCTGCTAAGGTTTCTTCTTCTTGGTTAATTCCGTCTTCGTCAGAAAATAATAGGGCATAATTTTCTTCAGAACTTGGTGCTGACTTAAGGATAATTGTACCGAAGCGGGTTGTCTGTAGTGAGTTAGTTTCTGCAAAGGTTGCTGAACTGAATAAGTTAAGTAAGATTATTAATATGTAAATATGAAGTTGTTTTACTGTTATTTTTTTTGTGGATCTAGAAGCAACTCTTCTAAGTTTAAAAAACTTTTGCTGCGAGTTGAACATGTTTTTTAGTCTGTAAATAAGCTTGAATCTGGCTGATTAATAAATAGGCTGAAGATGAGAAGGAATAGTAAACGATTTTAAGCTTTTCAACTAGTGCCCACACTAGCTACCTAGTAGCTCTTTCTCAAGGGCTGTTTTTAATAATTCTAGATGTGCACTGGAAAGTTCGGAGGCGTTTGCCCGGCTATTAAAACTTAATTCAAAGAAATTTTCGACTTTGTTCCCTTCAGAATTAATACAGCAAGATCTAAGTGCCAATTGGTTGGAGTTAAAGCCTTGCAAGATGCGCAGTAGTAGACCTTTACGATCCTCGGTCTTAATTTTAATCATAAAGGTGCGGTCGCTTGGTGGAAACTGAGGGTTAACTAGTGAAACTTCAGTGGAGTTTGGATCTAATTGAAAGTTAGGATCAATTTTAGGAATTTGCAGTTCGCCATTTTGTAGCATGGTTTTTAATGCTTCTCTCAGTCGAGGCAAGTCATCTTGACGATCAGAATGATGATGTAAGGTAAGCCTGTTAAATACAACACCAGTACTACTAGTGTAGAAATCTGCCGACTGAATATTAAATCCTCGCGTTGTTATTTCAGCAACAATATTACTAGCTAGATAGTTGCGATCGTTGGCTACTAAAAGTAAGTCTGCTTTAAAGGATTGCTCTTCCAAATCGCTTGGTAAATTATGAATTGCAAAATGGATTTCAGGAGAATTATCAAATCGATTGAAAATATTGATGAAATTACAGACACTAAGAATTGGGAGTGATCTAAAACTATCTGGTAATAACTTTAATAATTCAGAAATTTGTTGTTGATTTTGTCCAAATAAATAGACTTCATAGTAATCAAAGAGGTGCTCTGTAAAATCAGACAGTGGTAAAATTGTTGGTTCGCCTTTAATTTGTCGAAATGCCGAGAGGGTGGCATCATATAAATGATTAGAGCGAAAGATATCCCAGCTTTTTGGATTGGTACTTAGTCCATCGGCGTAAGTTAAGAGTGATAGTTGAGTTAGAAAAGTTTCATTTCTAATTTCTAGTGGAAGAGTTGATATCGCTTGGTGGATTGTATGTAATGAATACTTTGATACATCCTTGAGCCATAGGTGATTGGCAATTAGGCGAGCAATGACACCAGCATCCTCAATTGTTAAGCCTAAATTATTTAATTCTTCTAGGGCGATCATTGCTCCACGTTCGGCATGCCAATATGAATCTTGAATCCCAAGTTTAATTTCCTCATACTTGGCACAGTCATGGAGCGCAGTTGCGATATAAAGTACTTTAATATTTTTTGGGCTTAGGCTCAGTAGAAGTTTTGTAAAGCGCTCATCTCGCTTTTCGCCTCTGTACAGTTGATCAATTGCCCCAGTGGAACGAAGCGCATGTTCATAGTGTGTAAAGGTTTGATAGCTATTTGGATCAACTAGACCACGAAGTCTTTGCAGGGCAGGCAGGTAGTCTGGGTCATTGGCTAAATACTCTCTAAGTGAGGTAGCAACATTTCCTAAGTTTTCAAAGGGATCTTTCGCTAGGCTTTTTTTTAGTGGCGAAGGAGTAAGTGGTACTCCTTCGCTAGCCCAAGATACTAGGCGTTTTAAGTTATAATCAAGAATTTCTACTTCTGAGTAGAGCCAGGTGAGGACATCTAAATTTTTAGCTTGAGGATATTTGTTTTCAAAGTTTCTTTGTAAATCAAGGCGATCACTAAATAAAAAGTTTTCTGGTGTATAATGAGTATGGGTAAGCCTTGGGCGATCTGCTTGCTGATGAATATGGCGAAAGAAGGTAAATTCTAGTTGATGCTTTCTAAAAGTTTGCTCTAGTTTTTCCAATTCCACTGGAACAGGGACAGCTGCTATTTTTAGACACTCAATTAAACTTACCGCTAGATGAGCAGTTCTTTGTAATTGGTTTTTTATTTGTAAATCAGCTGTGGCCAGTGTTCCATAGGGACCAAAATGCATGCTGATGCCTCTTATTATTGCTTCAGATATATGATTTAAACGAGTTTCATCTTGAACTAAATCTTTAATAATTTTTTGGGGAACAGTATTTAAAGGATCATTTAGGGCTCTGCCAAATAAAAGGTTTGTCAGATTAATTAAAAAATTATTTAGTTTTTCCTTTTGCTTACTTTGATATTCGCGGCTAGTGCTTAGTTGATAGTTTTCTAGATCCCTTTGTAGGTCAGTAAAATGACTTGTCACAAATCTTAATTCACATTCGATGCCAATCGGAAGAAGGGCGTCCTTGGCTTTGATATGAAATTGGGCGAGTGCCGTTTCATAGGTATCAATGACGGCTTGTCCTTGCAGGTCTGGATCTGCTTTTGTCCAGATGATTTGAATTTCGGCATCAGAGATATGTTTGATTTGTTGCTTACGTCCATAGCTACCCCCAGCAACTACTACTAGACCTAATTGTTCTTGAATTGATTTTGGGAAAGATTGGTTAAAGGCAGCTAAAATAAGTGAGTCACAAGTCTGGGCTAACTCGGCACCAGCTCCGGCAAATTGCTTTAAGACTTGATTCTTTGCCAATTCTGGCTGGAATATTTGTTGCAGGGGCTCTTGTGTCATTCCGAAAAGATTGTCAGAAAATCGCTTGTTAAGCAAATTTTCAGTATTATGACTTTAAGTCCAAGCGAGGGGGTTGAGGTCCGGTATTAGCAGTTAATTTTATGCTGTGCTTTTTATTAACTTCGTCGGTGACAGTTACTGATATGTTTGTATAATTATTATCTGAAATATCAAGAATATCATCAGGCTAGAGGTGATGTTCGGGTTAAGAATTCTAATTCCTGAAGAGCAGCCTGTCTTGACCGCAAGCGATGGGAAGACAATATTAACCTACTGCTCTTCATAAAGTTTTAATCGGGTGGTTAGATAATTAATTTCTTCCTGTTGTTGTTCAATTTTTTTCAGTAAATTGAAAATTGTATCAATTCCCTCGATGTTAATATTAAGTTCATAATGCATCCGAATCATTTTTTCAATTTCACTTACTATCTGTTGGTCTACGTATTCTTCTTGATCGATTGCGATCACTTGAATTAATCCACACTCATTTAAGGAATAGATAAAGGATATTTCAATTTTATGATTAGAACAGAGTTGCTCAAGTGAGATTAAATTATCGGTTTTCATTTTGCCTCAATATTGCTAATTCTTGAAATAAATCTTTTTCTTTAGGGCTTAGTGTTGCCGGAATCTTGATTCGATAGGTAACAAAGAGATCTCCCAATTCCTGTTCCTTTTTAAATTGCGGAAAGCCTTTGCCCTTTAACTTTACTTGCGTACCATTTTGCACTCCAGCTGGAACGACTAGTTTAACTTTAGAATTAAAAGTATCCAATGTAATTTCCCCTCCAAGCACTGCCGTGTATAAATCAAGCTCTGCCTCGCAGTATAGGTTACTTCCGACACGTTTAAATTTGGTATTATTAGTTATAGAAAAAGTAACTAACAAATCACCATTTGGGCCACCATTGACTCCCGGGCTACCATGCCCAGCAATTTTTAATGTTTGCCCATCTTCTACTCCAGCGGGTATGGTAATTCTAATTTTTTTATTGTTAATATTTAAAGTTTGTTGGTTGTTTTGGTAGACATCTTTTAAATCCAGTGCCATCTGGGCGCTAAGATCCTGTCCACGGAATTTAACTTGATTTGTATTCCTCCCGCCGGAGGCATTTCCAAACAGTGATTCAAAAAAGTCAGAAAAATCATTTTCTGAATAACTTGTGCCAGCAGAATTCGAACTGCGGGATTTAGACTCATGGGCATGAGCTTTCTCAAATTGCTCTGCATGTTTCCAGTCCTGACCATATTGATCATATTTTTTACGTTTAGCTGGGTCACTTAAAACCTCATTGGCTTCACCAACTTCCTGAAATTGTTTTTTAGCATTAGGATTATTAGGATTTAAATCTGGATGGTATTTTCTAGCCATTTTGCGATAGGCTTTGGTAATGTCTTTCTCTGAAGCGCTTTTTTGTATCTCTAAAATTTTATAATAGTCTTTGAATTCCATAATTTTATTAGCACCAGTAAGTTCTCTGCATAATCTTACTGTGCTCAAATCGTACTGGCAAGTTTGCCAAAGAGTTACCTGCAAAGATATCGGTAGAGGTCTATTTTGTATTTCCCTCTGCTAGGGGAGAGGGTTGCGATACATTCTATCAGTCTAAAAAGAAGATGTTAAACCTTTTTAGCAAACAGTAGTGATTCCCGAGGGACGCTTCAAGTGCTTTGCGCTTGATATACTAAAGAAACAGAGAATATCGGTAATTTTCTATGTTATTGATATCTCGATTCTTAAATAGTTGATTACTGAAGGTTCTGATCGAGAAAATCATATGATCTAGATCATGAACAAGACTAGGCATTAAAGCTAATCTCAAAGTGGATTTTGGGTAGGGATTCCTAGGGATTGCCTCAATTTATTTTTCTAGAAAATACCCAAAATCAATGACATTTAATTTTGGGTATTTAAAATGAAACTCGCCTTAAGTATTTTCTTATTATTAGCACTAAACACTTCACTCTTTGCCCAGACTGAAGTTTCCCTTGATTCTAAAGTAGCAGACAATAAAGTGAATGAAGTAATCATTGAAATGAACCCTAACTGGCAAAAATGTGTGGATGATGTTGATTGCACTTTGGTGCAAAGCAGTTGTCAAAAATGGCTGCCAGTAGCTACGGAAAGTGTTGCTGAGTACACAAGCTATCTTAATAAAACAACAGAAGATTGTTCATTGGTTCTAAAAGATTTTGCTGAGCCGCGTGTAACATGTATTGATCAAATTTGTCGCGCGGATGGAACAGAGGATGCTCCTACTCAGAAAATGCTTTCCAACTAAAGCTAGGCTATTTTTAGAGCCTAAATTATTAATTAATTTTCATAGACCTAAGTGTATTCTATCATTCTAATAAAAAGCTATCTTTTAAACATAATAAATATAACCTAATTCTAGGGTAAAAACTTTTTTTATTGCTAAAAGTTAGAAAAGCATCTTAACTACTATGCGCTGGTTTAATTTAGTAAGGAATCTCATAATGAAAAAATTTGGAAAGTTCACATCAAGTACTTTGGCGGTATATTGTCTCTTGCAGTTTTTAATTCTTGCAACCAGCAATGCTCAGGCTTCAGCTGATGTTTTGTGTTACCGCAGAGATAATAATAATGTAGTACAACTTTTTTCGGCGACAAAATGTCCTTTGGGATTTAAGAAAGTTAAATCAAATGCTTTTAATGCTGGTTCTGTTGGAGCAACTGGCGTAACAGGAGCTACAGGGGCACAGGGTCTTCCAGGTACCACGGGCGCTATCGGTGCTCCGGGAATTCCAGGTGCTGACGGTGCAACCGGTGCACAAGGAAATACTGGTGTTGATGGCGCAACTGGAGCGACTGGTGCAAATGGAGTTACAGGAAATACAGGAGCCACAGGCATTCAGGGATCAACTGGAAGTATTGGATTGACTGGGACTACCGGAGCAACTGGTCCAACAGGATTGTCTGGCCCTCTAGGATTTGTTCAATTTTTTGCAGTTATGCCACCAGATAACGCTGCAACTGTTGCCGTAGGCTCAGCTGTAGAATTTCCACAGGATGGGCCAAGCTCAGGTAGTATCTTTCGAGTTAATCCATCTAGTTTCGTAGTAACTGAGACAGGTACCTATCGGGTTGCCTTCTCAGTCTCTGTAACTGAAGCTGGTCAGTTAGCAATTTCGCAGAATGGAGTTGAGCTTGGTTACACTGTTGTGGGTCGAGCTACTGGAACTTCACAGATTAATGGGGAGTCGCTAGTGACACTTTTGGCAGGAGATGTACTTTCTATTGTTAACCCAACTGGAAATCCTACTGCACTGACAATTACTCCTTTGGCTGGTGGAACTAGATCCAATTCAGCAACTTTAATTATTGAACGAATCCAATAGGATTTCTAAATGATTAAGCTACTATACTCAGCCTTATTTTATAAGGCTGAGTACTGGGGAATACAAATATACTAAAACCACAATGAACTAAAAATGCGATCCTTGTTCTCCTGAGCTTTAGCTAACGGGGGATGTATTTTTCCTAGCAGTTCGGTAAAACCTTGTATGTTGAAAAAGTTCTATTTATCTATAAATTTAGATAAACAAGTCCCTGGAGTAGTAGACCGAGAAAAACCTGTGTAAACGACACGACCATTAGATAGGTCACTACTCCAGTTTTAAAAT
>JANNBC010000054.1:0-125561 GCA_031385045.1 bacterium | reverse complement strand
ATATGTTTGGTGCAACTATTGCTAAGAACAAAGATCGCAATGCACCGATGCCCGAAAAAAGTTTAGCTGTTACCTTTGCCGTAGAAGAATGGGGTGGTGGAGTTGGAGATGAGCGGGAGCTTGGTCGCCATGGTAAAGTTGATGATAATTTAGTTGGCCTCACTGCTTGCTCTGGAAAAACAATTGCCGAACAATACCAAGCATCCAAAAGACTTTTAACTAGAGTTGGACAGTTCCAGATTTTACTTAGATTAAATCATAAAGATATTGGCCAAGAGACAGCCCATTTAAGTTTAGATATTTTACAGAAGCAAAGCTTAGTGGAATTATCTGAAAAATTATTTATCCTACTTAATAAAGATCTACTCAGTTCCACGGGCCTTAATCGGGAATTAGAAGGATTAAACCAAAAATTATTACCCAAAGAACCCAAAAAATAAGCTCTTTTAAGCCATTTTATGGCTAATTCTGGGTAATTTTAGATAATTTGTGGAAGAAAAGGCTGGATCAGGCATTAGCTAACTATTGATTAAACAAGGTAGCAGTCTTGTAATTACGTAGAACTTTCATAAATCTATGCCAACACCTATCCTTGCTCCAACACTTAATCCACGTGATATCATTCAACAGGAGGGGCTAAATCTTTTACTTGATGATCTGCGACAGGCGAAGGGCAGCTTTAGTGCGCAAGATCTTCGGAGTACGAATGAAAAACTACAATTGCTTAATCATTATTTTGAAAATTTAAAAGAAGGAGTTAGTTATTTAACAGATAATCGTGGGGAAAATTTAAGAAAGATGGATCCTGAAAATTTAGGATTAATCTTGGAAGTTATTGCTGATAGTCCAGCTGAGGCTCGTCGTTTAAAAGAATTGCTGCGCCAAGGAGATTTTGAAGCGCTAGCTAAGCAAATTAAGTTGGCGACAAGTAATCCAGAAAAATTAATTGAGATTGCTGAAATTATGCTGATGGATGGAAGTATTCCATTAGAAATTAAAAATGCAATTTATAAAAATTTATTAGCAATTAATAATCTGCTAAGGCCTTTTCATGAGCTCGCCGAAAAATATGTTTTAGTCATTCCTATTAAAGCATTTGGTGAGAAAGCAGATGAAGAACGACATGAATTTGCTAAACAAATAGGAAGTTTTTTAGAACGTCGCACGATAGAAAATGTTGTTACAAAAGTTGTTGATGGTATTGTTGATCTAGTAACCTTAGATAAAGGAGAAAGAGAAGAAAAACTAGCAGAAATTCGACACCAAATTGTTTATAATCGAGCTGAGCAGAGTACTCTGAGACAAAGTTTGTTCTTACTAGGAAAGGAGCAAGTCTCCGAGTATCGCGAAGTTATGAGACAGATTGTTAGTTTGGCAGGAGATGAGAATTATTTACTAGAACAAGAACGTAAATATCGTCGAGATCCAATGATGGCTTTTTAAATTAAAAGCGATATGCGAGACTAGCGCGAACCCTATTCTCGGGCACAATATCAGCATCTTGATCTTTGTCGGATACTCTAAAATCAATTCCAACTTGTGCTGAATATTTTCCTTTAAAACTAAAGATTGCTTCTGGTCCTAAATAGATATTAGAAATATTAGATCCTGTTAATTCTGTGCCATTTAGTCGATCCTTTCCTTTATGTTCTCCAGAAATTCCAATTCCACCAGCTATTGTAAAATTATCATCTAATAAAAGATAATAAGCAGGAAGAGCCGACCAAATTAAATCATTATCAAACTCATAATTAAAATCTCCTTCAGTTCTTATTGTATATTGAATGTTGCTAAGCAGTAAGTAATTTTTATAGCGTAATAAATTATTTGTACCCATGATATAGTCATATGAACCTGATCCATAAGTTAATGCGCGGCCACCAGAAGTTGTTCCAATAGTATGGTGTTTTAAGAATTGGGATTTAAGCTGTTCGTCTGGATCGTTACTAGTAATATCTTCTAAGACTCCCGTGTCTCCTGTTGGTAATTTAACACCAGCTGTTAGCCCAGTAAGCCAAGTCCAGTTTAACTCTTTAATATGCAACGGGCTGTAGGAAGCAAGCAGGCTGACATCTCCCAGTCCCGAGTCCCATTGATTAGAACTTCGGTAGTCATGGATATGTTCAACATAGCGGGAAATAAGTGGAACTGTGAATTGAATGCCAAACTGCTGATTAAAATCATAAGATAAAGCAAATTGTGAGTTGTTAAAACCTTTAACAAAGTCTTTATTGCGAAAGGAATTTTCGGGATACTCTTTTCCTTTTTCAAAGTTGGTGTATTGCTCTCCAAAAGCAACTCGCCAACTATTAGCTTCATGACCATCAAGTCTTGCCGCATTAAAAATTGCACAAGGATCACAGGCCCAAGCAGGATTAGAGATTAAAAGAATTAGGAATATAAAGAGCAGTTTCTTCATTTAATTTTATTAAGAATGAGTATGTTCTCCCTCAGTTTCATAGGTGTGCTCAGTCGTTGGCTCAAGGATTACTTCGATATTAGCATCTTCCCCATCAATTAACATTTCTTCGACAACAACAGTCCCCGCTTCATTTGAAAAATTTATTAAGACATTTTCTTCTGCAATTGGAATATTTACGACAGTACTTGTCTCAATTCCATGACCAGTAAGTTTAAAGGCAATTTCACCACCTGGAAAGTTAGTATTAATAACAAAGCCCCATTGCCCTTCCGCGTCAGTTGTAGAACATTTTCCTAGAGCACAAATCTCTATTTGAGAAATGTGTTCTCCTGCCGAGTGTTTAAAAACTTTATGGCTAGATTTGCTGCCCTGACTAAGAGATCCCTCAATTAAAATACCTTTAGAAGAATCACTACCACCACAGGCACTTAGGAGGGCGGTACAAAAACTTAACAGGAAAATGTTAGTAAAAAATGATTTCTTCATGATCGACATTAGTCTCAAAAATTAGTTGCTAAGGTATGCCTAAGGGTTACTTTAAAGTCAACGCGACAGAATGTCGCAGCTTCTAAATCACCTGTGGCACTAGTAGTTTTTAGAATTACTTTAAAGTGCCAGGACTTTTTTTCATTTTTCTTTGAAGTGAACGACGATGTAGTCCCAGTAGTTTGGATGCTTTTGTAATATTGCCATCACATTGTTGAATGATTTTTTGGATGTAATCCCATTCTACCTGGTGCAGTGGAGGGATTCCTGTTGCTGAATTAATTTTTATTTCACCTAGAAAAGCTGCCAGGATTGTATCGGCATCTGCCGGTTTTGTTAAGTAATTAACAACACCATTTTTCATGGCCTCCACTGTTGTGCTGATTGTCCCATACCCTGTGAGCATTACAATTTTTACTTTAGGACAAATCTTGCGGATCTCTGAAATTAGATCTAGTCCAGATTCTGTGCCTAGCATTAAATCTAGCACTACTAAATCAGGTTTTAAGTCATTAGTTTTGCTGAGTGCTTCTATAGTATTTTGTGCTTGATCAGCAATTAATCCTCTTTTGTTAAATGCTTTTGTTAAACGCTCACGAAAAATATTATCGTCATCAATTGTTAAGATTGTATTTTTCTGATTTATTTTGGACATCTGTATCTGGGAATTACTGAAAATTTAGATTCTGTACAAGTTTTACTTAATCCTCAGTAGATTGAGATTAGCCAATGATCATTTGTGGGTTATCACAATTCAGTGCTTGGCTTAGCGTATACTCACTTTGCATATCCAAAACTGGTAGACTCCAGTATACCCAACGTTTTTTAAGAGGAAGTCCCCCGGAGGTACCATAGGTTTTTCCTAAACAAGAGACCGCTCCAATATCAAATGATCCTCCTTTTTGAACCCACCATCCTGTATCATTTCCACGGAGCACTGCTACTATCGCAACTCTGGCATCAGCATCATGGACAAATCCTGGCAGGGCATTGGGATTACCAAGTATAACACCATTTGTAGCATAATGGATCGAAGTACTGTTATTGCTGTCATCTGGATTATCGATGTAATAGGCAACAATTGCGGTGTGAGCACTTTTTAATTGGGCATAGGCTCGTCCTTCATAAGAGAGTTGAGAATATTCTTTGAACTGGGCAACGGCTAAGCCTGCAAGTATTGAAACTATCGATGTTGTTACTAATAGCTCTACAAGAGTGAACCCTTTTTTATAACAATTTTTATTAACTATAGATCTACAGAACATACAATGATCATAACGGAAATGATTAGTTTTTGCCAGTAAAAATCTCTAGAATAGAGATTCTATAAATTTATTTAAAAGCTAATTGGAAATTTAATAATAGTAGCCGTACCCTTTGATTGAGTTGATTTATAAATTAGCTCACCACCTATTTGATAAATAGCTAATTTCGCCAAGTAAACTCCTAGACCGAGGCCCTGCTCAGTATTCTTTGTAGAGAAGAAAGGTTCTCCAATTAATTCTAAGGTCTCTTGATTCATGCCACTTCCGTAATCAATAATTTCAATTTGATTAAGGTTATTGATAATTTGATGATTGATTACCACTCTTTTTGGAGAATCTACTGAAGCATCCAAAGCATTTTTGACTAGTGCTCTAATGCCAATAGTTAAAGATTTCACTGGAATTGATTGTAAGATATGCTCACTAGGACCATTAATTTCAAAGTGATTTTTGCTGTTTTTAAATGGAAGAATCACCTGATTAATTAGATCTAGTGCTAATACACTTTGTGGTGTTTCACCTGCAAGGTCTCCAGTTTTTTCTGATAAGCTTGTTAGGTATTCCTTGCATCGACTAATTTCTTGTTGGATTAAATGGATGTCTTCTAAGATCTCAGGTTGTAAATGTAACTTTCTTAATTCTAACTCTAATTCTTTGCTAACCACAGCAACGGTACTGAGTGGTGTTCCAAGTTCATGGGCTGTCCCCGCAGTAATCGTAACAAGTGATGCCAAGCGTTTACTATTAACAGCTAACTGCTCTAGTTTTTGTAATCTCAACTCTTTTCCACGTAGCTCTGTAATAATTTTATTTAAAAAATATGCAACTAAAATAGCTACGGTCATAAAAGCAAAAAGCATTCCGTATAAATGTAAGGAAAAGGAGTTTGAACTGCTGTGATGATTGTGATGGATACTTGTATTTTCAGGGGAGAAGAAAAATAAGAAGGCATAGGAAGCGCAAGTCATTAATGCCATGATCCATGTCCAACGTTCATCAAGCAAAACAGCTGTTAAGACTAGGTGTAATAAAAAAACAATTGTAAACGGATTGGCTGGACCACCAGAGAGGTAAAGAATTGCGGAGAGGATAATAGTATCTAAAAAGATTAACCAAGTGGTAATTTTTTTAGCAGGAAATTTTTTGATTAGAAATTGTGTTGTCAGTAAATTTGATAGTGGAATGATTAATAGAATTAAGCCAATCTTCTGCCAGCTCACATTGGCCTGAAAGAAAAAAACACTGGCAACTAAAATGATAAATTGTGCTAGGAAAGCAAACCACCGAAGTCTGATAAACCAGATTGATAAATTATTTTTCATTGGGGGCTAGTTCTATAAATAGCTAATAGTTTTTCTATCTTATGCTATCAGCCTGAAATTACAATTATCTTGGCTAGCTAGTAACTATCTCTAATTATTAGTTTATTTTGATTAATCAAAGGCTCAGAGAAGACGGGGAGTAAAACATGTTTATAGAATTTAACTAAAATATAGAAAAATACTTGAAACAATTAGAATGCTTTGATATAGAATTATACTAGAATAATAGCCAAGCACGAGACTCTGTAAAGAACTTTACCTACCTCGTGAATGGATATCTAGAACATTTAGACGAGGTTTTAACATGACATACTTAACTACAATCTTTAGCTTAGACACTTTGGCGCTACTTAGTACCCTAGTTTACTTGGTTATCCTTTTTGTGCAGGACTTAAAAAGTCAGCATTTTTCCAATTACGCGGATCCTTTGTGCGTCAAGAGATCATTGGCTTTTCAGAAGGTAGCAAAAAGAAATTTTTAAATTACCTAAGTACTCTCAATCTTGCTTCTTAAGTCGTTTCAGGAGAGATAACTTTTTAGCCATAATTTCGATAACATTTACTATCTAGGGCAAACTAAGTTAATCTCAGATCCTGAAAACTTTAAAACTAAGAGCAAGATTTTGTCTACTTCCCTTAACTCTGAACAACAGAAAGCCGTTGAGCATTTTCTAGGTCCAATCCTAATCCTAGCTGGTGCTGGAACAGGGAAGACTCGGGTACTTACTAATCGAGTTGCTAATTTAGTTAATCGACATCAGGTTAGTCCTGATCGAATCTTGGCTGTTACTTTCACTAATAAAGCCACTAACGAAATGCGGGAGAGGTTAGAGGCTTTATTAGGACCCAAATCTCAGCACCTGTGGATCGCAACTTTTCATTCTATGTCACTGCGGATTCTAAGGCGCCATGCACCTTTGTTAGGGTATAAGTCTGGGTTTGTTATCTATGACACTAATGACTGTCAAAGTCTGATGAAGCAGATCTTAAAAAAATTAGGATTAAATAAAACTAAAGTTACGCCAAGTTATTACTTAAGCGTCATTGATAGCTTAAAGAATAAGTTTATTGGCCCAGAAGAATTCCAACCTGATTACGCAGACAAGAAAAATAATGTTGCCGATGTTTATGATGCTTATCAGAAAGCCTTGATGCAGAGTAATGCCATGGATTTTTCTGATTTAATTTTTAATTGCCTGAAGTTACTCAATGAACATCCTGAGGTTCGTAGGCTCTACCAAAATCAATTGCAATTTATTCTAGTTGATGAGTTCCAAGATACCAATAAGATCCAGTACGATATTATTAGACACTTAGCTCAGCCTAAAAATAATTTATTAGTAGTTGGAGATGACGATCAGTCAATCTATGCTTTTCGGGGGGCTGATATCACAAACATCTTGTCATTTGAAAAAGATTATCCCAACACTATGACAATCATGTTGGAGCAAAATTATCGCTCTACAAAAAATATTTTAGATGCTGCTCATGGAATAATTGCGAAAAATCTAAACCGTAAATCCAAAAAACTTTGGACTGATTCCAAGGAGGGCGCTCAAATCGAATTAAAGAGTTTTTATAATGAAACAGAAGAAGCCAACTTTGTTGTCGGCCAAATTCAAGAGCTAATTGAAGAGGGACGTTCCTTTAAAGATTATGCTGTTTTTTATCGAACTAACGCGCAGTCCCGAGCCCTAGAAGAAGCTTTTTTACGTGCTAAGATCCCCTTTAAGATTTTTGGTGGATTTAAGTTTTATGAGAGAAAAGAAGTTAAAGATATTTTGGCTTATCTACGTTTAATTCATAATCCAGCAGACAATCAAGCGCTGATTAGAATTATCAATGTTCCTCGTCGTGGAATTGGTGCCCAGACTTTACAAAACATTATGGATCAGGCGGAGATGCAAGGAGTCTCTGCGTGGCAATATTTATTATCAGGCGATATCACTAATCGCAAACTGCTAGATTTTGTGATCATGGTTAAAAGTTGGCAAGATCGTAAAGTGCAAACGACCGTTGCTGAAAATCTGCGAGAGATTTTAGCACAGACTAAGTATTTAGAACTTAACTTAACGGATGATGACAAGGATCAGGATCGCAAAGAAAACATTGCTGAATTAGTAGCCGTCGCTGAAGGCTTCTCTAGTAAAGAAAATTCACTTGCCGAATTCTTAGATCATGTGGCCTTGATGACTGCGGTAGATCAGAGCAATGGAAATGTGGAAGATGATGAAGCTAACTTTGTCTCGCTGATGACTTTACATATGGCTAAGGGGCTAGAATTTCCTGTAGTATTTTTTACAGGATTGGAAGAAGGGTTAGTTCCTCATAGTCGTTCAATTGATGAAAATTCCATTGATGAAGAAAGGCGACTTTGCTATGTCGGTATTACTAGAGCAAGAGAGCAGTTATTTTTAACTTACGCTCAGCAACGAAGTATGGCGTCTGCTATGTCTAGTTTTGGTTATGGTGGTTATTATCGTTCGGCTAGTAGATTTGTAGAGGATATTCCAGTAGAAGTAATCTCGGGGGCAGAGATCGGTGAAACAAAATATGATTTTGACATCGAACCAATCGATGATGATTATATTACGTCCTTTAACATGAGGAATAAAAAGCCAAAGACAGAGACTCTTGAGAAGAAGTATCGTAAGTCTAGCTTAAATGGAATAGTACAGATCGCTGATAAATTAAAAGACTAATGTTAGAACAAAAATTATTTGCTGAGTTAAAGGGGTTTCAAGATTTAGCGAGCCGACTAATTGTGGAAGAGCTTTATCGATTAGATGTGACTCAATATGCAGTTGCTCCAGGTGCACGCATGCTGCCTCTCTTAAATGCTATCCATCAACATCCTAAAACTAACATCAAGCTATTTAATGATGAAAGACAGCTAGCCTTTTGGGCTAAAGCCTTTGCAAAAACAACCAAGCAACCAGTAGTCTTATTAGTTACCTCAGGAACTGCATTAGGGAATTTATTACCAGGGGTGATGGAAGCTTTTCATGACCAAGCTCCGCTATTAATAATTACTTGCGATCGTCCCTGGGAATTACAAAATTCCAGAGCCAATCAAACTATTAATCAACAAAATTTCTACCAAGAGTTCTCAAAGTTAAATTTAAATCTTCCAGCTCTCTCCGAAGATTTCTCTGCAGAAGCACTGCTATCTAATTTGGATCAGTTAATTGCAACTGCGAAATCCATGCCAGCTGGACCAGTTCATTTAAACTTAGTTTATCGAAAACCTTACACAGAAGATACTTTTGAATTTAATCAGGCTTCAGAAGAACAACGGAATATTTTAACTACTTGGGCGATGCGCAAACGCCCCTTTCGGACATTTGTTAATTATCAACCAGTTCCAGATTTAGGCTCGCTAGATCTCTTAGCTAATGATTTAAGTTTATCTAGGAAAACTTTAATTATTGCTGGACCTCAAAGCCCAGCTAACGCGGTAGTGCTTAATCAGTTAGCTAAAAAAATTAAAGCACCAATCTTGGCAGATATTGATTCAAACTTAAGAGGAAAGTCTCAAGCGCTTTCACTTTATAATTTATATTTAAAGGAACTTTCCGTCGATTTTAATCCTGATTTAATTCTTTATTTTGGGGATCGTGTTGTTTCAGAGAATCTGAGAAGGTTTATTGGTAAACAAGATTGTCCTAAGTATTTATTTTCAGAAAGTAATCTCAGACAAGATGCAATTGAGAATGAATTTATAAATTTTGATTATCACTTTTTTGTAAGTCTTGTCGATTATACTAAGGCACTAGAATATAAATTACCTGTTAAGGATGATTCAGATTATGCCGCCTGTTGGCAAGCAAAAGAGGCGGAGCAGTCAACTAAGACAACGGTAGGATTTAGTAATAAGTACCAAGAAGCTTCCGCTGTCTACCAGACCGTCAAGAGTGTCACTGATCATTCTTTGATTTATCATTCTTCGAGCTTAATTTTTAGAGAATTAGAATATTTTGCTGAGTTAAAAGATCGAAATATTACAGTTCGCTCTAACCGAGGTTGCGTTGGAATTGACGGAGTTCTTTCTTCGGCCCTAGGCGCAAGGGATGCCACTCAACAAAAAACATATTTGTTAATTGGCGATCAAGCTCTAAATCATGATCTGACAGCCTTAGCATTGTTTCCTAAGGATAATTTCCATCTTATTTTAATTAATAATGCCGGGGGAGCAGTCTTTAATATCTTAAATGAAAAAGTGATTAACTCACTACTTGTTAATCAGCAAAATTACGATTACCAAAAAATTGCGGAGTCCTTTAAAGTAGATTTTTGTCGCGTACAAAATATGGCAGAACTATCCAGTCGATTAGAAATTATTAATCAACAAAATGGCAGTAGTTTTACAGAGATTGTTACCGAGGGAACAGAAGCCAGTACTTTTTTTATGAAATGCTAGTTAGACATATTGCTAATAATCACCCCACAGGAATTATTTTTATTCCTGGATTCTTAAGTGAAGTGGATGAGTTTACTCAGATTGTCAGTACCCTTAACTTGCCATTTACTATCTATTCGGTAGATCTTTTCTCTGACTATCCACTGGAGCAAAAGCTTAGCTACCAAGACTTTCTTACTTCTTTAGTAAGTAAATTAGATGCCTTACCGATTAAGAATAAAATATTAGTAGGATATTCTTTGGGAGCTAGATTGGCATTTGGTTCATATTTAAAAAGTCCTTCAAAATATTCAGGATTATTTTTAGAGAGTTTTAATCCTGGTATTATTGATTTAGAAGAAAGGGCAAAAAGAGCGTTGGCTGATCAGACTCTTGCTAAGGAGATAGGCGCTAAAGGTTGGGTTAACTTTCTAAGAAGGTGGTACCAAAATCCAATCTTTGCTTATAGCCAGATTGAGCAGGAAGTAATTATTACAAGTAAGCTTAAACAAGATCCGCAATTAACTGCCAAGGTCTTACAGGAACTTTCTCTGGGCTTAATGCCTAGTTATTGGGAAGATCTAAGCTTAATTGATTGTCCGGTTACTCTAATTAACGGCGAGTCAGATACAAAGTTTTTAGAGATTGCCAAGAAGGTACAAAAAATTTTGTCGATAGTTCAGCAAGTAACTGTTCCCGGCACTGGACATAACGTGCATTTACAAGCACCAAAGCAATTTACTAAGATTTTATGCGAATTTTTAGAAACTATTCATTCCCGGTAAGGGCACTTTGAAACCAAGCACTTTGTTGCAGAAGCTCAGTCATTTGATAATTAATATCAGAAATATTTTTGTCATGCAGGTTTGCTGTACTACTTAGTACTAAGAAGTGACCGACAACACTTACCTTAACACCAATTAGCGAGTCTGCAGTTTCTAAGGCTTGGATTAAGAAATTCTGAGTATCTTTAAGCGGGACGGTAGATATATTTACACCCATGTAAAGAATCGTGCCAAAGACTTGTTTAATATTTTCTAGCAATAATTCTAATTGAACTTCATCATTTAAAGGAACTACCCAGCGACAAGTTTCAGCACTTCGGATATTCAAACATTCCTCAGAGTCAAAACCTAAATCATGAATAAAATCTTCAATTAGCCGAACTGGATCCTTATCTCCAGTAATTGATTTCAGTATTAAGTTTGTAGGCTTTGTTTTTGCTGACATATGTTTACTCTTTATGATACGGAACGCCTAAACTGATGCATTGCAAGCGATAAATTTGTTCAATGATGTTCAACCTACAAAATTCCGCTGTGAATGTCATCAACGAAATATTTAGTTGCAAATTAAACAATGTATAAGCTTCTTTGGAGATTCCATATGGTCCACCAATGAAGATATGTAATTCATTTAAGCCATTTAATTTTTTCTCGTCAACTAAATTAGCCAATTGATTTGTTGTCATAGATTTACCGTCTTCAGCCAAAAGGACTTTAAAGGCACTAGGGGAGGATTTGGCGAGTAGTTCTGCGGGATGCCTATTTTTAATTTCCTCTGCAGATTGATTTTTTGTGTAGGGAACTTCAAGGATCTCTAGCCGATACTCGTTTTTTAGGCGCTTTAGATATGATTGTTCTAGTTTTAGCAGTTCTTCCTGCTTTAATTTAAAACCGCAGATCAATTTTATTTTCATTGTAATATTAGGCGGTTAGGGGTTAAAAATCTTTTTGAAAAAAGTGCTTAAGTCCCTTAAATAAAGCGACGATGGTAAACTACAGGTTTTTTTCACTTTTTCAATTGGTTTTATCTTGGGGCTTTAGGCCCCAAGTGTTATTCTTGTGTTCAGATAGGGTTACAGGTCAGCAAAATCTACTCATAACATTTATTGAAGGCAATTATTTTATTTGCGTCAGTAAGTTACTATTTGAACAATATCGGTCAACTTGTGCCTTATAAAAAGAAAATGAAAAACAGTGCAAAAAAACACCTTAAAAGTATTACCTCGTATAACGCTCGAACTTTAATACCTAAGCTTGTTGAAGAAATTGAAGTCAGCTTCACTCCAGAATTAACTCCGGAAAGAAAAGCTAAGATTGCTGCAATCAAAGCAGCCGTTAAAGCTAAAACTTATTCGCCAGATATCTTAAAGGTGGCGGAGAGTTTGGAAAAAGAATTGTATAAAGATCGGTAGTATTCTAAACGATTATTCTGGGATTTATGATTTAGCTTTTCCATTTATTCTTTTGGTCAGGACTCTTAGTGCTTTAGGGGCTATCTGATAGAGTTCTTTTGGTATTCCAATTTTTAATCTTTCTAGCTCAGCACAAAGATAGGAAAGATCTAGTTTCGCATCTTTCTGAAAGACTGAAGTTAGATCTTCTAGATCCTTGATTCTTTTTGGAGATAATTGATAAGCAAATAACTTTGAAATAATAAAATCCTCAATTGTTAAACAAGGAATTTTTCCAAATCCAAAATCAATTAAATTGTTTTGTGCTCGAGTAATTGCTTTTGGAAACCAAGGCATATCTGGGAGAATGAAATCAAGCCCAATATCTCCCTGCAATTTAGGGCGACCTACAATTATCAGATTTGGTAGGGATTTCTTATTCATACGAGGAGCGGGTGAAAGATTGGCAATTGTTGCTGGAGAGGCGGAGTAATTAATTTTTTTTAAAATTTCTTCGGCAACTTTTTGAGAGTCGCTACCAGAATAAATTAGTATATCCGCATCCATCGTTAATCTAACTTCGCTACGATACACGGACGAGGTTAATCCACCAGCAACCGCAAATTCACATTTACGTTCTTGTAGTTCTTTAATGGCATATTCAAAAATATCACCTAGATTCATAATCTTTTTTAGCTCTCGTTACTAATTCATACATATTAAGAATATTTGGGAGGGCATATGTAGCTCTTTCTGAATATCGTGTAGAAGCAAGATTTAATTCTATAATATTTTGCTTTTCAATAAATTCATTAATCAAAATAATATAGGGATCATCTTTCCTAATAGTAAAAGAAGTCCATTGTCCTTGTCGTTTTTTTTGAACAATCTTTTGTTTTAAAAACTTTTGCAGTGCAAGTTGCACTGTTCGAATTTGAAGATTAGTTCGATAAGCGATTTCGCGAAGTGGAACTGGGAAGTCACTTAGGTAGAGACATCGGATAATTTCTAGGTTTGTTGTACTAAAGATATTAGATTGAGAAAATTTCATTAGTTTAAGTATATAATTAGTTATACACTTATTCAAGAAAATTTTTAATTCTAATGTAATATTAAATAGTTAACTAGTTTATTTCACTGTTTTTATGAATATTAAATCCATTTACTTATTAAGCATTGAAGGTTTCGCAAATGGAGATTAAAGTTTTTAGGGGACAATCTATTACTCTCCTTATGCTCAAATTTTTTACGTTAAATAGAAACTTATTGTTTCTTACTATTGGCCTTTTTGTCATCTCAAGATTTGGTGCTAATGATCCGCACACTTGGCTACTTGAAGTAATCCCAATTTTAATTATCTTTCCAATAATAATTTATACCCATAAATCATTTAGATTAACGTCACTACTGTATAAATTAATTTTTATACATGCAGTGATTTTAATGATTGGTGCTCATTATACTTATGAATTAGTTCCTCTGGGAGAATGGATGAAAAATATTTTTGGGTTTACCAGAAATAACTATGATCGGATTGGGCATTTTGCTCAGGGGTTTATTCCAGCAATTTTTGCCCGAGAAATTATTAAGAGAAAATTAATTTTACCTAAAGGGTGGCTTTTTTTATTTGTTACTTCTATTTGCCTAGCCTTTAGTGCTAGTTTTGAGTTATTTGAATGGTTCATTTCTGTTCTGGAAGGATCGAAAGCTGATAGTTTTTTAGGAACTCAGGGCGATATCTGGGATACACAATGGGATATGTTTCTTTGTTTGATTGGGGCAATTATTTCTCAGTTGGTGCTGGGGGCGAAGCATGACAGGGAGCTTGGTAGGCTTGGAATAAGTATTTAATTTCGCTACTGTGCGCTCTATTAACTGTTCACGTTGTTAGGCGGATCGTGTTCTTATCTGCCCGCCGTTGCTTCCTTCCTCCTGCGCTAAGGCTTCGGAGGACAAGCCAGTTTCGGCGTGGCATTAAATCCACTTGTTAGCAATCAGCCCGTCTTCGTTACGTCTTTGCTTTGCAAAGACTAACTACGCCGTGGCTCCATCCTAACTGCTTTCAAAGAAAGCAGTTAGGATGGAGGAGAGAGGGGGATTCGAACCCCCGATACCATTGCTGGTATACAAACTTTCCAGGCTTGCGCCTTCAACCGCTCGGCCACCTCTCCATAATTTGAGGGGATATTTTTAAATTAATTTGGAAATATAGTAAACCCAAGAAGTAATTTTCGAAAAAGTTTTTCGAAAATTCTGTTGGATTTACTATATTTGTTGTTTTTAGGCATTCAAACCTCGATATCCGCCTACGCTAAAGCTGTGGCGTGACAGGAATCGAGGATTTGAAAAGCCTGAGTCATATCAAGTAAGCAAGTAGAATTAGTGTTGAAAATTGCCGTTTTTTAGGAAATGTAAGGTTTGTTGCTGAACTTTATTGTAAAATGGGGCAAAGGTATGATCAAAAGGTAAAACGATGTGGTCTTTTTTTCCGGTATGATGGGTACTTTGCACTGCTACCGTGCCGTCATTTTCACTAGTGAAGAAACTATTAAATAATGAATTACTAGGTTTGTTTCCAGCAATTATTCCGAATTCGATTTGGCTATCAATTAAGCTAGGTATTTTATTAGCAGAAGTTGTTTGGAGATCCTCAAGTGCAGGACCATAGAAAAATTTTACTAGTGTGTTTTTGTGTAAGCGATCAGCAACTTCACTCCCATTGTTGGGAGTTGCAATCATGACAAGTCGTCCCACATTCTTTGGTTGAATCTCTGCTAGGATCGAGCGCCAAATTAAACCACCCATGGAGAATCCCACTAAATGGATTTTATCTGAAGACTCAAAAGTTGGAGCAACTTTTTGTTTAACAATCTGAGTTAATTCTCTAATTGTATGGCGACGAGATGGATAGCCAACATTTAGCACTTCATATCCATTCTTACGAAGATTCTTAGCAAGGGAGTTCATCATGTACTCATGTAGAAAGATGCCATGAAGTAAAATTACTTTTTCCATAAATACAGTTATTGTTTACAGCATCGCTTATAGCAGTGACAGTCAATGACATGATCATTGACTAGGCCAGTTGCTTGCATATAGGCGTAGATAATTGTTGAGCCTACAAAGGTCATGCCACGTTTTTTTAGATCTTTGGAGATGGCCTGACTTTCCTTAGTTTCGGTAGGTGCATCGGCTAGTTTCTTCCATTTATTAATAATTTTTCGATTATTTATGAAACCCCAGAGGTAAGCACTAAAAGAACCAAATTCTTTTTGGATTTCTAGAAAGACAAGGGCATTTTTACGAGTTGAAAAAATCTTTAGTCGATTACGAATAATTTCAGCATTGAACATTAGTTTTTCTAGATCCTGATCGCTAAGCTTTGATACTTTTTTAGGATCAAAGTTGCAGAAAGCCTTTTTATATCCGGCACGGCGTTTAAGGATTGTTTCCCAGTTAAGGCCAGCTTGGGCTCCTTCTAAGATTAAGAATTCAAAAAGTTTACGGTCGTCATGGACTGAAATTCCCCATTCCTCGTCATGATATTGTTCGTAATGTGGTTTATCAGTTCCAACCCAAGAGCAGCGAGTTATTTTTTTCATTGATATATTTAATCTAAGTTTTAAAAGGGTAGAAAGCTAAATGGAGAGCTATCTTCAACACGATCTTTGGTTGTTGAATTATGAAGAGTCACTAGTTGCTCTGCCCAGTTGTCGATACTTTCCTTGGCATGATCAAAGCAACTAAAATCAGCTAAGCTAAAGATTGTGCTTGGGTCTTGCTCTCGATCGGCCCAGGCAATCATTAGCTCATTAGTTTCACCATCATAAACTTTAACTTCAATTGCAATACTTCCCTTAGCAGTTGATGCTACAAGGCCGCCACCTGGCACGACTGCCCCTAGTACTGAGCCAATCGCATTGAGATGCGCTTTGGTAGCAATTACTTCCACAATCGCTATCTCGTAAACTATTGTATCTTTTTGTGGTGACTTAACAACCTTTTGTGCTTTCTTGGGATCCGTTCGAAAAGCTTTTTCCATAGATTTTTTTGTGTAGCGAGCTAACATGCTTAATTCTTTTTTATAACTTTCGTAGTCAGCAGTATTTAGAGAACTCCACCAACCCTGTTTTTCAATAAAGTCAGTAGTGACGGGCGCAAAATAAACTGTTTTAAATTTGCCTCTGATTTGATCAAATGTTTCTTTATCCTGAAACCAAATACCATGAAACGGGGCGTGGTCACGCCACTCTTTTAAATATTCAGGATGTTCAATAAATCCTGCTGGTGGGGCGGGATCAGCTTTTAATAATTTATTAATACTTCCACAGCTAGTAAAGAGCAGACTAATCAGCAATGATGTGATTAAAGTAAGAATAGTTTTTTTGATTAAGTGCATAGCAAGATCCTGGAAGGGAATATAGTAAACCCAAAAAGTAATTTCCGAAAAATCAGCAAAAATAAATACCTCAGGAGTCAATTGAATCCCTGAAGGAATTAGTATAATTCAAGAACGATCCTTGCTAAACCTTTGGTTTAACAGAGTTTATACTTGGGTTTACTATATTTTTCCTTTGGCTACCTCCTTCGCCTTTCGGGCTTCGGGGGTTAAACCCTCTGGTCGCTACTATAATCATAACTCTATGATTTTAATTTCCTAGCGGAAATTACTTTTTGGAATGACTATATGAGGGTAGCCAAAATTTTATGTCAGTTTGAGTCTAGATGTAAAGACCGAAGATTGGAAGGATTTGCTAGTTTAATAGGTAGGGCTAGTAGCCCTACCTGGTTGGTTTTATCTTAGTGTTCTTGCAGATGAGGTGGCCGATCTCCAAATTTTTCAAATTTACGATCTCCAAATTTTTCAGATTTATCTTTAAACTTATCTCGCATTTCTTCTCTTTTTTCGTCAAAGCGATCTAAGATCTTTTTAAATTTTTCTGGAGGAAGTTTTTTTCTAAGACTTAGAATGTCATCCGTTCGCTTATCATTGATTGCCAACATTCGATCGTTAATCACTTTTGATTGCTCTCGAATTTGAGCATCAGTAGTCTCTGGATTTCGTAGTAGCTCTCCTAGTTTTTTTCTTTCTTCCATCATTTGCTCCATTTCCTTGATCATATCCTGATGTTTGTCTTTCATCAGAGCAAAGATTTCCTTGTCTTCAGGACTAAACTTATGATCAGACCTTGGAGGTTTGTCATGTTGCCAGTCTTCAGCAAAGACAACTGGCGCAAATATTAGTAGTGCCACTAGGGCTAGGATTAATTGTTTCATTTTCCCTCTTCTTCTAAAATACTTAGCTCGCTAAGTGTTAAATTAAAATTGTCATCTTCCAGATAGAAACTAAGCACCGAGTCTAGTTCGCGTGTTTCATTAGAACTAATTTCAGAGTGTAGGCTAATTTGATAGCTGTCTTGCGATTTTGTATTAAAGAGCAGAAACATTAATAGGCAAATAGCGGAAAGCGGTAATAAAGAATAACGTAACTTTGAACTACTAGGCTCGGGGTTAAGAATTTTAGCTTTTAGATTAATTGGTACAGAGATATCTTTTATTTGATCTAGCTGAGCTTTTACCTTATTTAATTTTTCTTGACTCAGGTGTGATTCCCAAATTTTTTCTAATTCATTATCCATCATAATTATTCCAAATCTTTGCTGATCTTTTCAATGGCACGGCTCAAGTGTGATTTTACGCTCCCTGGATTAATGCCTAAAAGTTCTGCTGTTTGCTCGGTGCTATAGTCCATGAAATGTCTATAAATGAAAACTTCTTTTTGCCTAGCGGAGAGCAAGTTAAGTGCTTTTTCCAATATTATTTTCATATCTGGAGAATGACTGCTTTCTAGTTGGAGGGCACCAACTTGCTCTTTTAAAGCAAAAAGTCTTTTCCACCAACGTTTCTGATCGATACACTTATTGCGGGCAATCTGAAGCAACCAGCTTTTAGCTGATGATTCAGATTCTAGCGTCGATAGTTTGTTATTAGCTTTTATAAAGACTTCTTGAGTCAGATCTTCGGCATCTTGCCTAGAACCCAGAAAGTAATAACAAAACCGAAAGACCGCCTCATAATGCTTTTCGACTAGTTGATTATAGTTCATGTAATAGACTTCAATTTACTAGACGTCTGCTGGGAAGGAAAGGTTGTCAATGAAAAGAGAGAATTAATAATATTTAGCGAGGTAGGCCAAATTAGCCTTTACTAATGTTTTTAAGCGGCATTATCCCAGCCAAGTTTGTTCTCTAATGAAAGCCATTTGACAGTGGTAATCACTGGGGTGTTGTTTTGAAAGACCTTGTCGGCCTGTGGTAGAAATTCGTGACTGCTTCCATAGACTATTGATACTTTAGTCCCCGGGTAACGTTCTAAATATTTTTTGGCTTCTTGTAGTGCTAAGTATTCTCGTAATTCAAAGCGTAGAAAATGAACGTTCTCAGGATTATCTATATTTTGCGCTATGAGAACAGGTATTTTTAAGTCATCCTCAGAAGAGATAGTTTTTTGCAGACTGACTTGTGGGTTACAGATGGCATAAATATATGGTGCACCAATTAGTCCCAAGTAAAGCTTTTGTTCTTCACTAAATGTTGCACCAGGTTGAAAATTTTGAAATAGATTTTTTATAAAGCCACTAAAGTTTTGAGGTTGATGATTTTCGGCATGCTCTTTAGGTAGTAAATAAAAGCAGTACTTCGAAAATTCATTTGGGGCATAAGAACCTGCTGGAAAATCGCGCCATAAGCCTTCTACAAAAATTGTTTGGGCTCCTCTAGATTGGAGATGTAGTAGAACCTGTTCTTGGCAGACTCCAATTTTTTTAAGTGTCTGAGGATTTTCATTAAAAATTGTGTGCACCTGCCCGATGATTTCAACCTGTCCAACTCTATGGTCACCAGTGAATGTCATTTGTTCTGTTGGCATAATTGATCTTACCTGAGAATCAAACTCAAAGTTTGGTGGAGGCAAGGATTCAGAAGATAAAATAGAAAGGGAGTTAGTATTGGTCGGTGTCGGTTGTTTCGGAAATGCTCCCGATTCATAATGCTGGGTTGGGCGCGCAAAGATTGCGCTTGGGAAAGTATCCGGGTACGTAAAACCAGCAGTTTGCAAATCAATGGAAAACGGCATTAATCCACTAATACCATTTTTTTAGCCAATCTCCTAGATCTATTTTGTTACCCTACTTTAGCTTATCAAGTAAGAGGTGTCCCAAGTCTGCTAGATAGAAACCTCCAATCGCAAAAAGGATTTCTGTCTGGTGAAGAATGGCTAGCTTCCAAGACTGTTGGCTGGCCGTTCGGGCAATCCCCAGGACCTTTTGCCAAATACTTCCAAGGTCATTTTTGTGAAGTCCAGTAGAGCCGATTTTTTGATAACAGAGGTAGAGAAAAGTAACTAGTAAGGCGAAGAGAATCACAGCTAGGATGCGGCTGGGAGTGCCCCAGATTAGGCTATGGCTAATCTTACTGCGGTGCTTAATAAATGGAGCGTAAAAGATTCTAAAGGGTAATGTAAAAAAGCCAGTCAAAGAAAAAAGTTTAATTTGGTTCGCTAAATCTAAATCAGGATGTGCAAAAAAAGTCGCATAGACAAAGGCAACTGCTAAGATTGCTAGGAGTTTGGGATCAACCGCTAGGTAATAGAACAAAATGCCAATCGTCAATGGGCAGAGTAGTAAAATATTAAAATTACGGTGAAGTTTATGATCGGGCACTAGCTAAGTTTAGCCGATCTTCGTTGGTTTTTCAAAAGAGACTTTTGCTAGCAGAATTTTAAAATTTTAGGTTAAAACTAGTTTCTTACTTGGGCGCACTTTTTTCGGTCGATTCCGATCCTGATCTCTATCGTGAATAAGTATATAGTGATTATGGTATTTTTCTGCGGCTAATTGTTCTTTGCTAAGCTGTTGAGCCCTGATCCATTGATTAAATAAATCTTTTGGTTCTTCCCATTTCATACTAGAGATTACCTGCATTAAGTTGTCTCCTGAAAAGTAACAGCTTTTCCAGGCACCAGATCCATAATCATTAGCAACGGCATAGGCAGCTGCCTTGAAATATCTAATACCCGAATCGGCAATCAAAGGAACGCTTAAATCAAGATGACTTTCTGATTTTGTATTACTCACGGCGACTGAAACATACTTGGTATTTAAAAAGTAACTTTCCCAAGTATTGGCACCAACAATCACAACTTTTGTTCCCGGTTCAAAGTTATTTTTTAAATCAGGATCAATGCTTAGTTGCAGTGTTGCTTTAGAATTGAAATGATTGCCTTTTAACTGCTTAAAAAAAGAATAGATATTATCGATTTGAATGCGTCCACTAGGCATCTGTAAAAATGATTGGAGCGTTAGGGAAGGATCTTTTTCTTTAAACCAATAATGAATTGCAGCGATCAAGTCTTCTGCCGAGCGCTTTTTAGGATCAAACGGCAGTAGGCAATCTACCCAACGACTACCTGCTAAGATGATATGTTGGGCTTCCTGATTTACTTCTCGGATCATTCCTAAAACAGCCTTTCGGAGCGATTCATTAGGATAAATATTATCTGGCACACAGACAAGATGCCCACCCTCAGGTGATAATAATTTTCGAACATAGTCATCTGCATTGCACCAAGTATCTTGGGAAACATGTTCCTTGATTGATTCTGTTAGTTTTCTTAAGTTGCGATAATTTTGGCGTGTAAGTATTTGATTTTCGCCAATTGCTTCAGTAGACAAAGCAAATAGGCGATCGCCAAGTATTCCATATTCTTTTTTTACTTTATCTAAGTATTCATTAGTAGTATCGAAGCTTTCAATCAGATCATTAATGGCAAACATTAGTCTTGGAGAACCAGGATTTTTTTGAGTTAGTATCTGTAACTTTTCTTTTAGTTGAATAATTGGCCTTGGACCAACAAGAGTATCATATGTAGTAGCTTGATTAAGCTCCTTAATAAATTGAGCAGAAGTTATGAAACCAGCTTCCCGCCAAAGCTTATAATGATTAGAGCTCCGATCTTCAATTGCATCAGCTCGACAAAGGCATGAAGCAGAGAATAATAAATTGGCATAAGCCAATTCTACGGGATTAATTGGAATATTTTTTTGATCTGCTTGCTCTCGGGCAATGTCTGGGCCAGCGAGTAAAAAACGTATCCACTCCTTACGATCGGCATTTTTTAATTGATTAATAGATCGATGGATCACTTCATAGAAATGCTGACCTAATTCCATCAAGGCGGGATATTGTCCTTCTGCCTTATTAATTAATTCAAATCCACTAGAATCAAACTCAAAGTGATTTAAAGCGACATTACCCCAAGCACTTAATTGAAAAACACTTGTAGGAAGCTGAACCTTAATAGTTGTTGGAAAAAGTTGCACTTCCTTTGTTGCCAGGGTAATTGGCATAGGAGTATCAGTTTGTTGATCTTCAGGAGAAGGCCTATCGTCAGGAGAAGGACTTGGCATTTGATTAAGGGGTTACTACAAAAATCCAGAAAAGTAAGAGATAAACTCAAACAGCTATATTTCTTAGATGAAGATAGCAACTTTTACCTTTTACTCAAGTAAGTAGTAACTTTATTTACCTTTGCTTGCCAGCGAGTACTTCTTCCTATATTTTAAGCGCAAATCATCTAATCAAGTGCTCTAAGCTATTATTGAATATAATCATGTCTTCTTTGTTAAAAATCAATAATAATCCCAACCTGCTAGATCCACGCGCTTATTCACCCAAGGTTTTCTTAAAGAATTTGGCAGAATTTGGAATCAATGAAAAAAATGGGGCACGACTTTTGGGCGCTGTGTTAGGGCGCCGACATTTAGACCCGCAGGAATGGGCAAGTGTTGGAATTATTAGTAATCAAAGAGCTTCAGAATTAGAGATCCTACCCTCATTAGAGTTAGAACGAGTGGTAACATCGGCGACAGATGGATTTCAAAAATTACTTTTTAAAACTGCCGATGGTTTAAATATTGAAACAGTTATTATTCCCTTACATAAGGAAAATTCCGTTACAATTTGTCTCTCTTCACAAGTAGGTTGTGTCATGGGTTGTACTTTTTGTGCAACAGCTCGGATGCCAAAACGTCGAAATTTAGAAAGCTGGGAAATTGTTGATCAAATGCATCAGGCTAGAAAAATTGCTAATGAATCCGAACGAAAAGTAACTGGCGCCGTCTTTATGGGTATGGGAGAGCCATTTCTTAATTATGAGAATGTTCTTCGCTCTGCCGAGTTACTTTGCTATCCAGTTCTTAATGCTATTAGCTCTAAGGCAATTACAATTAGTACTGTTGGTGTAGTTGATAAGATCAATCGTTTTATTGATGAAGATCGACCATTTCGTTTATCAATTAGTTTAGGAGCGTCCACTGATGAAAAACGAAGTCGCTTAGTACCTGTTGCTTCTAGGACTCCGATTAAAGAAGTCATTGCTGCTGCTAGACGTTATTCCTTAGCGCGAAAAGAAAGAGTCATGTTGGCTTATGTTTGTATTAGCGGTGAAAATATTTATGAAGAAGATGCCCAAGCTTTAGCTGAACTGATTGGTGATACTCAAGTTCGTCTTGATTTAATTGAAGTTACTGATTCAACTAATTTATATCAAAGACCTACTGAGCAAGAAATGAATGCCTTTCGAGATGCTTTAAATGTTTACTTAAAACAACCAGTAGTTAGAAGATACTCTGGGGGGGCAGATATTAGTGCTGCTTGTGGAACACTTGCTGGGCAGGGATAAAAAAGTCTCTTATTTGCGCCAAATCACTAATTTTCAGGTTTCTGATGATGATTTGAGTTCGCTGTTTCTAAAATTAACTAATTAATTGAAAATTAAGGTATTTTTAGCAAACTAAACCTATAATAAGGTATCATATAAGATTGCCAGGAATTGGAAATCAGAGAATCTAGTGACTATATATTACCCCTAAATATTAAAGTTATCCTATTTTAAACCGATATAATTTTATGTTTAACAGTTTTTCACAAGCAAAAGGTTTTTCTTTATTGGAGTTGCTTGTCGTGATGTCCTTGGCATCAATTGTGATGTCCATAGCTGTCTTTGGATTTAAAGATTTAGTTTCTCCAACTCAGTCAGCAACTGATCAGGTTATTAGTATGTACAAATTGGCTAAAGCTAAAGCAATTTCTAACTTAGTTGCCTACCAACTTGCTCCTAATGGAAATAAACAAATGAAAGCAAGTTTTCGCGCCTCTTGTGATTCCTCTGATTCTTGGGTCGTTGATGGAAACTTAACATTCAATCTTCCAACTGGTGCTAATTTCACAACAACTACTTGGTCAATTTGTATTGACGCTCAAGGTTTTCCTAATAATGAAGAATTATACATTACTGATCAATCGGGACTTACTAAAAAAATTGAAGTTTTTTTGGGTGGAGGAATTTCTGCCTCCTAAGGCAAATAGCAGAAAAGTTATTTTAATAATGTTATGAGTTTACAACTAAAATTTTTAGGGGAGAAATGTATTAGCTCTCAAGGCTTTAGCTTGATGGAAGTTATGGTGGCTCTAATGATTATTGGAATTGTCTCCACGACTTTTAGTTCTGCTGTGATGCAAGCTAATAGTATGTTGAAATTAGCTGAAATTAAATCAGAAGCGCAGATTGCAGCTCAGCAGGTCTTTGATCAAATTAGACTCGATGATACCACGACCATGCCAACAACAGAGTCTTCTGACCCAGCAGTTAATATTGTTTTTGGAAATAAAACCTACAACGTAGTTGTTACATACTGTAGCAATCTTACTTACTGTCCACCAACAGCAAGTAATGAAACAAGGCATTTAAAAGTAGTTGTTTCTTATAATAGCAAAGAAGTTTATGAAGTTGAAAGCGTTCTCACCAAGCTCAATTAAGGGGATGACCCTAGTTGAAATTTTAGTATCAACCACGATTCTCGTAGTAGTTAGTACGATAGTCTTGTCCTCGATTATTTCGTTTAAAAAACTTTATGCTAAAGATGTATTGAATCTCCGCGCCAATCAAGAATTACGAGGCATCTTTGATGTCTTGTCTTCCGAGATTCGTTTGTTGGGAGCCAATTTGCCAGCTGATTTTCCAGCATTACTGGTGCAAAATGGTGCCAATGGTGCTCCCGATGTACTAAGTCTTCGTAGAAATTTGTTAGAGGAAGTTCTCACATTATGCTCAGCATTAACAGCAACAAGCGCGGATCGTAGCTTATTTTTTTCTTTTAATAGTAGCGTAGCTGGACCTTTGCCAGCTGCATGTGGACATAATGTTAATGCCAATAATTATAGTATTTGGAATACTTATCTATCAAATGCTGAAGGTGGTCAGTCCAATGCTTATATTTATGACTCACTAAATGATCACGGAGAATATCTAACATTTGAAGCT
The DNA here is from genome assembly GCA_031385045.1 of bacterium. Taxonomy (GTDB): domain Bacteria; phylum Bdellovibrionota_C; class UBA2361; order UBA2361; family CALJRW01; genus JANNBC01. Next base: position 101,111 of record JANNBC010000054.1, on the reverse strand, counting down.
GTTGAAAATATGTCTGTGTCTGCAGGTGTTAATCAATATCGCTTATTTAAAACTCCCACTAGTGGTAACTGGCAATATAATTATACAGTTGGAAACGCTTCTGTTTATCTTTTAGACGAATGGCGAGTACAGTTAAATACTGCCACTCATATTTTAGAATTGGTTGACTCCAATGATCCCAGCTATTCAATGAATATTGCCAATCATATTACTGATTTTCAAGTTCGGGTTGAGATGCAGGATGGCACAATCTTACCTGCTTTTACATCAAGTCAGGCTTGGCAAGATATTCGAGCAATTGCAATTACAGTGGAAGCTACAGAAGGAACTGGAGCTCAGGCATTAACACGTTCTTGGACATCTAAATTTCTTCCAAGGAATGTAATTTCAGCGGAAAGAGATTAAATTTAGAGATTCATATGAAAAAATCTATTTACGGAAGTAATCGAATTCAGCAGGAACAAGGATATGCTTTGTTTGTGGCAATGATGCTGATAGTAGTTATGGGGCTAATTCTAGCAGTTTATCATTCGATGAGCTCCATTGAACTTGCAACTGTTGGAGCTTCTGTTAGCCAAGAGAAATCTTTTTACTCCGCTGAAGCAGCACTTAATGCTCGGGCTGAGGAATTTCGTCAAGTTTTTGATAACTTTGGAACTCCCGCGGGAACTCATCCTAACGAAACGAATCCTTGTATCGGCGGAAATAATGGAGCAGGAGATTTCATCTGTAAGGATTATACCTTTGGAAATAATCTAGTAAAAACTTATGTTCTTCCAGACGCTAGCAACCCTACTACTATAACGATCCCAAGTGGTGAGGATTATGCCGGATTATATGCAATCCAAAATGGCTATACAATTTATGCCGAGGCAACCCGTGGTAATGGCTCAACTGGAGCAATTCTGGGACTTGAGATTAAAAGTCGTTCCGTTCCAATTTATCAATTTGCAATTTTTGGTAATCATGATGTTCCGCTTCATCCAGTAGCACTGACAGTCAGTGGTCCAATTCATGTCAACGGAGATCTCTATCTTGATACTCCGACACAGCTTGATATCTATGGGCAAATAACAGTAACAGGTTCAATCTATCGCGGAACTCCGATGGTGAATCAGTGTGACGCAGGCCCAGTACGCATTGCCCATCAAATACCTACCTTACCACTTGCTCCGGCTATGCTAACAGTTCTGCCAGCGGCTTATGACTGCCCAGGCAATGTTACCACTTCTCTTGGCGCCCTTGATTTTGCCGCTTGGAATGGAATGGTTCGCCAACATTCCTCAGCAATTCAAGTTCCCAGTCTTAGTGACCTTGATCCAATCGAAGGTTCCAAGTTTTGGGATGCTGCTGATATTAGATTAGTTTTAAAAGTTGATGGGGCTGGAGCCCCGATTACTGCAAATTCAGCAACTGGTATAGAAGTGCGTACTAAAAATAATAGTGTTGACGTAGCTAAGACTAATATTATCAATGCCTGCACTAATGGTAGTGGGGGTCGTTTTAATCCGCGCCCTGTTACTATGACTAATTCGAGTAGTAATGCCTCTTATAAATTTTACAATCAGATTAAAGATATCACAAATGTGGATCTAGGTTATATTACGATGCAAGAGATTGATCTAAAAAATTTGTTGCAATGCTTACGAGATGGATCGGCTCTTCAGTTAGATGATACTTCTAGTGGCGGATTAGTTTTTTATCTGACAGTCGAAGGTCCAAACAGTAGTGGAATTAATAATTATGGAATAAGAATTTGGAATGCAGCCGAGCTAGGAGTGTCTGGTGGCCCCAATATTAAGGGCTTAACAATAGTATCAAATCAAAGTCTGTATACAGTTGGTAACTTCAATTCGATTAATAAAATTCCGGCAGCTTTAATTTCTGACTCCTACAATGTATTATCGGGTGCCTGGGATGATTCTTATTCGACTCTAGAGTACATGGACGCATCTAGACCTGTTCCTACTAACACAACTATTAATGCAGCCTTGGTTACAAGTATTGTTTATCTTAATGGCGGATTCCATAATTTACCAAGACTTCATGAGAACTGGATTAATGGCGGAGCAAAAACATTAACTTTATTAGGTAGTATGGTTTATCTAAATCCAGCAGTGCATAGTAATATTAAAATAGATATGTCTCCAACTGGACATTATTACGCACCAACACGTAATTTTAATTTTGATACTAGTTTTAATAACCCAAGTACCTTGCCCCCAGTATCTTCACAATTTAGTTATATAAAACAGACACTCTTTACCAAAGATTTCGAGTCGCGAGATCCAAGTGCTTAATTTGTTTTTTAACAAAATACCTAGTGCTTTATAAATAGCGCCAAATTATTTAACCAAGTAGAGATTTTTTTTAAGTTGAGTTATTCTTGTTTCCTTTTTTGCCCGAAGCAATCTAGTAAAGCAGCGACGGCCAGGAGAGAGCCTTAGATGATTATTAGTAACTGGTAAATTCAAATCACTAATAAGTTGACATTTAGCTCGAGACAAATCTATCAAATACTTCCTCGCTTTTCGACAATTAGCCAAGATTGGTAAATTATGAACATGAACTGGGACATGATAAAAATCTAAATATGATTGGTGATAGGAACGATAATCTTTAGAATTAATCTGAGCTAAATTTTGACTCTCAATAAATGGACTGACTGCCAATGAATCACAATGCCACTTCTTATGATAAGTAGTTAATTTCTCACTAGCCAATTATAGTTTTTGATAATTATCTGGAAAATTAAGTATAATGAGACTGTAGATAGGAACAATTAATACAATCAATAATTGTTTAATGCTTGTTGTAAAAGTAGGCGTTAGGTCTCGTGCTACTAGGAACCAAGAAATTGAAAATAGACCAAGGTAACGATTAATGTACAATCCTGTATTACTAATTTGCCCATAAATTAGAATTAAAGATAAGGGAGCAATGGCAATTACTAATGAACTAAACTTAATCTGTTTAGTCAGCTTAATCAGTAATTGTAAATTACTAAAGTATAGGATTAACACTAGCCACATTAAGGCATGGAAGGAAGGCGCCGATAGTAAAATCTTATAAAGGTCTAAAAAAGTTGCTGTTGCTTGATAAGAAAGTATCTCCTGATTAGTAAACAACATTTCTAATTGTTCATGCCAGATTAAGACTGTAAATAAAGAGCAAAACCATCCAAGGGCTAGATGCCAAGGCTTATTTCTTGTAAAAACTATGAAAGGAATTAAACTAGTTAAAAAGAAAATACTTAGGTAGTGAAAATGAAGCGCCAGCGTAATGCTTATTACGTGCCCCAGCAGATAAATTTTCTTAGCATTTTCTTTCCATCCTTCTAAAAAATAAATTGATAGAATCATCATTAGAAGTGCAAATCCATATGGCCGTGCATAAAATGGATACCCTAATACAGTTAATTGAACTGTAAAAATTGTGACAAGAATTAACGTAACAATTTGATTAGCGTGCCTTGCTAAGAGTAAATACATTGCCGGAATACAAAATAGAGAAGCAACTAGTGGAGCCATCCGAAGTGCCAGCTTTTCATCTGATATTACTTTACTAAAGAGAGCTTCAATTAAAAAAATAGCGGTGAGTTTCCTTGCGTGTGTAGACTTCTCTGAAAAAGATCAGCAAACGAGGATTTAATAATATAATAGGTCGAGCCTTCGGCAATCGTTAGTTCAAAACTTAAGGCCTGAATCCAGTAATTCAAGCAGTAGCCTGTAATTGCAGTGCAGACTAGGAAAACAAAAAGGTGCAGGGGATTTGGTTTTAACACTGGAATAAGATAGCAACTGGCTTTTAGTTTGACTAGGTCATAGTGAGGATTTAATTTCCCTAGCTGAAAAGTAAACTAATTTCTTAAGATTGATTGTTGAATCGCATCTTAAATTCCTTAAGGACTAGCTTAAGGCAAAATTTTTAGTATAATTTGCACCTCGAGTTTGCCCTAGAAGGCTTCTGTGGGGAGTTTATCTTCGTATGTTTATTGTGAATCCAAGCATTTCTACTTCATCAAGTAATCTAAAACCCAAGGATGATTTAATAGATCATTTAGTTACACATCAGCTTAGTCCTAATTCTAAGTTAAATAGAAGCATAATTCTGTTAACCTCACTTCTTGCGAGTAGCTGCGCGATACCAAAGAGCTGGAGCAATATCAACGCAGGTAAACCAACCCTAGTGATTGTTGATCACTTTAAGATCCCACCAGGTACTACAACTAGTGAACGACTGGAGAATAGTACTGAACATCTAATTGATTTAGACCAAGATGCGAATAATGATATTTCACATGGCGACCTTGTAACTGCAATTGCCAAGGCTAAAGGAGCAAAGTGTCTGATTCTTGATGGTGGAGCGTGTCGGATTAAAGATATTCCTCCGCAGGCAACTGTTGTGAATATTTCACTTAGTGTGAATCTTAGTTTCAAAGAAATATCAGAGCGAATTGGCCTCCATGTAACTCCCCAAAATATAAAATCAATTAGGGCGGAAGTTTTAGATCGCTTAGAAGCATTGCCAATGACCGAACTTCATTATCCAGAAAGTATTGCAGATGCAGTCAAAAATGTTCGCCACTTAGAAGCTTTGGCGAGACGAGGAGTTGTACCTGTTGTTGCCGCTGGGAATATGGGAACGGAGACCTTAAATCTTTTAACCTTAGGAGCTGGAACTGTTGTTGTTGGTGGACTAGATGAAAATGGTAATAAACATGAACTAAGTGGCAATAACTCTTTAGTTTCTGAGTGGCGACCTTTCTCCATCCAGCCACAAGTTGTTTCTGGTGGAATCAGCCTTCAGAATAATCAGCAAATTGATTTCAAATGGAGTAAGACATCTACTAAGGGTAAATTTATGGAACTTTCCGTAGCACCAAAGGAAATTTTAGAAACTGCTCAAATTGCCTGTGAGCAATTAACTCTTAGCTTCTTTGCTAAACATTACCAAAAGCTTGGCCTACCATCAGGAATTTATCATCCAACAAGTATCATTTTTGATTCTAAAGTTGTGGAAAGAAAACAATCAACTATTTTTATAAATCCAACTAAATATTCTGATGATTATTGTTTAATTGCTTTTAAGAATTCCGATACTCCTCATATTTGGGTTCTAACAGGAAATCTAAAAACTAAGGTTCCACTTAAGGATATTAAATATGTAGATGCTGAGGTTCAAGTTCAAATCGAAAATAAAAAAGAGAATATTTCTTTATCGGAAAAAGAATTAGCTAAGATTTTAATCCAAGCTGGCTTAAAGGATGGTAACTATGATCTACAATCAATTAAAAAATCTTTAGAAGATAATACTAAGAAGCGTGTAATTAAAATTCACTTAACTCATAACGCTTTAATTCTTAAAGGGAATAAATTTAGCTTTGCTAATATTAGAAATCAGCAACTAGAAGTTATTGAGGGGACTTCAGTTGCAACACCTGTGGTATCTGCTGAGATTATTCAACAAAAAAGTGGGAGTAGATAAGTAGGCTGGTATTGGTTTATCTTTCTTGTTTTTAAATTGAACTGGGAACTGGTGTATTTATGTTTGGGGAGGATTCTTGGGTAAGAAGACATCGATCAACCCACCTTCGCCAAGGCTACGGTGGGTCAATCTTTTCTCGGAGAAAAGATTGAAATGCGCCTTGGATAATATTTTTCGATTCTCAAAAAATAGGATTCGCAGTATTTTCTTGATGGTTCGAATCCTCCAATCAGACAGTTGGAAGATATTATCCTCCTTCGCTAAAGCTTCGGAGGACAATTCTTTCTTGCAGAAAGAATTGAAAATGCGCCTTGGAGGATTCGAACCACCGACCTTCTGATTCGTAGTCAGACGCTCTATCCAGCTGAGCTAAAAGCGCGCAAATCGTAGATGTACTAACTAATATTATTAAATTATAATAGTACTGAGGGAATATAAAATTTTCAATAATATTAGTCAATTCTGAGTAACTGAGTCTAAATTTATAGTAAACACTTAAGTTTTTGGTATTCTAAGCCATATGTGCGACTTGAGTCAGCATTTTTCTCATAATCCTTACTGTATTCATTAATTAGTTAGTTAGAATTTAATGCATAAGTAAGATTATATGTCGTAAAAGATTTTTAATGATCTAAGGGTTTAGGGCAAAATATGATAATAATATACTTTTTCTGTTTGGATTACCTTGCTCAACATCCCAAACAGATGCTTCTCTAAAGGCGTGGTACGTCCAGCTCCAACTATTTTGTTCAAATATATCGATGCTATCTCTAAGAAATTTACCTGCGCCAGGAGCATCTTTATTTACGCTAAATTCTCCGATATAGATTTTCACATTATGCCGTGTTTCGTATGCAATTGCTTTATCCAGACTAGCTTGTATTACCTCTTTTCCAGGATATGTGATGTTATCAGGAAAGCTACCTACCCCTTGGTGGGTATAGCTCAAAGGGAAATAATGGTGAACACTGTAGACAAGTTTAGAAAAGCCAGTAATAGGTGTAAGTCTCACCAGGTTTTCTGGTGTGCCATATCCTGGCTCTATAAATATTCTCACATCATCAATGTTTTTAATCATTGTCATAGTATCAATAGCGAGGTATCTCCAGTTGTCAGTTAATGCTTTCGTGACGCTACCGTTGATTAATCCTACTGCGGGCTCATTTAATAGATCATATCCTTGAACTAAGATCGCGGAATAAGGCTTTAGTTGTTGTGTGATTGTTAACCAAGAATTAAGAAATTCATTTCTTAGGGTCGAATTTTCAAATATTTTATGAACAGCAAAGCCATTCGGATCCATTCTAAATCCACCAGGCGGGGTATGGAGATCTACTATTACTTTAATCCCTTTTTCTTGCATGGTAGGAGCAAGTGCAATGACATTATTTAAAACAGACTGGAGCCAAGATCGATATTCTGTAATATTTTCAGAGTCTCTATTCGCAAGTTTTGTAAATTGCCATCTAACTACATTGACATTCCAAGAATCTAAAGCATCTAAATCTGCAAAAGACAGGGAGGGCCCAACCATCATCCCACGTTTACTTGAGATGGCATCCGCAGAACTATTGAAAAGTATTAAAAAGCAAAGTGTGAAGCAGAGGAAATTAATAATGTTCCTGATTTTATCCATTTATTTGTAGTAAGATTTAAGCTGAGGTTTAAATTGATTTTAGTCTAGTAGGTTTTTCAATGTCAATGAAAATGTGTATGCTGAGAAAAATGTCAGAATCTGATCTACTTATTGCAAGATTAATAAAATGAAAAATCGTATTAAGTCAGAGCTATGGAGATTAAATACTCTTCACAAATTACTTTTTAGTATTATCTTTCTTAGCTTTCTGTTCAGTTGGATTAATATTTTACTTCATTTAAGAAACCCTGTCCCCTACTGTGATGATTTCCAAGCTATTTTAAACTTTTATAATCAGTGGGAAAGTTCACATTCATTAACACTTCTTTTTCAGCCTTATAACGAAGCCGTTGTTTTTATTTCCAAGCTTGTACTTTTGATTTATCGGTATCTATTTGGACTACCAATAGATTTTGAACTGCTAACTAATTTTATCTGGATTGGACCAATTACATTAGCAATAGTTCTGAGCCTAATTTTCCTTAAGGGTCTTAAACAAGAAAAATCCTGGCTAGTCTATCTAGCACTTCTAATTCCATGTTTAATTTTTCAACCGATACCTTTTGGTACTTATCTTTGGTTACAAAGTGGATTGACTCATGGCTATATTTTATCTGTAGCACTTTTAGCACTTTGGACAGCTGTGCAAAGAAAATTATTACGAAGTATTTTTTGCATGATCTTAGCAATACTTGTTTCTGGTGTTGGGATTATTCTACTTCCAGTTTGGGTGGCGGTATTTTTGCCATGGAAGAATATAAGGCCATCAAAGTTATTACTAAGAATTATAATACTGATCGTAACTTTTGTTCTGACTCTGGGGGTTTTTGGTGAAGTAATTAGTGGAAATTCGAATAGTATTTATAGCTTTTTAAAAGATCAGGCTGATATTATTAAACTTCTACAATTTCCTTTTGTTTTTCTAGGAGGATATTTTAGTTTTGGTAATGCGCCACAAGCTTTTACTTGTGGCATGCTATTGGTTTTAACTGCATTATTTGTCAATTTTAGAGCTGAGACAAACGAACAAAAGACATTGAAGTTTTTTACAATTTTTCTAATGTTTGTACCATTGGCAGCATGTATCCTGCGTGGAGGTTCCACTGGGACAATCGCGGACGCGCTAACTTCTAGATATAATTATTACTCAGTAGCTTTTTTCTTAACAACTTATATCGCTCTAATTTTAAGACTTAAAAATAATTATATTAGAGGAGGGGTATTTTTTTGCTTATTATTCCTCACTAGTTTTTGGTTATTTCGCACAAATCCTAAAGTTATTGATACCGCTAAGAACTTTCATTTCCAGCAAGTGAGGTCGGTGATTTTTTCTAGATTTTTCTCTGAGATTGAAATACCACATGCTCATCGTCCAACTGTTGATTTGATTATGAAAGAGGCGGAAGAGAAAAATATTTATAAGGCTAGTTTAGCTCCTAAAACTTTGGCTCCTTATTTAGAAAGAGATGTAGTTATTCCTGCGACTACTGCACAGATAACCTATGAAATTCTGCAACAAGCAGAAGATGCTAACTTTTTTGTGATTGCTGGCTGGGCAATGATTTCTACGGAAAAGAATTTAGCCCCCAAGAAGATTTGTCTTTTAGCTAAAGATCAAGCGAGCAATCAAAACTTCAGAATCTGTTTCCCAAGATGGATACATCCAGACGAAGCGATCATTAAGGAAAAATTCCAACTTGAATCGGCGCGAAATGTTGGCTTTCAATTAATTCTCCCGAAATATTTGTTAGGCTCTAAAAAATATAAACTGGGTCTCATGCTCAAGGGTAATAAGGACTGGCATTATCAGTGGATGCAGACAGATTATGATCCGATGTCTAAATAAATCAGTGAAACTACCCTCAAGTGGGAGCTGGATATCTCGGCATTTAGTGATTCGGGGGTAAAAAGAGCTGACAAAGGTAAAAATTTACTAGATTTACCAAGTAATTTCTCCAAAAACTTGCATTTAAAGTCATTATTTTATAATTTCGCCTGACCAAACTGCGGAGAGGTGGCCGAGTGGTTGAAGGCACCGGTCTTGAAAACCGGCAAGTCGCAAGGCTTCGGGGGTTCGAATCCGTCCCTCTCCGCCATTTTTGGTTTTTGCTGAGCAAAAAACAAAAATGGCGTCCGCCATAGCTCTATAGGAGCGAAGGTGGACTGTCTAATTGGAATAGATAATGTCTTAATCAAGATTCATATAAAATCTATTATAATAACCAATAACGCCTGCAAGGCGAGTGGCGTTGTGTGAAACAACGGAGCGCTCGATGTGCAGACCTTATAGGTCTTTGGAGAGTTGGCCGAGTGGCTGAAGGCACTCGCCTGCTAAGCGAGTGTACGGGAAACTGTACCGAGGGTTCGAATCCCTCACTCTCCTCCATTTAGTTTCTGCTTTCTAGGGCAGCTATCTTATAAGTTTAGCCAACTTATTGCGCTAGTTAGGGGGAAGCCAAATTGGTTTTGCCCCTAACTCAAAAAAACATTTGCGTAAGTCCATAAATCAACTACAGTTAAATATAGTAAACCCAAAACTAATTTCCGTAAAAGTGTTTACTGAATAATAATATTTGAACTAGTGAGATCATTGGGATTAGCATCGAACTGATTAAAGGCCTTTGATAAACCTTCGGTTTAACTGATTTAATTTGTTGGGTTTACTATTTGCCTTTTGGCTCCCGCTGGTCGCTACTATAGTCATAACTCTATGATTTTAATTTCCTAACGGAAATTACTTTTTGGAATGACTATATTAATTGTAGTCTGTATGAAATGCCCGACGAAGTAATTGTAACTCCTTCCATTATAATTCCCGCTAGCATTATTGGTGCTAGTCTACCCAACACGCAAATTATTCACGCGGATATTCCTCAGTTAAGAATTCAAATGTTTTTATTGCAAACGGAATTGGGTATTCCAGAGGAATTAAGTTTTACTAGAAAAGAAATCGATCAAATCTTAAAGAATATTCCTAAGGAGAAAGCAGAATCATTGGTAAATTTTTTAAGAATTCAGATTATCTTAAATAATTTTGAACAAGTAGAAAGCTGGACTAAAGCTTGCTTGGATTCGGTAAATTTTAGGAGTCAGCCTGAATTTTATTTTGTCCGAGCGGAAGTTAATTATCATCAAGGTTTTTTCAAAGATGCTGAATTTTATTTAATCATGTCGGGAAACTTTGCTCCTGCACATCCTTTGTATGTAGTACAAATGTCCCTAGAGAAACAAATGATAGAGTTTCGCGAAATCCTATCAAACAGAAGTAGTTTGGATAATAGTGATTTTTTAAATCAGTTAAAATGCTTAGAGCAACCTCCTTTTGTTCCATTTTTAAGAAAAGCTTTGGAGGTGTCCTATGAACAATTCCAGCAGAAAGAATATTTAGATGTCTACCGAATAATTGAGCCGTTACATAATTATAATAAAAAACTCGGAGTGAATATTACGCCGGAGATGAAGCTTTTAGATGCATGTTTAAAAACAATGCTCTTAGCTTCACAGGTTGGTTTGTATGTTCAGTATCACTTAGATAATTACGATCAGTTAATGTCTGATTTAAGTTCTTTAAGTGGATTGCATTTTCAAAGTGATTTGAAAATGTTGTTGTATCATCCAAGTGAAGAAATTAGAAATCCTATTTCCAGAGTTTTAAAAGAGCATGCTTCAAAGTTTATTGACTGTTGCAATTCCATGGGTGTCGCCTTATTTGAGCAGGGGGCTGCTAGTTATAACCCCGTATTCTTTGAGCGAGCTAGGGATATTTATAAAATCCAGGATCAGCTGATTGATATTTTGTATCCAAATATTCGTCTTTCTAGAGAAGCCAAGATTCATGTCCTTACTAATTTAAATAACTCAGACATTGCTTTAGCTCGGGATGATTTTAGTGGGGCATTTAAACCTTTGATCTCGGCTGTTGATATTATTAATCACACTGATGACAATTTTCCTGTAACTTTAGCAGCAGCAACCAGCCTGCGCTTAGGAACGATGAGTCATGCCCTTTATGTTCACCTGAATCAATGTTTAAAATTTGTCAGTAGTTCTAAAACACGTTGCGAGAACTTCCCAGTATATCTCCGGGAAAATCATCCTGAGTTTCTTGGAGTTTGGCGAGATCAGCTTAATGGAATACGGGGATTAAAAGATGATGATTTTAATAATTTGAATCGACAGGCGGGTCACTATCAAGGAAATAGTGCTTATTCTTATCGACAATTTCAAGGCTTTCCGCCAGAAGTTCGGAGAATGATTTTGGAGCAAAGCAATTGGACTCAGCGTGATTTAATCGATAATGTTTTAGCATTAGGACAAGGGCAACCTCCGGAGCATCATTCTTTTCTACCCTTGGGATTACAACTCGCTTCTTAACCCGCATTATTCAACAGTACACGTAGCGAGGGAAAAAAATTCTATTTCTTTCTAATCACTAATGAATTATGCGGGTTAAGTATTACCTAGTAGTCCCTCTTTTAAACTTTGATTCGGTGGAGTTTCTCCTAACCAGTTAAGCATTAAGGCTTTTTGAAAATCATTTCCTTCAATTGTTGTCACCAAATTATTATTAAGTAAGATTTGCACAGCTGAATTGTTCCAATAAAAGGTTAATTGATCGTTTTTTTTAACATCGGACATCATACTTTGAAGATGTGCTAACTTGTTTTGAAGCTTGATCGTAAAGGCGGAATTTCTTTCAAAGCCATCTTGCCAGGCTTCATTAATTTGGCTTTTACTAACATCTCTTAGAAAGAAAAGGACGAGTTTCTTATCTTGCTTTGAATTAATAATATCTTCAGGGTTATGAGATTTATTTTCTAGATATAGCTTTGCTTCATAGACATTAACTCTGAAAATAGTTGCTTGTCTTTTCCCTGTGCCGTTTAGCACAAGACTTGGTTCTGCGAGTAAATAAATATTGAAAACTAGAATTAGGCTAATTATCTGGAGTGCTTGAAGTTTACAAATTTTAATCATGGTATTCCCTGCCGGGATGCTTTCTGCAGAATGATCCTCTAGTAGTATTTTACACCCTACAAAGACTGTGATTAAGACTAAATCTAAAATCTGGAATATACATTCAGTTAGGTTACCCTTGCCCAGATAGCGTTACTAATTGTTGGACTCTGTAGCTTTAAAGCTAACTCAATCAATAAAAATTTCCTTAGCTGAGTACTACTAGTAACTATCGAACAAGGGAAGTATCCGCCAATAATTTAGGGCTTAATTGCAGTGATGTCGGTAATGGCAAGTCTCTTGTTACTTTTGCTAATGGTTAGCCAGCCTTTTCAATGACTTGTAGTAATTGATTAAAAGAATCAGCAAACTTATCTACACCTTCTTTTAATAAATCTTGGTACATTTTTTCTAGGCTAAGATTATGATCACTTAAGGTTTGAAAGACATCTTCAAATTTAATTTCAGAAGTTACTAGTGAAAAGTTTTCAGCCTTAAGAATTGCTTCAATTAGAGCTGGTGGGTGAGTAGCCACGCTATTATTGTAAGGTAGCTCTTTTACATAGAGCAAAGAGTCTAAGCTTTTATTCTTAACACCTGTTGAGGCCCAGAGGATTTTTTGGATATTAGCACCACTTTCTTGTAATTTTAGAAATTCATTACTACTGAAATTTTCTGCAAATACTTCGTAGGCTTTTAAGCCGTTAGCAATACCAACTTTTCCAACAAGCTGTCCTAGTTCTGGTTTGTTTGGTAGCTGATTTTCAAACCAAGTATCGGCTCGTGAGATAAAAAAGCTAGCCACAGAATGGATTCTAGAGATATCTTTGCCTTGTTCTAGCCTCGTTTTTAAACCAGCAAGGTAAGAGTTAATGACGTTTTTATAAACAATTGGGGAGAAGATTAGTGTTACGTTAATGTTAATCCCAAAAGCAATTAGATCTTGAATGGCAGATATTCCAGCAGGTGTTGCTGGAATCTTAATCATAATGTTAGGACGATTTAGTTCTTTCCAGAATAATTTAGCAGCAACAATTGTTTCTAATATATTATTTGCTAGTAGTGGTGACACTTCAAGGCTGGCATAGCCATCCTTGCCAGAGGTTGCCTGATAAGTTGGTAAGAGTAAGTCAGCAGCATTAGCTACATCGTTTAGCATTAAACGGTCACAAATATCGATAGCGTTTTTACCTTGTTTCTTTAACTCTGAGATTTCTGCCAGGTAGGTAGTAGTTTTAGCAATTGATTGTTCAAAGATCGCTGGGTTACTAGTTAGTCCACTTAGTCCTTCTTGGATTAGGGAAGCAAGTGTTCCATTACTTAGAATGTCTTTGGATAGATTATCATACCAAATTGACTGGCCGGCATCGTTTAGAAGTTTAATATTCTTATTCATCAAAGTATTTTTTTAAATGTTCACTTGGTCCTTGTGGGCCAATATTATTAACTAGTTTTCGGCTAGCCATCAAGTCAGAATAATCTTCTGCGCAATTAACGGCAACTTCAACTGGATTTAAATTCTTAAAATTGTAATTTTTGCTTATAAAATGCAAAGTTATTTCCCCAGAACGAATGACCTGAATTAAGTGACTAGAGTTTAATTCGGGTATTTCTATTTCAGCGATTAAGAACCTTGATTTTAAAGAAGTACCGTTTACTTCTAGGAGATGATCAAATTCTACTACAAACTGATAAGTTTGATCTTGATATTTAACAGAACAAGGAACATCCGTTCTATTTTTAACAATGTAGCCACGATCGGCCTGTGTTTTAAGTAGATTAAAATCTGCTTCAGTAATCTCAACTTCTAATTCTGGTTTAGAAACAATATCTAACTTTTTAAATTTCTCATCCTTAGGGCCTTTAAGGCCCAGCAAATAGTGTTTTGATAAATTATTAGTGATACTTCGGACTCGACCTTTTAATTCTGCTCCCACAGTAATGAGCTGAGGATCGGAGCTCAATTCCTGTGCTTTAGGAATCAATAACTCCTGGCTTTTTTGAAGACTAAATAGGTATTGAGAGAGAATGTTATTTTGAGGACAGTTTTTTAAGTCAGCAAGGAAGGAAGGGGAGGGATGATCAATGAAAAATTTAAATTCGATTTCTAGGTTCACTACGAAAGATCTGAGTTTGTATTAAAGTAATTTCAATCAACTATAACTTAGCCCTAAATTTATATTAAGAAAAGGAATAAGTTGCGGATTATTCTGGTTTTAGGCGAGCTTTGGGCGTTGCCTTGCTCGGAGACTTTTAGCTCAGTAAGATTTCAGCAAATTTATCTACTAAATTAGTCTCGCCGTGAGCAACTTTTAACAAATAAATACGGAAAAGGTTACGAGTCGGGGCTTTTTACATAGTTGCTAATTTATCATAAAATTAGCTGGTCTATTAATAGCTATTTATTTTGCATTTTAAAAACTTTTCTTACCTCGATTATCAGACTGAAGTAATTTCAGACTCACTGATTGTGAAGTTTAATTATTCTTTGGATCAACATCAGTTTCAGGAAGAGATTTGTTTTCCAAATATTTCCCTCAAGCAACTTGATCTTTCTGAGCTAGCGACAAGTTTAGCTTACCTGCATTTAATTCTTGGAATAAGTTATTATAAAGTTGGCGTACCTGATGAGATTACATTACACAACTATTGGTTAAGTACCGCGCAAGCCGAGTTTTTTAATCAGACATTTTTCCTAGGCTTACAAGAGTTTGCTTATCGTAATCAGTTAGATCTACGAGATAAAATTAACTTTCCAGTTGCCTTAGAAACTAACTTAAAAGCTTCAAATAATCATTCCTTGTCAGGAATAATTCTTCCGATGGGTGGTGGTAAGGATTCGATGCTTTGTTTGGAAATATTAAAAGCAGAGAAACCGCTACTTCTAACCTTAGGTGTTAACCCACAAGTACAAGCGATTGCCGAATTAATGAACCTACCCTTAGTAGAAATTACTAGAAAGATCGATCCGAAATTGTTGTTGCTAAATGAGCAGGGAGGGTTAAATGGCCATGTGCCATTTTCAGCTATTCTTGGCGCAGTTTGTGTTGTCGCGGGATTGATTTACCAAAAAAAGTATTTGGTCTTAGGGAATGAAAGGTCCGCCAATGAAGCTAATCTGGAGTATTTAGGTACTGCAGTGAATCATCAATATAGTAAGTCCTTTCATTTTGAAGAGCGTTTTAATAATTTTATCAAAACGCAAATTAATGGGGAGTTGGAATATTTTTCATTATTAAGACAGTTTTCTGAAGCTGGGATTGCTAGGCAACTTGCCAAGCACCATGAATATTTAGATATCTTTGCTAGTTGTAATCAGTTTAAGAAACTCTCTAGCGATCGGACAAGAAAATGGTGTGGGAGATGCGCTAAGTGTTGTTTTGTTTTTCTTTGCATGGCTCCTTTTGTAGATCAACATAAGATGTTCCAGATTTTTGGTGCGAATTTATTAGCAGCGGAGGATTTGCTCTTGGAGTTTCAACGATTAACAGGACTAGCAGAGGATAAGCCTTGGGAATGTGTTGGTGAGTACTCCGAGTGTCGGGAATTATTTCGACTTTTAATTAAAGAAAAAAAATATCATACTTCTTTTATTGTACAAAAAATTACTGAGCAAATTTCAGCAGAAAGCGAACTAGATTTATTTAGCTTGCAGGGGGAAGATTTGATTCCTAAAAAGTTTAAGATTATTTTAGATGAATACCTTAGAGTTAATTAAACATAGTAAGTCAATTTGTTTTTATGGTTTAGGCCGAGAAAACTTAGCGTTAATTCGCTATCTGGCAAAGAATGCTTTAATTTCAGAAATTATCTATTGCGATCAGCAGCCCTTTACGGAGGCCTTGCCGCTACCAAGTCAGATGATTGTAGCTTCGGACCTTGCTAAATATTCTATTATCTTTAAAGCTCCTGGGGTTAGTCTTTACCAAGAGTCGATTCAATTAGCGCTCCAAAGTGGAGTGAGGATATTATCACCTAATCAGCTATTCTTTGATCTAAACCCAGCCTTTAAGATCTGTGTAACAGGGAGTAAAGGTAAGAGTACATTTAGTAAACTTCTAATGGAACTCTTATCTGCCGTTGGTGTGAAAGTTGTTGCTGCTGGTAATATTGGTTTACCACTGATGGATTTAGTAGATAGTGATTTTGATGTCGCTGTCATTGAATTATCTAGTTACCAATTAGCAAGTTTAGAAATTAAACCTGACATTGCTGTAATTACATCCTTATTTCCAGAGCATTTAAGCTGGCATTTAAGCATTGCCCAGTACTATCAAGATAAATTACATATTGCTGATGGAGCTAAGAATTTATTTGTTATTAATCAAAAAACAGCTGATTTTTTAGATTTAGAATATCCTCAGATTGATTATCAGCAGATTAATTATCCAATTATAGATCGCCAGATCTCCTTGCTTAGTGGCCAAAAAATAACAATTAATAATTCTTATTTCTATCCAAAACATTTGCAATCTTCTTTACAGGGAGCACTGGGAGTTATAGAACGTTCGGCTGATATACTGGGCTTTTCTTGGGAAGGATCTTTGCCGTTAATTCAAGAAGCTATAAATCGCTTTGAAGGTTTACCTCATCGACTGGAAGTTTTTCTGGAGCAGGCAAATTTCCTAGCTATTGATGATAGTATTTCTACTGCACCAGAAGCAGTTGTGGCTGCTTTAGAAGCTTTCTCAGAATATCAAATTCATTTATTTTTGGGGGGCTATTCCAAAGGAACTTCCCAGCAAGTAATCATTGATTATTTAAATCAGCACCCAGAAGTTTTTGCATATTGTTATTCAATTACTGGTAAAACAGTTTTTGAAGAGTTAGGAAGTCCAGCGAAGGCTTATACTGAAAAATTATCGGAGGCAGTGGCATCTGCTTGGTCTAATATGAAATTAGCAGAAGCAGAAAATCTGAAACACCTATTCCTATTATCTCCAGGAGCAGCCAGCTTTGATCAGTTTCGAGATTTTGAAGATCGTGGCAGGCAGTTTAAAGAATTGATTAAAGATTACTTTTTAAAGTAACGGGTCTCATCAATTACAAAATTAAACTTATGTAGAGAGATATCTCCAATAAAAAGATATTCGCTATATTCAATTTTTAAGTTAACAGATCCAGGTTTACGGTTAATTTTAATATCTCCGTCAAAAATTGGAGTCCCTAGGTGACGTATTTTAACCTTTAGTTCATCTAGGATTCGAGCATCACTCTTGGTGTGAGCCTCTAAGAAGATATTTCGGGCAGCATCTTTGACGGCATAGTAATCAAAGTAAAAGCGACCAACCCAAAAAGAGCAGTACATAAAAAGGGCAAAAATCCCTGTGTAGATTATGAATCTTAAGCTAAAAAATGCTTTTTCGTTATTTTTTTGCTTAATCATAATTTGATAAACCTTTATCTCAGAAAATAGAAATGTTTAGTGATGAATATCGTCAGTAATCGAACTTTATTTAAACCTGAACCCTAATTTAAGGTCGATAATGTTTAAATGATAGGCACTTAAAGGATTTTTGACAATATTTTTAATAATTCGCAGTAAATTGCATGATTGGAGTAAGTGAAAAGTTTCCTTACGTGCTGGGAAAGGATAAGTATTCTAACAATGCCAGCAAATCTTCGAATGACAGGAATCCGTAGCCATGGACATGATCAGTTAGACTTTGAGTTGTTTTGCCTTGCTGTCTCTGTAATTAATGGTTGTGTATTTTGTGTTAAGGCCCATGAAAAACAATTAATCGAAGGAGGAGTCTCGGAAGATAAGATTTTAGCTGGAGTTCGGATTGCTGCTGTGATGAATGGCCTAGCAAGCGTTTTATAGATTAATGGTGGCGAGGAGCTAAAGCCAAGGCCACTTAATTTTCTTCGGCCTCAATTTTAAGTTTTAATTTTTCTTGCTCCCACTCGGAACTTCTTAGAAAAAGTGCTTCAGCAAAGCGATCGTCTTCATCGTCTGGAAAGAATTTCACAAGTTCCTCTACTAAGCTAAGCCCAAAGTAGCTTGAGTATAGATGATCCATTTGCTCAACCTGAGATGGCTTAAAATTCTGCAATTTTTTCACAATTAACTTAGGATCCGCATTTGTTGCTAATAAAGCTTGTTGCAAGGCAAAGCATTTTGTAGACATATCACCATATAATAAGTCACAAATTTTTCGGACTATCTCTAGCTCACTTTGATCTTTTACTAACGTTAGAATATCTGTCACTAGTCTACGCCCACAAAAAATCTCGTAACGAATACGGAGTTGATGATACATTTCTTCTTTCCAATTATCCTTAATTGGAATCACAGTGGAATATTTTGGGTTGAGCAAATCGTAAATTGACTGTACCGAAAGTTTGTTAGGAGATTTAAAGAGAGTAATAAATTCCTGAGCAAGTTTTTCGGGATCATATCCATCTAATAATAGCAGACTAAGATTCTCATCTCTTGGTAAGACTTTAAATTTATAAATTCTTTCACGTAAGCTTAGTTCGCCATCAAAAATCAAGTAGAGCATCTTGATAATCTTTAGATTTGGTCGATAAGTTCGAAGGATTAAATCAAGTTGATGTAGATCCTCAATACCGCGATCGCTTGCTGTCGTAATTTTAGATATCTCCGGTATTAATGTAATTGGAATCCCTTCTGCTAGTGAAAGTAGATTGGTATATTCAATTTTATCGATATTTTTTTGTTGAACTTGAACAATAAAACTATTTCTCCAAGAGCCAAGACTAGACTCTTGGGAGAGCTCTTGATTGCTAAAGAGTAAATTATAGGCAACTTCTAGAGCTTTTAGTCTGGTTGGTGTATTTCGAAAATTATTTAAGACATATTCTGTCTCCAGATTTCCCCAGGCCTGAGGCTCTAAGATTTTTTGTTTTAATTGGCTAGCTAATGGGAAAAAGGCTGGAGCTAAAAGGATATCTTCAGGAACCTCACTTACTGTTTGTTTTTCTAGGAAATCAAGTAGGGTAATACTATGTGCTTTTTTTAATTCTGAATCTAATAAAGCGACCTGGAGTGGTGTAAGTTGAAGTAATTTTTTCCAGTTAAAATTTTCTATTACGCTTTTAGCTTCTAGTTTAGGATTAAAGCCACAGAGAATAATTTGTACTTTTAGAAACGCGGCCGGTGAGATTAGTGGTTTGATTTTTAATAGTAGGCTCGAGTCATTTTTAAAATAAAATAGTCGATCAATATCAATAAGTTCTTGGCGATTTAATTTTTGTAGCTCATTAATTAATAGAACTGCTTTTTCTTCCGGTGTAATGTCAAAGTTCTCAATTAAGTTCAGAAGTTTTCGCTCAACATCCGCTAAGTATTTTAGATTTTCAGTTAAGGAATTTCTACTAACCAATCGATCAAAATGATCATTAATTTCAAAATCAGTTATTTGCTGGGCAAGGCCAGAAGAAAGAACTTCAATCAGATTACTATAATCATAACGATGATTTTTTTGAGTAAGATTTTTTTGTAAAATATCAAATAAATTATTTTTTGAATTAGAAAGACAAGAGTCTTTAAATAGTACTAACTGTTCTTCTGATATTGTGTAAATAAAAAGTAGTCTAGCAAGAATAATATTAAATGGAGGACTGTTATCAAAAGAGCTGTCTTGCTTAGTTAGATTATGTAACGAATTACGATAGTCTGAAGAACAAACTTCCATTTTATTGCTATCCTTGGAGGCAAGACCCGTTAGCGCCTTTTCTAGTTTTAGATAATTATTAAGTGGCGTTGGTTCTTCTAAGGGTAAATAGAATTCTGTAGTAAGTTGATAGCCATAGGAACTTAAGATCAGAGCATTTAGACTTTCAAATTGAGTTTGATGCAAGAAGTAAGTAATTGCTTGAATAAAAGGTCGAAGGCGAATTTCACGATTTAGTTGAGATGTCTTGGATTGATTATGATCAACATGGAGGATTAGTTTTCCAAGTTTTTGAGTCTGTAGTCCAGCAAAATCAACCCATAGGAGCTCACTATTGGTGAAGATCCAATTAATTTCTTCAGCTAAATAATTTAGATTTAGACCTGACAGAGCTCGTTTGATTGTTTGTAGATCATATCCAGCAAAGTTTTTCTCCAGCCAGTTTGTAAAGCCTGGAGTATCTTGGCCTTCTTTTAGTAAGTAACTTTCTTCGATGATTTTAATAACTTTTTCTATTTCTTGATTAGTTTTATTTTGAAGAAGTAACTGTAGGCACCGAAAATCAGGTTTTTGTGGATCGAGGAATTTATTGGTTAGTTCGGCAATTTCTCGAAGGTAGATGATTTTGATTTCTGCTTGTAATTCTCTTAACTGCTCCGGATCTAAACGCTCTAATTCTGTTTGAATTAAGGTAAGGGATTTGATTTGTGTTAGATCAATTCGATAAATTTTCTGGGCTAATTGTTGGGCGTTAAATCCAGCAATAACTGCTTCAAACTGAATTCTTGTATCTTTGCCTGTTCTTTTGACAATCTGTTCAATAATCTCTGGGCTTTCGCCATTTCTTTTAATTGCCTCACCAAAATGTTCTCGAAAATATTTCTGAGCATATTTTAAGATAAATTGATTATCTTCTGAAGTGCGACCTGCAAGATTTCTTTTAAAAATACTTTGATAGGCTTGAGGATCAATTACCCGTTCTAGATTGGAGAGGTTGTAAATATTATCAGCAAGCGTTTTTGCTACTTTTATTCGTTCTTCTTGGTGCTTTTGGTAGTCTTTAAGCTTAAGGCGATTTACAGTAATTGGTCTAATGTAGTCACTTACCGATTGGGCAGAAAGGATCTCCCTGATTTTTTCCAAAATTTTATCGGCAGTCATGCTAAATGTATTTTCTTAAAAAGCCGGGTAGCCCCGTTCACAGGGTCAGTAAAGTTTACTACCAAATGGTTTTAAGGAGCATATGTCTAGTTCTTCTAGTGGTCAAAATCTAATCGACTTTGTCCAATTTTGTGAACGGCTAGTTATCTCCACCCCCAATTTACTTTGTAAATTGACCCCTTAGAGGGGATTTGATCTTTCATAACTTTTACAGACTTTATGAATGGTTTTAAAATCCGTAGCAAAAAAATCTAATCTAGAACAAGTGTCCTATGACTTATCTTGTTCATACTTACTACGACGTTTTCTTGTAATGATTTTAATATCATATCCTATATATTGATGCTGAGCACGAATATAATTCTTCAAATATCTGGTATATGATTCAGTTATCCGCTTTGGATTATTGAAAAATAAAACAAAGGTTGGAGGATTCCCGTCAATCTGAGTCGCAAAATAGAACTTAACTGGCAGGCCTCGGTAAATTGGAGGTGGGTTCTTCTGGATCGCAGCTTCTACAATGTTGTTAATTTCATTGGTTTTAATACGAAGTTTCCCAGCTTCATAGACCTTCTTCACCGCTTCTAAGACTGAAGGGCAACGTTTTCCAGTTAATGCTGAAGTAAACACAATTGGTGCATAGCTACAGAACTGTAGTACTTGTTTAATTTGATCTTGATACTCTTTAACGGTGCGATGATCTTTTTCTACTGCATCCCATTTGTTTACAACGATTACGAGACCTTTGCCACGTTGGTGGATCAGATCGGCAATCTTGGCATCTTGGTGGGTTGGAATACCTTCTTCTCCGTCAAGCATTAGAACAGCAACATCACATTCCGCTAGAGATTTTAATGTGCGGAAAGAGAAAATTTGTTCCATTGTCTCTTTGCCAATGTTTCTTTGCTTTCGAAGACCTGCGGTATCGATTAGTTTGAAATCTTGTCCATCTCTAGTTAGTGTGATGTTGACACTATCTCTAGTTGTTCCAGCAATTGGGGAGGTAATTTGTCGTTGCTCGCCAAGCAGTTTGTTAACTAGAGTTGATTTACCAGCATTTGGTTTTCCAAGAATAGCTACTTTAATTGTATTGTCTTCTTCTTCTGGTTTTAATTCTTTTTGATCAAAAATAAATAATTTATCCCAGATTGCCTTAAATAGATCGCGAATACCTTGGTTATGTGCTGCGCTAATTAAATGTAATTCTTCTAAGCCCAAATTGTAGAATTCAGTTGCTCTTGTCTCGAAATCTTTGCCATCACATTTGTTAACAACCCAAAGAACTGGCTTGTTACTTCTACGCAGTAGGTCAACAACTTCTAAATCTAATGGATGGTGACCATTTTTACCATCAAAGATTGCTAGAATTAGATCAGCTTCATGAATGGCAATCTCTGTTTGCTCCGTAACGGCAGTCGCAAGTTTATTATTTTCTTCGCCAAGCAAACCACCTGTGTCGACTAGCGAGAAAGGCCGTCTATAATTGTTTAAGACGACATAGTTTCGATCTCTGGTAACTCCAGGCCTGTCGGCAACAACTGCCAAATTCTGATGGGAGAGTAAGTTAAAAAGAGTTGATTTACCCACGTTAGTTCGACCAACGATAGCTATTAAAGGTATAGTATTTTGATTATTATCCATTGTTTTGTTCCGCGATGTTTTTTAAAGCTTCCAGGGCAGCTGCTTGTTCCGATGCTTTCTTGGAATTTCCAGAGCCTCGACCACAAATTTCTTCATTTACTTTTACTACCGTAGAAAAAATTGGCGCATGGTCAGGTCCAGAGGAATCCTCCACCACATATTCAGGAGATGGCAAGGATAAGGCATGTAGTTTCTCTTGCAATTCCGTTTTAGGATCTTTAGGTTTAACTTTTAGAGTGCGGGCATCAAAGATTAATCTCACAACTTCAAAAGTACGACTAAATCCCGCTTCAAAATAAATTGCTCCAAACAGTGCTTCAACAACGTCAGCTAGAATGGAATTTTTCTCAGCACCACCACTATTCTGCTCGCTTTGGCTCATGTTAATCAATAGGCCGACTGAGAGTTCTCTAGAAATCTGGGCTAGAGATTCAGTGTTAACTAAAGCTGCTCGCATCTTGGAAAGTTCACCTTCATTTTTCTTAGGATGATTTTTTAACAGTAAGTGAGCAACGGCTAAATCTAAGACAGCATCACCAATAAATTCAAGTTGTTCATAGTCCTGTCCTTTATTCGATTTCTTTGCCGAGCGGTGAGTAATTGCAGCTTCTAATAGCTCAGGAGATTTGAATGTGTAGTTAAGACGGTATTGTAGTTCGCCAAGTAACCGTGCACGGTTAGGATTATTCATATCTAAATTTTAGCTACGGAAAAAAATTGCTGATTCAGATATTTTTCAAAAATTTTAGTGCTAACAATAGCAACTTTAAAAGTTTTGAAAAAAGCTATATCATCGGCGGTATAGTATAAGATTTGACTTTACAAAGCAATTTACCGCGCAATTTCATGACATTACCAGTTACTTTTAATCCCAAGTCTGATTATCAATATACTGAGTATGAGCCTTATAAGTACTCTCCTCAGGTTTTAAATAAGATATATCACTCAATTAGTCGTATTAATCTGATTAAAACCGCTTGTAACTTAGAACAGGGGAGCGCCAATTATCTAGAGGCAATAGTTCTCTCCGGTTTATTAGCCTGCTCTCCAAATAGTTTAATTGTTAGTTTAACTCCTAATTTCTTAGGTGAGGCCTTAAGGCTAACCAGCATTACGGCTACTGAGTTTGTGCAAGGCATTCTGGGAAAGGAATTAGCTGTAGGTCATTTATCAAAGCATTTTGTTGAACATCAATTATTAAATCTTTATGCCCTGAAGAATCCAGATTTTTCTTTAGTAACAGATTTAGCAGATTATAATTTAGCAGTTATTGCAGAATTTAACTTAGCAATGCTTTCAGAACTGCAAAAACTGATTAATTCTGTTGGTAAGTCTTCCGGTCGGGCTGACTTTTTTTTAATTTATGACGATCGATCGCTTTCTTTTTTGGAACTGGAAAAGATATTCTTGGAACAGCAAGGAAGAGTTTCCGTCTTACCTGTGGAGACGTATAATCTTCTAGAGAGCTTTGATCGGCTGATTAATTCTTCAACAGAAATTAATCTGGTTTTAATTCCGACAAGCTATGCGGAAAGTAATTATAATCCTCTAGTTGTTTTTCATGAAGTCTTAGAGCAAAGAAAAATTATCATTACAGATCCAGCTGAGGTTCTTTACCCTTTAGTCCCTGATGTAAAATCTAAGGATTCATTAGAAATCGAAATTCGAGGAGCTTCAGAAATTGGCTTAACAACTCAAGTGCTTAGAAGTTCCTTAATAAACAATGAAGTAACTAAAGTAGTCATTAACTCTCAAAAATTAGATGCTTATCTTTTAGAACTTAATCAAATTGATTTCGATATTAAATTAACTCTTCAGATTGCTTCAGAAAATTTAACAAATCTTAGTACTAATCTACTTTTGCAGTATGCTCGAAGTAATAATTGCCCGATTATAATTAATTACTTGAATCAACCAAGTATGCCTAGCCAATCAGCAATAATAGTAAATTATCTATTAACCAATTCCTTATTAGCGGATTTTAGCCAGCAGCAAGATCATTTTTCCTGCGTGGGCGATGACTTTACAATTTTAACTTGGGGTAAGGCAAGTCAAGAAGTTCTAAGTTTTCTAGAAGCTAGTGATTCTTTAGAGCCAGAAATAATTATTTTAAAGCAAATTTGGCCCTTGCCAATTGAGGCGATTGTCAGCTCAGTAAAACGCACCTCTCGCTTATTGATTGTGCCAGATTCTAACCTTTCCTTTCCCTTAGTTGACGTTTATTGTAATCAATTATCTCGAAAGCTTTACCAGTATTTAGATGCCCCAATCAAGATCGGTTCAGGTTTGCAGCTTGAAAATCTTACTACTGACTTAGATCAAATATTCTATGAAGATTAATATTAAGGATTTAGTTAATCCACATATTCTAAAAGTAATACCTTATAAATCGGCACGTGGAGAAGCTTCCGGAGATGGACTAGTGTTATTAGATGCTAATGAAAACCCGAAGAGCCCCGATCTGCTTAACTTAAACCGTTACCCAGATCCTTATCAAAAAGAATTAAAAAAAGTCATCTCCAAATTAAAAAAAGTTGCTAGTAATCAAATCTTTATTGGAAATGGCAGTGATGAGATTATTGATCTCTTAATCCGAATTTTTTGTGCATCAGGAAGTGACCAAGTAATTATTACCCCGCCAACTTTTGGGATGTATGCAGTTGCCTCTTCTGTTAATAACATTGAAGTAGTTAAGGTTGATTTGCTACCAAATTTCTCGTTAAATGTTCCCGCTTTAATTGCTAGTTTCTCAGCCAAAACTAAAATCTTATTTCTTTGCTCGCCAAATAATCCGACAAGCAATTCTGTTAAGCGAAGTGATTTAATTAATTTGGTTAAAGAGTTTTCAGGGATTGTGATTGTGGACGAGGCCTATATCGATTTTTCTACACAGGAATCTTTAATTACAGAAATAGTTAATTCCCCTAATTTAATTATTCTGCAAACTCTTTCTAAGGCTTGTGGTTTAGCAGCCTTGCGTGTGGGAATAGCTTTTGCAAGTTCTGAAATTATTGAAATTCTTAATACAATTAAGATGCCCTATAACATTAACTTGTTAACACAGCTGCGGGCAACTCAAGCCTTACAGGACGCAGAATTTACTACTAATTCAGTAAAAGAATTATTAGCAGAGCGAAACCGATTAATTATTGCCTTGTCTCAGAACGCTAAAGTTTTAAAACTCTACCCAAGTGATGCCAATTTCTTAATGATTCAAGTTGCTGATTCCGAAACTGCCTACGAGTTTTTAAAATCTCAAGGTTTATTAGTTCGAAGAATTAGCGCGCACTCTCTGGTAGAGAATTGTTTACGAGTTTCTGTCGGTACTGCGACTGAAAATCAACAATTAATCAAAGCTTTGGAACTAATATGAAAAAAGTAATTTTCTTTGATCGCGATGGAACATTAATTTGGGAACCAGATGATAACTTTCAAATAGATCGCCTAGATAAATTAAGATTTTTGCCAAAGGTGATTTCCTCTCTAAAAAAATTAGCCGATTTTAGTGATTTCCAGTTTGTAATTATTACTAATCAGGATGGTCTAGGGACCGCTAGTTTTCCAGAGGCGGATTTTTGGCCTGCTCAAAAGCTCATGTTAGATATTTTTGCTAGTGAGGGAGTTAGTTTTAGTGATATTTTTATTGATCGATCTTTTGCTGAGCAAAAGCTAACAACTAGAAAACCAGGTACTGGACTGTTAACTAAATACTTGAGTCCCGAATTTGATTTGGTAAATTCTTGGGTGATTGGTGACCGCTTAACCGATGTGGAGCTTGCTAAAAATCTTGGTAGTAAGTCAATTTATATGGGTAGTGAATCGTGCTCGGAAGCAACATTTATTAGTAACGACTGGTCTCAGATTACTAATTTTATTCTAGCAAGTGGTCGCGTCATCAATTATCAGCGTAATACCAAAGAAACTAAGATTAATCTTAGCTTAAACTTAGATGGACAAGGTCAGATTCAGATTAAGACAGGACTTAGTTTCTTTGATCACATGTTACAACAGTTAGCTTTTCATGCTGGTTTTGATTTAGTATTAAATGTTGCAGGTGATTTAGAAATTGATGAGCATCATACAATTGAAGATACCGCCTTGGCACTTGGAGAGGCAATCTCACAGGCTCTGGGCAGTAAGCGAGGAATTAATCGCTATGGTTTTACACTACCAATGGATGATGCCTTAGTTCAAGTCGCACTTGATTTTTCAGGTCGCCCTTGGCTTGTCTGGCAAGCAGAGTTTAAAAGAGAAAAAGTGGGTGACATGCCAACAGAAATGTTCCCACACTTCTTTAAGTCTTTCTCTGATAGTGCCAAGTGTAATTTAAGTATCAAAATAGAAGGTGATAACGAACACCATAAAATCGAAGCAACTTTTAAGGCTTTGGGTAAGGTAATTAGGCAGGCTGTTGCCAGTTCGGGGCAAGTGGGGCTTCCAAGTACAAAAGGCACCTTGTAATCCTGATTTATTTGCTAGTTGCTTGTGAATAATTACTTGTAATCTACTGTCCGAAGATTATATATTGATCAGGTACTTGTTTTTGCACTTAATACTTAAAATATGCGTTTAAAAATTATTGCTTTTGTTTGTCTTTCTAGCGTAATGCTTTCGGCTTGTGTTCCTGATGATGGTTACTATCCAGATAACGGGGGAACTTATCGTCCAAGCTCAAGTTATGATCGCTATGATTCTAGATATGACTCTCGGTATGATTCTCGTTCTGATTATGATCGGGAAAGAGACCGAGATCGTTGGGAACGGGATCGTTTAAGAGAAGAGCGCGAGCAACTTGAGCGGGAAAGAGAGCGCATCCAGTGGGAGAATAGTCATCGTCCAGTTACACCACCGCCAGTTATTCAACACGAAGAACCAGATCGTTGTCCTTCTGGGTTTCATGAAAGATCTAGTAAGTGTTCTGATCGGGAGCGCCGCAATGGATGTCGAGATACTAAGTCGTCTCGTGGTGGAATGACTTGTGTTGATGGGGTTTAATCAAAAGTTAGGTTACTAATTTTCTTGATGGAATATATTCTAATTTGATCTGATCTCTTTTAGCCGAGAGTAGGGATAGTCCTCTTCTTAGACTATCCCTTTTTGCTGTATTAGTAATTTTACCTGCATCAACATACATCCTAAATAGTAAATTATCACGAATGAGTTCAGAATCTTTGAAATCGATTCGTGGACAGAGAAAAGCTAATGGTTTGTTTACGGAAGTCCCAACTGCCCCAGAAATATATTTTAAAGCAGACTTAACATCTCTTGTTTGATGATATTTAATTAGTAAATCTTCAAAGTTTGCGCGACATTTGTAATTACTTGAGTAACGTTTGCCAATTTCAAAGGTTAAATCTACAAATGATTGAAAAGCAACGCCATATCCAGATCTGTTTTCTTCGTCATGGGATTTAAGAATTAGTGAAGGGAGGTTTATTTGGTATGGGAAAATCGCTCGCATACCACATTTTGTAAATTGTTTTTGAATTCTCAGTGGATTGCACCAATCAGCATCTTCTAAGGTAATTTTATGTCGGATGCATTGACTTTGATATTTTGGAGTTTGATATATTTCTCCATAGATTGCTGCTAATTGAAGCATACTAGATGAGTTTGAATCAGGAGCGATGTTAAGTAGTTTATCCTCGGTAACTTCTTGAAAGCCAATACTTTTTAATGCTCTCACTTGAAGTGCAACGGCAACAAATTCTTCTAGTAAAGAAAATCGTGAACCGCCCACTCCGTGCATTAAGAGACCCATTGAAATGTAGTTATTTTGTCCCAGGCTAATTGGAGCAGAGAGGTGAGTGAGTTCGTGGACTGCTACGCCAAAGGCTAGCTTCGGAGTACTTTCGATTACCTCTTCTCTGAGGTAGATTCCGCGAAACTCTTGATAAGCAGCGCCACGGGCAAGATCTAAGGCCCCAGTGGTGCGACGATATTCTTCCTTAATTAATCCAACATTTTTAGGGAAGCTATGGAAACCTAGTTTTTTAAATTCTGCTGTTGCAAAAGTGCTTGCTTGGTTGATAGTCCTTAGCTCTTCATCTGATGCCGTCCGAGTTGATTTGTTGATTTTACGAGCAATCCTTTTGCGCCAAGTTTTAACATTAAAGTTTTCTCCAACGGGGACTGCACTTTCCGCAATTTTAGTCGCTAAGGCATAGGCCTCTTTATTTGTCTGGGGGATAGTAATTTCAAGTTTGTTATTTAACACTTGATGTTTTTACTAAAACTGCGCTTCTTAAGCAAAAATTTTATCGTAAAGTGTTAAGCAAATCTCAAATACAATCAGTATTATGATATACCACTCTAGGCGGATACTATGACGGACGTTAGTAACCTCTAGTAAGGACTTAGCGGTAGAGTCAATTAGCTCTAATTTTTCGTATAAAACTTTGTAACGTTCGCGGACTTCAAAGTGGTTATCTAGGTGGTTATAAAATTTTTCTAGTTCAGGATATTCCCAAATTAAGTCTGGCTTATCACCTAACTGAATTAGTCCTAGAAGTTTGCTTTTATCAATTAAGGCATCTTCAATTAAGGAGTAAAGTTCGTTAGATTTATAACGATTGGTTGCTTGTAGATCGAACTTATTCATTAAGTTCTGTAATTTATTGAAAGTATCGATTACGGTTTGTTCAAAATAATCTAGGGCTAGGTGGCGAGCTAGGATTTCAGCAATTAATTGAAATTTTTCAATGTTTTCTGATTTAATTTGAATGTACTCCTCCGTTGCAATTTCTTGTCCATCAGGATCAATTAAGAGTCTAGATTTTTCGCTAAGTAGGATTGGTTTCTCCCCTAGGTCTTCGGGGATTAACTTATCGTTAATATAATCTTTAAGATCTTCTGGGCAATTAAACATTACCACTACGCCATAACGAAAGACTGCGACTAGACGATCTTTATTTAGATCAATTAGCAGTGGATCGCGTGCTAGGATTTTCTCTTTTTTAAAATCTTTTAAATCTACCTGCTTACCGATGTAGTAGGCGTAGATGCTTAATTCGTTCTTCATTTTAGCTTAGATTATTGGTAATACTAGGTAGCTAGCATTAATTTGGTATCCAAAGTTTAGCATTATTAGTGATCTTATTCAAAATTTTCTTATGAATTGCTAGGTTCTGGCTAATATCGCAAGCCTGAAAAATGATATTTTACAGTGTAATTTCAATATCCTAGTTGCAAAAAGGATTGGAGAAAAATACTTGTTTTACTTCAAGTCTTTTTTGCTGAAGATCTTTATAGAAACTTTTCTAGTCGCTTGATTGCTTCTAGGATATCAGCTCTTTTGCCAAAGGCACTAAAGCGAACAAATCCTTCGCCTGCAATTCCAAATCCAGAACCAGGAGTACAAACAATTTGAGCTTGCTCTAGGAGATAATCAAAAGTTTCCCAAGATGTTCGGCCTGGGATTTTAGCCCAAAGGTAGGGAGCGTTTTCTCCAGCATAAACTTCGACATCTTTTTTAACTAATGCGTCTTTGATTAACCTGGCATTTTCTAAAAACTCAGCAGTCATTTGCTTGATTTCTTCCCAGCCAGAATCTTCCAGTGCTCCAATCCCACCCAACTGAGTAATGTGTGAGGTCCCATTATAGATTGTGTTTGTTAGTCTAATCCAATCATTTAATACGGAAGATCCATCATCAAATTTTAAGTCTTTCGGTACAACTGTCCAACCTAAGCGAACTCCAGTAAAGCTAGCGGACTTAGAAAAAGAGTGCATTTCAATCGCCACATCTTTAGCTCCGGGAATTTCAAAAATTGATTTTGGAAGTTCTGGATCTTGAATGAAGACGCTGTAAGCAGCATCGTACATAATGATGGCCTTATTAGCTTTGGCAAAGGCAACCAACTCAGTTAGTTGTTGGCGATTTGCACAAGCCCCTGTTGGATTATTAGGGGAGCAGATAAAAATCAAATCTGAATTTTTTGCTGGAGTTAAGTCTGGAAAGAAATTATTGGCGGGATTGCACGGTAAGTAGGTAATGCCTCCAAACTGTTTAGTCTCTGGGTTAAATTCACCAGTCTGTCCAAGTGCAACACTGGAATCAACATATGCCGGATAGACAGGATCTTGCACGGCAATTTTTACATCAGCACCAAAGAGGACTTGAAGTCTTCCGACATCACACTTAGCTCCATCCGAAATCAAAATTTCGTCAGGGTCTAATTGGTTGTTGTAAAATCTTTGGTTGATTAACTGTCGAAGCTTTAGCAAGCCCAAGTCTGGATAGCCAGAATAACCTTCTGCTGTTCCCATTCCTTCGGCAGCTTTTACTAAGCCATCTGTGATGTTTTTTGGAAGTGGCCCAGGAGTATCACCAATTCCTAGTGAAATAATTTTAGCTGTAGGATTTTTTTCTTGATATTCACGACGCTTCTTAGCAATCACAGGGAATAGGTAGCCAGCAGGGAGTTTCGCGATATTTTTGTTTCTTTGAACCATATTTAAGATTGAAGTAATGAAATTTAGGGCACAATTTAATGATCTCAGGGAGGATTGTCAAAGTATTTTAATATTTCTACCAACTAGATAGTTGCAGAATAGGGTTACGTTTGGTTTTTAACTTGACATCAAATGACATCAAATGATACCATAAGTTATGGCTACAAAACAAATTACTACCCGTCTCGATCAAGCAATAGCTGAAGCCTTGAAGAAATATTGTAAGTCAAAAGGTTTCATTATCAATCGCTTTGTTCAGGATTGTATTATTGAAAAACTAGAGGAGGTCGCTGATATTGCAGACATCCCAAAGCTCAGAAAAGAACCCACCCGACCTTTTAGTGAAGTGTTAAGTGAGTTGAAAATCAATGTCTAAGTTTCAGATTGAAATATCTAGAACAGCTGAAAAGCAATTAAAGAAAATTAGTAAGTCTTACCAACAGCGAGTTGTTAGTGTGATAGTCCAGCTAGGGCTTAATCCTTATCCCTTTGGACATAAAAAACTTTCGGGATATGAGGATCTCTATCGAGTTCGGATTGGAGACTATCGCGTCATTTATAGTGTCGAAAATAAGAAGTTAATTATTATAGTCATTCCAAAAAGTAATTTCCGTTAGGAAATTAAAATTATAGAGTTATGACTATATTAGCGACCAGAGGGAGCCAAAAGAAAAATATAGTAAACCCAAGAATAAACTCTGTTAAACCGAAGGTTTAGCAAGGATCGTTCTTGAATTATACTAATTCCTTCAGGGATTCAATTGACTCCTGAGGTATTTATTTTTGCTGATTTTTCGGAAATTACTTTTTGGGTTTACTATATCCTTAAATTAGGACATCGTAAGGATATCTATCGCTAGCTACTAGTAGTAAAATTCTCCATCACATACAAACTCCGCAGGCCCAGTCATAATGACATGATCGTTTTCTTGCCAATTAATATCTAAGTCACCTCCAAGTAGTTTTATGGTAACTTGACGATCGCTTAAGTTGTTTAGGGCAGAGGCTACTGCCACCGCACAGGCTCCTGTTCCGCAGGCTTGAGTTTCACCACTACCACGTTCCCATACACGCATGGCGATTGTTTGGCGATTGATTATTTTAGCAAATTCTACATTGATTCGTTCTGGAAATAGCGGGTGATGTTCAATTTTTGGTCCTAGTTGAAGTACTAGACGATCCGTTATTTCTGGTACGAAAATTACGAGATGGGGATTCCCCATGGAGACAGCGTTGACTTTAAATTGCTCACCAAAAAATTCTATTGGGTAGTTAGTCAGTTGCGGTTCTTCGCTGGCAACGGGAATAAGCTTACTCTTGAGGATTGGGGCGCCCATATCAACACTGACTTCTGTTACTAGATTATTTTTTAACTTTAGGTTTAGAATTTTAATCCCAGCCTTAGTTTCTAACTTGATACTGGTTAGCTTTGTAAGATTTTTTTCATAAAGGTATTTCGCAACACAGCGAACAGCATTCCCGCACATCTGTGCTTCCGATCCGTCAGAGTTAAACATTCGCATGCGAAAATCTGCCTGTTCGCTTCCCATGATTAAAACTAGTCCGTCACTACCAATTCCAAAGTTTCGATCGGAGACTTTAATTGCTAGGTCTTCTGGGTTCTCGGGGCTAGCTTCCAGGCAATTAAGGTAAATATAATTATTACCTAAGCCATGCATTTTGGTAAAAGGAATTTTAGTAAGTGTCATAGAGTTTGTTAATAAAGTCTTGGTTAGACTGTCTTGGTCGATGATAGACAACTGCGCCGGCTAGTGTGCAGATTTCAGCAGGTAGAGTTCTTAGATTATAGACGCTTCCCATAGAGTAGCAGTAAGCTCCACCATTATGGATCACTAAGAAGTCTCCCTCGCGGATTTCAGGCAGAGATCTGGAGGAAGCGAAGTTGTCTCCCGTCTCACAGATATTACCGACAATATCGTAAGTTTTAGTTACTCCATTTGGATTGCTAAGGTTTTCGATGTGATGATAGGCATCGTACATCACAGGTCGTGCTAGGTGATTAAATCCAGAGTTAGTTCCAGCAATTAAATGTCCATTATTATCTTTAATCGTATTAACTTGGATGATTAGGTGCCCAGCTTCAGCAATTAAAAATTTTCCTGGCTCGAAGTATAATTTTAATTCTCGATCAAAAAGCTTATTTGTAGCTAGAAGTTTACTTAAAACTGCTGGGGCAAACTTTTGATAATCAATTTCTTTTTCTTCTGGATGATAGGGGACGAAGAGGCCTCCTCCAAAATCTACGAATTCTAAGCCTGGAAAATTTGTTGGCGTAACAATAGCTAGGAGGTTATCAACTGCTTGTAAGTATTTTTCCTGATCTTTAATTCCAGAACCAGTGTGTTTGTGAACACCGATAACAGTTAGGTTGTATTGTTTACATATGCTCAGGGCCTCATTTAGGTGTTCGAGTAGGATGCCAAATTTACTTAAAGGTCCACCTGTTTGGATTTTAGCATGGCTTCCAGCAATCACATCAGGGTTAACGCGAATGCAAATTTTTTGATTCGGAAATAATTCTCCGTAGCGTTTAATTTCAGAAAGCGAACCAAGATTAAAAAGTACTCCCAGGGCTTGGGCTTCAGAAATTTCTTCGTTTGTTAAATTATTTGCCGTAAAAATAATATTTTCTTTAGCAACGCCAGCTTTCAGTGCTAGGTAAATCTCCCCTGGGCTCACAGCATCAATGCCAATTCCAAGGGAGTTAACATATTTTAATAGATGAAGATTGTAGTTAGCCTTCATGGCGTAATGAACTTTGAGTTGCTTATAATTTAAGCCAGTTTTTAGTTCTTCATAACGTTTTTTAACTTGATCAAGTTCATAAACATAAAGCGGGGAAGCATATTGTTTAGCTAAGTCTAGGAAATTAGTTTTGCTGGTATACATCTAAATAAGATTTAAATTACGTAAAGTTTTTTGAATGACTTCCTGACTCTCAGGAGTTAAATTACTTAAAGGAAGGCGACATGGCCCAGCTTTCATTTTGGCTAGACTCATCATCGCTTTAATTGGAATCGGATTTGATTCTACGAAGGCAGTCTTAAACAGTGGTAGTAATTCAAAGTGAATTTTTGTGGCAGCTTTAAAATCACCAGCGAGGGCTAAGTCAACCATCTGCTTTAATTGTTTTGGAACTAAGTTGGAAACCACGGAGACAATACCCTTGCCACCAAAAACCATTGTAGGAATTGTTAAGGCATCATCGCCAGAGAGGACATTAAAGTTCTTCACCTTATTTTGAATTTGGTTAATGACATCAGCAATCTGATTGATGTTACCAGAGGCTTCTTTAATTGAAGTGATCTTAGGTAGTGTGGTAACAATTTTTTCAACAGTTGAGGTCTCAATGTTTACTCCTGAACGCCCCGGCACGTTATAAACCATGATCGGTAAATCAACAGCTGAAGTAATTGCTTGAAAGTGTTGATAAATACCATCTTGAGTTGGTTTATTATAATAAGGGGTAGCGATTAATAAAGAGTCTGCTCCGAGTTCTTTTGCTAATTTACAATTAGCAATTGTTACTGCTGTAGAATTACTTGTTGCGCCAACCATCACAGGGATACGTCCGTTTGCAACCTTGATTGACGTTTTAATCACTGCAATTTTTTCAGAGTCATCAAGTGTTGGAGCTTCGCCCGTTGTGCCAATTGGAATAATTCCATCAACTCCAGAAGCGATTTGAAATTCAATATTTTCTGCTAGGCCGGCAAGATCAAGACTACCATCCTGATTAAACGGGGTAACGAGTGCGGTGTATAATCCTTTAGTTTCCATTGCTAATAATTTGATCAATTAAATCTTCAAACTTGAAAAAACCTCGTTTATCAAAGAGCCATTCAGCCGCAATGACCGAACCTAGAGCATAGCCTTCACGATTTCGAGCGACTACCTCGATATTGACACTTTCTGCTGGAGAATCCAAGAAAATTTGATGAGTACCAGGAACATTTCCGGAACGTAGGCTGGCAAAGTGAATTTCATCAGGCTGAGGTGCACGGTCTAGTTTCTCATAGACAGCTTTACTTTTTCGACCAATATTATCAATTAAAATCTGAGCAGCTGTCATTGCTGTGCCAGAAGGACTATCCACTTTTTTATTATGGTGGATATCAAGGCCCGAAATATCAAATTCAGGGAATTTATTAATAATTTTGGCAGCTGCTTCGACAATTTTAAAGAATACATTCACTCCGACAGAGAAATTAGAGGCGTAGATTAAACCATTCTTGGCATCTTTTACATGATTTTTAACTTCTTCAATTTCTTGATACCAACCTGTTGTTCCCACAACCAAGGGAACTTTTAAGGCATTAAATTTATTGATGTTGGTAATCACTACTTCTGGATTGGTAAATTCTATTCCAACTTGCACCTCACTTAGGGAATCTGCTGTGACATCAGCAAAGTCCGCATCGGGATGATGTGGATCAATCACAACTATTTGATGTCCTCGCTCTTTAGCGATTCGACCAATGACCTGCCCCATTTTCCCGTATCCAACAATAGCGATTTTAATCATTTAATTTCTCAGATTTAAAAGTGAACTGTGGGCAATATTTAAAGCGCGATCAGCATCTTGTTCTTCAAAGACTAGACTAATATTTAATTTAGATGCACCTTGAGAAAGCATCTTTGGATTTAACTTTTCTTTTGCTAGTGCCAAGAATAAATCACTAAGAATCAAGGAGGAGTTTTGGGCATTACAAATCAGGCTAACAATCGAATGATTTGGTAGTGTGCGGACACTTGCAAATTCTGATAGTTCAGCAACTAATTTTTCCAAGTCTTCATGTTGATCCACTGTTAGTGAAATACTAACCTCACTGCTAGCTAAGACATCAACTGAAATATCAAATTTCTCAAAAGCATTAAAAACTTTAGATACGAAACCTACGGCACCTAATAGTTTTGAGGAAACAATATCAATTAGAGTAATATTATTTTTGCTAGTAATTGATTTAACTGGCCCTAAAGAGTAATCAGTTTCTGAGGTAATAATTGTCCCAGGAGCTTCCGGGTTATAGGAATTCTTAACACGCACGGTAATGCCTTTCTCTTTAGCCGGCATCATAGATAAGGGGTGTAGAACTTTTGCTCCAAAATAGGAGAGCTCTGATGCTTCTTCAAAACTTACTTTATTTACTGGAATGGCATTGGGCACCTTACGAGGGTCAGCAGTCATTAATCCATCAACATCTTTCCAGACTTGAATCTCGTTTACTTCTAGTGCTGCACCTAAAATACTAGATGTTAGATCGCTACCACCTCGACCAAACGTAGTAATTGATCCGCATGGCGCTTGCCCAATAAATCCAGTAATGACTGGCGTAAATTGATAGTCAGTTTTTAGAAATCCTAAATATTGATTAATTTGATCATAGGCATCGGGAAGTAAGCTAGCTTCCATAAACTTGTTATTAGTTTTGATACCGATTTCCCAAGAATCAAAAAATTTAGCCTTTAAACCTTCTTGGTTAAAACTTGTAGCAATTACTCGAACTGCTAATCTTTCACCAAAAGAAACTAGGTAGTCTTTTGTGCGCGGAGAAATTTCTCTGATTTGTTTAATGCCAATTAGTAATTGTTCTAATTCTACTAAAAGGTCTTTGATAATTTCAGGGTTGATTTTTAATTCTTCGCAGGCAGTTAGGTGGCTGGTAATAATTTCCTGACAATCTACTATTCCGTTTAAGAGCGCTTTTTGACCTGCAAGTAGTAATTGATCAGTTGTTTTTCCCATGGCGGAGCATACAATAATTGGCTTTTCGGATAGATAGTTTGAAACAATTTGCTTAACTGATCTGATGCGGTCAGCATTTCCAACAGAACTTCCGCCAAACTTCATGATGATCATAGGTTTTGTTAATCTTTAGAATTATAAATATAGTAAACCCAAGAATGAATTTCCGAAAATTTTTTTCGGAATTCCTGTTGGGTTGACTATATTTGTTGTTTTTAGGCATTCAAACCTGGATATCCCGCCTGCGCTAAAGCTATGGCGTGACAGGAATCCAGGATTTGAAAAGCCCGAATCCAAAAATGGATTTCCTTTAAGGAAATCCATTTTTGGATTCTCTATAAGCTAAGGAACTTTAGCATATTGGTAAGATTGTTCCAGTCAAAATGCTTGAGTACGGAAATAGAGAGTGACTCTTTGCCTTTAAGGCGATTTCATATTTTGCTCTTAACAACTTTAATTATTTTCACTATTATTAGTTAGCAAGCTTAAAGTTTAATTTACCTGTGTTTAAGATTTATGAGCAACCCTAACCAAATCCAATCTTCTTTAAAAAACTTAAATTTTTATGCGGCAAGGTTAAGTTTAGACTCCTTGTATGATTATGCCAAGTTAGCCAACGCTAATGCTGGAAAAAATCTCAAGCCAGCCTTTGAAGCCCTTCCTAGTTATCTAACTATTGCTAATCAAAAACTCAATTCGAGTAGTATTTTAACAATTGATATTGGGGGAACTTCGACCAAAGCAGCGGTCAAGATTAATCATGGTAGTTCTGTGGAATGGCGCATGTTATTTGAAAATAAGAACTTGGAAATGTTAGATGTTGCCCTTGGTGATAATCCTTTCACGGCATTTTGCAAAATGTTAGGAAATCAGGTGGAGAGAAGCTTGGTTACTGCCGGGATACCAAGAGATTCTGTCACAGGCTGTGGCCTAGTTTGGTCCAACGCCATGGATAATAAACCTTGGCCCGGTACTGGAATTAGCGGACTAGTTACTCAGGTTGATGAATATACTAAGGGAGAGTGGTTTACAAAAGATTTGGTGAATGGGAGAGATTTAGGTGTTGAAGTTGTGGACTCTTTGCGAAAAAGAAATATTCCAGTTAAGACTTTTCTAATTGCTAATGATACTCCGCTCACGATGAAATCACTGCCTCAGGCTGATGCGGGAATGGTCGCTTCTACTGGTCTTAACGCAACTATTCTTAAGTCAGAAAAAGATTTAGGGATTAGCGATCGTAGTAATTATATGATTTGCAATTCAGAAATTGGGGGGAGATTTTACTTAGATGATTGCCAGATCAAAACTGCCGCTGATTTTATTGACGATTTTCAACCAGCTCTAACAATTGAACATATCTCTGTGGGTAATTTTTTACCAAGAATCTTTTGTAGCTACATTCTGGTTTTGGCTGAGGAGATTACTGAGTTACAACCACTAGCGGAGTCACTAAAGAATATGGGTAGTGAAAAATGGGTTGAATTTCGTAGTCGCGACTTATCATTAATTATTTCCGATCCAGAATTCTTTCTAAATCGACGTAGTAATCGCCAAGTTTATAATGACATTGTTCTTCAACTCCTCAGCGAGCTTTCTAGTGAATTATTAGTTAGGGGTGCTGAGCTCTGTTCGGCCGTCGCCTATGGTTCTGTTGCTAATTTAGTTGGCTCAAAAGACGTATTAAACATTGCTCTTGATTCTAGGCTCTCAAGAGAGGTGCCAATTTTTTGGACTACTCTGCAAGCTCAGTTAGCTACCTTATCAAAGAATCTTGAGCAAAAAATTACCTTAAATTTAATGAAACCACTGGAAGTCAAAACAGGGAAAATTTCTATTCCAATGATTGGAGTAGCTCGTGGTGTTGAAGAGCTTAGTTGAAAATACCTTTCTAAGTTAAGATTAATTAGCCGAGTAATTGGGCTAATATTTTCAAATCGCAATGAGCTAGGGAATCAATTACCAAGTTTGCCTGATGTAAGACTATTGGATTACCAATTCCAATAGTTTTCATTTTTACTTGATTAGCCGCAGTAACTCCGGCAACAGCATCTTCAAAGACAATGCATTTTTCATAGGACATACCAAGGTTGTCAGCACACTTTGTAAAGACTTCTGGATCTGGTTTTGGCTTAGCAACTTTTGTGCCGTCAACAATTGTATCAAACAGCGATAATAAGCCAATTTTATTTAGGACTAGTTCCGCATTCTTACTAGCAGAAGCTAAGCCAAATTTAATCTGATTAGCTTTTAATAATTCTAGAAATTCTTTAGCTCCTGGTAGGGTTTCGCTAGCATCCATTGTGCTAATAAATTCAATATACCAATTATTTTTTCTTTCTAGCATTTGGTTACGTTTTTCAGCGGAGAGAGTTACGTTGCCAAGCTCAAGGATAATATCTAAAGACTTATCACGACTAACGCCTTTTAATTCTTCATTTTTAGCTTCATCAAATCCTTCAATCTTTAGTTCCTCGGCAAGTCTTTTCCAAGCAAGGTAATGGTATTTAGCAGTATCAACAATGACACCATCAAGATCAAAGATACAAGCAAATTTATTCATGGTCATTTATTAAAGTTGAATTGATTTTGTAGTGTTTGGTGTAATCGTCAGCTTTTGATTGCCAATTGTAATTTCAATTGGTTGATTCTCTTCTGATTGGTATTCAAACTCAGCAGTTTTGTTAGTAAACTTTGCCGAAATTTTACCATTGCGAACTTTTAGATTGAATTTTAAGGAAGTCCAAGATTTTGGTAAGTTTGGATTAAATTTTAAATTCCCAGCAACGAATTCCATTCCAGCAAAACCATTCACTGTTGCTTGCCAAGTTCCGCCACAAGAAGCTAAGTGAACTCCTAAATCTGTATTACCCATGTTATCATGCAAGTCTTGATAAACTGTACGAGTATAATTGTTATAGGCTTGTTCGTCTCTTCCGAGTCTAGCACCTAGTGCTGCGTGAATACTTGGGCTCAGTGATGAGATGTGCATTGTGCGCTCATCATAGAAGTCATAGTTAGTTTTAATGATTTCTGGGGAGAAGCACTCTGGTAACAAGTAGTTCAGCATGATCACATCAGCCTGTCTCACTAAAGTGGTTGTGCCACAGGTATAGCGACCATACCCTTTAGGGTATACTGGCATATTATTGTGATCGAATTCTACGATTGGGACTTCTGTTAGATTGAAGTAGCCATCAAACTGTTCAATCAAATTTGTTTTAGAATCAAAGGGAATAAAGATTTTATTAATTTTATGATTAAAATCTTCTAGCTCTGTCTCTTTGAAATTGATCTTTGCAACTACTGTCGCCAGTTTCTCTGGGGCGTTATTTTTTAGCTGCTGATAAAACTTAATTGCTTGTTGTAGATTCCAACGAGCTAAGTAATTCGTATAAGCATTATTATTTACTTCATCATGAAATTCGTCCGGTCCGATAATATCATTAATTTCATAGTGATCTTTTTCAGCATTAAGTTCCAATCGAGTATTCCAAAATCTGGCAGTCTCAAGAAGGATTTCTAATCCATAATTATTTAAAAAATCATTGTCTCCAGTTACTTGGTAGTAATGAACTAAGCCAAAGGCCACAGCAGCTGTAATATGGATTTCTTTTTCACCTGTCCAAAATCTTTGTTGTCCATCTGAGGACCATTTCGGAGCAGTTTCTTCTCCAGTGTCCGCTGACTCCCAAGCATATCTTGCACCTAGGCATCCAGATTCCTGAGCATAAGCTTTGGCAGCTGGTAATGTGTTGTAGCGATAGCGAAGTAACGCCTTGGCTGATTCCGGTTGGGTGTAGATGAAAAATGGCAGAGCAAATATTTCGGTGTCCCAAAAAATATGCCCTTTATAACCCTCTCCCGATAGACTTTTTGCGGGAATGTTCACTGTTGGATCTTCTGGGTTTGCTGCTATTAACATCTGATAAAGATTAAAGCGGAGAGCATTTTGATCTTGAACATTGCCCTCAATCAGACAGTCAGAAGAATCCCAAATTTGATCCCAAGCTTTTTGATGAGCCTTTAATCTTTCCTCGAATGTATTTATTTTAGCATTTTTAATTGCGGCTAATGCTACGTCGATTAGGGAAGTTTCTTTTGTTTCACGATTGGTGAAAATTGCTGTTAGTTTTTCAATGACTAATGCTTCACCTTGTTGGCAGGTGCATTTAGCAACTTCAGAAATTTCTTGACTCTGGCTATATTGCTTGATCGCCGAGTCCTTAGAGATTTGTAATTTAGATGCGTAGGCAAATTTATATGGTCGCTCTAGAGTTTTAAACTCGAATCCAATTCCATCGGCTGATAATTTTGTTGCGGTTGGAGCAAAGTGAATACTTTTATTCCATTTTTTCCATTTTGTTGCTGGGATTACCGGAATTTCTCGCTTGGAGGCATCTTTTAATCCAAGGTTTTCAAAATTAGCGGAAGTTTTACTAATAACTTCAATCTCACCACTATAGTTCTCTGGTACTAGACGAACTTTAGTCTCCATTAGATGTCTATTTGCCATGCTGGCATAACGGAGAGATTCTAGTAGGGTGATTTTTCCAGATTGATCTTGAAAACGTGTGCGACGAAATAATAAGCCAGCTTTTAGATCAAGTGATCTTTCAAAATCTAATATTTGGCAGGACTCAAGATCTAGTTGATGGCCATCGACAAGAATTGCTAGGTCAAACCAAGAAGGCGCATTAACTAATTCAACAACAAAAGAATCGAAGTGATCATAGATACCATTGATGAATGTCCCGGGAAGAGCACCAGAGTGACCTTCTTCTAGGCTTCCTCTAGTTCCTAGAAACCCATTGCCAATTGTGAATAATGTTTCGTAAAAATTAATCTTAGCTACATCAAAAGATTTCTCGGAAATCCTCCATTCTGTAGGGTTTAAATAATTTTCTAAAGTGTTTTTATCAATCTTATCTTGCGTCATTTAATAAGCCGTTAGCAGACTCAATAAATCTATCAGCCATTATTTTTTTTGTAAAATCTGCCATGACCCGAGCTCGGCCAGCTTGTCCCATCATATTTCTAAGATTGCCATTAGATAATAGAAGATCAAGCCGACTAGCGATAGCTTGAGGTACATCAGCTAAAGGCTCTTTCTCGATAATGAAACCAGTTTGTTGGTCAACAATCGACTCGGGGATTCCACCACTTCTTGTGGCAATAACTGGAACTGCGCAAGCCATTGCTTCTACAGGACAAAGGCCAAAGGGCTCTTCATGTTTAATGCTCGATTGGATTGCTACATCACAAAGTCCCACAATTGTTGGGATTTCATCGGGGTGATATTTTTGGATTAAAATATTCTTTTCTAATCCATGTTCGCGAATTGCTGATTGGATTTCTGCCCAATATTGTTGAGCTTGTCCGGAGTCCGCTATTGCTGGAGTGCCACCACAAAGTAGTAATAAAACTTCTGGATGATTTTCTTTTACTTGAGCAATTGCTAGGACAGTCTCTAATGTTCCTTTTTTCTCAATCATTTTAGAATGATTAATCACAATTGGTCGGTCTCCCCAGCCGTGCTTAGCTCTTTCTGCTTTTCTTTCATCGGCAGTTAATGGACGAAACATGTCAGTATCAATTCCGTGAGGGATGGTTTCAATATGATTTCCTAAAAAGTTAGGATGCTCTTGGATAGTCACTGCTGTTAAGTATAAACTAATTGAGACAACTCGATCCCAGGGCATGGCAACAATTGATTTTGTCTCGCTATAATCTCTGCCTACAAAGATATCATTGTGCAAAACAATTGCCGCCGGAATACCTTTTTCTTTAGTCAGATCTAACAGTGCGCCAGCATATTCTGGATAGCCAAAATGTTGGTTATGAGCAAAAAGGACTTCTGGTTTAGTCGTATCAATAAACTGGCGATACATTGCAACTAATTGCTCCGGCTGAATTTGATCTCGATTTTCTTTGATATGTTGTAGTAGTAATAATTCGGATCTCTGTTGATTAACACCCTGAGTAATTGCGCTTAATGGCTCACCAGGATAACGTCCGGAAAGAGCAGAAATATTTACACCAGCTTTGGCAATTTGCGGAAGAATAGTTTCTAGGTGACGCTCTACTCCACCTACAAAAGGAAATTGTGCCCAGTGAAGAGCGGCCATACTTTTTACATCTTGATTTATCATAGATCGAATTTCTTGTAGACAGTTTAGTGGATTAGCACTTTTTCTTAATATATTTGGTATCAGTTCTTAGTCAATCTTGTCAGTAATGTGCTTTACCGAGGGTACATTTCTCATAGTAGTTATAGAAAATCCAATAGAAATTAGTACAGTTATGAGTGGATTAAGACTAATATCAGCAAGCTGTAAGTTAACTTTTTGTTAGTTAGCTCATAGTGTGATCCCATTAAAAAACTGGGAGAGAAAACATTATAAAAAAGACTAGTTCATTTTAGCCTTTGCTTACCTTTCTTTGCTGTGTTATCAACTGGTGTTCGGTGCTTTTTTAATATCAGGTTATCTATGTTGAATACCTTTGGTGTTAGTCCGGAACAATTCATCCGTACAGTTGCTACTTTATACCCCAAGGGACACTTAGCTAACGGCCTACCTCCATCTACTGATGAGATCTTACAAACCCTAGAAAAAAAGTCTCAAGAAGGTTCCTTAACTAATGAGCAAAGATCACTTTACACCGATCTTTCTCATTTAACTTTTGGTTCAGATTTTCGTCATTCACTCACTCAAAGAATTTTAAATGGTAGATCTTGGGCAGTGAATGTTTGCTGTCCTACGATGCCTAGAGATAGTCTAGGTGAGAATACTACTTTGCCAGCTATAGGTGGAAAAGTAGCTTACGCAGCAAAAAAATTGTTTGATGAGTATCATCAGATTCCAAATTTCCCAAATGTTCCTGATGCGGAAAAACGAGTTGCCGTATTGATGAGTATTTTTGCTACACCAAATTATCCAGGAAAAGATTTTGATGTTTATGCTACGGATCAAAGGTCTTTAGATTTAGAAAGGACTCGTTTATCTGCTTACACACATCCTGATCTGCGAGGAAATCAAATTGGAAAATTAGAGTTTGTTTATCCAAATCATGTTGGGTTTTTTAATTTGTGGGACAAGTTGGAGCTTCCTGAGTTAAAGAAATCTGGGAAGGGAACGGCAATGTTTGTGGCTTCTCTAGCAGTTTTAGCGCGTCAATTTGAAGCGCAAATACCTGATCGAAATGGTTTTTATTTTGCGATGGATACTGATTTAAAAGTTCCATCGTCTGCTTACTTAGCAGGATTTATGAATTCTGCCCTGCATGATTCTGTGGCTTCAATTGCCTCCTTCTTTCGAATTAATGCGCAGGGCGTTGAGACTGGTAGATTAAATGCAATCATGACACCTTTTATGGAAGCATTTGAGCGTGTCCTTGGTCAGAATACAAAGCATAGACCAGGTCTTCGGGAGGTGATGGGCGTTATTAGACAAATTAATTATCAGTTATCCGGTGAACGACAGTTCCGCACAGATCTTTTAAAAGATATTCCAATTGGTGGAGGATATTTTTATGAAACTAGTATCAATCTGGATTTAGCAAGTAAGGTTATCGATCCAAATTATCCATTAAGGGAAAGTGATATTGCTAATGTGCAAATTGGTACCTATGCGCATCATAACCAGCCTGCAAATCGCGATGAGCTGGTTGCTCAAAACAATGCTTCTTCTGGAAGGACATTGGAGCATATGGCTTCCGAAATTCTTCAAGGATTTTTTAGGGCTATTGTTGCGGAAATGAAATTTAGAATTTATCCGGAAGAGATCGCCCAAGTTTCTGATTTAACTTACAAGTATGGCGCAATGATGATTGGGCAAAAAAGTGAGTTGGCTCAAGATGTTGGTTTAAATTCCCCTAATGAAAAAGCTTTGAAGTCTTTACTGACTCATTTCTGTGGAGCGATTATTACTGAATTTAACAATGTAAATACGGCTTATGCTGCTGGTCAA
The DNA here is from genome assembly GCA_031385045.1 of bacterium. Classification (GTDB taxonomy): domain Bacteria; phylum Bdellovibrionota_C; class UBA2361; order UBA2361; family CALJRW01; genus JANNBC01. Next base: position 56,402 of record JANNBC010000054.1, on the reverse strand, counting down.
ATTACGGATTCTCCGCGCCTTACATTGCAAGATGTTTTATTAAGAGCTGGTAGTCGACAGCTTTTTGGAGAAGTTAATACTATTTTAAAAGATAGCTCTGATGGAATTAAGCCAAGTGATTTAAGGCGTTTTGAATAGACAAAGATAGCCTAGTTATCTTGCTTGAATTTCTGCTAATTTCACTCAGAAATTACAATAATTTATAGTATTTTTAATATTAAATTAGATAAATTAAAGATTATTTTTATTAGAATAAGCCTTAATCGACACATTTCAAATATCTTAACGTTTGGCCCAAAATTGTTGATTATTTAATCACGATAATTCTCCTAGTAGTCATAACCATACTGTTACTTTAAGCTCTAAATATTGCTTTGATTTCATAAGACCTATATGTTGAATGACGCTAAACTTGATTTAACTAGAATTCCTATAATGTCACAAAAAATTCAAAACTTCGGGCCCAAGCCTGTAGAGTTTATTCGACACGTAGCTAAGCTTCCAGATGTTACGTTAGGCCAAGGTCTTCCTCCTTCCACTGATGAAATTTTAAATATTTTATCTACTGCTAAGATGCAGGGAAAATTAACACCTCAGCAGCTGGAGTTTTCTGATAGTCTTGCACATTTAAGGCTTGATCATGGTTTCCAAAAATTACTTCAGGAGCGAATTGCAGTAGAGCAACGTCCACTATCTTTAAGTATTTGTTGTCCAACAATGCCTAGGGATGCCCTAGGGGAGCATTCTCCTTTAACATCAATTGGAGTTAAGGTTGCTGAGGCAGCAACACAGCTAAATAATGCCTATACCAATCTTTCTATACCAGGTCACAACGGTCTATATCTGCGAATCTTCGCTACTCCAAATTATCCAGGAGATGATTTTAAATATACTCGTGATGCGAGTGCGCTGGCTTTGGAGAGAGAAAGACTTTCTGCATATACCACTCCCGATTTAGATAAAGGGCATATTGGCAATTTGGAGTTTGTTTATCCAAACCATATCGGCTTTCATCAGCTTTGGGATAGATTGAACCTTCCTGAGTTAAAGCACTCTGGAAAAGGAACGGCAATGTATGTTGCCTCGCTTGCAGTCTTAGCTAGACAATTCCGCGATGGTGTATCTGATCATAATGGATTCTATTCTTCCATGGATACAGATTTAAAGCTTCCAGCTTCTGCTTATCTTGCTGGCTTTATGCATACGGCTTTGCATGATTGTGTTGCTTCAATTGCTTCTTTTTTTCGAATTAATTCTGCTGGAGTAGAAACTGGAAGACTTAACGCAGTTATGACTCCTTTTATTGAAGCAGTTGATTATGTTCTTGGTGATAAGCTAGGCGTTGTATCCAAAGTTTTAAAAGAAGTTACCTATCAACTGTCTGGTGAGCGTCAGTTTCGTATGGATATCTTAAAAGATGTGCCAATTGGTGGTGGGTACTTTGATGAGACTAGCAAGAACTTACACATGGCCTCTTTGGTTCAAAATGGTAAGGCTGAGATCTCCCAGATTGCTAATGTTCTAATTGGTACTTATGCCCATCACAACCAACCTGCTAACGTGCAAGAGTTAGAAGAGCAAGGGAAGACTTCCGGAAATACTTTAGAAGATATGGCTCGAGAGATCTTCAGAGGCTTTTTCAAGGCAGTAATTGTAGAAATGGATATTCGGATTTCTGATCGCGAGATTAATCATATTAAAAATATTACTGAGGCTTTAGGTGGTTTAATGATTTCTCGCAAATACGATATGGCGAAAGAGCTTGGCTTACAAAAACCTAACATGCAGGCGCTTCAGGAGTTATTAGAGTTTTGCTCTTCTATAATTGTTACGGAACATCAGGCAATTACAAGTGATAAGCGAAATGGAGCAATCTCAAATGCTAGCAGATTAACTCTGAATGATTTACTTAACCGTGGAATGCATCCAGATGATTTGTTTGGTGAAGTAAATGATATCCTTGATCGAAGCAAACAAGGGATTACTCCAGATGAGTTATTACCATTTGTTAATTCCAAAAATTAAATTGGTCTTAGGGGCGAAGTCAGTGATTGTTTGATTTATTGTTTTGTTGTGTAATGGATCCAGTAGCTACAAAAAGATTAAATATACTAGCCCTAACTCAAGAGCTACTTGCTCAGCCGGCTTTCACCTTTGACATTGATGGAACATTAATTCCTCATGAGTTAAGTAGATCTGAAATCTATCAACCAATCATGCAACTAGTGGTAGAGGCGGCTAGTCTACTCTCACCGGTCATCCCAATTATTGCTACTAATAAAACTGCGACAGAAGTTTCTGCGGTGCATTTGAGTGTTCCTGTGATTACAGCAACAGAGAATTGCTGTGTGATTAGTATTGCTAATAATAACTCCCAGCTAGCAACAATGCTAGAAGCAATTTTACCAGTAGATGTTATTAAGGTTCTAGATCAGAAGTCAGACACAGTTAAATATTTACTTGGTGTAACTTTAGATGATCTTGTTACTAAGACACGAGATTTTTTAAGTGATAGTTCACACTTTCAAAAAATACTTAATCAAGCAATTGGGAGTGAACAATTCTCTTCAAATTGGGAGCTAAGAGCGATTTCTGAGGCCGCTAAAGATAGTGATCTCTTAAGAAATGTTATTACTTATCTAGGATTTAAAAACGAAGCTGAGGCTTTACGATCTTGCAATCGGGAAGGGAATAGTCCTGTTTTTATTAGAGATAAAGTATCTGGAAAGCTAGTGCCATTTATGCCTAGTGGCTTAGATTTAATCTCTAAGCAAGATTGGGATCAGTTAAACCAGGAAGCTGCTAAATTAGATATTTTTCTCAGTCGTTCTTCCAAAGCAATTTCGGTTTGCCCGCTGGCATGCCAAGAAGGTAAAGGCCTAGCTATTCGTTTAGCCAGATCTTTGCTTAGTCAGGCGGGAGAAGCAAGTTCCAAATTGATCTTTGCTGGGGATGCCAAGAATGATGTTCCTGCTGTTACTGAATTAAGTGAGTCTGACACTTTTATTCAATTGCCCAATACTCAAGGTAAATATGATGGTGAATTAGCTCGAGTTGCCGAGGGGCAAAATTGCCGACGATATCAGTCAGTATCTGCTGCTCCTCTAGCTTTAGCTGAGATCATTTGTGAGACGATTGATAGTCTTGGAGCTCAGGCATCTAAGAGACTCACTCAAATTAGTAGTGAATTAAAGCCTTTAATGACGAGTTATCAATTAACAGAGTAGTTGTAGAGCCTGTCACTTTCCCAAGAATTCTAGGTAAAATCAATTTAGACAAATTTCTAGACATTTAGTATTTAATTACGGTCTTATTTACTTGAATAGTTGCTTCGCAAATCAAGTTCAATAGTCCGTATTTTAATATAATAAATTACCAATGAGAGAGTTTACTTGGAATGATGTCGCTGTTTGTCTTGATTCAGTATATGGATCAGAAGCTTCTAAGAAATTAGTTGTAGATGTTCAAAAACTCTTTGCTAATTTTCAAGAAAAAAAACAAGGTGTTAAAACTACTTCGGCGTTTCTCGATCTAAACGAAAAAGACTTGGCTTTAATTTGCTATGCTAACCAAATTGAAAGTGCCGAGCTAAATCCGATCCAAACACTTGGAAAATTTTTAAAACAAAATAATATTCCTAACTACTTACCAATTACCCATCTTTTGCCATTCTTTCCTTGGGATACAGATCGTGGTTTTTCAGTTAAAGATTATTATCAAGTTGATCCAGATTATGGTGACTGGAATGACATTGCTAAGCTTGGCGAGCAAACAAAGCTAATGTTTGATTTTGTGGCTAATCATGCTTCGATTGATAATCCCTTAGTTCAAAAAGCATTAATTGCCGAGCATCTAAAAAGTGATCATCCGGATTTTGCCAAGTATCATGAATATTTAAATTATGTTGTTACATACTCTGAAGCAAATCAACCCACGGCTAAGGAGCTAGAAAATCTTTCGCGTCCTCGAGCATTTCCAGTTTTAACTGCTTATCGTGTAGTTGCCACGAATGCTGGCTTGTCCGCAATTTTAGGCGAAGTAAAGCCCAATGAGGAAGTTGTTGGGAAAGGATATGTTTGGACAACTTTTTCACGAGCTAAACTTGTAAGTGGTGAAGAAGATACCAGGCAGGTTGATCTAAATTACCAAAATCCAAAAGTCTTTTTAGAAGCTTTAAAAATTGTACTTTTTTACATGGAGTGTGGTTCTAAGTTATTGAGACTTGATGCCATTGGATATCTTTGGAAGCGCTTAGGATCTACTTCTTTACATGAAAAGGAATGTCACCAGTTATTAGAAGCTTGGAATTATATCTTAAAAATTGTGGCACCAGAGTTAGTAACAATCTCTGAAGTTAATGAACCACAAGACAAAGCTTTTACTTATATTGGAACACCAGAAAATCCCGAAGCTGATTTGGCTTACCAGTTTTCTCACTTTCCATTAGCGGTCCATGCTGTTCATTTTGAGAATGCCAAGTACTATCAGGGTTGGTTAGGCACAATTAAGCAATTTGGAGGGCATCAATTTACTACGGTCCTAGGTAGTCATGATGGATTAGGCTTAAAGCCAGCAAGGGGGATTTTGCCGGAATCAGAATTAGAAAAATTCTCTGAATTATTGGTGGAGCAACATGGTGGTCGACCAAATTTTGCGATCTTACCTGGTGGTAAAAAGATTATTTATGAAATTTGCGCAACTCCTTGGGATTTAATTAATAATCCAAACGTAGCTCAAGATTTCGATCTTTGTCTTAAAAAATATTTGGCAGTAACTGCGATGGGCTTATGTATTCCTGGGATACCAGCCATTTATTGGAATGGTTTAATTGGCGCTAAAAATTATCTTCCGACTGAAGGATTAGATGAGAATCGCACCGTTAATCGAGAAGTCTTTAATTTTCAAGTATTACAGTCCAAGTTAGATACACCAACTAATGAAATGGCTAAGATTTTTGCTGGCGTTAAAGAGTTATTAAAAATTCGCTCTAATTGTAGTGCCTTTGATCCTAATGCCAAAATTTCTCCAGTTGAAATAGACTCGGAAAGTTTGGTTGCTTGTTTGTTAAGTAACTTGGCTGATGACAATCAGTTGTTTGCTTTAACCAATGTTTCTCAGTCAGCACAAAAAGTTTCTTTTGCCGAAACTAAATTAACAGAAGGTTCGTGGATTGATTTGATTACTAAACAAGAACATGAATTAACAAAGAATTCCGTGATTAGCTTAGCTCCATATCAAGTTTATTGGTTTGCGAAAGCGTAAGTAGGTCATGAAAATAGTTTTAGCATTTGATAGTTTTAAAGGTTCCTTATCTGCTTCTGAGGTTTGTTCCTTGGTAGCTAAAGAATTAGCTAGAATAAATCCTGCTCTGGAGATCAAGGAGTGCCCGATTGCTGATGGTGGGGAAGGGACCTTAGAAGTTTTAGCAAGTCTGCCTGGGGTAGAGGTAAGAAATGTGCTGGTATCGGGGCCTTTGCCTCAGCAAAAGTTAATGGCTAAGTATCTCTACTTACCAGAAAAAAAATCTGTCTTTATTGAGATGGCTCAAGCTGCTGGCATAACTCATTTAGCAAAAGATCAGTTAAACCCTTGGGTTACTACTACCTATGGAGTGGGGGAGGTGATTCTTGATGCTTTAAAACTTTACCCAGAGGAAATTTTTTTAGCAGTTGGTGGAAGTGCTACAAATGATTTAGGAACTGGAGCTGCCGTTGCACTTGGATGGAAATTTTTAAAAGAAGATGGTAGTCCCGTTTCTCTTGGTGCTGAGGAATTACTTCAAGTGAAAGAGATTTTAGCGCCAGATCAAGTAATGCCAAAACTTACAGTGCTTTGTGATGTCAATAATCCACTTTGTGGATCAAATGGAGCTTCTTTTATTTATGGCCCACAAAAAGGAGCAAGCTCTGAGGACTGTCAGCAATTAGATTTAGCACTAAATCATATTGCTGAGTTACTAAAAAATAAATTTCAAAAAGATATCATCAATATTCCTGGTGCTGGTGCTGCCGGTGGATTAGCTGGTGGTGCGCTTGCTTTTTTTAATGCCAATCTTAAGTCTGGAATTCAAGTGATTATGGACTTGATTGGACTAGATCGGGAATTAGCTACTGCTGATTGGGTGTTAACTGGAGAAGGCTGTTTCGATCAACAATCACTCTCTGGGAAAGTTGTCTCTGGTCTTTTAAGTAGAAAGATGGAGTCCTGTAAATTTGCCGTGATTGCTGGTTCTTCCAAGATTTCGGAACAAGAGGCACAAAACTTCGGTATTGCTAAAGTTTTTAGTTTGCAAAAATCAGGGATGACCGTGGCAGAGACAATTTCAGCTACTCGCAGTCTCTTATCTGAAGCGGTCCAAAGCCTTACCCAGGAATTTATTAAGTAAGGCTAAGACTAATTTGCTTGTAATACTGATTGCCAGCTAAATCATAGATCATAAAATTAAAATTTTGATATGGAGGTTTCGCTGTTATTGGTAAAAGCTGTTGCTCGATTTCTAAAATCTTATTTTTTAAGCTCACTTTAAATTTAATTTTTTGGATCTCAGAATTAATTGTTACCCCATCATCATAATAAAAAGTGAAGCTTGATTCTTGGTTGATTAATCCAATAATTATTGCTTCAGATTTAATCTTCTCGCCTTGAAATTGCTCTGGCTCAGTTAATAAAATTAAATGATTTTCTTTTATAAAAATTGGAATTTGGTTTAGAGCTACAAGTAGACGATGAATCCCAGGTGCTAAGACTTGAAAGTTATATTGATCATGTTTACTGGCACACCAGTATAGCCAATTAAACTCTGGTAAGATTATAGTTCGGTGACGAGCATTGGGTTCAATTACTGGGGCAATCATTAGGGATGCGCCACAGAGAAATTGATCATTAATTTCATCAAGGCCAGCTTCTGCAAATTCTAAGAATACTGGACGAATAAAAGGTAGGTTTTGCTCTCTGGCCTTTAGGAATTCAGAATAAAGGTAATCAATCAAAGCATATCTAAGGGTAATTACATCTTTGATGATTTCGGTTGCAGTAGAGGAGTATGCCCAGGGCTCTTGTCGACGAGAACTTTTTTCGGTGTGATTTCTAAAGAGCGGAAGGAAGGCGCCAAGTTGTGTCCAGCGGATTAACAGTTCTTCGTCAGCATTACCACAATGACCTCCAATATCACTTCCGGAATAGAGGACACCACAGAGGTTTAAGGAAATAACCATTTGAATATTTAACTTTAAGTGTTCCCACCAACTACTATTATCTCCTGTCCAAACACCAGCAAGACGATTTACACCCAGCATGCTACTTCTAGAAATTAGAAAATATCGTTGATTTGGATTTAGTTTTTGCAATCCCTCACTTGCAGCTTGTAGCATTTTAAATCCATATAAATTATGTAGTTCTTGGTGGGGAACTAGACCAGTAGGGGTTTGATGAAAAAAATCTGGGTAGAAAGTTTCACTGTTTAACATGAAGCGATCTAAATTAATTTTATAATGGATTGGATCAAGATCTCGCCAAGCAGTGTAGTCCAACTCTGTTACTCTCTTTTTTAACTGCTGAATTGAATCGGGGGAGTAAAAAATTTCTGGTTCATTCATATCATTCCAGAAAGCTGATATACCTAGATCTGTAAAGAATTTATATAAATTTCCCCACCACTCGCGAACCTCTGCTCGTAAAAAATCAGGAAAGTGAATCAGGCTTGGCCAGACGGCTGCTATATAGTCCTGACCCTCAGCGTTCTTACAGAAGTATCCCTTGCTAACTCCTTCTTCGTATACGCTATAACCAGATTCAATTTTCACACCTGGATCAATAATCGGGATTAAGTGAAATCCTTGTCCTTGAATCTCTTTTGTAAAGTTAGCGAAGTTTGGAAAAGGCTCTGGATCGACAGTAAATACTTTGTAGTCTTCCATGTAATCAATATCAAGATAGATTGCATCACAAGGAATCTGCCGGCTACGAAAGTTCTGAGCAATTTCCTGAACCTCTTTGGCATTCATATAGCTATATCTTGATTGTTGAAAACCAAAGGCCCATTTGGGGGGTAAGTAGGATTTGCCTGTCAGGCTAGTATATTCTTTTAAGATATCCTTAACATCAATTCCTTCGATTAAATATAGATCGAAATCTAAAGATTCAATACAGATCGATAACAAGTCTGGCTTTGTGAATCCGCAATCAAAATTAATTTCTGCAGGGCAGTCTATTAATATTCCCTGGCAGGAATTTTTATTTTTTATAATGCTAAAGGCATAGGGACCATTCACGGCACGGCAGTCAGGAGTTTGGGGACGAGCTTGCATATTAAATAAGCGATACGTTGCTCCTCGACGATTTATTGGACCGATGTTTTGCCCTAATCCATAAATAGAACTTTCGGGATTAAGGCTTAAGCTAAAATTTGTTTGATTGAAAGTTTGATAGTACTGGAGGTTTACCGATGAATTCCAAGATTTTTCAGGTTGAGGCTGATGGCGGATGGAATCAGTTTGATCAGGGCTTCCAAATCGGTAAAGTCTAGTTTCGGTCATATCTTTCTGGGATTTTATTAGGATTTTAGAATTAGTATTGTATACTAAAACTCAAGCTGTTTTAGTATACAATACTAATTCATAGCAAAATCTCGCCCCGCCTTTAAACTGGTAAAACCTAATAACTTTGGCTATAGTTGCCAAGGTTAACTATTTTGTAATCTAGATGCGTAACTCAAATTTCATTATCTTTGGAGCAAACGGGGACTTAGCGCTAAAGAAGCTTTTTCCTGCTCTCTATAATCTATTTTTAAATGGCCATTTGGCGGAAGATTTTAAGATTTTGGGTATCTCCCGAACTATTTATAGCGATGATGAGTTCGCTAAAAATCTGCAAGATTATTTCATTACTAATAACAGTAACTATAACGAATCAACTTGGGCCGATTTTGCGACCAAGATCAATTATTTACCAATGGATGCTAATGACATCTCCGCTTACATCAAGCTACGTGAAAAATTAGAGTCCTTTAAGGTTAGTAAAGAGCCAGCAAATAATTTCTTTTATCTGGCGACGTCTCCTAATCTTTATGAGCAGATTTTAATAAAACTTACAGAGAATGGATTTATCTCTGATAATAATCAGGGGTATCGAACGGATCTTATTGTTGAAAAACCGATTGGAAAAGATTTGTCTTCTGCTAAAAATCTTAATCGTGTTTTTTCTAAATACTTAAATGAACAACAGATTTATCGGATTGATCATTATTTAGGAAAAGAGACAGTTCAAAATATTCTTCTCTTTAGATTTACAAATGCTATTTTTGAATCAATTTGGAATCATAAATATATTGATCAGATTGAGATTACAGTTGCGGAATCGGTTGATGTTGCTGGTCGTGCTGGATATTATGATCAATCAGGTTGTTTACGGGATATGATTCAAAATCACTTGTTTCAACTACTCAGCTTAATTTGTATTGAGCCCCCTGCAACAATTGGAGATTCTCGTTCAATTCGAGATGAAAAAGTTAAAGTCTTAAGATCACTTAAAAGATTTGATGCCGAGTCAATTGCGGAGAATGTTATTCGAGCTCAGTATCGTGCAGGTGAAGTTAATGGCAAAAAAGTCGAAGCCTATTTAGCACATCCTGGTGTAAAGCCTGATAGTCAAACTGAAACTTATGTCGCCCTTAAGTTAGAAATTGATAACTGGCGATGGAATGGAGTCCCAATCCTTCTTCGCAGTGGTAAGTGTTTAACTAAGCGACATTCTGAGATTAATGTTTATTTCAAAAAGACTCCTTCGGCAATTTTTAAAAATCTTAAGAACTTTCAAATTGCTCCAAATGTCTTGTCTTTTCAAATTCAGCCGAATGAAGGGATTTCTATTCAATTTAATTCCAAGCCTCCAGGATTAGATATGCAAATGCGCCCAGTGGAGATGGATTTTGAGTATGATGAGTCTTTCTCTGAGGTTATGTTTGATGCTTATGAGCGTTTAATCTTAGATATTCTACGAGGTGATCAAACACTATTTATTCGTGATGATGAAGTTGAGGAGTCTTGGGATGTACTGGATCCAATTTTAAAGGCCTGGGAGCAAGATAATTCTATTCCACTTTATCACTATTCGCCTGGTTCTGAAGGACCAGAAGAGGTTAGTAAGCTAGTCGTTAATTTAATGAACCCTTGGAAAAAGATCTAAGTATGACAGTGCGTTTAGCTATTGTTAACTCGAGTAGTTTTGGACAAGTTTTCCCAGAGCATCTAATGGCCCTAAGAGAATTCGCTGAAGTTGAGGTCTTAAAAGTTAGTAAGGAAATTACAACTTCAGAATTTCAACCACTACTTAGTAAATTCGATGGAATTATTGCTAGTACAAATCCTGATTATCCAGCAGACTTACTAAAGCAACTACCAAAGTTAAAAATCATTGCTCGACATGGAATTGGCTTTAATAATATTGATATACCAACGGCACAGCTGGAAGGGATTATTGTTACTAAAGTTGCTGGACCGATTGAGCGTAACTCTGTAGCTGAACACGCTGTCGGATTATTAATGAGTGCGGCTCGTTGGATTCCGCAAGGTGATTTAGCAACTCATCAAAATAATTGGGCTAAACGAGCTAATTATATTGGCACTGAAATTACTGGAAAAACTATCGGTATTATTGGTTTAGGAAATATTGGAACAAGAACAGCTGAAATCTTAAAGCGAGGATTTGATGCTAAAATATTAGTTTATGACCCGAACTTATCTGCTCGTGAGATTGAAGGTTTTGGTTATCAAGTTAGTACCCTAGAAAATTTATTCCAGCGGTCTGATTTTATTTCCCTTCATTGCTCACACAACGATAAGACTCATCACCTGATTAATGAAAAATCTTGTGCGCTAATGAAGCCAGGCGTGATTATTAGTAATGCGGCTCGAGGAGAATTAGTTGAGGACCAAGCAATTATCAAATATTTAAAAAACGGTCGAATTAAAGTTTATGCTACCGATGTTGTCGAAGGTGAGCCAATTGATTCTAGTCATCCTTTGTTATCATTAGACAATGTGATTGTTACTCCACATTTAGGTGGTTATAGTGATCAGTCTTCAAAGGGAATGGGTGAAACTATGGTTAATAATCTTAGAGCAGTCTTTGTTGAGAAACGAGTACCAAGGGAATCGTTTGTTCCTGGGTTGAATTTAAATATTATTCGCTGATGAGCTTAGTTTTAAGTGTCGATGTTGGAACTAGTAATATTAAAGCTAGTTTAGTGACTTCGGAGGGACGGCTAATTAAAGTTGTTCGACGAGCACAAAATATTTTAAGAGTTGAGTCTCGAGCTGCGGAGCATTCTCCTTCCGAGCTATTGGATGCCGTACTAACAGTTTGTCGTGAGGCTGTAATTGGTTATGAATCACAAGTCCTACTAATTGTAATTTCCACCTATCAATATGGCTTAGTAGTACTAGATAAAAACTTCCAGCCAATTTCTAACATGTCGACTTTATTAGATACCCGTAGTCGTCGTACATATCAAGAATTCTTAAAAGCAACTGATGCCTCTTTGTTATATCAAGAAACTGGCTGCCCGAGCTTCATGCAGTCAATCTTGCCGCGCTTGTTTTATTTTCAGCAGAAGAATCCTGAACTTTTAAAAAGTGGAGCATATTATTTATCTTCTAAAGCATGGCTACTATTCTCCTTAACAGGCAAATTGATTAGTGAGGCCAGCACCGAATCTCCTACCCAGTTTTTAAGGATTGCTGATCAGCAGTGGTCACAAAATATTCTTGATTTAGTTGGTTTAAAAACTAATCAATTGCCAGAAATTATTGAGCCTGCGGGAGAAGCTTTTCTGATTAAAGCTGAAATTTGTAAGTTGATCGGAGTTAGTACTGACTGTCGGATTATTCCTGGTGTTTATGATGGTGGAGCAATTTGTTTAGGAATGAATTGTTTACAGACGGCCAAGGCGGTTTCTAATATTGGAACTTCTGGGATGTTGCGAGTCTTAAGTGATCGTTTAATTTTAGATGATAGTAAGTTGATGCGCTATCAGCCCTTTTATTTAATGGAAGGAAAATATCTAATTGGTGGTGCTACAAATAATGCGGCATTAGCTTTAAAGTGGATCAAGGAAAATCTATTAGAGATTGATTATCAACAAATAGATCGCTTAGCGCATGAAAGCCCTGTTGGCAGTAATAATTTATTTTTTATGCCGTACTTAACTGGTGAGCGAGATATTAATATTGGAAGTATCTGCTCGGCCAGTTTTTTTGGTCTCAGAGAATATCATAAACAAGCAGATTTTGTTCGTTCCGTCTTAGAAGGAGTTTCTTTTAATCTAAATATGATTAAGGAGAGTTTGACTGAGAGCGGAATTGAAATTAACGAAGTTCAGATTGGTGGAGGAGGAGTGCGACAAGCAGATATTTGGGTAGATATCCTAGCAAATGTTTTAAATTTAAAACTCTCAAGATCGCAGAATGAAGAACCATGTCTAATTGGCAATGCTATTTTAGGGTTCACTTATTTGAAAGAGTTTTCTTCGCTAGAAGATGCAGGTCATAAGATGACTAAGATTGGCACCGTGGCAGAGCCTAATTTAGATACAGTGCAAGCGTATCAGGAGCACTATCAATTTTTTAAACAATTATATCAAGGATTTATTCCTCTTTACCGGATGCACACTGATTTCTCTCGTCGAGTTTCCGATCCCAAGTAGCTTACTTCATTCCGACAGAAGTGTAGACATCTAAGTTTTTCTCTTTGACGAAATTAAAGAAATCCATAGTCTTCTGAATGTAATCGGGCGTCTCTAGGTCTCCGGCATAACGCTTCTTAAAAAATGCTGCTGGACTAATTGTAGAATCAGCAATTAGATCTTCAATTGTTTTGCTACAGTGGTGATATTTCGGACGTTCTTCTTGGTTAAACTTACTCACTAAATTAACATGAGTAATTTTTGTTTGGTGGCTATGTCTTTGTTCCATATCATTATCTAGCCAGGCTTTCCACATTTTTAATGTATTTAAGCAGGAAACTTTTCCAGTAATTTTTGAATTTATTAGATCGATCTCTAAGATCGTATCTAAAAACTCTTGGCAGATTCCATGCATAATTGAACACATCAAATATCCTGAGGCATAAAGCTTATAGAAATCACGGGCAACTGTTCCCATTTCAAAAGTAGAAATATTTCCCTTAGCTAATTGATCACGGTGCGCTTTAAGCTTAGGAAGCATCTCCATCATGTAGTTCATGGCGATGGCTAGTTCATTAGCTACTGGAGCATCTTTAGCTAACTCCATTTCGACGTTGGTTCTGGGGTGATTTTCTGCCAAGATATTTGAGGCGGAAGTAAGTAAGAGTAGTAGAGTGATTAGATATTTCATAGTAGTTATTATAATGGGACTTTTTCTACAGGACAAGAGCCTAGGTTGCTATTTAGTAGGCACTTCCTTTAGATAACTAAGTAAGTTTTGTAATAATTCTTGGTCATTAATAATTCTTGGGACTTTATTTTGTCCGCCTAATTTACCTCGACTTTTCATCCATCCAGAGAAAGTCCCTGGTGTTGCAACAATAATTTTAGGAGGGTTTAGTCCATAACCTTTAGCGCGATGGGCTTCGTAATCTTCATTTCTTTCTGATAAGCGGCGGTCTAGCACTTTAGCAAATCTTTCAATTTCAGGGGTAGTCAGATCTCCCTCCTTAAACTCAACAATATAAATATGTCCCCCAAGATCAGCTGGAGTTTCTGGGAAGATTGGCGAAACGGAAAAGTCGCTGACTGATTTATTAATATCATTACTGGCGGTACTAATCGCATCTTGGATTTCATCTTCAATTAAATGTTCACCAAAGGCTGAAAGTGTATAGGAAGTTCTACCTGTAACAAGGAGTCGGGGAGTTTTCGTATCAACAAATTTAACAGTATCACCAACAATATAGCTCCACATTCCAGAGCAACTAGTTAGAACAATCGCATAATTAATTTCTTTTTCAATATTTCCGACCCAATGCCTAGTAGGATTCGGGGAATCAAGCTCACTTAGTGGAACAAACTCAAAGAAAATGTCGTGATCTAAGTTTAGTTTTAAACCTTCCCCTGAGCCTCGGTCAGCAATTGCCATGAATCCTTCACTCGCTGGATAAACTTCTCGAAATTGAATATTGCTTCCCGCTATTAGTTTTCGAAATTGTTTTTCATAGGGAGCAAAGTTAACTCCTCCATGTACTAGCACTTCTAAATCGGGGAAAAGGTTTTGAATTAAATTTTGGGCATCGGGACGTAAGTCAAAGAGCTTTTGAAAAAAAATTAACATCCATGAGGGAACCCCAGAAATTAATTTTAATTTTTGCTTTAATGATTCTCGGGCAAAGGTATCAATTTTCTCTTCCCAATTAGATAGCAAAGCTAAATCTGCTGGGGGAAAATAAAATGGTTTAACAAACCAAGCCATGTTCTTAGCGACCATACCACTTAAGTCACCACTGAATACTCCTTCCGCTTGTTCTACTAATTCCGTACTTCCTCCCAGGAAAAATGATTTACCAGAAAGTAGCTTACTCTCTGGGTAGTTATTTAAGTGATAAACTAATAAGTCTAAGCCCGCTTTAGTGTTTGATTTTTCCATTTCCTTGGTTAAAGGAATGTACTTTGTCGCTCCAGTAGTTGTTCCTGAGGTGACAGCGAAATAGGGAATACGACCAGGCCAGGTAATATCTTCTAGGATTGGAAAACTTGCTTGCCAATATTCTTTCCAGAAATCTTCATACTTGCGAAGTGGAACTAGTTTTTGATAATCACTTACTGATTTAATTTGAGAGAAGTGGTGATCCTGACCAAATTTTGTATTTTCAGCCTTCTTTAGTAATTTGTGCAGTTGCCTTTCTTGAAGCTTAATTGGGGAGCTTTTAAACTTTGCGTTACGTAATCTAGCGTATGCCCGAAGGCCATTAGTGAAATCCATGGGAGAAAAAGTACTATAGTTGATATAAAAAATCTATTTAAACCCTCCGCAGATGAAATTTGTGGAGGGCGAGCGTAATCTTGGCTTAAGCCAAGTTACACCGTAGAAGACAAAACCAATACTCACCGCTAATTTGCGTAGGGTTTAGTATTGTTCTCTACGGCAAAACCTGTCTGCGTCAGAATTTTGCTCACTCACCTTTCTTTTCATTTTTTATCAAAAATGAAAAGCGGTGAGTTTAAGTACCTTGTTTTGTTATTTACAGTACTGTCTTTTTTAGAGATTCTTTGATAATACTAGGTCTAGAGTAATTCTATAAAAAATGATTACTATAAAAAACTACTAGGTTTTAGATAGAATTTCTTCTGACTAAATTTAAAAATCAGTTATGTCTACAATTCGTTATATCAATGGTGTTCCCAATACTCCAGAAGCTTTAGGGCCGTATTCCCAAGCTACAATTATTGATAATTTAGTCTATCTTTCTGGGCAGATTCCCTTAGATCCAATAAGCAATAAAATTGTTGATGGTGGAATTCAAGGTCAAACAGAACAAGTGATGCGAAATCTTTTGACGATTCTTAACTTTTTACAATTAGATTTCTCTTACACCTTAAAAACTACAATCTTTATGATTAATCTTCGGGATTTTAGTATTGTAAATGAGATCTATGCAAAGTGGATGGGGCCTGGGCCTGGTTATCCGACTCGTTCAACAGTTCAAGTCGCGGGCTTGCCACTTGGGTCTCTAATTGAGATTGAGCTGGTAGCAACGTTGGAATTATCAGATTCTCCAACCTTAGCGGAAGGTAGCGTAGCTGATTTAAAGACTGCAGCAATAAGCTTTGTCGATTGTAGTAAGGCTAACTAATCTCTAAGCAACTTTTTTTGTAGAAGCCTCTAAGCTTTCGACTTCGTTTGTGGCTAGTAGTTTTGCGCCTTCAGTCACTTGCATTAATTCAATTTCATTAGTTTCTGAATTTAAGTGCAAGGCCTCTTTCTCATTTAACAAGAAAATTCGTTCTACTTGTCCTGAGTCTAGTTGTAGTGACATTGGAACTGGTTCTTGCTTCGAGATAAACTGATGGTAGGCTTTAATTTCTCCCTGATTAACTTTCCAAATTGTGGTGTCCCAAACTTCCTTCGATTCACCTGCTGTTTGAATCACAAACTTACGACAAGCAATGATTAATCCAAATTCAGCAAAAAGCTCCTCTTCTGGCAGAGGATGAGCTACCATATGACTCCAAAAGTCCTTCAAAACTTGGATATTCCAAGCCCTGTGGATTTGGTTTAATCTTTCTTGACGATTATCGGTTTTAATTCTTTGTGCTGTAAAGCCAGCAGAGCCTAGGGCTACTACATAAATCGTATCTTGAATTTTATAACTTGGTACTGGATTATAGTTAAACGGGGCTAATTTATTAGAAATAACTCTAAAAGCTGGTGTCTGCTTAATTAAACCAGTAGATTTAAAGGCAATAGCTCCAGAGCTTAAATGAACGGATTCACCAGTAAGGTTAATCTGGGATTGGTTCTGCTCCGTTGCAGGTGTATTGATTTGAAGTTTTTCGTTGTTCATTGCAATTTAAGCAAAGTGGGTAAAAAAATTATACTCACCGCTTTTCATTTTTGATAAAAAATGAAAAGAAAGGTGAGCGAGCAAAATCCTGTCGAAGACAGGTTGTGCCGTAGAAAACACAACCAAACCCTACGCATCTGCGATGAGTATTGGTTTTGTCTTTTACGGCGTAACTTAGCTAAAGCCAAGATTACGCTCGCCCTCCGCAAATTTCATCTGCGGAGGGTTTATATCCCTTGAAAAAACATCTTAACAACCTTTTAAAACACCACTACTTAAGATTATAAATATCAGCAAATGATTTTTTAAGACAATATTTAGTACTAAATTAATATGATCATTCTAGTCTTATTTGAGCTACTAGCGTAACAATTATGCAAATTTCACTGAAATCATGACCGAAAAGCCTGTCGCCATTATCAGATTTAATAAATCAAAGGATTCGATTCATTTAAAAGTCTTAGCTAGTCGCCCGGCTGTTAAACTGATTAAATCAATTGCCGGTGCTGAGTATCAGAGCAAAGCAAAAGAGTACTCCTTACCTGTTGAGCAGATTAGTTTACTAATCAAGAAATTTCAGGAAAAGAATCAGGTAGTTCTTGTAGAACAGGAAACCAAGGACTATTTGCTAGAAACTCAAGAGTTAAGAAGTAAGATTATTAATCGCGAACATCAACCAACGGCTACTGATTTAAAAAATTGTTTATTATTTCCATTAGTTCAAAAAAATACAGATCAGACTTATGGTTTAAAGTCAGCATCAACTAAAAAGCTTAAAACATTATTACCAGAGATTGCTCATTTTAATGATCGTAAGCAGTTTAGTAGTAAATTAAAATTACAAAACTTATCAGAAATTATTTGGAAGGCGCGACTAGCGAGTGTTCGCATTTGGTTAAGTAAAGAAGCGAGATCCGATTTGTTGGCTCTTCGGAATAAATACCTAGAATCATGTACTGATGGATTTTCTGAATGGCTGTTAGGTGTGGTGACACCAGAGAATTGCTTTACGCTGGATTTGAATCGACGACCTGTTTTAATTTTAAAGGGGCAATTTAGCTTTAAAGATTTAGCTAGAATTTTTCCAGATTATTTAGAAGATCCTTTTTGGGAAACAGTTGAAGAACGTGAAGGAGTAACCCTTGTGACGTTGTATGATTCTAAATTACTAGAAATTTTTGAGACTGTAGAAATTGCTCAAATTCCTAAATCTCAAGTTTTTATTGATTATTTAAATAAAATTCGTTTTCGTTCTCAGATTCTAAGCGAGCGGGATCGCTTTAATCAGTTAAAAGACTTCGATCTGAAGATACAAAATCAAAGCCTAGCTAGTAAGCTCTATCCGCATCAACGAGTAGCAATCGCTTGGATTTTAAAACAGCAAAATTGTTTTATTGCCGATGATATGGGACTTGGAAAGACCCTCAGTGTTTTGACTGCCTATCAAGAAGTGAAGCGAAATAAAGGTTGCGAGCTTTTACTAGTAATCTGTCCGAATTCATTAGTTCTAAACTGGACAGAAGAAATTAAACGCTGGTTACCAGAATTAACATTTGCAACTACTCCAGATACTAAAGTAACTAGAATCAAATTTTTGAAAAAAATCAAAGAGGGGATTATCAAGCCAGATGTTCTTGTTATAAATTATGAGGAGGCGCGCCTTGGTTATGTTGCTCTAGAGTTAGCCGAACTAACTAGCAGTAAAAAAACATTTCTTTGTTTAGATGAATCACAGCGGGTAAAAAATCCTCTTAGTATAACTTTTAAAGCAATTGTAAAATTAGCGAAGTATTGCCCGAGGCGTGTGCTCTTAAGTGGAACCCCCTCACCACGAGATTTTTCAGATCTTTGGTCGCAACAATTTCTTTTAGATCAGGGTGAGCGTTTTGGAGCCAATTATTATGAATGGCTGGAAAAGGTTGCCGAGCTTGGTTCAAAGTGGAGTCGCTTTAGTATTAAAAGTTTTAAACCACAAGCCGTCCAGGAATATTTGTATCGCTTTCAAGAGCTGTTATTAAGACGTAAGAAATCGGAAGTAATTAATTTACCCCCAAAGATCTTTATTCGGCGTGATTTAAAGTTAACTGGCGATCAATTAGTCCGCTACGATCAAATTCGCGAGGAATTACTTGTGCAATTAACTACTTTAGCGGGAGAAGCATATCAGCGATCAATTGATAATATCTTAGAGCAATTCTTGCGAGCAGTGCAGATTGCCTCAAATCCAAGAATCGTTGATTCCACTTGGAAGGGGGAGCCAATCAAATTTCAAGAATTAGATCAGATTGTGGAGGAGGTGATTGCTCAAGATCAAAAATTAGTTATTTGGACAAATTTTACAGAAAATGTGCGCGAGCTAGTTATTCGCTATCAAGCATATCACACCCGTCCATATTACGGGGAAGTTAAAACAATTGATCGACAAAAATATGTCAATGAATTTCAAAGCTCCGAGGCAGGTAGTACTAAGATTTTAATTGCCATTCCGGCAGCAGGGGGAGTAGGGATTAATCTTACAGCTGCAAGTTGCGCCGTCTATTTAGATAAGACTTGGAATGCGGAACACTGGTTGCAATCTATTGACCGAATTTACCGAATCGGACAAACTCAGAGTGTTAATATCATTTCTTTAAATGCCTGTTCGATTGATTATATAATTTCTAAGAATTTAAAGAAAAAGCAAGAGCTATTAAATCAGGTAATGGATGCCAAGGAAATTGATTTTCGGCAAATTTACCCAACTCAAGAAGAGTTAATTAATGTTTTAAAAAATTAAGCGCTATGAAATCAGATAAAGTAAAATTATTTATGCAACTTGCTGGGCAAAAATTTATTGCGGATCCAGCTGAGGCATCGGAATCATTGCGTAAGCTTGGTGCGCAGTTATTACTTTCAGAAACATTGGAGTATGTAATTCAGGGCTTAGGGATTGAATTATCAATTAAGGGACAAGTGATTGCCGATCCTAACTCTCTAACTTATGAGATTGCTGAAAGTAAAATAGATAAGAAAGAAATGTTAGATGGTTTGGCCGATGTTGCCTATACCATGTATTGGAACATGCTAGCTTTTAATTTAAAATTAGAAGAAGCCTTTGAGTTAGTTGCCGATAATAATCTTGAGAAATTTGTCTTATTAAATAATTGGTCAGGGCCAGCCGATTTGTTAGCTGAGCATCAGTGGCATTTAGATCAAAATGTTTCTTGGCCAGCAGAAGTTAAAACAGTTGAAGTCATTGCCATTCAGGGTAAGTTTTACGGTGTTGGAAAAGACATTTCTGGAAAGGTTCGTAAGCCATCAACCTATCGCTCCGTAGATTTAGCAAGTTTGATCTAAAATTAATACTAATTAGGATCGTTTTTCGTTGGCAAGCTAAAAGATTTAGGTTGGGATCTTCTTTTTTCAGTTAAAGTAGACTTTTTGTAATGACTATCTGTCGCTAGCAAAGTAAAATAAACTTTACAGACCATCATCTTAAAAAATTGCCATGAATTTAGTAAAAAAATTAATTGAACAATTTGAAAATTGCCCAGATCGAATTGTTTCTCAGCAACTTTTGCCAAAAGTTATCGCAACTCCAAGATGCTTCCAGACACTAACATACAGGGAGTTTTTTACTTCAGTAGTTACTTTGGCTAATTATCTTCATGACCTTGGACTTAGTAAGGGTGATAATGTAGCAATTTTATCTAATACTAGGCCGGAGTGGTTAATTGCTGATTTTGCAATCATGTTTAATGGGGCTGCCTCCGTCTCGGTTTATCAAACCTTAACTCCTAACGAAATTGCTTACTTACTTTATGATAGTAGTGCCTCTGTTGTGATTGCTGAAAATCAAGAGCAGTTAGATAAGTTATTAAGCTTGGTAGATCAAGAGATTGCTGTTCCTGAAGTAGAGGATCGACCAGCACATCAAGCAAGGCTAAGCTTTAAGAAATTTATCTTATTAGAAGCAGTAACTGCTAATCCGCTTGTCGTGCATTTAAGTGAGATCTTAAAAACACCAAATACTAATTATGCCCATTTTGAAATTGAAAAATTAACTGAAGCTGATTTAGCAAGCATCGTCTACACCTCGGGGACAACTGGACTACCAAAAGGCGTTGTCCAGACGCATGGCAATCACTTAGCTAATATTAGCCAAGTTCTAAATAGCGGCATCTTAGTAGAGCATCCTTCATTGTTTTTATTTTTACCCTTGGCGCATTCTTTTGCTAAGCTGATGGCATATCTTGGTTTGCTAACGGATTGTTCCTTAAAATTTCCTTCCATTGATCCAAAGAATTCTAAGTTTGACCCTGAGTTATTAGTTCAAGATATTAAAGATGCTAATGCTAATGTTTTTCCAATTGTTCCTCGGATTCTGGAGAAGGTCGAAGATAAATTAAAAGCTCGCGCTAGGGGGGCAAGTTTTCAAGCAAAGTTATTAGCATTGGCTATTCAAGTAGCTAAAGAAAAAAATAATTCTTTTAAATATAAAATTCTACATAACTTACTCAAGCCAATTCGTAAGAAGGTAAAACAAGGAATTTTTGGAGATAATTTTTTCTTTGTCGTTTCTGGTGGAGCGAAATTAAACGCCGAGACAAATTTATTTTTTGAAAGACTAGGTATCTCCATCTTGCAAGGCTATGGTTTAACGGAGACCTGTGTGGCTACAAATATTAATCGTATCGGTAAAAATAAGATTGGCACTGTTGGCCCAGTCCTTGATTCCACAATTGAAGTGAAGGTCGCCGAAGATCAGGAAATAATTTTTCGTGGACCAAATGTTTGTCAGGGCTATTGGCGTAGACCAGCAGCTACCACCGAAAGTTGGAAAGGGGATGGCTGGTTTCATACGGGAGACTTAGGGAGTCTTGATTCCGAAGGTTATTTAACAATTACTGGACGCAAGAAAGAAATTATTGTGACTTCTTATGGCAAGAAAATTGCTCCCAATCCAATTGAATATAAAATTAAAGAGTCCAAGTTTATTGATAATGCTGTTCTTTTTGGTAACGATCGACCTTTTATTGTTGCCTTAATTGTTATTAATAAAGATACCCTGATGGAATATTTTCAGAGACAAGGAGTTACTCTTGGCTCGGATTATTTAAGCCAAAAACCTATCATAGATTTGATCGAGAGCGAAGTTATCCAAGTTAATAATCAACTTGCTAGTTATGAAGCAATCAAAAGATTTGCTTTAATTGATCAAGACTTTAGTATTGAAAATGGTTACCTTACTCCAACTATGAAAGTTAAAGTGGGTAAGGTTTATCAAGGTTATCAAGAACAGATTGATCGGCTCTATTTGAACTCTTAAGCTAAAATGATTAAATCTTTTTAGTAAGATAATAAAGCGTATACTGCTTAGAAGGCCATTCAAAACTAAAGTATCCAGAATCAATTTTTTGAGCTGTATATTCTTCTGCCAAGGAAGTTGTTGCGTCCTGACATTCTAATTCTTTACAAATCATATAAAACTGCTCTTCGGGTATTGCCGAAGTGACTGTTTTAGGAAATTCCTGAATATGACCATGCAGGTAGAAGTTAAGACCATAATCTCTAAAATTATAACTATAGATTGGTAATTCGGGATGTAGGATTTTTGCTTCAAATGATTTTGCTAAATATTTCGTTGTTAAGCCTTCTGAAAGTCGTGGAAGAACAAAGTTACTAATCAAAATTAATAATATAATGTAAGTGACAGTCAAGAATTGCAGTTCAATTTTTGGGAACCTCTTAAGTACTAATTTAAAAATTAAAGGAATTAAGGTCAGTGCTACTAATACTAGTCCATGCAGATTAAGACCAAAGTCTTTTCTAAAGAGAGTTTGGTAAAAATTTAATTCCAGTAATTTACGTTCGCTAAGGGGCAGATGATTAAAGTCTAGTAATAAAAATATTAGTACAACTAAACCTAAAAAGCTTATTAGTGAGAGTAAGGTGTAATTAATAATTTTCCAAAAACGTAGGTTCTTAAATTCTTGAAAATAAATTGTCAGAAAGAAAGCTAAGTATGGGTAGATTGGTAGTAGGTAAACACTGCGTTTAGAACTTGGGATTGCAAAAAATAATGCTGTTACCAAAGTAAAAACTACAAAGTATAGATAAAGATCGTTTTGTAAGATTTTTTTATATAATTCTCGGAGAGACTGTTTGAATTTAAATTCGCTCAGTCCAGCAATTAAATATAATGAAAAAGGCAGAAGTCCCAGTATTACTGTGCTGTAAAGATAAATAAACGAATGCTCATGCGGTTCTTCTCCGTCGCTCATTGTCGAGCTAAGACGCTGAAAGTTTTCTAGGAACACAACTTGAATAAACTGATCTCCTAATTGTTTATAAGCAAATAAGTACCAACATAAGGGTAGGATTGAAGCAATGGTGGCAATTAGTATCGATTCTAACAGGATCTTTTTAAAAGCGATTTTTTTGATTAATAAAAATCCTCCAAAGCTGGCAAGTGGCAAGACTAAGCCGACTGGTCCTTTTGTTAGGAAGGCCATTCCGAAGAGGAGGGAGGCAAGTAAGACTAATTTTTTATTTTTAAAATTACTTAAATAGTATTGATAAAGAACTAAGGTTCCTAGTGTCTGGGCTCCGGCCAGCGTCATATCTACTCGGCTAGTTTGCGAGGCTCTTAACCATTCTGGAGTTAGCAATAAAAACAAGCAGGAGTAAAAAGCGATTCGTGGGTTAGTCTGTTTGCTTAAAAAACAATAGAAACCAACTAGCACTAAAAAGCTAAAGAGTAGCGAGGGGATGCGCGAGGTAAATTCTGATACCTTGCCTGCTGGCAGTGAACTAACTGCGCTAATCCAATGACTAAACGGTGGTTTAGTTTGAATCTCATCGCCATATCTTTTAGCAATTACCCAATTATTAGTTTTTAGCATGTACTGAGAAGACAGTGCCTCTCTTGGCTCACCTTTAGAATAGAAAGGCTTAGTGATCGAACTTGGAACATTAATCAGCAGGTATAGCAAGATTAGCAAACCGAGAGCTAGGATTTTATTATTCAGAACAGTGTTCAAATTACGACTCGCAAGAATTTAAAACTCTGCGAAATCATACGACAAGTTAAGGAATAGTGGAAATCAAATTATGAAAAGGGCAGTTTGGGGGATTTTTAACTGCGGACTAAGGATTAGCATTTAATTATAGGTGTTAGATGCAATAAAGGCGAAATAGATATTGTTCTTATCTACTTCGCCAGTCTATTTGATCATTGGATCAAGCTAATTCTAATGATGGTCGGTAACTTTATCTTTATGACGTCTTAGCTGTTTAGAAATTTTCTCAACAATAGCGTCTAGTGATTTATACATACTTTCACTTTCTTCCTTGCAATTGAAGTCCTGACCATAGCAATGCACTGATAATTCAGCGATTTGACGACGTTTTTCAACATCTAAAATTACGTGAGCATCCACATCCTGATGGATGAATTTTTTTAGGCTGATCGTTAGCTTTTCTGTCGCATAGTCTTTTACTGCATCACTGGCGTCAGTATTACGAAATGTAAAGTTAAAGTTTACGTTGTGGTCGTTCATAGTTTTCATTTTAAAAGTTTAGTTTAAAAGTCTATCTTGTTCTAATTTTAGCTTATTTGATTTTCAAAGAGAAGCTTTAACTGAATAATCTTTCTTGCGAATCACAGTGGATGGAATTCCTAGTTCTTCACGGTACTTAGCTACAGTTCGTCTGGCAATTTTAATTCCTTGTTCCGATAATTTAGCAGAAAGTCCAGCATCACTAATTGGATCTAATTGGCTTTCTTGCTTAATTAATTCTTTAATCTGATTTTGAACTTCTTGTGCCGAAACAGCATTGTCTTTGTCAGAAGACTTTTGCGTAAAAAAATATTTTAACGGATAAATACCTTTAGGTGTAGAGATAAACTTATCAGCAACAGCGCGACTCACCGTTGATTCATGAATCTCTAACTCTTTGGCAATATTTTTTAAGATTAATGGCTTAAGATTAGCTGAACCATCAAAGAAGGCTACTTGATGGCGCACAATACAATCAGCAACTAATTTAATAGTTTGGTTTCTTTGAAAAATAGCCTGTAGAAAAAATCCAGCCTCTTTATACTTCTTCTTTAAAAATGATTTCTCATTTTTTGATTGATAAAGATTATTGTTAATTAAATTCAAATAGTAATCACTAATGGCAATGTTAGGTAAGTTCTCTTCATTAATCTGTACCAACCATTGGTTGTTTGCTCTAATTAATTTCAAATCAGGAATGATATACTTCGCAGTGCTTTTAGAAATTCTTTGCATTGGATGAGGTTCCAATGATTGAATTAATTTAGTGGCATGGAGCACCGCCGTTAAATCAACGGAATAATTACTAGCAATTTGTTGATATTTTTTTTCAGCCAACAATTGTAAGCTTTCAGCGACAATTTGAAAGGCTAACCATTCATTTTGATGATTTCTTTCTAATTGTAATAATAAACATTCTCTTAGATCCCAAGCTCCGATACCTACTGGCTCTAAAGACTTCAGTAGATCGAGCATTTTTTCTAAACAGTAGATCGAGCAACCAACCTGGCTGGCGACTTCAATTAAGGAGACGTTTAAATATCCTTCGTCATCTAAGTTATTAATCAGTGCTAGTAATGCTTCTCTTTCTTCTAACTCCAGATCGGCATAATTTATTTGTTCCAAAATTTGAGCAGTTAAATCAATCTCCTGATTTAATAATGCACCGAGATAGCCTGGTTCAGAATCTTGTTCTTCTGCGGAACCATTATAATTCAAGTCCGTCCAAATAAAGTCAGTTTCTTTTTGTTCAGCAGGTGACTCTTTCTTCACAGGTTGATCTTCTTGTAGTTCCAAGAAGGGGTTCTCATTAAGTTGAGTTTGAATCTCATTTTGCAATTCAGCATTATTCAGACTTAAGAGTTGAATAGCTTGTCTAAGTTGCAGAGACATGAGTAACTGCTGGGAAGTCTTCTGAATTAATTGTAGGTTAATCGACATAAATTACTTATCGTTTAGGAGATTAAAAATGTTGAGCCTTCATCAAAAAATAATTTTTAATGATTTTCTGAGCTTATCAATTCAACCAAGAGTTTTTTAACCTTGTAAGTCCAGTATAGACTCACCGAGGGTAATTTTATCAGTCTAGTCACTAAAATCCTGAGATTTAAGAAATTAGCCTGTTTCGGTTGATCTAACATTCAGATCTTCTCTAATATTGATGTTCAGGAGGGATTAAAGGTTTCTAAATGCTACTTAAATAGCTATTAAATTACATTTGGGCCTCTCCTTGATTTTGCAAAACCCCAATGATATAACGCTTAGCTTACTTTATAAATCCGTAACTAATTGAAATTCTTTACAAAAAATCTAGCAATCGATCTGGGGACAGCTAATCTGTTGGTATATGCCCAAGGTGAGGGAATTGTCTATGATGAGCCCTGTGTAGTAGCGGTCGGACTTAATAATAGTGGACGCCGTAAGGTTTTAGCTGTTGGTCATGAAGCCAAAAAAATGATTGGTCGAACTCCGGAAAAGATTCGGGCCATTCGACCACTTCGCAATGGAGTGATTGCCGACTTTGAGCTAGCTCAAGCCATGTTACGTGAAGTAATTAAAAAAACATCTAGTTTAACCAGTATTTTCAAACCACGGATTATTATTTGTGTACCATATGGGGTAACGGAAGTTGAAAAAAGAGCTGTAAAAGAAGCCGCAGAATCTGCTGGAGCTCGAGAAGTCTATTTAATTGAAGAACCGATCGCTGCAGCTATTGGAGCGGGACTACCAATAACGGCGGCCTGTGGAAATATGATTATTGATATTGGTGGTGGCACAACCGAGATTGCAATTATCTCAATGAAAGGAATCGTTTATTCTCAATCAGTGCGAATTGGAGGAGATGTAATGGATGATGCTATTCAGAATTATGTTCGCCGACATTTTAATATGTTAATTGGGGAAAGAACCGCGGAGCAAATCAAAATTGAGATTGGTAGCGCCATGGACGATGGTGAAGATAAAGAGATTGAGATTCGTGGTCGAGATTTGTTGCAAGGCGTGCCGAAGACTACCATGATTGGAACACCTCATGTCCGCAAAGCCTTGGCGGAGCCAATTAATCAAATTATTGAAGCAGTGCGCTTAGCACTTGAAAAAACTCCTCCCGAGCTAGCTGTTGATATTTATGATCATGGTATTACCATGACTGGCGGTGGATCTTTGCTGAAGAATATCGATCGCTTAATTTCTGAAAAAACTAATCTGCCCGTGGCAGTAGCTCCAAATCCATTAACTACTGTGGTAATGGGTGCTGGGGCAATTTTAGATCGCCTTGATCTAGTCAAAGAATTAATGCTTGATTAAGACCGTGATTCCAAAAGGTAATTTCATTACTTTATTTTATTAGAAGGTTAGTGGAAAAAAGAGCCAATTTCATTTTAACAGCAGTCTTAATTTTTCTGTCGCTGTTACTATCAGCATACTCTAATAGTAATCGCGAGTTGGGGCAGTTTGGTAGTAAAGTGCTAGTCAATTTAACTGCTCCGCTTTCTGGTTCGTTTGTTTTCACTCGTAGCTCGCTAGTCGATTATTTTGATAACTATATCAATTTATTTCACGTCCAAGAGCAGAATACTAAGCTTCAAGATCAAGTTAAGTTTCTACAGGCGGAGAATGCTCGCTTTCGTGAAAGTGAAATTGAGAACCAAAGACTTCATCAGATTTTAAAATTTTCAGTCATCGAGCAGCGGGCAGGTTTAGTTGCTAATGTGATTGCTTATTCCAATAAGTCTCAACAACAAACAATTACAATTGACCGGGGTAGTAATGATGGAGTGCAGTTAAAACAAGTTGCCGTTGATGGAATTGCCTTAATTGGTCAGGTGATTGCTGTAACAAAAAGTAGTGCCAAAATTCTTTTGGTTAGCGATCCATTAAGTGGTGTCGACAGTATTAGTCAAGAAACTAGAGCACGAGGTGTCGTGCAAGGAGCCAAGGAAAATTTATTGCTTTGGAATTATCTTCCAAAGGAAGACAAAGTTGCTGTTGGAAGCCGAATCATTACTTCTGGCGCTGATGGTATTTTTCCGCATGGCCTTTCCGTTGGGGTTGTGATTCAGGTTGATGATACTCAACCAGGAATGTTTCAAGAGATTTATATCAAACCGGCCACGAATTTGAGTCGCATTGAAACGGTTTATCTTTTAAATAATAAAATCGATGAAAGTTAATCGAAGTTTTCGGACTGATAGCAAAAGATTAGTGGCGTTTATTTGTTTAACGATCTTATTGCTGATTCTTCAAACAGCAATTTTTAGTAATCTTTTTGCCGGTCAGTATGTTCCTCAATTAATGGCAATTGTGATTATGTTTTTAGCTTTTTATTGGAGAACCACTGGGGGTTTAATCTTTTGTTGGCTCCTAGGACTTTTGCTTGATTTTCAAATCGCTGTTTTGCTGGGGCCTTCAATGATTGCCAGTATTATGATCTTTTTTATATTTTCGACAATTGCCAATAATCTTTACATTAACTCACAATTTGTTTTGGTTCTTTCTGGGGCGGTGGGTGCATTCCTACTAATTTTTATTCAGCAAATTATCCAGAATATTTTCATTGATGTCGGGCTTAGTAATTTATTAGCTTTAATGAAAGATGCCTTGGCCACAGCACTAATTGCTCCTTTGATTTTTCCACTCTTATCACGTTGGTTTTTAACTTCATCTAAAATATAACAAGATGGCTTTAGCTCCAGCGACACAACAGATTTTAAATTCACGACTGAAAATCTTTAGTTGGATCTTTATTGGATTATTTACGCTATTGTTTTGTCGTCTAGTCTATTTGCAAATTATCAAAGGGAGACATTTTTCTCATCTATCTGAGAATAATCGAATTCGATTGGAGTACTTAACGGCAGCGCGTGGAATGATTTATGATCGAACAGGCGAGTTGTTAGCCAAAAGTCGTCCTTCTTTTGATTTAGAGTTATTACCAGATAAGAATAATTCCTTATCCGAGATTTTTGCTTATTTGAGTGAAGTTCTAGGAGAAGATCAGAATACTATTGAGGAAAAGTATCAAACCTTAAACAAAGGAAGACGTGGTTTTCATAATCGCTTGTTGTATTCTAATTTATCTCGGGATCAATTGGCCTTAATTTCTGCAACTATTTATCGCTTCCCAAATATTCAAATTAATATTATTCCCCGCAGGGAGTATCTTTACCCAGAGGTTAATGCCCATCTTTTAGGTTATTTAAGAGAGATTGGCCAAGCACAGTTAGATAGTCCTGATTATCGTGGTTATCTTGCGGGAGATCGAATTGGGCAACAAGGCTTGGAAAAGGTTTATGAGAAAAGATTACACGGAAAACGTGGTGTTCGTTCTGTCACTGTAAATGCTCAAGGACAAAAACGAGCTGAAAAATTAATTCGCCCCGATCGCGATGGTAAGAAGTTAGTGACAAGCGTTGACCTTTTAATGCAGCAAGCTGCTTACCAAGGTTTGGGAGATAGTAATGGTGCAGTGATTGCTATGAATATTCATAATGGAGAGATTTTAACTTTAGTCTCCAAACCTTCTTTTGATCCCAATATTTTTAACTATCCATTAAATACAAAACAGTGGCAGGAGCTGGGATTGAATCCAGAGAGACCATTAAGTAACAAAGCAACTGCTGGAGCCTATCCACCAGGATCGATCTTTAAAATTTTTATGAGTTATGCTGGCTTAGCTGAAGGGCTAATTGATCCTGAGCAAAAAGTTAATTGCCCAGGTTACTTTATGCTTAATGGCCGAACTAGATTTAATTGTCACAAAAAAGGTGGGCATGGTATTGTGAACTTAGAGTCAGCCTTAGCCATGTCCTGTAATGTTTATTTCTATGAACTTGGTGTGAAGCTGGGAATTGATGGTATTCATAACCATGCCTCTGAACTTGGATTAGGAGAAGCTACGGGAATTGATCTGAGCGGTGAAGCTAAGGGACTTGTCCCTTCTACCGAGTGGAAGAAAAGTGCCTTTAAAAAACCAGAGGATCAGATTTGGTATCCGGGAGAAACGCCCTCGGTAGCAATTGGTCAGGGAGCCTTGTCCGTTACGCCAATTCAAATTATTCGGGGCCTTGCGACTCTTTTAAATGGTGGACACCTAATTAAACCAACTTTAATTAAAGATACGCCGCTAGAGCCCGATCGCCTAATTCGTAATGTACCTATTAATCAAGAGCAACTAGCAGCGATTAAGTTAGGTCTTTGGTCGGTAGTTAATTCACCACGCGGAACAGGAAAAAAAGCTAGTATTGAAAAGGAAACTGGAATCATTGTTGCTGGAAAAACTGCTACTTCGCAGACTAAATCGTCAAAGAATTTATTAGGTAAAGATAGTGAAAATCATGCTATGTTTATTGGCTATGCACCGCATGAAAATCCAGATATCGCAGTTTTTGTTTTGGTTGAGCATGGTGGACATGGTGGAGTCGCAGCGGCACCAATCGCTCGTGATGTTCTGTTAAGTTATTATCGTAATCAAATTAAGGAAAAAGATGGCCTACTCTCAAAATCCGTTAAGTAATTTCAATTTTCGCCTGCCTGGGGGTCGCGGTGGTAATGGTAAATTTAAGATTTGGCCACTATTAATTTTCGCTGTGGTGATGGTTTACTATTATAAAAGTAGCCAAGAAGTTGTTCCCTTTAGCGGTCGTACCCAATTAGTTGCTGTTAGCGAAGAAGAAATTAAGCCTTTAGCTTTTTCTTCTTATCAACGAATATTAGCTCAATCAAAAATTATTAATTCTGGAAAGGATTTAGAGTTTGTGCGCAATGTAGCGCAAAAAATTATTACTGTTACTGGTCGTGATGATTTGGAATGGGAACTTAATCTGATTGAATCAGAAGAAGCAAATGCTTTTGCTTTGCCAGGAGGAAAAATTGCTGTTTATTCTGGATTATTGCCAATTGCTAAAAATGAATCTGGCTTGGCGACAGTCATCGGTCATGAAGTTGCTCACGTTATCGCTCGTCATGGTGCTGAGCGGATGACTCATGAAAAATTTGTGCAGTTGGGAACAATGGCGGTTGGGATGTCTGTGGGAGATATGGATTACGATCAGCAGAGAATGATTATGGGAGCACTTGGTTTAGGTTCACAGTTTGGATTACAACTACCATTTTCCAGGAAACACGAGTCGGAAGCTGATTATATCGGATTAATATTATTAGCTAAAGCTTGTCTTGATCCAGCAGAGGCTCCAAGACTTTGGGAGAGAATGGGACAAGCTAAGACTAACCAACCAGCTGAATTTCTATCAACGCATCCAGCTACAGAGACTAGAATTAGAAAACTTGTTGGCTGGCAAGAAGAAGCTATGAAGGTCAGAGCAGAGAATTGTTCATAAATTACTTCTTGGGTTTACAATATTTATTTTCAAATTTTTATTAAAAAATGTTTCACCGCCTATCCCAAAAAATTGATCTATTCTTGATATTACCAATCTTAGGTTTAATGTCTTTAGGCTTACTACTACTTTATAGTGCTGGATATAATCCTGACCATAGTATTCGACTTTTCACCTGGCTCCCACTGGAAATTTCTAGTAGTTATTTTATCAAGCAACTACAAAACATGTTACTAGGACTGATTCCACTGGCAATTGGATTTTTCTTTGGGACCAAGCGTTTAGCAAAAATTGCCATTCCACTTTATTTGGTAACCATTGTTTTATTGCTGATCGTAATCTTTGCTGGACATAGTGCTAAGGGTTCTTCGCGCTGGATTCCAATTGGACCAATTCATTTTCAACCTTCAGAATTAGCTAAGATTGCAGGGATTGTTTTTTTCTCTTGGTATCTTTCTACTTATAAAGATCTAAGTAAGCTCGCTAGCTGGAAAGAATTAATCATACCTTTTATTATTACAATTATTCCTCTAGCTCTGATTCTTATTCAGCCTGACCTAGGTACTTCTTTAGCTTTTTTAGGAATAGTTTCTGGGATTTATTTGGTTTCTGGAATTAGATTTAAAGTTTTAGCAACGCTGGGACTCTTAGGTCTATTCTTTTTGCCTGTTGCTTGGAGTTTTATACTTAAGCCTTATCAACAAAATCGCGTTCTAACGTTATTTAATCCTGAAGCTGATCCGCTAGGTCAAGGATATCATACGATTCAATCAAAAATTGCCATTGGATCGGGAGAGATTTTCGGTAAGGGTTTTCTAAAGGGAACCCAAACGCAATTAGAATTCTTACCTGAGCATACTACGGATTTTATTTTTTCAGCATTGGCAGAAGAATGGGGGTTCTTTGGTTGTAGTATTTTATTAGTCTTATATCTAGTTTTGATTTTAAAACTGATGAGTATCGCTCCCAAGGCAAAACATCTTTTTCAGTCATATTTTTGTATTGGCTTTGGCTTTTATCTGTTAGTTCATGTTTTTGTGAATGTTGGTATGGTGATTGGAATTCTGCCAGTTGTTGGAATTCCGCTACCTTATATCAGCTACGGTGGCTCTGCGATGTTTAATGTGATGTTTCTTTCAGGCATTGCTTTAAGCATTAGTTATGATACTCATCGTCTATGAAAATTACTGCTACAATCCGCGCGCTCTGTTCTGATGGACGTTTTGCGGGAACCGTTACCAAGGCTGAGGATTCCACAATTTTAGGGATGACGGTCTTTGTTCCCAATGTCTTACCAAAAGAGGTTGTAGAGTTAGAGGTCCTAAAGCAACAAAAGCAATTCCTTGATGCCCAGCTAATTAAAATTGGGGAGCCGGCAGCCAATAGAATCGAAGCTCCTTGTAAATATTTTGGTGAATGTGGTGGCTGTAACTTGCAGCATTTAGAAATTGCTGAACAAAGAAGATTAAAGAAAGATTTATTTCTACAGACTTATAAAAAAATAACTGGGGACGAATATCAAGGAAAACTTCGCGCCTTTGAGCATAATTTACCAGCATATCATTATCGCCAGCGAATTAACTTACATTGGAAAGATGGAATATTAGGATTTTTTCAAGTTGATTCTAATAAGATTATAGCGATTGATTATTGTATGCTGGCACAAGACAAAATTAATCAAACATTAAGAGTTTTAATTGATCAACAAGCGTCATTTCCAGAGTCGCTGATTGGGGTGACAATTGAAGATGTTGATCAAGGAGTTCCGCTTGTTTTGTTCAAAATGGATCCTAAAATACGAAACTGTCCAGTGGAGGCTGTTAGTGCCTTAACTAAATTAAAATCTAAGTTTGATCGTCTGCAAATTATTCATGGACGCCAAGTTATATTTTCCAACATTAAGGAAGAAAATTCCTTAGGTCATTTCTCACAGGTGAATCCTGCGGGCAATAAATATTTGCAACAATTATTACTTAAAAACCTAAAAGGAAAATTAGTTACTGAGCTTTATGCGGGAGGAGGAAATTTCACTTTTCCGATTCATCAGCAAGTGGAAAAAGTTGTAGCTGTGGAATTAGATCGGGAGTTAGTTGGTTTTGCCCAAGATCAAATTAAGAAGTTGCAGCTAAAGAATTTACATTTTATACGTTCGACTGCTGAAGATTTTGTTGCTAGGAATAAAATTCAAGAATCCTTAGTCTTAGATCCACCCCGTGCCGGAGCAAAAGATGCTTTACAAAAAGCGGATCTGACTAAGACTAAAGAGATTATCTATATTAGCTGTAATCCGGCAACTTTTGCGCGGGATGCCAAGCAGATAATGACTAGAGGTTATAAACTTGAGTTTATTGAGTTAGTCGACATGTTTCCGCAGACGGCGCACCTTGAATTACTTGCTAAGTTTTCTATTTAGTCAGTTGTTAAAATTACAGCCAAAAAGTGATTGGCTGATACAGGATCTGCTTGATATTAGCGGAAGTAAGTAATATCTCTAAATCCATAAGAACCATTAAATAAACAACTAATCAACAGTCCTTAGTTTTGCGAGTTTTGCTTGTAGTAGAGAGCATTTAGGACTATTTCTTCTTTAAAAACCTTTAATTACATTAATTAAACTAGGAAATTTGTCATCAGTTTTTAGTTTTGCTATAAATGAGCATGGCTCAAATAATTTCCGAAATCTCCCGCACATTCAAAGAATTCCTATTGTTGCCTGGTTTAACGACAGTTAAACACACTCCGGCAAATGTTAATTTACAGGTTCCCATTAAAAAATTTCATAAATCTGATGGCCCATCGCAGGTACTCAATGTCCCTTTAGTTTCAGCCGCGATGCAATCTGTTTCGGGAAGCGATTTAGCAATCGCCTTAGCTCGCAAAGGTGGAGCGGCTTTTATTTTTTGTTCACAATCAATTGAGCAACAAACGGAGATGATTCGCCAGGTTAAAGAACATAAAGCTGGGTTTGTTGATTCTGATTCTAATCTTGCGCCCTATCATCTTTTATCAGATGCCATTAAATTAAGAGATCTCACAGGGCATTCTACGATTGCAGTGACTGAAGATGGCAAAAAGAATTCTAAGCTTCTAGGAATTTTAACTAGTAAGGACTTCTGGGAATTTCATGATGACCTTAGTCGCCCGATTAGTGAGTTCTACACTCCAATGAATAAGCTTGTTTATGGCATTGAAGGTATTAGCTTAAAAGACGCTACGCTAAAACTCTGGGAACATAAAAAAGAATGCCTGCCTATTATTGATAGCCAAGGACATTTAAAAGCTTTAGTTTTTAGAAGAGATTATTACGATCATAAAACTAATCCCGATGAGCTAACTGATCCTGATAAGCGACTCTTTGTCGCTGCCGGACTAAATACTTTTGATTATGAAGAGAGAGCTGCTGCCTTAGTTGAAGCTGGTGTAGATTGTCTTTGCTTGGATTCATCAGATGGTTTTACTGAGTGGCAAAAGATTGCTACTCAAAAGCTAAGAGCTACTTATGGTGATAAAGTTACCCTTGGTGGAGGTAATGTTGTGACGGCAGAAGGCTTTCATTATTTGGTGGAAGAAGCAGATGTTGATTTTGTAAAAGTAGGTATCGGTGGAGGTTCGATCTGTATTACTCGTGGTCAAAAAGGTATCGGTCGAGGACAAGCCTCGGCTGTGCAAGAGGTTTGCGAAGCACGTGATCAGTATTATCAGAAGACCGGAATTTATGTTCCAGTTTGTTCTGATGGTGGTTTAAATTCGGATACTGATATTATTATGGCTTTAGCCATGGGCGCTGATTTTGTGATGATGGGTAAATATTTTGCTATGACAGCAGAGAGTCCTACACCAAGAATTACTTATAAAGGTGTTGCCTATAAGCCATATTGGGGTGAAGGTTCTAACCGCGCACGTAACTGGCAACGCTACAAACAGTCTGAGCAAAATAAATTAATTTTCGAAGAGGGTGTCGATGCTTATGTTCCTTATAGTGGACCATTAGCAGAAAAAGTTGATATCACTGTTGCAAAGATTAAATCAACGATGTGTAACGTTGGCGTTTTAAACATTAAAGAGCTTCACCAAGATGCTAAGATTACTCGTGTCTCTGAGATGACCTTAGTCGAGAGTGGCACATCTAGCGTTGAGAGTCTGGATCGAATTGATACTTCTAATTAAAACTTGTTAAATCAAAATTCTTTTTTAGATAAATGTCAGCAACTTCATAACTTAGGTTGTGAGTTTACTATTGAGCCTGGAGTTCGCTTGGGGCGTGGTTTTGCTGATTATGGATACGAGGAATTTTATTTTCTTAACACTAAAAAAACAGTCTCACTTTTTACTGGACAAGTTAGCGATTGGCAGCCTGTACACCAGAAATTCTTTTTTGTTATTCCTGATCAGTTTTCCCTTTTAAATCAAATTAGCTTAAAAGAAGCAGAGATTGTTAGTGTACAATATCTAGATCAGCGTGATTGGGTTATAGTAGTCTCGCATCAAACTAGAGAAACTCGTTTTGAAAATGCAGAGTTTGATTTGTTATTAATTGAAATCCTAATTTTTTTGTACGGTAAGTGACCAGGTTTTTTTCTGAAACTATAAGCACTTGCCATTTTGCTGAAGCGTCCGCGCAAGGGAATATCAAATCTATTCCGTGGAAGACTAGTAAAAAACTTCTGCCCCATCTAGTGTTCCATCCTCATCAGTATCTGGCTTTGTTGGATCCATTCCATAGCCTGGTTCAAATAGATCGTAAATTCCATCGGCATCAAGATCAGGACGTGCGGCGTTTAGTAAAATTTGGAGATCGTTATTAATGAATTCTTTCAAATATCTGAAGATTTGTTGGTACCCTTCGGAGTTTGGATGGAGATTGTCAGCAGTCAAATTTAATTTACTAAAGTTTTCATCAAACTGTAAATATGCTGGAAGGCCTCTAGCTTGAAAGCGACGAATAGTTTCATTCAGCTCTCCAATATAAATATTTTGGTCAGTTCGATTTGCTCGAATTAGTGGGCCAGTTAAGACAAATGGTCTTAAAGTAGAATCACCATTTGCTACTCTTTTAGCAACTACATTACCAATTCGTTTAATGTTACGAACGACTTGTTCGATTGTAATTTCGCCTGCAAAATAGTTAAAATAATCATTTCGCCCAATGTCAACAATGATCAAATCTGAACCTTGAAGTGCTTTGTTGATTCTGGGAGTATTTCTACTTAAAGCTAGGAGTAGGGAGCGAGTTGTCGCGCCACTAATACCAAGATTCTTGACAGTCGCAATTCTTTCTAGCCGTTTAACGTAGCCTCCGCGGTTTCCGTTATCTTCATCACCAAGTCCATAAACAATACTGTCTCCAACTACGCTAATCTTAAATGTTTGGTCACAATTATAATCGACAAATTTATCTTCGATCAGTGGGCAAGCAATGGCGCTATTTTGTAGAAAAAAGATTGCTAAGAAAAAAGACAGTAATGATTTTCTTCGTGAATAATTGGTTTGAAACATATGATCTCTGCTACTTAATAAAATAATCAAGACTCCGTGTTATACAGGATGCTTAAATTAAAATACATGCTTATCAGTCTTCTAAGGC
Source organism: bacterium (assembly GCA_031385045.1). Lineage (GTDB taxonomy): Bacteria > Bdellovibrionota_C > UBA2361 > UBA2361 > CALJRW01 > JANNBC01. The sequence continues at coordinate 19,908 of JANNBC010000054.1, read as the reverse complement.
GAAACTCACTGATATTGCTGAGTATTAATTTGATCGTTACAGATAAATTCAAGTCTAATCGTTTCTCAAAATGTCTAAATGGTGGTAAATTGTCGGAATGACAGATTTAAAACTTATCTTAGCTTCGTCTTCACCCCGTCGCCAGGAGCTACTAAAGCTTTTGCCTTATCCATTTAGCGTACTTCCTGCGGATATTGATGAAAGTCAATTAGCGGCAGAGCGACCTGTGGATTATGTAACAAGGCTTGGATTGGAAAAAGCTCGAAAAATATCGGAGCTAAATCCCGTTAGTTATGTAATTGGTGCTGATACAATAGTCGTTCTTAATAATCATGTCTTGGGAAAGCCCGAAGATATTGCCGATGCCGAAAAAACTCTTGAATTATTATCAGGCCAAATTCATCAAGTGATTAGTAGTTATGCTGTTACTTGTTTTCAGAACAAATTTTTAATTCAAAAGACCTGTATTACAGAAGTTGAATTTAACTTGATTACTCATAAAGATATTATCGAATATGTTGCTAGTGGTGAGCCAATGGATAAGGCGGGAGCTTATGCACTACAAGGGATTGGCGCTAAGTTTGTTAGAAGGATCAGTGGATCTCATACTAATGTGATTGGTTTGGATATCGCTAGTTTAAAAATTGATCTAGAGAAAATATTTAGTAATGAAAATTAACGAGACTGTTAAGTTACTGCAAGATTTAATTGAAATCCAATCTTATTCAGGGGAAGAGAAGCAGGCGTTAGATTTTTTAGTTAATCTTTTTGAGAAATTCAATTGGAGGAGTGAAATCATTCCTAATCCCAATAGTATCCAAAATTATTTAATCTTAGTTTCTTTTGGTCAGCCTGAAATCATTTTTACAACTCATGTTGATGTTGTTCCTGCCAAGTCAGAACAATTCCAAGCTAGGATTATTAATGATCAAATTTTTGGTAGAGGGGCAAACGATGCCAAGGGAATCCTAGTTTCAATGATTGCAGCTTGTCGGCAGTTAGAATTGGCCGGGATGAATAACTTTGGGTTGCTTGTTGTTTTTGAAGAGGAGACAAGCTCCGCAGGATCAGAGCTGGCTGGGAGAGTTTTAAAAAATCGAGGGATTAAGTATTTAGTAAATGGTGAGCCGACTGAAGGTAAGCTTGCAGTTGGGCATAAAGGTATCGTTTCCTTTACGTTAACATGTGTCGGGCTTAATGCTCATTCTGGTTATCCAGAGTTAGGTGTCGATGCCAATCGGCAGTTAATCGAAATTGCAAATGAGTTATATCAGGCTGATTTTGGATCCGATCTAAATCTTGGTCCAACGACTATTAATTTAGGTGTGATTGCTGGTGGCACAGCACATAATATTATTGCCGATCAGGCAGAGTTACAGGCAATTATTAGGGTAGCAACTAGCGCAGAAGTTGTTCAGCATCAAATTATTAAAATTGTAGGAAGTCGAGGTAAATTAAAATTTCATAATATTCAGAATCCAATCAGCTTAAATGTCTTAGATGGTTTTGAAACCATGTCGGTTGCCTATTACACAGATCTACCCAATCTCTTAATGCTTGGAGCAAAAGGATTTTTATACGGGCCAGGAAATATCAGCCGAGCTCATACCGACCAAGAATTTATTTATATTTCTGAAATAGAACAGGCGATTCTTGATTATCAGAAAATTTATCAGCAGTTAAGTGATGTCAGATAATCTTATAGTTCTTCAGAATTATCAGCGGGTCTTGGATCAAATCCGAGCAGTTGCCAAAGAGCAAATGTTAAGTCCTGAAAAAATTAAGCTCTTAGCAGTATCTAAGAAGCAATCTACCGATCTGATTCAGTTACTTATTGATACTTATCCAGGTGTGTTATTGGGAGAAAATTACGTTCAAGAATATGCTGAAAAGTCGCTAGTCTTAAAAGGAGATTTTCAAGTTCACTTAATTGGACCCTTGCAAAGTAATAAAGTTAAAAAAGCAGTGCAACTTTTTGATGTAATTCAAAGTGTTAGCTCTTGGAAGATTGCCGAGTTGATTTCTAAGGAAGCAGTGAAGATGAATAAAATTCAAAAAGTTTACTTGCAGGTTAATATTTCTAAAGATCAGGATAAATCTGGATTTTTAGAAAGCGAGTTGTTGTTAAGCATCGGGAAGTTTCGGCAGTTATCAGGACTTGAAATTATCGGATTAATGACTATTACTAAATACTATTCTAATGTTACAGAGGTACTTCCTGATTTTGAGCAAATGGCTAAACTCCGAGATTTGTTGATAGCGGATAGTCAATTCGAAAGCTTAGGATTAAGTATGGGGATGTCCGCAGATTATTTATTAGCTGTTAAGTCGGGTGCTGATTTGGTGCGCGTTGGTACAGATATCTTTGGTTCAAGGGAAAATTAATGATTTTATTAGCAAATTTTATTTCTGGCTTAGCCGGAGTGATTAAAATTTTATTAGATATTATGCTCTTATTAGTCTTAGCAAGGGCTGTGATTTCTTGGATTAATATTGATCCCTATAACCCAATTGTGCGTTTCTTGAGTAATACTACAGATCCGATACTATATTGGCTTCGCCGACGGATGCCCTGGTTGGTGCAGGGCGGAATGGATTTCGCGCCGATTCTAATTGTTGTGGCAATTGTGTTTTTACAATCTTTTTTGGTGCAGTCACTTTTAGAATATAGTGTAGAAATTAAACGGAATAATGCTTATAGCCAAGTGCATTCAATTTCTGAATAAATTAAGCAAAAAATGGAGTAATAGTTATGCCAATATATGAATATCAATGTGAAAAGTGTGGAGTATTTGAAGCGATTCAAAAGTTTGATGATCAGCCACTGACTAATTGTCCTGTTTGCAAATCTAATAATCCTCAAAAGATTGTCTCAGCCTCAGCCTTTCATCTTAAAGGTAGTGGTTGGTATAAGTCTGATTATGGTAACAGTAAATCCAATAATACTTCAGCTAAAACGGAAAGTGTAAGTACGGAAACACCGGCACCAGCCGCCAAGTGCAATACTGGCTGTAAATGTCATTAAGATTTTGCGGCACCTTTCAACTGATCTTCAACTTGATCTTTTAGAGCGACAAGTGCTTCTGGTAGGAATACTTCATATCCCCAAAGAGTTTTTCTAACAAAAAAAGCTGGATCATCTAAGGAGAATTTTTGGGTATATTTAGATCCATCTTGATCGCAAATAACTTTAGCGTTGATTCTAACTGGCCAGCCATTAATTTCTATCTTAGCTTGCCCCTTAGTGAATTCATCGATTTCGGCTTTCTTTAGATTAATCGTAACTTCTTTTCCTTCGCAATATAAATCAGCCATCAGCACATAAACCTGATCTTTAATCTCCGCCAGCTTTGGTTTCTGGTCATTTCCAGGGAGAATGAAAACCTTAACAATAATTGCCATCACCATGATGACTGTCACTGGGATAATTAGTTTTTGGATATTCATAATTTGTTCTTCGCTTGCTTGCTCGGTAGACTTTAAACCATACTAGTATAATCTTATTCCTTTTTTAAGCTTTTAATTAGTTTTTCGATCTCCAATCTTAATCGGAGTTGCCTTCCTAAGTAATGTTCTGTTGCTTGTATTAATTTAATTAGATTTTTACTGCTTGGTATGGCTAGTTGCTCAGAATCAATAATCCCAGAATCAACTAGTAGTTCAACTAGACATAGATGTGTTGATTTTAAAATCTCCCTTAGCTCACTAAGGTGCTCTAAGGATAGTAAGTATTCTTTAAAAGTCTTAAAACTCGGCAGGGAGCTCGGGTCATTTTCCGGTGTAGTTTGTTCTAATATTTCAGCAACACAGCTAACAACGATAATTTTATCTAGTGAATCACGCACTGCTGGAAAGGAAGATTTAGCTGAAAATTCTTGAAGCCTATAGATACCCTGCTGGTTATCTTTAATTGTAAAGATGCCCCAGTCAAAAAGATCAAGCTGTCCGTATCGTTTTTTACTATTTTTGGCATGCGGAGCATAAATCGTTAATAATGAGTAATCTTCTGTGATGACCTTAAGGATATAGGCATTATTGGTGGTTTCATGAATTTTAAGGATAATTCCTTCTGTTTCTTGGTTTTTTACCACCTACTTAGCTTGAAAAATTAAAAAAAGTTATTATATTATGCTCGGACGTTTGAATTGCGCACTCCGCATTGTCTGTCCGTCAATTAAAGCCTTATTCAATAAGGTTGAGATCTTTAGATATAACCCTACAATGAACGATAATAATATTCCAGACGACTTGGAAAGCGAAAGTTTTGCCAAAGGAAAGCCAACAAGTGATCTACAAAGCGAGCAAGAGCAAGAGTTTGTTGAGCGTGAAGTTGATTTAAGCCAATTAGATAGCCCTGAGTTTCAGTTAGTGCAAGCTAAGATGCAATTAGCAGAGGCTCAACAGAATTATCTTCGCTCCTTAGCAGATTTAGAGAATGTTAAGAAGCGAGCAGCAAAGGATCGAAGTGACCTACTCAAGTATCAAGGGGAAAGAGTTATTATTGATTTGCTAGAAGTCATGGATAATTTAGACTTAGCGGTTGCTCAGAAGGAAACTACCTTAGAAGATTTGCAAACTGGATTAAGTTTAATTCATAAGAAATTTAATGAGATTCTAGTAAAATGGGGCGTGGTTTCAAATGATACTTTAGGTCAGCAATTTGACCCACAGATCCAAGAGGCCCTGTCTTTAATTCCGGATCCTACAAGTCAGCCGAACACCGTAATTCAAGAGATTCGCAAATCCTATACGTATAAGGATAAACTGATTCGCCCTGGGCAAGTAATTGTCAGTAAAGAGGCGGAATAATTGTAAAAACAGACTTAGTCACCTTGAAAAGTAACTTTTTAGTGCTTACAAGATTGGAACAAAGATTTTTTTGATGAATTTGGAGATATTATAATGGGAAAAACAATTGGAATAGACTTAGGAACAACCAACTCCTGCGTTGCTGTAATGGAAGGTTCTACTCCTGTCGTAATTGCAAATAGCGAGGGGAATCGCACTACTCCGTCAATCGTAGCTATTGATAGCACAGGCGCACGTCTTGTTGGTCAGATTGCCAAGCGTCAAGCGGTAACTAACCCAACTGATACAATTTTCGCTGTAAAGCGTTTGATCGGAAGAAATTTTGATGCCCCTGAGGTTCAAAAGGCTCAACAGGTGCTTCCTTATAAAATTGTTAGTTCCGATACGAATGCTGCTTGGGTAGAGTTAAAAGGCGAAAAGAAAAGCCCTCAAGAAATTTCAGCAATGATCTTAGCTAATTTAAAACAAGCTGCGGAAGATTATTTAGGTCAAGAAGTAACTGATGCCGTCATTACTGTTCCGGCTTATTTTAATGATGCTCAACGTCAAGCAACTAAGGATGCTGGTAAGATTGCTGGTTTAAATGTTCAAAGAATTATTAACGAACCAACAGCGGCGGCGCTTGCTTATGGTTTAGATAAAACTGGTGATCGCACAATCGCTGTGTTTGACTTAGGTGGTGGTACTTTTGACGTTTCCATCTTGGATCTAGGCGAAGGTGTTTTTGAAGTTAAATCAACAAGTGGTGATACTTTTCTTGGTGGTGAAGATTTTGATATCAGAATTGTGGAATACCTAGCGGATGAGTTTAAGAAAGATCAAGGAATTGATTTAAGAAAAGATATTCCAGCCCTACAAAGATTAAAAGAAGCTGCTGAAAAAGCTAAACACGCTTTATCTTCTTCTGTGGAAACGGATATCAACATTCCTTACATTACAGCTGATGCTAGTGGTCCAAAACATTTAAATATTAAACTGACTCGTTCTAAATTAGAACAGCTTTGTGCCGACTTAATTGATCGTCTATCAGGCCCTTGCTTGGAAGCAATCAAAGAAGCTGGACTAAAAGCATCAGAGATTTCGGAAGTAATTCTGGTTGGTGGTATGACCAGAATGCCGATTGTTCAACAGAAAGTAAAAGAAATTTTTGGTAAAGAGCCATCTAAGGGTGTTAACCCAGACGAAGCTGTGGCAATTGGTGCTGCTGTTCAAGGTGGTGTGTTGCAAGGTGAAGTGAAGGATGTTCTATTGCTAGATGTTACTCCGCTTAGTTTGGGGATTGAAACTCTTGGTGGAGTGTTCACAAAGTTAATTGAGCGTAATACAACAATTCCTCATAGAAAATCAGAGGTGTTTTCTACGGCTAGTGATAATCAACCAGCAGTTTCTATTCACGTCCTTCAAGGAGAGCGCGAGATGGCGACTGATAATAAAACACTTGGTCGTTTTGACTTAGTTGGTATTCCAACTGCGCCAAAAGGTGTTCCGCAAATTGAAGTTACTTTTGATATTGATAGTAACGGTATTGTTCATGTATCTGCAAAAGATAAAGCTACTAACAAGGAGCAATCGATTAAGATTACTTCTAGTAGCGGACTTTCTGATGCTGAGATTAATCAAATGGTGAAAGATGCTGAAGAGCATGCTGAAGAAGATAAGAAAAAGAAAGCTTTGGCTGAAGCTGTTAATCAGTTGGAGAACTTAATTTATTCTTCAGAAACATCACTAAAAGACATCGGCGATAAGTTAAGTGCTGATGAGAAGAAAAATGTAGATGAAGCAGTGATTGAAGCACGCGCTGCCTTGGATGCAAAAGATAAAGAAAAAATTGATGCTGCGACACAAAAACTAATCGCGGCAAGTCATAAGCTTTCTGAAGAAATGTATAAGCGAGCCTCTGCTGAACAAGCTGATAAAAATGGCACTGCTGAGCAAGCTTCTGCGGAAACTAAGGCTCAAGCAAAAGACGGCGAAGACGTTGTCGATGCTGACTTTGAAGAAGTTAAATAAGGAACTTCGAGTTAATGAAAAAGGCAGATCTCCGAATCTGCCTTTTTCATTTTTACAGTTTGATTTTTGAGTAGTGCCTTGTCTAAAAGAGATTATTACGAAATATTAGGTGTTAGTAAGACAGCTAGTGATGCTGATATTAAGAAAGCTTATCGCAAGCTGGCCATGCAGTATCACCCTGATAAAAACCCCGACAATAAAGAAGCAGAAACAAAATTTAAAGAAGCAAGTGAAGCTTATTCTGTTTTAAGTGATGCGGACAAACGTTCTAAGTATGATCAGTTCGGTCACTCAGCTTTTCAAGGCGGAGCTGGTGGATTTGATTTTAATAATTTTCAAGGTTTTGAAGATGTCTTCGGAGATATTTTTAGTTCCTTTTTTGGTGGCTCGGGAGGAGGACGTCAATCTACTGGACAACCTGGTGCCGATCTTCGCTATGATTTAGAAATTACTTTTGAAGAAGCTGCTTTTGGAGCAGAGAAAGAAATTGAAGTTCGTCGTCGTCGTACTTGTCGTGAATGTACAGGAACAGGGGCGGCCAAAGGAAGTAGTGCTAAGACTTGTACCGATTGTCATGGCGCTGGACAGATTCGGATGCAACAAGGTTTTTTCGCTGTTAGTCGTCCTTGTCCAACTTGCCAAGGTCGTGGGCAGGTAATCGAGAAGCCTTGCCATGTATGTCGTGGTGCAGCTTTAGAACCAATTTCTAGTAAATTAAAAGTTAATATTCCAGCTGGAATAGATGAAAATCAAAGATTGAAATTACGCGGTGAAGGGGAATCCGGTTTGCAAGGTGGACCAGCAGGCGATCTTTATGTCGTGATTGGAATTAAAGCTCATAAGTATTTTCAAAGACATGAGGCTGATATTATCTGTGAAATGCCGATTGCTTATACTATGGCAGTTCTAGGTGGGGAGATTGAAGTTCCAACAATTGAAGGAAAAGTGAAATTAAAAATTCCTGCTGGAACTAAATCAGGAAAAGTTTTTAGGTTAAAAAATAAAGGGATTCAAATCCTTGGAACTACTCGTCGGGGAGATCAACATGTAAAAATCGACGTGCATATTCCCAAGAAGTTATCTGATAAGCACTTAAAGTTAATTGAAGAATTGCAAAGAATCGAAGAAGAAGAGTTTAAGCTAAAAGTTAGTGAGGAGCCAGAAGGCCTTTTTGATCGCTTCAAGAATATTTTTAGCTAATTTTCAATGGTTTGATTAGGCTAAGCACTTGCGGTAATTTATGCTCGTGACTTTACCTGCTGTTTCAAATTATCAAAAACTGGCAACTTTACCTGTAATCCAAAAGGTAGTTGCCCTAAATACTAATATTTCTGGTGTCGATAGTTTAGTTCCAATTGGTCAAAGTTATTCTTTTAACAAAGCCTCGCAAGTTGTTGTAGGTTTAAATGGAGTTGGCAAAAGTGGTTTAATGCACATGCTTTATTCCTCCATTCGCAATAATAATTATTTCCAAGAAAATCATTGTTCTAGTTTAGCAGAGGACTTTCGGCCCTATCCAGATTTATTTACAAAGTTATCTAAAGGACAATTAGGTTCTCGGGATCGAAATCTAATTGCTAATTTTGCTTTAGAAAACTCTAATAATTTTTTATTTTTGACGCACCTCCAGCAAGTGGATCCTGTGGCGACAGAAAGAATTAGGACAGGACAGAGTTACTTGTTAAGTGCCACAAGTCTGCAAAAATTATTTAATAATTTAAAACAAGATACCCCTATTAATCGATTTTTCTATTTAGATTTACAAACTACTACGCCTGCTGTTTTTCCAATTTATCAGGCGACAGTTACACCTGACGATTCTACCAAAAAAATTAAAACTCTTCCAGAAGTTGGTTTATTTAATCATCACTATGATGGTCGAGATCTTCGTGGTGTTGAGAACTTACAACATGCTAAATATATAAATGGTGTTCAGCTGGAAAATTTTACCTTCACACCTGGAAAAGAAGAAATTAAGTTACGAGAACGAGCCTTGTCTGCTGGCCAGAATGCTTTTTTAGATTGGAAAATAACTTATCAAAAAGTCGAACAATTTTTTCAGAAGCAAGAAATTTCTTTTCCTTGTAATAAAACCTTTCTGGAGCGTGGTTTTAGTTTGCCAGTGGTAGGGCAGGAAGTATTTTATAGTGTACCGGCAGATAGCAAGTTAGTTTTGATTATCGATGAACCAACTCCATATTTAGATTGGTTATCCGCAGATCACTTTACTAAAGAACTATTAGGGTTGTTAGAAAAATATCCCGGTCGAATTCAAATTATTCTTGCTACTCACGATCGAACACTGATGCAGGATCTTGCGGCTACCTCGGAATATTTTAATTTTATGCAACTACCGGGTGTCTTAGTGAATGATTGCCCAAGAAAGCCTAATGTATTTTAATTACTCAAATGTAATTCTTAAAATTCGACAGAGATGTTCGGCAAATCCCTGATCGATACCCACTTCACGATGTTTTCGAATTTCCAAAACGGCTTTTTTAAAACTCCAATTTTCAGATTTAGCAATTAGTGCTGCTACAAATGAGACCGAGCGTGAAGCACCTAATTGGCAGTGAATTAAAATATTTTGATGATAGTTTTCTCGGCAGAGTTCCTCGAAGCATTGAAATGCTGTTTGGATTTGTGAATCAGAATTTTTATCATTGTCCTGAAGTTGAAAAAGATAACGCTTTATGCCCAATTTCGTATAAACGGAATTCGGGGAGGATATTTCTAATCCAGGAAGTCCGGAAAGCTCTTTATTCGGATAGGAGTAGATTTCATTAGGTTGCTGTGCAAAGGAAAAAACATGGGTGATTTGTTCTGATTTCAACAATTCTTCCTTGCCAGCAGAATGTAAGCAGCTGATAAATATTTTTGGTTGCACAAGTATTGGAGATAGAAATAATCCTTTCTCAGTTAAAGTTAAACTATTAAGCCATTCCCAGGCTGGTTGCTTTGTTAATCTTGAAGGATTGGTGGGAAGTGGTAATGCCATTTCAAGAGGCTAGCTTATTAGTCAAATTAAGCAAGATAAATACAGATGGTGTGCAAGTAATCAATTGAATATTCTTTTCTACTTGAAATATTGAGCTACTTCTCTGATAATTAATCATGCAAAGATTTTTCAAGGGAAATAGTGGATTCACTCTAGTAGAATTACTGGTGACAGTGGCAATCTTAGGGGTCTTAGCATCTTTAGCTATAGCTAATTTTAGTGTTTATAAAGATACTGTTTATAAAGCTGAATTAGTAAGCTTCGCACATAACGCCATTACCGCTGGTCAAGCTGGATTAGGCGATGGACGTTATGGTATCTTTAGTGCTCCAGCCGCAGCTGTACCTGATCCGCAATATGAGTATGAACTCAAATTTCCTGGACTAAAATTGCCCAGCTATATTAAATTTAATGGAGCCATGAATAACTTTGGCATGGGGATATCTGTTACCCCAGGATTCTACTTTTTTATGTTTAGCTGTAAGTTAAGTATTAATAAGAATGGTTATGGATTATCATTTGGATCCGCTCCAACTAATAATGGTGCACTGCCAGGTTTAAATGAAGCTTTTAGCCCAGCTGGACTATGTTATTAATATTTAATCATATTCTAGGTTTATATTACCAGCGGATAAAGTTAACATTTGACTAGGTGCAACCAAGAAAATTTTTGTATCTAATTCTTTAAATCTCCACTTTGGTGCAAAATTAATTCCAATCACAGTAGCACCAAGCGATTGATAAGAAATTTTATTTCCTAAAAGTTCTTTGATCACAACAGGCTGATTAATATTTTGTGGCCTAGATAGCTTTTTAATCAAATTAAAAATCTTGTCATTTTTGTTAATCTTGATGTTCATCACTTGAAATTGGTTTTTTAATTCTTCAGGTAAGAATAAATTATCTCGTTCTGTTAAGACAACTATTGGTTTGTCAGTGATTGAATGTAAATCAGCAATTTTTTTGATCCAATCACTTTCAGAGTAGCGATCAGCAAATATTATCAAACCAGACAGATCAGAGGAAATTTGCTTAAGTTGTAGGAGATCTTGAATTATTTCCTTGCTCGTATCGTAGATGATGTTTAAATCTAAGCCTTTTGCACCAGAGAACCAAAATTCTGAAAAAAGTCTAAAGTGATCTAGATCGTCACTATAGAATAACCAAGGTAGATATTTTGTATGATAAATTTTATCAACTAGGTTCGTTAATTTAAAAACACCATAATCTCCAGTTTGAAGCACTAGTTCTAGTTGCTTTGTTTCTAGAGAGATCTTTTGTAGAAAATCAAAGTATTCTTTGGAATTACTAATTAAATATTCCACATTATATAATTTTAGCCATTTTAAAATTGTTTTGGGGGGATGGCTTCTGAATAATTCTGAGTGGTAAATATTATTTTTACCCCAGACTAGGTGATTGCTTCCAACTCCTAAAGTCGAATTAATAAAAACAGATGCTAGTGAAGACTCCACAATTAATCCGGGTATTACTTCAGCTTTTGTCATGATCGGAATCAAGCTTGATAATAAGTGCGGCGAACCATCTTTTGTAATTCCATTAGCGTTAGCTTCAATTGCTATCCGACCATTGATTGGTTTTTGAAAATATTGAATTACACGATAGGTATCCGGAAAACTCTTGTATTTGGTAATATCAAATTGAAATTTTGGATTTTCAGTTGATTGACTGATTCTAAGTTTGTTTGGTGAGTGCCAATCTAACTTAAAGAGGATTGTTTGGATTAAAGATAAAAGTATCAGTAGTGAGAAAATATTTTTAAATTTTGAAAATCGTTGATGACAAAAGTCTTGAATAATTACAAAACCTACTCCTAGTAAAATGGCTTCGATCGCCACAATATATTCAACAAAACGGTAGTAATGAATGCCAAGATTAAATATTTCTGAAAAATAACTATTAGGTAAAAAAAGTAGTGAGATTATAAATAAAAGGACTATGAAGATCTGCCTTTTTTGAACTAAATTTAAGGAGGCAACTAGCAGGGAAATTCCAAAAAGTATTCCGGAGAGTGGAAATGCCACAAAAATACCTCTAATGTTTAGACTTAGATATTGATCATTAAAAAGTGGAATATGCACCTCTATCGGAACAAGTGGATATGAGAAAATTGCACGAAGGGAACTGATTTTAATCTCAGGTAGGATTACATAGAGTGGTGAAATACTGGATAAGCTAATTGTATCAGAAGAACTAAATGCGAGATGTTCTAAGAAAGGAATCCACCAAAAGGCAGTTATAGTTAAAGAGATAATGCACGATGAGAGAATTCGTTTCCAACAAGTTCTGAAGTAACATAAACCGAAGATTAAGATTGTCCAGAAAGTAAAAATTGTTGTTAAGGTATGAGTCAGGATAATTGCGGTTAGTAAGCAGATATTCGGGATTGTAATTTTCCAAGATGGGCACTTGTTCATCTGCCCTAAACTTCCTAGGAACAATAGAAATAAATTTAATCCAAAAATACAGGGGTTAACGCCTATAAAGTAATTGCCAACTAGTCCGATCTTAAAGAAGGAGTAATCAAGCCCCAGAAAAAGAAAAATGAAACCACTGAGTAAGGCATAGTAAGCTTCTCTTTGGCTAAAGAACGTACGCGTAACAAGAAATGTAGAGACTAAGAATAGAAAGGGTTGGATGAAAATAAAAATTTGAAAAGCCTTAGTTAATGAAATTAGGCCAAAGCTTACAAGGTGAATGCTAGCAACGATGATATAAAATAGTGGTGGATAAAGAGTAAATGCCGGGTAGCCTCCTAGCCATTGTAGATCGTACCCAGATAAGTGGAATTCACTTAAGTATTTTAGCATTAAGTGGCTTAAGTAGTAATGACCAAGAGTATCCCATCCTGCTGGAATTTCAGCAGTTAGAAAGGGTAAGGTTCTCCAGCAGATGATTGTGAATATTAATATCCAGAGCAGGAAACGGCTTTTAGTACTCATAACTTTTAAGAATGAAGTGTGTTTGGGTAGTTTTAGCGGAAGTTTTCTCGTTTGCAAAGAAAAGAATGGGGCGCATTTTGATCTAAAACCTTTTTTTCTGATCAATCACAGTAATTTAAATTTGTAAGCAAAGAGTAAGTTTAGGTTGACTTAGCTCTGATTCATTCGATCCGAAACGCTATTTCTAAGAAAATAAGTTAACCTATTAGTAAAGTTAAGTAAGATAACTAAAGTGGTGCATAGATAATACTAGATATTGCATCTGATTATCCATTGGTTTAGTCTTAAACTAACGTTGTGAAGCAATTCCAAATTACACCCACAACTCAATCCTTCGCTACAATCTTGCTGGAATGTTGGAAATAAAATTTTTACAAAATGGTATTAAAAAATACCTCTATTAGTTATTTCAAGATATGAAAAAATTGCTTTTAATTTTATTGGTTTTATTTACGGCCTGTGTTTCTCATCAGCCTGAGCCGATTGTTCAACCTGTTAAAGTTTATCCGATCCCTTGGATTACTTGGGATGATGGGTATAGTTTAGATAAAAATCTTTTAAACGATCGTTTTATTACTCGCGGGGATAAATTATTTAATCAAGGTAAGTATTTTGAAGCCTTAGAGCAGTTTTATGCGACAAGAGCAGGGAATGCTCGAATTTCTGATTTTAATGAATCTTTACAACTAAGAATTGCTAGCACACTATTAGCACTTGATGAGCCGCAAAAAGCACTGGATGCTTTAAGTTCCTTTTATGAAAAAAATGGCAAGTCGGTACATACTGTTCGGGCGGAATCAGCTTTAATTTTTGCATTTATATATGGACGCTTAGTCAATCTTCATCAGAGTTTAGCTTGGTTTTCTCAAGCCTTGCGTGATGCAAAACATCCAAGTTTAAAAGCAGTTATTGAAAAAGGTACCTTGTTACTCTTAGCTAGAATACCTGACCCCGAACTAAGTAAGCTAAGGGAGCATTGGGATAAGGATTATTATCTAAGAGGCTTAATTCAGATTGAGTTAAGCCGTCGCTCCAAGCCCGGAGCTGTCATCATTCCAATTAGTGAATTCCCTCGGTTTTGGGAAGTGGAGCTGAAGAAGGAGCAAAAGGTTATTAATAACGAGAGTCCAAATAAGAATGGAATTATGGTCTTGCTTCCGATGACTGGAAGATATGCTGCCTTTGGACAAGCCGTTAAGCAAGGGATTGAGCTGGCATTGGGTGGTGAAAATGCCACGGCAATTCCGGTTGTTTATCGTGATACTCAAGCAAGTCCAGCAATCGCCGCAGCTATTTGCTCCGAGCTAGCGTTCACAAAAAATTATTCCACAATTATTGGACCCTTACTTTATACAACCTCACAAGTAGTTGCAGATTGTGCCAAGCGTCATAATTTGAAAATGTTTTCCTTCACTAAAAAGGCGGAGTTTGCCGAAGGTCAGGGGATCTATCGTCTTGGAATGGATGCTGAGTCACAAATGTCTTCCGTCGTAAAATCTTTGACTGAAAATCTTGGATTTAAAAAATATGCGATTGCTTATCCGGCAGAGGAAACGTCCCAAGAATTTGTTCGAGAATTTAAGAAAGCGGTTGCTCAAAATGGAGCAATGTTGGTTTCTGAATATTCCTACTATCGCAATCCAATCCCAGATTTTCGGGAGTTAGGAAGAGAATTAGGGATTTATAATCCCCAAGCATTATTTTTGGTTGATAGTATTGATAATGCCAATAGAGTTGCTGTTGCCTTAGGGCCAGATCGTTTAAAACAAACAAGATTAGTTGGTACAGGGGAATGGTCGGATCTGCCAAAATTAATGCAATCAGCTAATTCTTTAGAAGGTGTTATTTTCCCATCACCTTTTTTTGAGAATGCCAGTGGCCTGTCTCAGCAGTTTGTAAATTCCTATAAAAAAATCTATGGCAAACAGCCTGATTTTTTAGCGGCGCAAGGCTTTGACGCTGCCACTGTTGTGAAAGCAATTGTTGGTCAAATGCAAGCGGGCAATACGTGGGAAAATATTATTAGCAGTTTTCGTAGTTATAATGGGTTAACTGGCCATGTGCAATTTGCTGGACCTGATAAACTACATCGTAATTTAAAAGTAGTAGAATTTACAAACGGTGGGTTACAAGAAATCAATCGCTCTTCTGCTCCAGAATTTGTTTACCGAGGTAATAATGACGAACAAAAAAAAGAAAACTAAAAAGTCGGATCAGCTAACCACAGAAATTAGTGGTGGACCTGAGCGCTTAGATAATCCTGTAGATTTTGCTGATTTGCCAACAAATATTCCTGTCTTAGCTGCTGGGGATTTGGTTGCCTTTCCAACGGTCCTAATGTCGCTTTATATCGTTGATGAAAAAAATAAAAACGCGATTCAAAAAGCAACAGAACAAAAAAATCTGATCCTAATGGTTGCTACTAATAAACAACCAGGCGACCGCTTCAAGTTAACCGATCTTCCCAAGATTGGTGTTGCCGCCAAGATTTCCAAAGTTTTTAAATTAAATGATGGTCGAATTAAGGTTCTGCTACAAGGTATTAGTCGAGTTCGCGTTAGTAACTATATTGCTGTTAAAGATTATTTCTCAGCTGATGTAGAGTACTTGGAAAGTAAGCCACTTAAATCCACAGCCGAGGTTAAAGCTTTGGTAGAAGCAATTAGACAGAAGCTTCAGACTTTAGTTGAGCTAGAGTTGCTACCGGAAGAGATGCTGTTAATTACGGAAGAAATTAAAGATCCAGCTGTTCTGGCCGATGTGGTGATTGCGCATTATAAGCTTGATGTTACCTATGCTCAGAATTTATTAGAAGAACTTGATCCCTTAAAAAGATTAAAGCTTACTGCCAAGTTAATTGAAGATGATTTTAATAATTTCATTGTTGCTGAAAATATTCGTACCAAGACCCAAGATGAGCTGAGTAAGGGACAGAAAGATTATTTTCTTAGAGAGCAATTAAAGCAGATTCGCAAAGAATTAGGGGAAGAAGATTACGTCTCAGAAGATATTGCTGAAATTCGCAAGGCTTTAGCCAAGGCAAATTTACCAAAACATGCTCGGGATGAATCTGATCGGCAATTAAAACGCTTAGAGCGAATGTCGATGGAGAGTTCTGAGTATGGAATGCTACGAACATACTTAGAATGGATCGCGGATTTACCTTGGGCCAAAACTACTAAAGAAAAATTTGACTTAAAAAATGCTCAAAAAATCTTAGATAATGATCATTACGGATTATCAAAAACTAAAGATCGAATTTTAGAATTCTTGAGCGTTCGTAAATTAAAGTCAGACTCTAAAGGTCCGATTCTTTGTTTTGTTGGGCCTCCAGGTGTTGGTAAGACTTCATTAGGTAAATCGATTGCGGCCGCACTAAACCGTTCTTTTGTTCGCTTATCAATTGGTGGCGTTCGGGATGAAGCGGAGATTCGTGGGCATCGTCGGACTTATGTCGGTGCATTGCCTGGAAGAATTATTCAAGGGATTAAAGATGCCGGAAGTAGTAATCCTGTCTTTGTTTTGGATGAGTTAGATAAGATTGGTTCTGATTATCGAGGAGATCCTTCTTCTGCCTTATTGGAAGTTTTAGATCCACAACAGAATAAGAATTTTAGTGATCATTATCTGAATATTTCTTATGATTTATCGGATTGTTTCTTTATTGCTACTGCTAATACTTTAGATACAATTCCAGATGCTTTGTTAGATCGACTGGAGGTGATTTCAATTCCTGGTTATACAACAACGGAGAAAGTTCAAATCGCCGAAAAGTATTTGATTCCTAGACAGATTAAAGAAAATGGTTTGGAAAAACAAAAAATTAAATTTTCCAAAGAAGCGACACTGGCCTTAATTGAAGATTATACTAAAGAGTCTGGGGTGCGAGGACTAGAACGAGAAATTGCAGCTGTTTGTCGTAAGCTAGCTCGAGAAATTGTTGGTAAGAAAAATATTCCGCATAATATCTCTGGTAAGTTTATTACGGATTGCTTAGGGCCAACTAAGTTTCAGCCTGATTTTTATTTAAAGGAAGATCAAGTTGGATTAGCCAATGGTTTAGCTTGGACAATCTATGGCGGTGAAATTATGCCAGTAGAAGTTTCTGTCGCTCCAGGAAAAGGTGACTTAACTCTTACAGGGCAATTGGGGAATATTCTTCAAGAGTCAGCACAAGCAGCAGTTTTTTATGCACGTGCTAACGCTAAAGAGCTTGGCCTTGCCGATCGCTTTAATGAAACATTGGATATCCATATCCACTTACCAGAAGGGGCAACTCCTAAAGATGGACCTTCTGCTGGTGTGACACTAATTACAGGATTGGTATCAGCTGTTGCGGGAAGAAAAGTTAAAAGTAATGTGGCAATGACTGGCGAGATTACTTTACGAGGAAATGTCCTAGCAATTGGTGGTTTAAAAGAGAAAGCTTTGGCAGCACTTCGGAATGGAATCAAAAGGATTATTATTCCTGCTGATAATTTAAAAGATCTGGCAGAAATCCCAACTGCTCAACGAGATGAGATTGAGTTTATTCCAGTCAAAACTATTCATGAAGTTTTAAAATATAGCCTAGAGCCTGTTAAGAGAAATAGTGGTTCCAAGCTTAAAAAGAAAACATCAGGAAGAAAGATTGTTAAAAAAGCTACAATTAAAAATGTTGCCTAAATTCATTGTGCTACTGTTAGTTAGCTTTTTGCTAACAACAGTAGCCCTTGCCGAACGTTGTATCTATATTAATAGTCAGGGTCAAAAGCGTGAAGTCGAAGGCCAAAAATTAATTCCCAAACAATTTTTATCTACTGCCGTTTGTGAGCAAAAATCTATGCCACAACAAGTAATGGCCGATCCACAAGATTTAGATCTAGAAGGAAATCTACGAACAGAAAGTATTAGTACCAGCCTGGGTCGAATGGAATTACGTTGGCCAAGGGAAGTAGAAAAACTTTTTGGGCGCACGCCAGTTAGAGCTTTGGCTGATGCCGCTCGAACAGCTAAAATGTTTGTTAACTTATCTGGCTTTCGACCAGAGATTAGGTCAATTGATTTAGATTGGCAGGTAGTCTTCATGTCTGAGAAACTACCAACAGCTCAAATCCCACAGTACTTAGTTGATAATTGTCACCCCGGATGGATGTTGCCACCAGCTAAAATTTATATAGTTGCCGAGCGGATTGTAAATGGGTGTGGTGGTAAAACTTTTAAACCAGGTTATGTAGCTGATGCGGATTTAATGAAAGTGTTGTTACATGAAATGGGCCATGTAGTTGAGTTCCAACTTTTGGGGCAAAAACAAAATCAGCAAAGATCTTGGGCGGAAGGCTTTGCTAGTTGGTTTGAGCAAGAGTCTGCTGAATATTCTCCAGCGATTCCCAAAGGAGAGGTGCGTAGATTTTATCAAGACTTAGCAATTAAATCGATTTATTATTCGCCGAATAATTTTGTTTTTGAAGGTTCAGCTGGTGATTACGCTCGGGCATCTATGTATTATCAAGCAATTGTTAACCGCGGAAGCCTGGCACACTTGATGGATATTTATGATTATCAAAAAGAAGGACAAAGTTTTTTTACAGCGATTAACAATCGTATGTCTTGGAGTGAGCAACGCCTGGAGCAGGAGATTCGTAAATATTTAAATATTAATTAGCAATTAATTAAGTCATTGCAAATGTAATTCCTAATCCACAGAGTAGCGTTAGGATAAATAATAGGCCTGAACTAACTGATAGAAAAAGATAAAGTAGTGCTGGTCGACGTAAGATATCGGCCAATGCTAAATAAATGGGAAAGAGGCCACCAATAATTCTTGCGAAAGAAATTAGATTGCCTGTTGCTAGGGCAATGACAATTGGTACGAAAAGATAGATAGCCCAAACGTATTCTTTCTTTTTTAGAAACCAGATAGTAATGGCTAGTCCACTAAGGGCAGCAATTAGATTAAGCCAAACAAAATTCCAGCAAGTTCCCGCAAGATTTAGATTCTCGGAGGTAAAGTTAAGCAAGTTGAAGAATCCGTTGTTTCTACCCCAGTTCTTCTGGATATCAAGGAAAGCAAAGTAATTTCCTGTTAAATTATTAAGATGCCAAGCAAAAGTAATAATTCCCAAAGGGGTAATGCTTAAGGCTAGTATATTATACTTATTTTGATAAGCACGAGATTGAATGAAGTGCCAAAAAAATGCTGGGAGAATTAAAATGCCAGTAGGTCTGGTAGTAACAGCAATACTCATAATTAAACTTGCCCAAAACCAGCGATCTTTAAAGGCCAGACTAAAAGCCAATATACTTAAAAAGAGAAAAAGAGACTCCGTAAATGGTAGACCGATTAAATAGCTAGTTGGGAAAACTAAGACAAATAAGGCTGCGCGCCAGGCCGTCTCGATGTCGCGTCCTAAGGAAAGAATAAATTTAAATAATAAAATGAGAGCAGCTAATAATGCGATATTGGCAATTATTGCTCCTGCTAAGATATAATTATCTGCTGTCAGATAGCTTGCACCGTGAATTAGGATTGGCAATACAGGGAAGAAGGCCCAATTGCTTTGATCTTTATTACTAAATTGTTCCTGTTTATAACCATTTGCAGCAATATCAAGATACCAAGAGGCATCTCCCGTTGAAAAGACTTTTGCTAGTACTGGGAGAGCTCGAGCATAGGAAAATCGAAGATGTTCCGGATGGACAGGGCTATAAAGGCCAGCAGAACTAAAGATTAGGAGCGTAATGACTCGCCAAATTAAAAATGCCAAAAGTAATGAACCTAAGAGGGAAGTTTTATTCATATGAAAAACAGCTAATTATTGTTAAGAATATCCAATTGGTTATATTTTTGGTCCTTATTCAAAATGACTATTCTAAATTCTAAAGAATCTGCTTCTAAGTCAGTAGAATAGAATCCAAATAATATCTAGCATGCTTATGATGATGTGGTAATGTAATATTAATGCGGATAATATTTAGGTTATTTTTTCTTGTATTTGTGGTTACGGGGGGGTCTGCCCTGCGTGAATAGAGCCAGTTAAAATGATAGACTATTTTAACTGGAGGACCTATGAAAAAGCGATATACGGAAGAACAAATTGTAAAAATCTTACAAGAAGTTGAGGCAGGAGGCAGTGTCCGTGACACCTG
>JANNBC010000039.1:0-1671 GCA_031385045.1 bacterium | reverse complement strand
TCCTCCAATTCTTTGCTTCCCCATCTAGACCCCTCTAAAATTAAATAATGCTACCTAGCTTACTCAATTCAAGTGGACATTGATTTCTGGAATCTACTGGACATTAATTACTGGAATCGGGTGGACACTGATTAATGGAATATGCAAAATAGCTTTTATGTATTCTTCTCTAGAACCAGAAATCGAGTAAAGATTTTGTACTGGGATACTGACGGGTTCGCACTTTGGTATAAGAGACTAGAGGCTGGAACCTTTAAGCTAAGTGGAGCTAATGATATTGAAGAGATAACAGGCATTGATTTAGAAAAGCTGTTATCAGGAACTGATTTTAGAAGGATAAAAATATCAAAAAACTACAAGTAAACACTATCTATAGTTTTCAAACTATGATAGTAAAAACAGTGTGAAAAAGACTGTAAAATATGAAGATTATCAGCAATTAAAGAACAATTATGATGTTCTGAAATCTGAATTTGATAAGTTACAGCAATCAATAATTAATTTCCAAAAGCAGTTATACGGCAAAAAGTCAGAGAGATTTACAGATTCTAACCAACTAAGTTTTTTAAGTACTCCTGAGCCTGAAATATCGGAAAGCTCTTCTGTTACAGTAAAAGAGCATACTAGAGAAAGAAAAAGTCGCAGTCTTAGCCAAACTTTGCCTGTAGTGGAAGAAGATATTTACCCTGAAACAACTTGTAGTTGTTGTAATCAAACAATGGTGGAGTTCTCTACCGATTCATCAGAAAGACTAGAACATATCCCAGCGAAGCTATTTATTAAGCGGTATATTCGGCACAAGTTTAAGTGCTCAGATTGTAATACTTTTAAGATTGCCGACT
Organism: bacterium; assembly: GCA_031385045.1. GTDB lineage: Bacteria > Bdellovibrionota_C > UBA2361 > UBA2361 > CALJRW01 > JANNBC01. Next base: position 829 of record JANNBC010000039.1, on the reverse strand, counting down.
TACCAAAGGAAGCTACAGTAATCGAGAAGTCGTTTGCTTCTGCCTCATTATTAGCCAGCATTGTGGTTAACAAGTACGTAGATCATTTACCACTTAACCGTCAGGAGCAGATTTACCAAAGACAAGGCGTAGAACTAACTAGAAAAGTAATGTCCGAGTGGGTATTAAAAGTAGCTGACTTATTGGAACCAATTGCTAAGGAAATTAAGCGTCAAATTCTCTTATCAGATTACCTCCAAGCAGATGAGACTCCAATTAAGGTTCAGGACAGGGAAAAGGATAATAATTTACATCATGGCTATCTTTGGAGTCTTTACTCTCCACTAAGGCAGTATGTTTATTATCAGTATGATCCTGGCAGAAATAAAAATTCTGCAAAGTTACTATTTGAAGATTTTGCAGGAACAATTCAAACTGATGCCTTCTCAGTTTACTTATCATTAGCAAATGTTAGCAGGATTGCCTGCCTTGCTCATGTCCGGCGCAAGTTTGTGGAATCTGCTGACTGCAAGGAGAAGAATATAGTTCTGAGTTTAATTAGAGATTTGTATAAGGTTAAGAAAGAGAACAAACCAGCTGATGAAACATTAGAAAAACTAAAAAGTTATTTAGATTATATTGTTATCAATAAATTGCCTAAATCTAATTTAGTGTTAGCCAGTAATTACGCCATCAAGCAGTGGCAAGATATTCAAAGGATATTTCAAAAAGATGAATATCATCCTGATAACAATGCTATTGAGCGACAGATGGCGTAGCCGCGCGTTTTAGAGCCAGTATTAATGATAGATTCGCATAGTATTTCTCCGTATTCAAGCGCAAAGTTTTT
>JANNBC010000038.1:0-4106 GCA_031385045.1 bacterium | reverse complement strand
TCCTCCAATTCTTTGCTTCCCCATCTAGACCCCTCTAAAATTAAATAATGCTACCTAGCTTACTCAATTCAAGTGGACATTGATTTCTGGAATCTACTGGACATTAATTACTGGAATCGGGTGGACACTGATTAATGGAATCTACTGGACATTGATTTCTGGAATCGGGTGGACACTAATTGCTGGAATATGCACTTATTAGGATATTTCATTCCTAACTATATTTTTGAATATTATAAGAGATTGTGTAGGATGGTCAATGCTTACTACCTACTAGCCATGCCTTTCACATTTGATGAATAATGATTTAAAAGCAAAATATGTCTAATACAATTTTGAAGACTGAAAAAAGTCTTCCAAAAGTTTTAGCTGTGATTGTCTTATATCATTGTAGCCTAAAGGATTCTAAGGCCTACCATACATTGTTTCAAAATAGAGGGATTAATTTTTTTGTTCATTTAAATAGTGTTGATTCTGAGACGCTACTTGATGCTCGTATTTATTCCTATCAAGACAACTCTAACCCTGGAGTCAGCTTGGCTTATAACCGAGCCGCTGAATATGCTACTCAAAATGGTTATGATTATTTATTACTAGCAGATCAAGATTCTGAGTTTCCAGATAATTTCTTGACAGCTTTTTACAACGCGCAGAGCACTTTTCCTCAAGAGGAGCTGTTTTTTCCAGAAGTAATGGCTAATAAGAAAATGATTTCTCCAGCCGAATTTAAATGGTCTCGGGCTTGGTATGCTATTCCTAAACCACAATACGGAGTGATGAGTTTAAATATTTTTCGACCAGTGAATACTGGAATGCTTATTAATCTAAAATTATTTAATAAGGTTGGCGGATTTAATACGCAGGTTTTTTTAGATTATAGTGATTTCTATTTTATCGAATGTTGCTTGAAGTTTAAACTCACAGGGGTATTCTTCTCGACAATTGTTATCGGGGAACTTTCTGACTTTGAGTCTTATAGTTTTATTCGTATTTGGAAAAGATATTTTATGTATCTTCACTCTACTGCTCCTTTATTTTTTAAAAAAGGATACAGCCTACTGCCACTTTGGTGGATTCTTAAACTTTTGAATCAGTTAAAGCGTTCAATCCTGCGCTAGCTAAGATTTTTCTATTTTGTTTGGGTACTTTTTGATATGCTAAGCAATATCCTTTTTAAATATCTTTCACTATTCTAAATTTATGCAATCAATTAAGTAATAAATGTTTTCTTCGATTGAGTTTTTTAAGGATATGGGGATCGCTTAGGTTCCAAGGTAATCAAATAGCTAGAGCTAACTAACTATTTGATTATTATTAGGCAATTTAATGCTTAGAGCCCTTCGTCGGCAGCATTAGAGATCGCTCTTCCAGTGCCTGCCACTGCATGACCTGCACCTTCTCCAACTGCACTGACAGTCTTACCAGTTGCTCTAAAAATTGAGCAGGCAGAAAAGGAAAGTATAATCAGTGTTGTTAGTAGTGTAAGGATTATTTTTGTAGTCTGATGTTTCATTTATTTTTATAATTTTAGTCGAAGTAACACTATACTTCATTTAATCAGAATAGTACGTTTTTCTTTGCTTATCTAAAGAACTAGTTAATAACTAACTACAAGTTTTCATAATCCATTTCGCTTGCTACTTACTCAATGATTATTTTTTGGTTTAGTCTTCGTAGCCATTTTGCAATTGAAAGACTATTTTCATTTTTGATAGTTTTTAAGTTAACCTGAGCAGGTAAGCTTTGACCCTCATCAGTATCGCCATCACAGACAATCTTAGCGATGAGTTGAAATCTTTTGGGTTCTCACTAATCACAAATGGCACTTGGCTTATCCATCAAGTGCTGGACTACTAGGAAGATTATTTGGCAGAGCATCTGTTGTAGTGTCAATCTAAGAAGATTTTTCTAAACATTAAGAAATGCTCCAATTTTATTTAGTCATGAAAAGAGCTTTCTTTAAATCTTAAGGAAATGAACCAGCGCAGGCGCCTGTTCCCGCAAGCTTAAAATTAATTTGCGTACTTTCTAGCCCATTATGGTAAATACAATATGAGGTATTCCCTTTGCTATGTGCTGTTCCAACATTATATGCGTGACTTACTGTTGTGTTCTCTAAGAATACTGTAATTCCATCACCCTTATTAAATCCCGGGAGTAACGCATCATTATAAGCATAGACATTATGATCGCCAAAATATGCTTCCTCTGCTGTTAATACATCGTGAAGTGCAGCTTGTCCTGCTGTATTATAGGCTCTCTCTAAATTTCGTAAAATTACTGACTGACATTGAAGATAGTATTCCTAGGATTGAAACTGTTACCAGTAACTCCACTAATGTAAATCCTGAAATATTATTATGTTTATTCATATAGGTTTAGTCGGCAGTTTTGCTTAAGTCTTTGAGTGATAATTTTGAAATATGGATTAGGCTACAAGAAGTTAATTAATTTTGATAGCGTCCTTAATCGAAACCTATTGCTTTTTTAAGTGATTCTAGGTGTTTAGCTATTTTAATATTGCAACCAAGATACATAGTTTTAATAGAACACTCCTTTTAAAAAAGTTCTTATCCTTTGAATATCAGGATAAATCTTTAGAATTCATATTAAAAATATTTAGCACCTCTTAGCCTGTGTCAGAAGGAAGTCTTTATAAATCCTTATTTTAATATTATCAGTAACAAATTATTTTTTGCACAAAATATTGCTTATGATTTATCAAGATCTAGTCGAAAAGTTAGGGGTCATGCCAAATCTAGAAACAGGTTTAAAATTAACAAATGAACAAACAACTCTGATCCGAGCTAACAATAAATTTGCATTAGTTCATGCTGACTATGATCAAGAAGTCAAAATTCAGCAACACCAAGTATTAATAATTACTGGCAATCCTGAATTTGTTACTACTGAAGGATTAGGCCCATGTCTTGGAATGATTTTAGTTTCGAAGCAACCTCAGGTAATCCTTGGATTCCACTTCGCCGATCCAATAGGGAACAATCCAGAAGTCGTTGGCCAGTTTTTAGAGTTAATTGATGTTCTAAAAATCAACGTTAGTAAAGCGGAGATCGCTGTTGCTGGGCTTTCCGCAGAAGATCGAGATCCTGCTGAAACTAGAGAGTTTCGTCGTAATCTCTTGTCCGCAATCGAAGAAAAAGGTTTTAAGCGAAATGAGATTCAGCATGCTTGGTCTAATGCCATAGAGATTACAGCAGTTAATTATGATCGAGATCAGCGAAGGCTTTATGTTGATCAACTTGAATATTATAAGGAAGGCTAATTCTAAGATTAGCGAAGTTGAGCTAGTTTTATTCTATCCTCCCTATCACTGCATAGCCTAATTGATCGGATAAAATCATTATGGACTGTTTCTACTAGGTTACCCCCATTCTCTAACCTAAAATAACTATTCTAGAACTGATTAAAAAACAACAAAGTTGTTAATTTTAGTTCATAATCACTATGAAGACTGTATTTAGGTCTAAAGGTTCTATAAGTATTATCCGAACCTAATTATTAGGTTTTGGCATCTTAATTGATAGTCAAAATTCCCTAATGAGTAAGGTGAGGTGTAAGGTTTTTTTGCTGTTTGTTTTTTAAGGTTTTCCATGTCGAATTTTATTGGTAAATTCCAATTACCAAATCTTATTACCACAGCGTCAATCTTTATTACTCTGTGCTTGTGTCTAACCCTTGGAGCTCCTAACGTATCCTTATTTCAAGATAAAAATGTAGCTGAAGTTATAGATTTAGAAGCAATTACACTTCCAAGTAGTCAAATTGCTATAGCACTAAAGATTACTCCTTGTGTAGAGAATCAATCGACAACAAAACAAATCTTAAAAGGATTAAAACAATTAGAAACTGGGTTATTAAATAATTATAGTCAGGATGCCTTTAAGCAATTAGTGAAAGACATACTTACTTCGCAAGAAACAAGTGTGGGATCTGATAGCTGTCTGCCACCGTTAGTGATTGGCGGAAAACAGTCTCAACTTGAACTAGGAAATAAGATCCTTTTAGATAATCAAATCCTAACCTGTGGCACAACTCCTCAACTAAATCCAAATAATACTAGCACTGGCTACTCTATTACTGATTCG
>JANNBC010000050.1:0-4894 GCA_031385045.1 bacterium | reverse complement strand
GCTGTGCAATGTTGCTTCCGATCAGATGATTGTTCCAACCGAGAGAAAAATATTTGTATTAGATGGATTGGTTTTAACAATAGCTAGAACTAAAGATAATCTTTTAGGATTTTGTTCTACTGGTAATGGCGAGGGGGAGTTACATTTTCCTAAAATTAAGGTTCTTGGCATTCATGATCTGGAAAGTGGCATTGCAAAGAGAGTAATGATTGGTGATTGGAAAACAAGCGAAGTTGAGCTAGCAAGGCAAGCTAGTGACTCCATCCCAAAGGGTTCGTTAATTTTAGGAGATAGAGGATTCTCTCGACCTGTATTTCTAGATCACATACAGAATCTTGGAATAAATTATTTAGTAAGAATTAAAGATAGTACTGGGAAGAAATTACTGGGAACTTTAGGTAAAGCTAACGATGAAAAAATAGTAGTTTGGAATACAAAAACAGCTAATAGTCAGCCGGTTAGCCTTAGTGGAAAAATCGTTAAGTTTACTAGCTCTGTAAGTGGCTATCGTTCTAGCGAATTCTATTTTTTTACTAGTGATACAAGTTTAAGTATCAAACAAGTTGCAGATTTATATCTTCAAAGAGTAAAGGTGGAAGTATTTATTAGAGATATCAAACAAACTCTAAAAATGTTTTTTGTAAAAGCTAAAACAGCAGATAATATCAAGAAAGAAATATATTTAGCTTATCTTACTTTCAATTTGATTCGTGCCATCATGAAAGATGTCGCTATGAAAACTAAAGTAGAACTAGGCAGAATAAGTTTTACTAGCACTATTCGTCTTTGCCAATCGTATGCTTCGTTATTAGTTAACACTAAAACTGAGAAGGAACTGAAGTCTCTACTGAAACAATTTAGAGAAAATTTACTCCAAGCCAAACTACCAAATCGTAAGAATAAAAACAGGAGTTACCCCCGAGTTATTAAAAATGGTAAGGATCGTTACGAAAAAGCTGCCGTTCTCTCTAAAAGTAATGGGGTAACTCTAGCGGAAGGTAAGTGACATTCTTGCCTGGCTACTTTTAAAAAGGTAGTTTGTCAGGAGAGCTACTTGCATAACTCCTCAATTCCTATATAGTCCCGCCCTTGGAAAGTACCCAAAGCCACATAGTTCTTATTGGCATTTTCGAGCTCTCGCTTTGTATAGTACTAACCGCAAGTTGCAGCTAAGTTTGCTTAGTCTTTTTGCCGTTAGTCTGGTTTTCTAACCATTTAAGTTTGAGGCTTCCGCCTCAAACGATGATTTTACTCTTAGGATAAAATCATTCACAAACTTATATAAGGCAAATTAAAATGACAACTAAGGCTACTACTCTATCCTTTGCGGATTTGGGATTAAAAAAAGAATTATTAAGTGCACTTTCTAGCTTGAGCTACGATACGCCAACTCCGATTCAGGCTGAAAGTATTCCACTCTTAATTGAAGGACGCGATCTACTAGCACAGGCACAAACTGGAACTGGTAAAACAGGAGCATTTGCTCTGCCGTTATTACAAAACATTGATATCGATAATAATAATCCTCAAGTTTTGGTTTTAACACCAACTCGTGAGCTAGGTATTCAAGTAGCGGAAGCATTTAAAAGTTATGCCAAGGACTTAAAAGGCTTTAAGGTTCTACCTATTTATGGTGGACAGTCTATGGGTCAGCAACTATCAGATTTAAAGCGCGCGACTCATGTTATCGTTGGAACTCCTGGTCGAGTCATTGATCATTTAAAAAGAAAAACGTTAAAGCTTGATAATATCAAAGCAGTTGTTCTTGATGAAGCTGATGAAATGCTTAAGATGGGATTCATCGAAGATATCGATTGGATTTTAAGTGAAACTCCGGAAGAGACGCAAATTGCTTTATTCTCAGCAACGATGCCTCCGAGAATTAGAAAAATTGCTCAGGAGCATTTAACTGATCAAGCTGAAGTGACAATCGAAAGTAAAACACAAACAGTAGAAAACATTGAGCAAGTATTTTGTGTAGCTATTGGTAAAGAGAAATTTTCAATTCTTAATACCATCTTAGAGGTGGAAGAAGTCGATGCTTGTTTAATTTTTGTTAAAACAAAAGCTGCTACTGTTGATCTAGTAGAATGTTTACAAACACAAGGATATTCTTGTTCGGCACTTAATGGTGACATGAACCAATCGGCCCGCGAACAAACTATTAAATCATTAAAAAATGGACGTTTAAATATTGTTGTTGCTACAGATGTTGCGGCTCGTGGTTTAGATGTGGAACGGATTAGTCATGTAGTGAATTACGATGCGCCACGTGACACAGAGTCTTATGTTCATAGAATTGGTAGGACTGGACGTGCGGGCAGAAGTGGACGCGCGATTCTTTTTGTTGGACCAAGAGAGACTCGCTTGCTAAGTAATATCGAAAGAACAACTAGACAACGGATGACGCAAATAGCACTTCCTAGCAAAGAAGAGTTAGAAGACATGCGTGATGAGCGTTTTAAAGAAAAGTTAAGAGAAACCATCACTACAAAGAAGCTAGGAAAAGAGCATAAGATTATTGCTAAATTTTTAGAGGATGGATCTTTAGAATTAAAAGATATGGTTGCCGCTCTGTACTATATCGTGCATGAAAAAAAAGCTGTTCCAATGCCAGAAATGAAAGAAGAAGAAACTCGCGGAAGAGGACGTGAGGATCGTGATAGTCGTGGATCTCGCAACTCTGAGCCAAGAGAGGTTGAAGTTGGATTTATTCGTTATCGTATTGAAACTGGTAGAAGACAAGGAATTCGTCCTGCTAATATCGTTAGCGGAGTTGCTAGTGCAACAGGTATGAGCGGTAGTAATATTGGACGGATTTCTTTATCAGATAACCATACAACTGTTGAATTACCACAAGACTTAAGTAGTGAGATGGTGATTAAGTTAAATCAGATTTGGATTAACAATGAAAACTATCATGCTGTGGCTGAAGGATCGGATATGCCTATGCCGAAAAGAGAACCTAGTGGTAGAAGTCGTGAAAGATTGAGTGGGGGTGCTGCCCGAGTAGCTGGTGGAAAACGAAGTCACAGGGGTAGTAGACCCGAAAGTAATGGGAATAAGTTTACTGAAAACAAGACTCATAGTGACAGTCCTAGATCAAAAAAATCTAGTAGCAGACCTAGAGCTGGTAATCAAAAATAATTGTATACAGTTAAAAGAAAGTAGCCTGGCACGAGAGTCAAGAGTCAATATTTTGCCTAGTGCCAGCCTCTGGATCCTCAAAGAACTAGGGGAATACTTGAAAATTGCTGATGTCTTATCATAATGGCCTGATTTAATTCAAGTAGTTAATACTGTACATACACTATTAGCTTATGATATATTACCGATATGTCAGAGTTTCTAAAAAATATTATTTCAAAATTTGAGGATCGTGTAGGAAAGCTGAATTCTGGACGACATGCTGGGCCATATTCGGCATTAAAGGTAACTGTTTTAGGTCAACAGGCTTTGCTTCTTCGTCAGGAGTATTTAAAAAACTTTTCATTGATAGCTACTAATGATTTTGATGGATTACTAAATGGCGAAATTCCACTTGAGGATATCTTTAAAGCAATCCTCCGTGAGGAAGGTCTAACTTATGATGAAGACAGTGAGTATATCTGGTTGCCTGCTGAAACTGAGTACGAATTAATCTATAAATCTGAATATATAGAAATAGTAAGTCCATACCCAATTTATCTAATTGTAAGTAAAGCACTTAAGGCCTCAGAAAAAAATAAGGCTTTAGTGATTCAAGCAATGCAAGAATTTACAGACGATCTCCTGCAATTGTTTGAAAAATATAATGTTGATGTAGAATATTTTTTGGATAAAGAATAATGAGTCTTAAATACAAGGATATTAAAAATCGATTAAAAGTTATTAATGATCAGAATAAGGAAATCCATAATTCTGCATCGTATCTAAGGGTCATCGGTGTCTTGTCTGGTTTAGGCTTTCTAATCGCTCCAAATATTAAGCCATGTGCTAATTCCAAAATTGATTTTGAAGAAGCATTTAAGATTGGTATTAGTATTGAGCCTCGCGTCTTAGAAGTGCTTCCAGCTGCTATCCTCTCATTTCCAAAATCATTTTTGCATTATGAAAAAGCATCTGTTGAGTTTAAGCAATTAGTTGAGGCAATTCGAAAAGGCAAAGTGGGCGCAGATTATAATGGTATTAAGTTTGATAAGTTTTATCAGGCAGCAATTCGCCCCATTAAGAATCGCAAAAGAAAAATTATGACTGAACGGCGGATTTCAAAAACTTTCCGATTAAGACCTGCTGTAGTGAATGAAATAACAAGACGAAGTAAGGAATTAGGATTAGATCAAACTGCGTATATAGAAAGTTTAATAGTTTGAATCTAGATTATCACCCCGAGATCTAGGCTTTTCACTTTTTAACCTGTTGCCAGGCACGAATTTCACTTACCTTCCTCCAGTGTAATTCCGTTACTTTTTGAAAGGACAGCTGCTTTTTCATACCGATTCCCTCGATCTCGTTAGTGTTGTTGCTAGTGCAAAAGGGATGAGCGGTAGTAAATTGGACGTATCTCTTTATCAGATAACTATACAACTGATGAATTACCACAAGACTTAAGTCAGGATATGGTTTTTAAGTTAAGTCAGATTCGGAATAATAACGAAAACTATCAAGCTGTAGCCGAAGGATCTGGTATGCATATGAGCGAATGTAGTGTAGAAGTCCGGAGAGGGCGAGTGGCGGTGCTGCCCGAGTAGCTGGTGGAAAAAGAGGTCATAGAGGTAGTAGAACCGAAAGTAATGGTAATAAGTTTACTGAAAACCTCAGTTTTGGATAAGAAGAATGTAACTATCTAGAAATATTGAAATAAAATATTCTTGCCCCTGAAAAGTTTACTTTTTAGGTAAGGAGGCAAGAATAT
>JANNBC010000043.1:0-25031 GCA_031385045.1 bacterium | reverse complement strand
ACACTGCCTCCTGCCTCAACTTCTTGTAAGATTTTTACAATTTGTTCTTCCGTATATCGCTTTTTCATAGGTCCTCCAGTTAAAATAGTCTATCATTTTAACTGGCTCTATTCACGCAGGGCAGACCCAAACTTTCTGTGTTAATGACACGCTTGCTAGCAGGAACCATCGGCAAATGCTCATTTGCTAAATTAGTATTGGTTGAAGCTTTTCTTTCCAGAGTAGGGGATCGGTATTCCACAGGATATGTTGGGCTTGTTTGTTTAGATAATGCTGAGCGCAGAGATTTCGGCATTTTGTTAGCCCGAATACCAAGCTCGGCAAGTACTACTTCCCGTCTTCCGGGGAATCCTCTAATTGCATCAGCAGTTGATGCCAGCTGACCAGCCTTAGGACCTGAGCTATAAAGTGCGACTAACATTTTCCCTTCCTTAAAAAGTCAGTCTAATTAGAAGGGAAATATGAGTCTAAGTCAACTTCTAATTAAGCTGATTGAACAATCATTGTTGATAATAATCGGACTAGGCTAGTTTTAAACTCCCTGATGGCTAATTAGAAATTGATAGTAATCTGATTTCTGTGTCATTTCTTCGTGTGTCCCAATAGTAATTTTTTGATCGTAATTAAGTAATAATATCTGATCGCAAGCCTTAATTGCTGAAAGACGATGAGAAATTAATAAGATAATTTTGCTGGCTTTGATTGTTTGTAAATAGTTTAGAATTGTTGATTCACTATCACTATCCAGGGCAGAAGTCGCTTCGTCTAAAATTAGAATTGGCACGTCTTTTAAAAGTGCGCGCGCTATTGCTAGTTTTTGTTGCTGTCCACCACTTAGCTCCAGTCCGCGTGAACCACAAATAGTTTCTAAGCCCAGAGGTAGAGATTTAACAAACTCGGCAAGCTGAACATGATTTAATACCTCCCAGAGATCGGCATTTGTAGCGGAGTTGTTGGCTAATAATAAATTCTCTTTAATGCTGAAATCAAAAATTGTTGGGTTTTGTGGAACGTAAGAAATATAATCAATTAAATTTTGAGATTTAGTCTTGGAATCCTGTAAAAGAATTTCACCGCTAGTTGGTAAATTAAATCCTAGAATCAGATTAATTAAGGTGCTTTTTCCGACTCCAGATGGCCCAGTTAAGGAATAAAGAGTATTGGTCTTTAGCTTAAAATTTAGTTGCTTAATAATTAATTGACCACGATTATCATAATGAAAATTTAGATCTTTTATTTCTAGTGAGTCAATTGTTCCAATTTCTGGAATGCTTAGTTTTTTTTCTGGTAGAGCAGGTTCATTTAATATTTCTAATATTCGCTTTGTAGCCGCAAGTCCCTTAGTTAACTCATCAATTGTTGCCACTAGAAAACTAAAAGAAACAGCGACTAGAATTGAGTATAAAACAAAAGCAGTTAAGTTGGGATAATCCAAATCCTGATGATTAGCTAAGTAAATACCAGCTAACAGAAAAAGAATGATTAGAGAGTATAATAAAAAACTTATAAATGATTGAAAGAAGGCGCTGATTTTAGAACGTTTTAGGCTAAGATCATTAATAGTATTTACCAGTTGGTGAAAGGAATTATTAATTAAAGACTGATTAGGAAAAACTTTAATAACTTTAATTCCCGTAAAACTTTCTTCTGCTAAAGAAGAAGCTAGCCCCATATTAGTTTGAATTTGCAAGGAAAATGCTTTAAGTTTTTTAGCTAAAAACATGGAACTTAGAACTAAAACTGGTAGTGCGATAATAATTAATAAACTAAGTTTTAGGGAGATGAAGAACATTAAAACAATTCCGCCAAAGACTTGTACAGCGTAGCGAATTGCAACGGAAAGTTTAGAGCAAAGAACTTCTTGGAGTAATTGAGTGTCGGTGTTTAATCTAGAAATTAAATCACCTGTTTTTGCTGTTTCAAAGAACTGAATTTTCTTGGCAATAATTGCATCAAATAATTGCTTGCGTATTTTAGTAATAATACTGATGCCTAATTGATTGAAGTAGACGATTCGAAAATATCCAAATATTCCTTGCAAAATAAAGAGCGTAATTAAGATTACCGAAAATTTGAGCGCGGGCACTAGGCTCTCTGTTTCTGGAATTGTGCTAACAAAGTCTTTGATCAGTGAAGGAATACTAAGATTTATCAGGCTGACAATGACTAAAGATCCTAAACCTAGAAATAATATTCTAGGATGTTGAGCTACTAGTTTTAGTAATAATTTAAAATTTTGTGCAGGACGCAAAGTCATAATAGGTCTTGTTCTAAGATCGACAATAAGTTATCTCATAGTATTGTGAATAAATCTAATCCCTTACTATCAAGTCGTGCCATTAATACTCCGGCTTCGCCGATTCGCAGTTTGAGCCCTTTGGCTCGAATCGCCCGCAAAACAAAAACTGTTTTTGGTTTAAATATTGGTCAGCCAGATTTAGCTACTCCGACAGAGTTTTTTGAGGGGCTTGCTGGTTTTCACTCTAAGGTTGTTGCCTATGAAATTTCCGAAGGAAACCTAGAACTTAGAACTAATTGGTGTGATTATTTAAAAAGAGCTAGTCAGCTAGAAGTTTCCCCAGAGCAAATGTTAATCACAACTGGAGCGAGCGAAGGGCTTGTTTTCTCATTCATGGTGACATGTGATCCTGGAGCTGAAATCATTGTCTTTGAACCAACCTATGCAAATTACATGGGTTTTGCCGCAATCTCTGGGGTTCATTTAGTTCCTGTCTCGACTCAGTTGGAAATGGGTTTTAGTTTGCCAGCAATTGAACAAGTAACTAGTAAACTTACTGCTAACACTAGAGCAATCCTAATTTGTAATCCTAATAACCCTACTGGAACACTTTATTCTGAACAACAAATTAAAGAGTTATTAGAACTTTGTGAAGATCATAGTTTGTTTTTGATTGTCGATGAAACTTATCGTGATATTGTTTTTGATGGACGTGCCAATCGCTCTGTCTTAGAAATTGCTCCCAACAATCAACACGTAATTGTGATTGATAGTCTTTCCAAGCGGTTTAATTTATGTGGTGCTAGAATTGGTTGTTTAATTAGTGCCAACATGGATTTTTTAACGAAAACATTAAGTTTAGCCCAAGCACGATTAGCAAGTCCCACAATTGATCAAATGGCTGCTAGCTATTTACTAAAAAATATTTCCAAGGATTTCGTCCAAGGGGTCTGTGATGAATATCAAAAACGTCGTGATGCCTTACATCAAGGACTAAGTCAGATTTCTAATGTTAAGGCTTTTAATCCACACGGGGCATTTTATTCTATCTTGGAATTACCTGTTCCAAATGCTACTGATTTTATCAAATTTATGCTGACAGATTTTGATTTAAATGGGGAAACAGTTTTTTTAGCTCCAGCTGCTGGGTTTTATATCACTCCAAATCTAGGGCTTAATCAGGTTCGTATTGCCGGTGTCATTGAGCAAGGCTTATTAACTAAATCTGCCGAAATTATTAGTGAAGGCCTAAAGCAATTCAACTTTGCCTGAAGTTAGTCAGTTAAATCTTTGATTTAACTGAACTTCTTGACTAAGAACATCGATGCCTTATAATTCCAAAAGCTTACCGAAATTTATTATCTAATAATCTATGCCTGCTTTGGAACAACCACAAAGGAATCTCTCCGATCCAGCTGTTGCTCCCGAGAAAGCTCCGCCGGTGACCCCGCCCAGTCCTAAACCAGCACCAACTGAGAAGCCACCTGTGCTTCCACCAGCAGAGCCACTGACCAATCCTCATACCACTCCAACTCCAGTTGTTCATCCAAATCCAGAACGAAGACCAGAGCCACTTCCAGCTCAACCATTTATTATTCCCTGGTGTCCATGTAAGGAGGATTGATTGAGAAAATTTGTTGTAACTCTAATTTAATTTTATGCATTTTTCAGAACACTCATTTGAATTAAGCAGAGATACAATTGCTAGGTTTCTGAGGAGGACTACAGAATCTAGTCCAATAAACTCGGTAGAACTCATTAAGTCAGTAGAATTACTATTTGCCTTAAGCTTAAGTAATTCAGAATGGAAGAATCTTATTGAGTGTGTAGATACAGGTGTTCGGCTTAGACCTGAAACTTGGTTAAATATCTCTGAATCACTTACAAAATTAAGTCCTCATGATCGGAATATAATTTTAGCTTCATATCCATTTCGCTCCTCTTTGCTTTCTTCATTGCCAGTCGCCGTTGATGGCCCAGGAGTATTCTTAAGTTTCCTAGCGATTACAAACTTTGTGCGTGATGTTGAATCAACTTCTTCACCAAAACTTACAGAGCAGGCCAAGAAGTTTGCAATCAAAGTTGAAAATGAATTTGGTAATGATTTTAATCAACGACAAGCTTTCTATGCTCAAACATTAGAGCTTTTGAATGAGATTGATCAAGAATATTTACCTAGTGTTAAAGATTATATAGCCTCACAGCTATTTGCTCAGGCCTTGTTTTTAGGAAATGAAGCAAAAGAATTTTTTAGTCACTTAAATCAAGTTAGCAAAGTATTTCTTGTTGAAAATGAAGAGCTGGAGGCAGAAGAGTTTTTTAGAAAACTTTTAGTTGGGCCTGGACCTTTTGAAACCGAGTTGTTCGGATATAATTTAACTCGCCTTAAAAATGGTCTGAAAGAATTTGTGGAGCAACTGAATACTCCAGAATTTAGTAGGCATGCTCAAGAAATATCATTAGCAGAAGATCTTCCCAATACATTATTACGCGTTATCTGCTTACTAGATTTGAAATTACCGGAAGAATTAAAAGATGATGCGATTATTGATTTTCTATTGTTAGATAAAAATCCTGGAGCAGTAAACAACTTGCAATTGATTCAGATATTTACAAGTGACTATTTAAAATCAATCTTAGTTCTTGGGCCCAATGCACGAACAGAATTACACCGAATTAATCAGTTTCTAGATGGAAATATTCTAAGTTTGGTTAGATTTAATTCTGCCTATTTTTTAGCAGATTCTCGCGAACATTCTATAGTTGGTTTAATGCAAGCTTACCCAGAATTTTTTAAAACCGATTCCCCGTGGATCAGCTGGATCAAGGGTGTTTTGGATTATCAAGATAGTATTTGTGATGATACATTAACATTCCGACAAACTTTATACGCGGTACTAAATACTGCCTTTCGAAAAGGTGACGACACCTTGCTCGACTCTTGGGAAATATATGATCTAAAGCTTAGTAGCCAGAGCCTCAGTAACTTTTTTCGCCTACAAATTTTACTAGAAGAAACTGCTCCACTTAGAGTAGATTATAAAGTAACCAAAACTGATTTTCTAGAAAATTTGCTGCGAGCCTTAGGTGATCATCAGGAAACTAATGAACTGACGGTAATTGCTAAAACTTTGATTATGATGGGAAATGATCCGCTTAGGACCTATCTAACAAAGCAATTATTAATCTTGCCGGATCTAGCGTCAAAACAAAATTTAATAAAAAGTTTTGCATCTGGTTTTTTAAAGAAAAAGCTAACTGATTTTGTTGCTAAGTTTTTAAATTCCGAAGATTTAAGTAGCTATATTACGCCACAATTTACTGCTTATCAATTTGGGCCACTGCTCATATTATCGATGAGCTCACAGTTTTCAAACCTTCCAATTAATGCCAGCTTTGCTGAAATTCAAAGTAATCATTTTACTAGTTTTGTTTTAGCGGATCGTCTACCAAAAGCTACTCCTGAAGAAACTGCTTTGATGCAACAGCAACTAAGCACTGCATTTCAAAGAATGTATCAAGATTACCATGGGTTTGGAGCATTAACTTATGATGCTCGCGGAGCAAAATCTGTTTTATCTGAATTTGGTCGTTGCGTTTTTCAATCAGCCGATGCAATTAATTCCTTAAATGTTAATTCTTATCCCGGGCATGGGTATAAATTTTCATATCCCAAGATCGAAAATTTATTTAATTTAGAAAAGGGAGACCAACCACTCCGTACTTATAAAGAAACTTGGCCTTGGTTAGCAGATTGTTTGCAACATTTTCCAACAACAGAAATTTATAATCTAAGAGCATTTAAAGCCTTTGGGAATTCCAATGATCCAAGGCTCTGTATCGATGGAGTTGATTACGTTTATTTATTTTCAAATGAACATTACCTTAACTATGCCGGGGAGCTAGCTCTCTTAGTTCCTGCTCAGTTTTTAGAAAATGAATTAGCAGATACTTTAATTCCACTTGCTATTCACAAAGGGCCCGATCCTAAAGTTGCGGATAGTGCGAACTCGCACTTAACTTTAGAAAAATTAATTCACTTAGGCAAAGAAAGAGGAATTCCTGTGTTCCGAATTGGATGTGGCTCAAATCTTTCAGGTGGCTTTTGCAATGTATTTGAAAAAGATTTTGATGATCATGATACTTGGGTAGATGGGTCTTTATTAAGAATAGACCTTTGGGGTCGAGGGCATAAGGACAACTCTTCATTATCTTGGCTTGTTGAGCAACGAGAAGTAGAGCGTCATCAGCAGATTGCTAAAGCTGTAGACGCCGGACAAGGATACTCGGATTTGTTTAATATCGTGTTAGCTAATTTTCACAAAGGTCAAGTTGTTGGAAATCAAAATCCTTATTATATGTTAGATAAGGCCGTATATTGGAATGAAACTTTAGATAAAGTTGGAGCAGACAAGGATGTTTATCCGGTGCTTTATTTAGCTTCATCCACAAACCTTGCTCGAGCTCCATTTAACTACTTCACGCTAGATTCCAAAGATTTAATTTTACGTGACTCTGAGGGTAGGGCTTTAGCGGTTTATGATGAATATTTGTCTTCGCACTTTAAAGCTGTTTGGGAGGAATTAGTTTTACCTGCTTTAACATCAGCTACGGATCTTCGTTTTTATGATCGTCGAACAATAAAAGATTTAGTGCCATTTAATATGGATAATCCCAATGCTTAAGTTTTAATTCCTAGTAAAACAGTCTCTAACTAATTACCGGAGAAAATCATTGACCCTCTAAATGAAAACCTGATAGTATCCTCAGTCTAACTTTGATAAGTATTTGGATGAGATTTTTTCTCCCCCGATATTTAAAATTATTCACGAGTTTTTAAAAAGATTTGAGGTCAATCATGAAAGTCTATATTTCTAAAATTATTTTTTGTTTATTTGTAAGCATATTTATCTCCTCTATGGCTCAGGCTCAAGCAACGAGAACATGGGTTTCAGGAGTTGGTGATGATGCTAATCCTTGTAGTAGAACTGCTCCTTGTAAAACATTCGCTGGAGCAATTTCTAAGACTGCTGCTACAGGAGAAATTTCAGTCCTTGATCCAGGTGGATTTGGTGCTGTAACAATCACAAAATCAATTACTATCGATGGTAACGGAACTGTTGCTGGCATTTTAGCTTCTGGTACCAATGGAGTTATCGTTAATACTACATCTGATAAGACCGTAATCCTTAGAAATATTTCTATTAATGGTGCAGGTACAGGAATTAATGGCATCAGACATATCGGTGGTGGTAATTTAATTGTTGAGAATGTTTCGATTGTTGGTTTCTTAGGTGGAGCTGGAACGGGAATTGATATTGCTACAACTGCTAGTAGTAGCGTTTCGTTAACGAATGTTAGCATCGCTAATGCTCTTACAGGGATTAAGGCAACGACTTCCGCTGGTAAAGTTAATGTTTCTGCTAATCGAGTGAACATCCATAGTACAACAAATGCAATTCAGGGATTAGTGAACTCTAATTTTCAGGTGAATGATAGTGTGATCTCTAATAACACTGGATTTGGCGTAGTTGCTCAGGGTGGTTCTGTTATCTCTCTAGAGAACTCAATGCTTACTGGAAATGGCATTGCCGTAGAAGCCCAGCTTAACTCTAAAATTAGACTTTCTGGAAACAGATTGTATGAAAATGGAACAAGCTACTCTTGTGGAGCTGGACAACTTAGTACTGGAAGTGACAACCTAAAAGCTGGTGACACAAGTGGTAACCCAGTTTGCCCTCCAAATATTAATATCACTATTAACTAATTTATTATGCCTAGCCTTTTATCTTCCATTGGGGGGTAAAAGGCTCTAGGCTAATTTCCTTATTGTCCATTTAAATTTAATTCTACAAGCATTTAAAGCAATCACCCCCCATGACTTTTTATCTTAAGTATGTTTATCTATAGGACATGAAGGTCGGTCTTACAATTTTACTCATATTATTAGTTTCGGCTTTTTGGTTTTTCAATCAGAAAGAGGAAGAAGCAAATTGTTCTGACTGTAACCTAATCTTAATCACAGTTGATACCCTGCGTGCTGACCATTTAGGATTTTATGGTTATGCTCGAGCAACATCACCCTTTTTAGATCAATTCTCCAAGGAAAGCATTGTTTTTAATAATCATATTACTCCGCGCCCAAAAACAGGCCCAAGTATCGCCTCCCTTTTTACTGGATTATATCCAAACAAACTGCAAATTAGAAATAACCGCGAGCCACTAAATAATAAAATTCAAACTTTAACTAGCATTTTTAAAAAAAATAATTTTAAAACTGCTGCTGTTATTAGTAATATTGCCTTAAAGCATGAGTACAGTGGTTTAAAGCGAGATTTTGATACCTTTGATCTGCATGTAGATGAGGAAGAGCTTAACCGCAAAGATCATTTGCAAAGAAATGCTAAAAATACTTTTAAAGCTTCCTTAAAAATACTAAAAGATTTTAAAAATAAACAGTTTTTTCTTTGGATCCATCTAATGGATCCCCATGGACCCTATTACCCCCCTGAGGAATATCGCAACTATTTTCACTCTAATTCTAAGAACCTTGTCCAAAATTCTCTACTCCCTGAATATCAATTACTGCCTAGTGCTGAAGTAGTAGATGGCTTAACTGATATTAACCATTACATTGATAACTATGATGATGAAATTAGGTATTTAGATATACAGTTCGCCAGTTTTTTTAAGGAGCTTACAGCAATGGGATTGCTCAGCAATTCTATGATTGTTTTTTCTGCGGATCATGGGGAGAGTTTATCAGAGCATGAGTATTACTTAGAGCATGGAGCAGAACTTTACGAGAATAATATTAGAATTCCTTTGGCTATCAGACTTCCTGGTAAGCTTACTAAGCCAGTAGAGCAATATAGTGGACTTACTTCTAGCATTGATATCTTACCAAGCATGGTCAATTTCTTTAAATTGACAGATGTTCAAGAGACTGGTGGTTTTAATTTATTTGAGTTGATCAAAGACACTACTCTTAAGAGAGAATTCACCATTAGCGAATCATACCAAGATAATGTTTTTAATCGTCTAGCAGCTAGAAATCAGAATTCTAAAGTGATTAACTTTCGAGATGGAAAACGTTGCTTTGACTTATTAAAAGATCCTACAGAAACAGCGCCAGTAAGTTGTGAGCAAGCACCTTTTCCATTTTTAAGTTCAAAGTTAGAAGAATATCAAAGAGATAATCAGAAATATTCTCGCGATCAGGTAAAGCCCTCGGCTATGGATCCAAAGGATGTGCAAACGCTTAAGTCTTTAGGATATTTTTAGTACTAAATTAGTTGCTCTCTGCTACTAGTGGCTGATTTGTTTGTCGCTAGGCCAAGATTTAAAAAGGTTTTAATTGCTAAAGCAAACTTTTCAATCATCTCTTCGGTGTGTTCTGGGCTTGGTGTAATCCGTAGTCTTTCCGTCCCTCGAGGGACAGTCGGATAATTAATTGCTTGAACGTAGATCTGATGCTCTAGTAATAAATATTCAGCAAGTTGCTGGCAAAGTTTGGCATCGCCAATGATAATTGGAACAATATGACTTGGCTCATTAATAAATTTAATTTCGTATTTATCTAGTGCTGTTTTTAGTTGCTTGGCTCGCAGTAATAGCTGTTCTCTTTCTGTCGAAGAATTTTTTAAATGTTTAATACTGGCAATTGCTCCAGCAGCCAAGGCCGGTGTAATCGAAGTTGTAAAAATAAAACCAGGAGCAAAAGATCGGACAGCATCAATTAAGCTAGTTGAACCAGTGATATATCCACCAAGACAACCATAGGCTTTTGCTAGCGTCCCTTGAATAATAGTTAATTCCGCAGAAAGCCCCAACTCATCGCTTATTCCACCACCACGTGATCCGTACATACCCACTGCATGGACTTCATCAATATAAGTCATCGCGCCATATTTTTTGGCTAAAGCACAAATTTCTTTCACTGGTGCAAGGTCGGCATCCATCGAATAGACTGCTTCAAAGACAATCATCTTTGGACGTTCTAAGGGATAAGCCTGAAGTAATTGCTCTAAGTGCTCTAGATCGTTGTGTTCAAAAATTGCTCTTTCTACTCGGGAATGTTTAATACCTTCAATCATTGAGGCATGATTTAAGCTATCTGAAAAATAAACTAATTCAGGAATAATTTTGCCAAGAGTTGCCAGCACTGTTTGATTGCAAAGATATCCGGAACCAAAGACAAGACCAGCGTCTTTTTCATGTAAATCTGCCAGCTCAGCTTCTAGCTCGATTATTTTGGCATGTGTTCCAGAGATATTTCTAGTACCACCAGAGCCTGCACCATAAATCCTAATTGCTTCTTCCATGGCTTTTAAAACAGCAGGATGCTGTCCCATTCCTAGATAATCATTGCTACACCAAACAGTAACTTCTTGATCTTGATAGGTAGCTTTAGGAAAGTTACCAACTTTTCTGCTTAAGTTAATAAATTTACGATAGCGATTTTCGTCTTTAACTTTGGTGATAACATCTGCAAAATGTTTTTCGTAATCAAACATCAATACGTTTTTCCGGTTGGATAAAGTCCAATTATGTTTAAATATGTGACTTCGTTTTCTAAAAGGTGGACAAGATTATTGACTTTATAGTCATTTTTTTCAAGATCCACCCAAAAGAGATACTCCCAGTCTGTACCAGGTATCGGCCGAGATTCGATTTTAGTTAAATTTAAGTGATGAGCTGCTAATTTACTGAGTATTTTAGCTAAACTACCTGGCTGATGAGGCGTTTTAAAGAGTACTGAAATTTTAGGATAGTCAGTGAGTAGGTTAACTGCTGATCTGCTGACCACTACGAAACGAGTATAATTATGTTGATAGTCAGCTACGTTACTTTGAAAAATTTGCAGGCTATCAGATTCTACAATAAGTTCGTTAGTTAGAGCTGCGTATGTTGGATCGTTCTTGGACAGTAGTAGCTCTTGAGAGTGAATATTGCTTTTGGAATTTAAGACTTTCACTCCAAGTGATTTAAGAATATTTTCGCATTGAACTGCGGCCATTGGATGGGCAATCACGGTTTTAATCTGAGCAATGTTACTACTAGCCAGTCCTACAAGGTTAAAGTTGACCGAGAGAAAGGCCTCATCAACGATGCTTAATTGGTTTTTAATAATTAGATCGATCACCTGATGTACATTATTACTAATAGAATTTTCAATTGGTAAAATTCCCAAGTGGTGATCATCGGTTAATTGCTCAACAACTTCTTCGAATGTAGAACAGGCAGTCAGATGCTCATTTTTTGGATCAAAAAGTTTTAAGGCAACTTGAGAACTAAATGTGCCAACAGGTCCCAGAAAGAAAATATGTTTCATCATTTAATTACTTTAGTACAAAAATTAAGGACTTTAAAGTTAATTGGTTGATGGCTAAACAGCTATTCTAGTCTAAGGATGGCTAAGTTCGTTTGCTGTATTTGCTAAGGAGCGTGTTAAAATTCTCTAATTCACTCCAGGCATAAGGATTATAAGTTACAATCTCATCTAAGACTTCAGGATTATAGGAAGTATGATCAAGAAACTTAGTTAACTCATTAAATGATTTAGTATGAAAGTCACTTTTTATAAAATCATAGTCTTTTAAGATGTGACTTAACATAAATGGAATTAAATGATTTTTAGACATGATTTGATCGTGCTCCACTGGACTAACCTCATGTGTCTTTAAACCAACTTTTGTGAAGAAATTTCTAATGAAAGCTTTGCTAGTTGAGCGACAGTAATTTAAGCAAAATACTACTTCTAAATTTTGAAGCGAATTGTGGTTTTGTTTAAAGCTAGCTGGCCCAAATAGTGGATGAGTTAAGATAATCTGACTATTTGCTAGGTATTGTCTTAGGATTTTTTCAGCATAAGTCATTGTAGCCGAGATTGAGCAAATTATTTGTTGGCCGTTCAGTTCTAATTTTTCTAATTGGCAGGCAACTGTTTCTAAGTTTTTAGCAGAAACTGCCGGGATAATGAGATCGCAATTTTTAAGCTCTGAAAAATTAATTATTGAATAATCAAAGTCATTCGGAAGTTGTTTGGTTTCGACAATTTTGATTGCTTCATTTGAAAGATATTTACTTGCCTCTTTGGCAATTAATTCACCCATAGAACCAAAACCAATAATGCCGATTGATTTAATTTGCATGTTGATTGAGTATTCTGTTAAGTGCACTAATTAGAGCCTTAATCGAGGCTTTGTCAGTGTTGGCATCAATGCCAACACCATAACAAGAAAAATGGTGATTAAGATCTTGAATCTGAATATAAGAAATTGCCTCCGAGCTACTTCCCGCTTTTAGGGCATGTTGGCTGAAGTCCGTTAGTGAAAAACTGCAAGGCAGAAGTTTGGTGAGAGCATGTTTGCAGGCATTGATTGGACCATTTCCATTGCCATAAATAATGCGCTCTTCGCCATAGAGCTCTGCCGTTAAACAACAATCTACTGTCTCAGTGTCTTCTGGAGAAGGAGTCGAGTTGAAATTAATAAATTTAATAGGTACTTTTAAGTTAGAAAAATTCTTTAAAAATTCTTCTTTAATTTGTTGTGCGGAGATTTCCTTACCACAGCTATCAGAAACTGTTTGAATAATCTGACTTACTTCGGGATGCATTGACTTAGGTAAGCGATAAGCAAATTCATTTTCTAAGACAAAAGCTATTCCACCTTTTCCAGACTGACTATTAATCCGAATAATTGCTTCATAACTTCGACCAATATCATTTGGATCGATTGGTAAATAGGGGACTGCCCAACACGAATGATCAGTACCTTTATTTTCTCTCATCAGGTCCATCCCTTTTTTAATGGCATCTTGATGGGAGCCTGAAAACGCTGTGAAGACCAAGTCTCCAGCATAGGGATGACGCTGATGCACTGGTAGCTCAGTTAGTCGCTCTGAGATTTCTCGCAGTTGATCTATCTGACTCAAATTGATTTCGGGATCGATTCCTTGAGTAAAAAGATTAAGTGCAAGAATTATTAAATCAACATTGCCAGTTCTTTCGCCATTTCCAAATAGAGTTCCCTCCACTCGATCCGCCCCAGCAAGCAACCCTAATTCTGTTGAAGCAATTCCAGTTCCACGATCATTATGAGTGTGTAGACTCAGAATATAAGCATCGCGATTCTTAACATTCTTAGTAAACCATTCAATTTGGTCGGCATGTATATTGGGGGTATGAAGTTCAACTGTTGACGGCAAATTAAGGATAATTTTATTTTCTGGACTAGCCCCCCAAGCATCCATTACAGCTTCGCAAATCTCTTTGGCAAATTCCATTTCTGTTCCAGTAAAGCTCTCTGGTGAATATTGCAAAACAACTTCTGTTTTTTGCGAGCTAGCAATTTCTTTAATTAGTTTAACAGCAGTGGTAGCAATCTCAATAATTTCTTTAGTACTTTTATTGAAAACAACTTTGCGTTGAAGAGTTGATGTCGGGTTATAAAGATGAAATATAATTTTTTTATATCCTGCCAAAGCTTCAAAAGTGCGACGAATTAATGGCTCTCTGGCCTGACAAAGAACTTGTGGCGTCACATCTTCGGGAATTAAGTCTTCCTCTACTAAGGCTCTTGTAAAGTCATATTCCACCTGTGACGCAGAAGGAAACCCAATTTCAATTTCTTTAAATCCTAAGTTGCAAAGCAACTGAAACATTTCTAATTTTTGTTGATGACTAAGGGGGTTAATTAATGCTTGATTTCCATCTCGTAAATCTACGCTACACCAGATGGGAGCTTTGGTAATTTGTTTGCTTGGCCACGATCTATTGGGAAGATCTAAAGGTGGGAAGGCTTGATATTTCCCAGGTTTTAAAAAACTAATTTTACCAATTGCTTTAGCCATTACTTTAAAAATTTGATCTCGTTAATTGCCCATTCAAAATTTAGATTTTCTCCAGTTTGTTCAATCTTTAAACATTGGACAGAAGTCCTTGGGAAGAAAATCTTTACTTCACTTTCATGAGTATAATAAGGATAGCCTAATTTAGTAAAGGATAAGCTTCCAATCCAAGGGTTTTTTTCATAAACAATCTGATAATCAGCTTCTTGCGGATCGCAGCTAAGGCTAGCACTAACCTTTACTCCTCTAGCAAAATCAGTATGGCGACTACCTGCTGAGATCTTGAGTCCTTCAATTAAGACCGGGTGTGGTAAGCTAATTAATAGCCATTCCTTGCCTGTCTGTTTTCCAAGTTTAGTTCCCCAAGTTGTTTCTGGATCTTTATCAAAAAGCAAAGAGATTTCTTCTTGGTTATTACTAGCAGTAATCACAGGATGAATTTTTTTGATTGGTCGAAAAATTCTTCTCCCTAATTTCTCTAGCTTGTAAAAATCTAGCTGTGGCGAGCTAAGGACAATCTGGGCCGAGGGCGAATTTAAAAGTTTAAAATCAACTGTCAAATTGGAATTGGTACTAGCGCGAATCATTTCCAGACTTTCTGGCGGTTGGAAACTAAATAGCAAATGGCTAGTAACTAAAAATGCTAAAAATGGGAGCACCAAATCCGATTTTTTATTACTAATTAATAAGATCACAGTGATTGCAATACTAAGAGCTGCGCAAACAATCGCCATTGCAAAAAAGCTCCAATGGGGCATAAGCCGGCTAATAGTTTCCAGGGGAAGAATATGTTTTAGCTGATAGCTAGTTCTTTGGTCTAAAAAAATAATTGCATTAAATAAAAATAAAACCCAAGTTGCTCGGTTTCTTCGAAGTAAAAATAATAAGGCAATAGAGCAGAGTAATAAGTAATCCACGACTCCACTTAGCTGTGTTTCAATGTTCCTAAGTTCTAAAAACTTTATCGGGTTAACTGGACCAAAAAGTGGCTGCGTAAGTCCAATTAAAAAGTCTTCGCTAATTACTCTTTGATTAATGGCATAATCATAAAAATTAGTTTTAGGGTAGTAAAATATGTATAAAGAACTGCATAAAAGAATTAGAAAAATGACAATTGTTTGATAGGATTTGCGTGTCAGGGAAAGTGGAATATTTTTATTTTGTAGTAATAGAACCGCTATGATTATTACTAAAAACAGGATGCTAAGTTGGTTACTACTGGTAATTACTAAGGCGCTTGCAAGTAATAGGTAAAGAATACTAGTAAACTTTTTCTCTAGAAAGTTTTGACTTGCCAAGATTAGGAATGGAACCCAAGTAAATGCTGATAGCAGAATTAAGTCTTCTTCAAAAATAAAACCAAAGGTAGCAAGAATTGCTAGCGTTAAAATGAGGCTTTTAAAGTTTGCGATTAGAAACGAGTTTTCTTGTTCCAAGTTTTTGCGTAGTAATAAGAACCAGCCAACAGCAAAAAAGAAGAAAGAGTAGGTAAATATAAGTGCTGGACTCTGATAGTTAGCTAAGAGCCGACTGAGTAGTGGATCAAAGCTCCAAGTATGGTAGGAGTTATATAATAAATTAATAATTTGATGATTCTCGGACCAAATATCTCCGCCAAGTAAATAGGGGTTAAGCTCTAAAAGTTTTCCTGCTGGAATAATGCAGGCCAAGATAATTCCCAGAGCTAAGAAATTGATAATTTTGAAAATTAAATCCTTGCTCATGACCAGCAAATCCTCTTTGGGATTATTTTTTGAGCGCGATGATTAGCTAACAAATTTAAACGATGTTGTTGGGCATAACTCGTACCAGAAGTTAAAGCGCCTTGGCTAGAAAGTTGTACTAAAGAAAAAAAACTAGGACTGAACGGAGATAAAGGCATAGCCCTAACTATTCAATAATTTGTAGCCACTAGATGAACATCAATCAAGTTTACAACTTAACCGACAAACTAGGTCGATATTTATTACAAACAGAAGTGGTGGGGAAAGAAGCATTCACTTAAATAAAACAGCTAAAAGCCGATTATTTAATGGTTTTAACACCAAAGACAGTGAATGCCTATAATAATTTTAGTTACTTACGACTATTTCGTGTTTTCGCTAAAAGTTTTTTATGCTTATGTTTACGCATTTTTTTACGACGTTTTTTGATTACACTGCCCATTTTTAATTCAATTTAAAAAAATTAGAGAGGGAATTATATATAAGGAAGTTTTTTTTAGCAAATTAGGGCTGTTTAAGCTAACATGCTGATTTTATTAACTTCCTTTGGAGGCTTGGAGATTGAGACTAATATTAGAAGCAAATATTGCCGAATAGCAGATTAGTTATTACTTAGGTTAATCTATCTATAAATTTACGCTATGTCTAAATTAGAATTGCAACAAGACCACCCAGTTGGAACAAGTACTGAACCTACAAATCAACCGCTTCCATCTGGACTTAAAGCTACATCACTAACAGATAATTCTGCTCGTCATGAGTTTGCCAAAGATTTAAATCCTTTCGGTGATTTACGTAAGAAAAAAAAAGGTGAGGAGTTTGATTTAGAAGCAGAAAATTTTACAGCAATTAAATCTGTAGAGCAATTAGTTGCAGCTGAGCGAGCTTTGCCGGAAGCCACACCTGAAGCTCCAAGTGGTTTAAGTGTAAGTCAAGCATCAGTTATTAACCAAGATTTAGAATTGGCTAGAAAACTAGAAGGTAAAACTCGTTCTGGGGATCTAGTTATTGACAGTACCTCTAGTAGCAAATCTACGGAACAACAAGAAGAAGCCTTAAGGCAAGCCCGCGAAAGAGAAGCTAGGGAATTAGCAAGAGCTCAAGAGGAAGTTAGAGCAAAGGCTGAACTTCAAGCTGAGCAACAAAAAATTCAATTGCAAAATGCGCAATTACAACAAGCGCAACAAGAAGAGAAGACTATGCAAGAAGTTAAGGCAATGGCCAGTAATGTTGCCAAGGCTCATTTTGCTGAAGATCCAAACCGGGTTATTTCCTCTGCCGAGTTTAAAACCTACATGGAACAAACAATTGCCAAGACTAATGCTGATCCAACCTTAATTGCTAAGATTCAAGAAGAATTTATTAAAACATATACTGCCCAAAGAGATGCTGATTTTAATGATATGAACTGGGTCAAGCGTAAATATTATGAAGCTAAAAATTGGTGTTCAGGGGCCTTAGATAGTCTGCGTGAAGTCGGTAATGATTTAATTAATGCTGGAGAAAGTTTGCTTAAAGGTGCCAAGGCAGTGGGTGTTGGGATTGTTACTTTAGGCAAAGGAATTACAAACGCTATTGTGAATGCTGATTGGGAAAAAATTGGTGAAAAAACTCTAGAGTTAGCTGGTAAAGCTTGGGATGCTGTGAAAGAACCGGAGAATTGGTTGAAAGCTGGCAAGATGATTCTAGATGGTGGAATTTATGTTGTTGAAGGAATTGCTAAAGGAGCTTGGAATTTAGTAACAGATCCAGTTGGCTCACTTAAAGCTGTTGGTAAGTTTGCTGGGGATATGTGTGATTCCATCGGACTCACTGCTGTTGCTAAGGGAGTTGTTGCTGGTATTAAAGCTCCGTATGAATATATTTATGATTTAGCTAGAACTGGCGGAGATTTTAGTGTTGCCAATAAAAATTTTGCTAACAATATGGTCGCCTTAAAAGACGGAGTTGTTGGTGGTCTGCAATGTGCTTGTGAAATCACCGGTATTGCGGACGTATACTATGCTGCCTCTCATGGTTGTAAAGCTTTAATTCTTGTTGGCGAAGGGCGTAATTTAGAAGCCGCACTAGAAGGTGCGCAAGCCACCATGCATTTAACTTTTGCCGCACTTTCTGCTGGTAGTATTGCTGCTACTGTAGCCAGTGGTGGCGCTGCAGTTGGAACAGTTGCCTTAGTTGCTACTGGTCGAATCGCTGCCAAAGAAGCTTTACAGCTAATGGCCAAACAAGGCCTAAAAACAATTGGGAAAGAGTTAGCCGAAAATGCCTTGGAGCAAGGCCTTAAAAATGGAGCTAAAACAATTGCCAAAGAAGTTGCTCAAGAAAGTGCCCAAGTTCTTGGTAAAGAAACAGTGGATCTAGTGATTAAGGAAGGTGCTGGTGTTGTAACTAAAGAGACTGCAGGAAAGATTACCGAAAAAATTGCTGCGCGTGCTGCTGAATTAGGAGAAAAAAATGCTAAGGAGATTTTAGAGCGTTCAGGAATTGCTAAACACTTAACTGAAGGAGCTGAAACTACTTTTAAAGATTTACAAACAGGTGGCAAGGAGCTTCGTCAAAAATTAATTGACGCTGGTTATAGTGTTAAAGAAGCTAAGCAAATGTCTAAGGCAACTTCCAAAGCCTTTCGCAGTGGCGTTAAGGATGGAGAGATTTTAGAAACCTTAACTAAAGAAGCAAGCGAAGTGATCCAGAAGGAAATTGTACCTGATGCTAGTGCTCATTTTGGTAAGGCTTATCGCGGACATATCGATGATGCATTAAAAGATAATCCAGCATTTAAAGAATCAATGGATGCCATTGCTCATAAAGCTGGTAAGTCAACTAAAGAATTCTCTGATGAGTTAGCAGAAGCTGCTACTAAAGCTTATCGTGAAGGTCTGGAAAAAGGTATTAAGGAAGTTTGTGAGCAGGCCTTCAAAAAAGCCTTAGCTAAGTTTAGATTACATTCTCATGCTGTTATGGGTGAAGGGCGAAGTCGCGTACGAGCCCCTGTGGATACAGAATTGGTGATTGATGAGCAGTACGTTAGTGAAGTTTATGCTTTTTCTCAAAAAGAAGAAGTTGTTGCCCATCAAGCAGAAGCTAAGAATGATCCTAGTGCTGATAAGCGGTCAAGAATTATCGAGCGAGACGGCAATATCATTCGTGTAGAGTTTTACACTGTTGAGGGTAATGAAATTATCATTGCTCAGGATATTGTGGGTAGCCTAGTTGAAAAAGTAGATCCTAGTAAGATTATCAAGCATAATTTTGCTGGTGCATCTGAGAACGAAGACCGACGGGTTGCTTAGTTTTAGGAGTAAGTTTTTTTGCATTAATCTTTGTTACTTGCATCTTAGGGCTAGGATTAAAACCTCCAGCGCAAAATTCAATTAGATCTTCAGCAATTTGAATTAGATCTTTTTCTCCTTGTAGAGATTTTTTAATGCAGTCAGGGTTTGTATGGTTAAGTAATACATGCGCCATACTACCAACCGTAAAATAAAATTTTTGAGAAACCATGCTCACTGGCATTTGCGGAAGGGCTTTAATTAATTCACTTAAATATTCTTGAGCAATCGGATCGAAAACTTCAAAGACGCGTGTCTTTAAATTAGGATAGCTATTTGACATTATCCGGCCCATTAACTTAAGAAAATGCGATCCATTTTTCTTCTCTCCATGACTATGCATAAAAGCCGGATAGATAAAGCCATGAATAATTTTTTTAACTGGGATTGGTTTAGTTTGATATTTAACTCGTAATTCTTCCAGAAGCTCAGTGCGATTGTTATTTACTTCCATGATTCGACGCTTCACTACAGCAAAGATTAGCTCTTCTTTATTTCCAAAGTGATAATTAATAGCAGCAATATTCACTGATGCTTTGGTAATAATTTCGCGAATGGAAACGTTTTCAAAGCCTCGATCGGCAAATAACTCTTCTGCGGAGTTTAGGATTTTTGTTTTGGTGTTCATGGGGTGTGTGGGCATTTTAATCAAACGTTTGTTTGAAGTCAATTCATTCACTTTATTCCTCCTTCGCTGAAGCTACGGGGGATAAACTGGTAAAGATGATAGGGTATCTTGGTTGCTTGGTATATTGAAATAATTCTAAACACTTGTTAGAAGTAGGATTATAAATTTATCATTATTTTTTCAGAGATGGCTTACATTGTTACCAAACCTTGCTTAGGAACCAAAGATCGATCATGTGTTGAGGTTTGTCCGGTTGATTGTTTCTATAATTTCAAAAAAATTGAACTAAATGAAAAATACGGAGTAGCTTTTGAAGGTAATGATGGGGATGAAGGCGCTGGAATGCTTATGATTCACCCAGATGAATGTATCAACTGTGGTGCTTGTGAGACAGAGTGTCCCGTGGAAGCAATTTATGAAGATAGTGCTGTGCCTGCTGACTTTCAAGAATTTGTTAAAATCAACGAAAATTATACCTCAGCACTGACTGATTCTCAGTTAGATGACTTTCGTTGTTTAGGAAAATAAGATACTAAAGAAGAGTTGTCTTTTATTTTTCAAAAAAATCCTTGTTTAAAAAATTTCTACAAATATTAGGGCTTTTTAGCCTATTAGTCGTGGTGTTCTCGAACCTGTGCTCAGCTGATTCAGCCTTAAGTGCACAAATCCAATCAATTGTTAATGCTGGTAATAAATTTACTAAAGGAATCTACATCATTAACCCTGATACTAATGAGTTAGTCTATAGTTATAATCCAGATGAGCCAGTGAAACCTGCTAGCGTGATGAAACTACTGATCACTAACTATTCCCTTAAAAAGCTGGGGACAGATTTTCGTTTTGAAACTTATATCGAAGCAGAAGGCTTTACAGGGACTAAGGTTAATAATTTAATTATTCGTGGCCAAGGGGATCCAAGTTTTACAACTGAGTCACTTTGGGTGCTGATTCGAAATCTAAAAAAATATGGCATTACAGAAGTAGGTAATATTTATTTAGATGACACTGCTTTTGTCGAGCAAATGCCTCGTTCAGGTCAAAGCGCCTATCAAGCATCCAATTCGGCACTCTCATTTAATTTTAATACAATCACATTTAAGGTTTGTGGTGGAGGCGGAAGTGTTGCGCGCGTAACTCCCGATCCTTGGGAATATCCAATTCAGTTTGAAGGTCAGATTGGCTTAGGTGGTCGCTCTGTAGCCTATGGAGTAGATGATTATACTCCGAAAGGACAATCATATCCGCAGATCTATCGCCTAGCAGGAAGTATTCCCACTAATTCTGGATGCACCGAAGTTTATCGTAGCGTTAGCGATCCAGTGCAGTACTTGGCCGGCGCGGTACAAAGAAATTTAAATTATATTGGGATAACTGTTACCGGAAAACTTTATCATCAGAAGTTCTCTGGCTCAACTAAAAAACTGGGAACTCACCAATCAAAAGCACTTAGTCAAATTATTGCTGACTTAAATAAATTTAGTAGCAATTTTATTGCTGAACAACTGCTATATCGTGCCGGAAGTTTAAATAATCGGTTTAGTCGCAAGCAAGGTCTAATTAATCTGACAAGCTATTTAAAATCCAAAGGATTTGATCCTTCAACTTTTGAGCTACATGATGCTTCTGGCTTAAGCCATAGTAATCGAATCACAATTAGGATCTTAACGGAGATCTTTAAAGAATCAATTCAAGATTACACGATCTTACCAGAGTTCTTAAGCTCACTGGCCGTTTCTGGCCAAGTTGGAACATTAAAAAAAGTTAAATTCTCCGATGGTTTAGTAATTCGTGGAAAGACTGGAACAATTAATGGTGTTGATTCCTTAATTGGTATGGTTAGTACTAAGAAAAGAAAAAAATATATTTTTGGTTTGATCCAAAACAAAGTAACTTCTGGCGCAAGCTCTAGAGAATTAGAAAACAAAATAATTAATTTACTTTATCAGCAATGAGAATCTTCTTAGCAGTTTTATTTTGTTTCCTAACAAACGTTGCCCTAGCAACACCTAGTCATCAAGAATTTAAAGTACCTGAAGAGTTACGTCCCAGAGTAGATTTTTGGATTGGTGTATTTGCAATTTATACTCAACAACATGCCATCTTTCATCATCGTGATTATCCACAAGCTGTTTTTGATGTTGTTGATTATAACTGGGTTGCGGAAAAGTATGGAAGAAAGACTGCTGCTTATGACGTAACTGTTAATAAAGCTAAAGCTGAGCACACCGCTAAAATTCGCAAAATTATTTCGGAGCTAGTAGAAGGTCGCAATGATGGCTCAAAGTTAGCGGAGCAAATAGAAACTGCCATGGAGTATGTCCCTGGTGGAAAGAGTAAGTACTTAAGCACTGTCACTGAAGATAAAGTTCGTAGTCAGACTGGAATTAAAGAAAAGTTTGAAGAAGCGATCATCCTATCTGGCCGTTACATGCCAATTATTGAAAATATTTTTGTTAATGAATTTAACCTTCCTAAAGAATTAACTCGCTTACCATTTGTGGAATCATCTTTTAATTACAAAGCATATAGCTCCGTAGGTGCTGCTGGTATTTGGCAGTTTATGCGCAGTACTGCTAAAGGTTATATGCGAGTTGATAATTTAATTGACGAGCGCCGTGATGTAATTTCGGCTACTCGTGCTGCGGCAAAGTATATGCGCTCTGCCCATAAGGCTTTAGAGCGCTGGCCCCTTGCTGTAACTTCCTATAACCATGGTGTTGGTGGAGTTCGCGGTAAAGTTAAGAAAATGGGATCACGTGACATATCTTACTTAATCGAGCATCCAACTAACCAGCTTTTTGGTTTTGCTTCCAATAACTTTTTCCCGGAATTACTAGCTGCTAATGAAGTTTATGATAATCGTGAAAAGTATTTTCCAGGAATTAAAGTTGAACCAGCTTTACAAGTAACTGAATATCCAATTTCTAATGATACTTCAGTTCAGCACATAATGACTCGTTTAGATGTTAGCTTAGAAGAGCTTAAACAGTATAACTACGGAATCTCAGATGCTATCTGGCAAGGTCGTTATAAAATACCAAAGAACTACGTCTTAAAAGTTCCGAGTAAATACAAATCCAAAGTAGTTTCACTTAAAGCACCCGAGCCAACTTCGGGAAGTGCCAGTGTAGTTTATGGTGTCGGTACATATAATGTTCGCTCAGGAGATACGCTAGCTGGAATTGCTTCTAGACATGAACTAACTGTTAAACAACTGAAGCAACTTAATAATCTAAATTCTGATACTGTGCGCATTGGTCAGAAGTTAAATGTTGCTCCAAGAGAAAGTGCTATCGCTGTTCTAAAAGAACAAGATATTGATCCCTTACCAACAATGGCTAGTGGGACTCATTTAGTGAAATATCGAGAAACTTTAGGTTCTATTGCTGTTAAATATGGAATGACAGTTGCTGATTTAAAAAGTCTAAATGGTTTAAGTGCTAATGTGATTAAAGAAGGACAGCAGTTAAAAGTCCAAGAGAGAATCCCAGCTGCTCCAATTATTTCTAAAGTAGCTAATACAACTGCTACTACTCACAAGGTCGCTCCTGGAGATACCCTTTGGTCAATTAGTAATCAGTACAAAGTGAGTATCACCGATATCCGACAGTTAAATAAAATTACCGGCACTGGATTAAAGATTGGCCAGGAAATTAAAGTTCGGAAGTAATCTGATTTTCTGATCCGCAGGTAAAGTTCTCTTACTATTCTATAAACATATCCTTCTTCCTTTCTGTTTAAATATAATATTATTGATCTATTGCTTGGTGCTCGATTTTTTGATTTTTATGCAACACTACTGCATAAAATGCATCAAATTATGCAGTAGTATTGCACGAATCCAAATTGCTTAATTTAAGGTTGGTTTTAGAAGCTTATCTATAATAGTCGATTATAAAAGTATCCTAGCCCAAGATCTCTTAGAAGCATTCTAGGTAGTTATTCAGATTAGAGAACTAAGGCGTAGCCGCGCGTTTAAACTAGTTGAACTATGTCAGCCTCCTGATACTCAAGTGAGAGTTGTTGTAGGGGAGAAAAAAGTAGCCTGGCACGCACAGCCTTAAACTGATAACTACATACAGCCCTCACAAACAGAAGGACTTCCACTGTCTATTTAGAAGCAATGGCTAATAGTTTGCCAATAGTGGCATTTAATATTGATGGTATTTCAGCAGTTGTTATTAATGAATATAATGGTTATTAAGTATTAAACGATGATTTTTATTACTTCAGAGGCTGTCTAAAAAAATTAATTAATCTTTGTCAGATATATGGTCATAATAGCTTTCCATCATACATTTCAAGTTTTACTAAACATAACTTTAAAGAAAATTTTAATTTATTAAATCTTGCTCAGAATTTTAAAACAAAAAAACTTTAATTATGATTTATAATATAAAAGCGTTTATAATTTTTCGTTTAGCAAAGATCGTTAAGCATTTTAACTTAGCTCCAAACTCGATAACGGCTCAAATTTTAATACTTTCGATAATTTATCAAAAGAAAACAATGGTCAGTAAGAAGCGACTTATTAATTTATATAAATTAACCATAGCGACGGAACTACCAAAAGGATCGTACGTTGAATGTGGTGTAGCTAAGGGTGGTTGTCTTGCATTACTTTCATATTTTGCTGGTAATAGAAAAGTTTGGGGTTTTGATAGCTTTGAAGGTATGCCAGAACTAAGTGTCGAAGATGAAGGTGATGGCAAAAATTGGGTAGGGTATAAATGTTCCGAATTTGAAGGTGAAATCGGAGCTAGAAAAATAGTTGAAGAGACTTCTCCATTTTATCAAAATACAACTATTGTAAAAGGTTGGTTTGATCAAAGTTTGGAAGTCAATAAGTCTAATATTGGCGAAATTGCTATTTTACGCTTAGATAATGATTGGTATACATCTACTAAATACTGTTTAGATACTCTCTATCAAGCTGTATCTGAAAATGGAATTATAATTATTGATGACTACCATACTTTTATTGGTTGTAGAAAAGCAGTTGATGAATTTAGATCAATTCATAAGATATCAGATAAACTAATAACAATAGAAAATAATACTGAAGTTTATTGGAAAAAAACTAATTTGTAGATTTACCTAGTTTTTTTAACCTAGTGCCAGGCACACAGCCATTGACTTAAGGCTGTAAGTTATTGAAATAAGTAAGATTGTATCTATCTACTTTTTGAGTAGCGTCCTAAATTAGTCATAGTTTTACTAAACTATGCTATCAATGATCAAAAAAAATATTATTA
>JANNBC010000023.1:0-2374 GCA_031385045.1 bacterium | reverse complement strand
AATAAGCGTGCTTGAAAAGTTGCTAGTCCGTTAAAAAGTTTCTTAGCATCTCCCGTCTTTTCTGCAGCAGAATCAAGCAATGATTCACTGCAGATACTTTGATTATATGCACTAGCTAACTCAGCTACTGGTAAAACTACTCGATCCAAATCAGAAGATATATTGCTCACATCTTCTATGTTTTCAAATAATGAGAAATTGGGAGAGCCTAGGAAACTTAGCAGGCATAGAGCAGGGATAAGAGATATCAAACCAAACCAAATCCGAGAACTAGGACGAGAGAAAATTTTCTTAAAAAAACTATTCATTGAACCAACCTTAAAGACCTGCGATAGATAACCAACAATAAATTGGGAGGATGATATTTAACTAAAAATTCCCTAGTATATTTGATGCCAGTCAATCTAAAATCGATTCAAATTAGCTACTTAGGTGAATTTTAAAGGGTTATTTTGCATATCTTTAGAGTCAACAGCAGGGAAATATCCTAATTATGAGCAAACTTAGCTGATATAGGCTAACAACTAAAAACCCCGCTGATAATCCTAAGTACTTCTTAAGCTAAATTATCAAATTATCCTCTAGAGAGCTTAAAATAATTATTAACCTTAATTTTGGATAAGAGCAGGCTGAATTTGGTTAAAATTGATAGCAGGCTTAGTTGGTTTTAGTGAATAAGCGGCTAAAGCACCGATGAGATTAACGAGGAAGTTCACTTTGCTTCGATGTCTAGAATGTTCCACCTGACAGATATTTTTTAGTTGGTCAAAAATGGTTTCAATAATTGATCTTTTTCTAAGCAGGATTTTTTCATTAAATTCTAACAAAGTATTTTTCATATTATTTTTAATTCCAGTTACTAATTTAAGATTTTTATTAAACAAATCAAGGAATAGTTTTTTAGAAATATAACCTTTTTGGACTTCCCCCCCGTTTAGTGGACGCTCGTTCATGCAAACTTAGCTTCAAATTCTGAAGGCGACATGAAGTTGATAGAAGAATGACTTCGACTAGTGTTATAAAAGTTTTCGATCCAATCTGCAACAATTTGTTTTACCTCAGCGACAGATTGAAATTTATGATGATGGACTAGCTCTAATTTAAGAGTTGCGAAGAAGCTCTCGGCAACGGCATTGTCCCAACAATTACCTTTTCTGCTCATGCTTTGAATGGCATTGTGTTCATTTAATAATATCTGAAATCCATCACTAGCATACTGAGCTCCTCGGTCCGAGTGGTAAACTAGATCTGCTGGAACTTTTCTTCTAAAAGTTGCCATACTAAAGGCAGCACAAACAAGTTCGCTATCAATGTTCTTAGAGACTTCCCAACCAGTAACCCCAAACTTAAATGCTTTGCCATTTTTGTGGCATCTATTTTGTCTGTTTTTACCCGATCCTTTGATTCCACAGCAATTGATGAGGGGTTAACTATGATATTTTCTATGCCAGCTTCTGTTAGTTCTCGGTGAAGAACAAAACCACTAAAACCAGCTTCGTAAACAGTTTTAAGCTTGGCTTTTGGATAATTACTTTTTAAATATTTTATTAGCCGCTCAGGACTTCCAGGCATTCTGGTTTTCTTTACTACTTCCGATTCTATTAACTCAACAACTGTATAGCTTGTGCGGCGAACATCAATCCCTACAAATACTTCTCCTACGTACTGCTGATTCTTCAATGTTGACATGGCAGACTCCTAAACTTAAATTAATTTCCAGATAATACAGGATTTTAATCCAATTTTGTTTAAGTTCTCTACATAGCAACTCCGAAGCAAAAACAGTAGCTCCAAAAGGAACATTTTGGTGAAGCTCATTTATTTTGTACTTATGTATTTTTCCTATGCTTCCAATGTTTATAAGGGCTATTAGACAACCCGATATAGGTGATATTGTGGGTATATTGGTGTCAACTCCCATCACTGCGTATTTAGTAGGGTATCTTGTTTGGAGAAACTGTCGTGAGACCCGACAGGATTCATCCCAAACGACACCAGGAGTGTAAAAGAGGACGTGATCCTAAGCTCTATCATCATAGAGCAAAGCATAAAATTAACTTCTAAGCCTTAAGTCAATGGCTGTGAGCATAGCACTAGGTAAAATTTAAAATGCAACAGTTTATTAAGGACACGGGTGGGGGTTCATTTGCCCACTAGTATCGTCTGATAAGGGAAATATTCCCGTAGTAAGCTCCTGGTAAGTCCAAATTGTTGTTGCGTCATTACCCATCATATTAAATCTTGTTCCACCACAGTGATAGGTGGATATCTGGGCCTGTAGGTTCATCAGACCATCAGGTATATTGATATATCGAGCATCGAAATATGCCCGGTACATCACTGTGTCCATAAAGCTTATCCCAGGAAGCATTTG
>JANNBC010000022.1:0-4055 GCA_031385045.1 bacterium | reverse complement strand
CTTGTACTGATCATTTTTCTTCCATACACGTTTTTCCTTTTCCTGCTCTAATTGTTTTGCTACAAAGTAGAAGCGTCTGGCATCGATGTGTAACTCATAAAAACAAATTATTATTGTAATAACAAAAAAGACAAGTGAGGTTATAAGAAAACTTGTTTCAAGCCAGTTATAATCTGTTGTTTTCGAATTAGTTAGAGCTAGGAAAAATATTCCAGTTGCACCTGAAGCATATCCATGAACATAAGTCTTTAATCGGTTGCCAGCATCCTTAGCCCTATTGTGGAAAATATCAGGTGATTCGGTCATTTTTATAATCTTAGAAAATGGTTCTTTTAACAAATAAATTGCGATACTAAGTATTACTATGCTACTAAATTGGTGTCTAGAAATTTTTCTGTTATTAATTGGTGGCAAATTTGGTGGCACTCAACACCAACACTGATGAAATTTCTTGAGTTCTCCCTACTTCTCTCTTGAATATAACTTGCTGATATGATTAACTCTCTAGTGTTGTAGTTTAATCTGACTTTCTCTTTGACAGAGCCTTACAAGCTATGGGTCGCAAGTTCGAGCCTTGCAGCGCCCACTATATTTCGGGAATTTCCACTTTGCGGAGCAAAGTTGGAAATAACCCATATTGTATTCCAAACATTTTCCTCAATAATCAGAATCTTTTGTCGCTACTGGGTGAGAACCTGTTGCGTCGCAGACAGGATATAGTTTTAGAACTAGAGTTGCTATGTAGAGGTAAAGTATTTGTAATGATTGAACAAAGACGCTTCTTTCGATCATTACAAGTAGTTAGATTCTCGTATCAGTTGGCTAATCCAAATTTCAGGTTCCAAGGATTTTAGTAAAAAAATCAAATTTTTTTGGCATATCTCTTAACTTTCGATCCATAATTGTTATATTGGATAGGGTTCCACCACTTGGAATATGAGTAGTGGAGAGTCTACGATAGTTCTCATGTTATGGTTAACTATCTAATTCATTTGAGACCTGCTTAAAACCTCAATTTTTTATTAGGCCAGCAATTTTGCAAATTCTAAATTGTTGATTTTGTTAAATTTCAAATTTACAAAATATAGGTTTTTTAAAGCATGTCTTCGTTTAAATTTTTACTTTTAAGGAGTTGTTAATGCCAGTTCTCGCCCCACCAACAACATATGACCACAATAGAATGGATACTATAGACAAAATTATGACATTTGGGGTTGCTCCTGTCACCATGATTGGAGGAATTCTTGCCTTAGGAGGCCTTCTCTACTTAATTGATAGTCCATCAACTGTTCCCACCTTAGAAGTAGATGTTCCTGGCTTAGAGCAAACTCGATAATCTAAGACCGTGTTTTAAGAATTTTAGTGATTTGCTTTCCTTTCTATATAGTATTTGGAGCACTAGCTGGGGTGACTGTTAATTTCTTAATAAGAAGGCAGAGTAGACTCAGCTCGTAATCAATTCAGGAATTTTCCTGTATCAAGGTGAACACAAAACCATAGAATGCTAAAGTATTTGAGCTTAGAATCTGGGCAATGATTTACTCGCAAATAAATTCTATTTCATGAAAAAGTAGCCTGGACCAAGTTTCAAAATTACGTTCGATAATAATGGTTTTGATTCCAGAAATTGTTTGATAGAGTTAAAGGCAATAGAAACAAATATTAAGGATTAAATAAATTATGGGATTAGTGTTCGTAGCATTTTTTTGGCTTATTATTATAATAATTGGATCAATAATTTTATCCCCATTGTCAATAATTGGTTATAGAAAATTTAAACGCAAAAAATCAAAGGCCTGGTTAATACTATGTGCTCCAGGCATTTTGTTAATAATTTTACCAATAGTATTTATTTCTTTTTCCATTTTTACTTTTATTTTTTTTGGACCTCATGGGCCAACAAATATGCCTAAAGAAGTCGATGTCATAGGAACATATAATTTGAGTCAAGAATCCAAAATTTTTCTTTCCGAGCGAAAGAATTACCAAGTATACCCTGATACGATTAGCGTTATTTTTGAAGCAAATGGTAAAATGTATTTCAAAAACTTGCCTGATTGCCTCTTTAATGGCTTCGGGGAATCCAACGGAAAGTTTATAAATAAAACCGAAAATTGGAACATTGGTTCATCTTCAATGATTTGGAGTTGGATTGAAGGGTGGCCAATCAGCCATGATGAAGGTTTTCAATTATATGGCGAACCTCCAAATTACAAATTACATGCCTCTGTCGGGGACCCTGATAGTGGAGAAACTTTGATTTTCAACAGGGAATAAAAAAGAAATCCAATTCTACTTATAAGGAATCAGCCTTTCATAGGTTATATAATTTAGCAGACTATGCTCGGACGAGGATTGAGATTGAGTGCAATTATTAGAGAGTGTTATAACTACCTTGCACCGTTTTAAAACTTCTTTATGATCTAATTTTATCATTACTGGCAATACGATCGTCATCACCCGATTCATGGATAGCAGGACTACTGCGAATTAGCTTATTATATTTCCACATAATAATTTTTATAAATTTAGTAGTGATGAAATTAAAATTTCCGAACAAGCGCAGAAACAAACTATCTTTGCTAATAAATTTTAGGGCATAGGAATTAGCAAATTCCTCTCTTCGTTCTTTAGTACTTGTTTTAAAATCAGTAAATGTGTGGACGTGGTGCCCAACTTCATGAAATAACACAAACTTAGCATAAAATTGAAATTTTGAAGAGGCGCAATGCAGCTCTAATCCGTGACTCCAAGCTAAGATAATTATTGCAATAGTAGACCGATATGTTCCTAAAATATTATTCTGGAGAGTGAGTGTGTTACTACGAGAAATAAAGAATCTTTCAATCCCTTGTTTTAGGACCTGAAAAAAGAAGCTTTGAGAGAGTCAATCATAAGGTAATAATAAATTCTTAATATCCTATTGATAATAAAACTTAACTTATACCTTGCTTATCTAGTCTCTCTGCCACCCAAAACTTTACCAATGCTTGTCTGGTTACGCCCAAGCGACTGGCTTCTAGATCTAATGTTTCAATAACCCATACTGGAAAATCAATGTTAACTCTTTTAACCTTTTGATTTACTTTGACGGTAGTTTTCTTTTTCAGATGCTTAGTGACATCTTTACCTTCGTCAAAGGTTTGGTCGAAATCTTTGCTATTAGTTTTTTTCATATAGTTTAACTTCTTCAGTTCTAGATCTTCTAACTGATATAATTCTCGTGCAATCTTCGCGGTAAGTAATTATAGCAGACCAAAAAATGTCAGCAATTCTACCAATTAATAAGTATCTAGATTCATCAGTTGTTCTTGCCTCAATTTGAATTAATTCTGGATCGTTCCAAAGATCTTTAGCTTCTTCAAAATCAATCCCATGTTTTAATTTATTCGAACTGCTTTTTTGAGGATCATACTCAAATATCATATTAAATATATACCAAAATTATACCAAAACCAATACTTTTTATGTATTTTTGAATTATCTTTCAATAAAGTAAAAGGAGTAGTTTAGGATTGATAATCGATTCTAAGTACTTTCTAGTTGTTGCTGGGTTAGTAATATTTAGAATCTCTTTTATCAGGTTGCTTAGAGGAAGATGCCAAATAATCCATTAAAAACTACCTAAGTAGCTAATTTGAATCGATTTTAGATTGGCTGGCATCAAATATACTAGGGAATTTTTAGTTAAATATCATCCTCCCCATTTTTTTTGGTGATCTATCGCAGGTCTTTAAGGTTGGTTCAATGAATAGTTTTTTTAAGAAAATTGTCTCTAATGGTAGTTCTCGGATTTGGCTTGGTTTGCTATCACTTATCCCCGCTCTATGCCTGCTAAGTTTCCTAGGAACGCCAAAATTTTCATTATTTGAAAACATAGAAGATGTGAGCAATATATCTTCTGATTTGGATCAAGTAGTTTTACCAGTAGCTGAGTTAGCTAGTGCATATAATCAAAGTATCTGCAGTGAATCATTGCTTGATTCTGCTGCAGAAAAGACGGGAGATGCTAAGAAACTTTTTAACGGACTAGCAACTTTTCAAGCACGCTTATT
>JANNBC010000010.1:0-107292 GCA_031385045.1 bacterium | reverse complement strand
ATTCGTCAGGACTACAATATCCCAGAGGTGAATGCATTCTCCTCGGATTGTAGAAATTTTATATCCAGTTATTGATACTAGATAATGCTGATATTCTCAATCTAAATTTAGTTTGATATATCAGCTCAACTTTTAAAGTATGAAAGAAAGATTCAGCGACTGCTTTGTCCCAGC
The DNA here is from genome assembly GCA_031385045.1 of bacterium. Classification (GTDB taxonomy): domain Bacteria; phylum Bdellovibrionota_C; class UBA2361; order UBA2361; family CALJRW01; genus JANNBC01. The sequence goes on along the minus strand of JANNBC010000010.1, from coordinate 107,118 downwards.
AGTTACCCTTCCTACTCATACTTGGTGTGATCTTATTGTCCGCAAGTAACTTTTTAAACTCATTACTTGCATAAACACTTCCTCTGTCGGAATGATAAATTAATTGCTTCGGTTGTTTCCTTCTGGCTAGCGCCATTTGGAAAGCTGAGCAAGCAAGAACAGCATCATTCCTAGCTCCTAATCTGTAACCAACTATTTTCCTAGAAAACAAATCAATTACTGTTGCTAAGTATACCCAACCTTCGCCAGTTCGAATGTAAGTCACATCGCCAACCCATTTTTCATTAGGAAACTTTGCTTTAAAGTTTCTATCTAATAAATTTTCAGCAGGTGCTTTTGTCTTCGTTGAATCAGTCGTTGTAATAAAAGATCTTTTGCAATGAACAGAAATAAGCTTGTTTTTACGCATTATTCTGCCAATTTGTCTTCGACTGCAAGCAACACCAGATCTTAATAATGCTGTGTGAATTCTAGGAACTCCATAACTCTTCAGGCTTTCAATAAAGATTCTTTTAATCTTAAAATACAACTCTTTTTCAGCCTGAAGAGTTAGTTCTCGATCTTCTAATCCTTTACACCAATGATAGTAGCTAGACTTGGAAACTTGAACTAAATTACACAGCCTTGGGATTCCCAAATCTAGCTTGCAGTGCTCGGCAACAAAACCACACCTCACTCCGAGTGCTTTGCAAAGTATACCGTCGCTTTTTTTAAAAGCTCTTTCTCAATTTTTAGGATTCTAACCTCCTCCCTCAGCCTTTTAAGTTCAGCTTTCTCATCTACTGTTAATCCATTACTTTCGACAGTTCGGTACTCTTTTAACAATTTATCAAGAGTGGAACGTCCAATTCCTAGTTCTTTAACTACCTGATCATGCTTAACACCATGATGCTCAACTAGTCGAATCGCTTCATATTTTAGCTCCTGGCTTAATCTCTTTCCCATCTGTTTTCTCCTATTAAAATTAGCTTACCAAAATCGGCAAACTTAGTCTTTTAATAGGGATTACTGTCCAGAAAACTGGCGAAGATCACTATTCAAGAAGTGGCTGCTGGCTTTAATACACTATTTACCCTCAATAAGGCTCGCAACGCGCCGTGGACTGGTGGTAATGCCTACAAGATTGTAATGCCTGGGTTGAGATCAAAGATCCTGAAATTGTCGCCGCCTTTACTGTTCAATTCCTTGCCGCACCTGCTGTCTATCTATCAGCAAGTCATTGCAAAACATTGAGCTTAAACAATGTTGGAGGCGATGAATATACTCCAGCTCTCAATGGCTGGGCTTACAACACAACAACCAACCAACTGTCTAAGACAGCTCACATGCGCTACTCTGTTGGAGGTGGTTTCTGTAACTAATTACAAATTAGTGACTTAGCTTTCTAGTACATTCTTGCCATTCATCTGCTTTGGGGTATCAATACCAAAAGCTTTAAGAATACTTGGTCCCATATCCCAAAGCCCTGCACCTTGAGTATTACAAGTTTTATTTGTTAGGATCATCCCAGGAACAACCATTGGATCTGAGCAATGATCTGAGGCCCACTTATCCTTACGATCAGTTACAATCTCTTTTGGGAACTTACCAAGAACAGCTTCATCTGAAATACGATATCCCCGTTGATAACCAACCACTAAGTCTGGAGCAGAACTGGCGAACTCCCCAGAGTAAAGTTTTTCAGCGTCATAGACAGAAGTAATAATTGGTTGATTATTTAGCGGATCTTTCACTTGGGAGAGCTTGCTAATAATCTGATCTTTAATTGCCTGAACTTGCTCTTGGGCAACAGATCCATTCTTCTCTCGCCCTTTGATATTAATATAAAGACCATTAATTCCTAAGGCATAAGCTTGAGTCTTTTCCCAATCAACGCAGGAATAAACTTCGGCATCTTCCATATCCTTTGGATTATACACCGCAGTAAAACCTTCGTTCACCAACCAAGTGCTTAAATTAAATTCTCTAGTAAAAGGTGCAAACCCATGATCAGAAAGAGCGATCACTAACGTTGAGCTATCAACCTTAGACAAGGTTTGTTCTAAGACATCATCCATCGCCTTGTAGAAATAAAGCACAGCATTTTTTGTTTCTGGACTTCCATTTGGATTGTACTGCGGATGAGTTGGATCCATTAAACGAGACATCATATGTTGATTCTGATCTGTGGACGAAAAATAGAAATAGAATAAACCTTCCTGGAAATTTTTTAACTGATATTCAAAGGAAGCAAGGTTTTCCTGAAGAACAATTTTAGATTGAACTAAATATTCATCATCAGAAAAAACACCTGTGGATAAAGCCTTACTGTCAGCTGGAAATCCTTGAGTATAAAAACGTCCCACAGCATTAGCTAGATCGCTGGCATATTCGACTGGGCCCGAAATTGGCAGTGCTGGATTTAGAGGATCGATGTTAATTGGGGAGACATAGAGTTTAAAGTTAGGGTGGACTTCTTGTGCAAAGAAACGCACCATCGCTGGCGCAGATGCTAAATGAGGGATTAATTCAAAAGTTAAGGGAATCCATCCAGACCATTCGCCTTGGCGCAGAATTATATCTTGCCCTTGGATTGTAATCTTTAGAACTTTCTCATAAGAATCACGATTAATTGTAAAATCGACTGTTGTTGCGCGTCCATCAACGCGGAAAGTATTTTGAGGCCCAGGCAAAGTTGTTTTAAAAGTATTATCAGCTCCGCGCACGCGGATTACTCGCCCTCCAACAAACTTCTCTGAACCAGGAACCAGAGTATCAGTATAATAAGTATATGTACCATAAGAACCTAAAAGATCAGGCGTTCCCATTCCGCTAATCATATTAGTACCTGACTGCACAATCGGAAAATTAGCAGGAATTTGGAAAACTGTTGATGGAATATCTTCTTTTGTTAAGTAATCCCAAAATGGAATGCCTTTACGCATCAAGTCCACTCGCCCACCACTTAAGGGAATATTCCAGTTGCCAACTTGATAGGTCTTCTCGGCATCAAAACTTCTAGAAGTAGAAAGATAGGGAGCAAAGTTGGCCGGATCACGATGTACGAAATCAAAAATCCCTGTTCCCCCTGGATTTGTTCCGGTTATAAAACTAGCCCAAGCTACAGGACTTTGTGGTGGCATTGTGCTTTGCAGCTCACCAAAGTGCCAACCCTTTTCAATCATTTTTTTAAATGTTGGCATGTGTCCTTCCGCAATAAACTTGCGAGTTAAATCCGGATCCATCCCATCAAAGCCCAAGACGATCGCCTTGCGTGCAATCTTATTATTTCGGATATGCGGAAACTTAGCGAAAGCAGAACCTGGAGTAATTATACTACTCGCCGCTCCAACAGCTAGGCTGGCAGCAGTTCCCTTAATAAATTGGCGACGAGTAATTCCCATTATTTAAATTTACCTTCCACTTTAAAGATTTCAAAAACTTTTTCGTGCATAATCGGTCCATGGCCAAAGTAGCCATCTTCACCAAAGCACTCCCCGTGATCAGACATTACCTGGACGTAAGTATTTTCAGGAACTTTTTCATATAACTTCTCAAACAGACCATCGAGATATTCGATGTTTGTGCGTTGTTTTTCCTTGAGCGCCAACATGCGATCCATGTGGAAAAATTTATCACCGCCATGATCGGCTGCTTGAGCAGGAGCAGAGTTACCAGCAACGAAATCATCCATATGCTTGAAAATCCCATGCATCCCATGAATGATCGGCAAGTCATTACCTTCACCTGGGAGAGTGTAAGGATAATGCGTTTCACCAATATTTAATAAATAGAACTGCGGAACTTCTGGCTCAAAAATCATCGCATCAATAATCGCATTAAAATCATTATGCTTATCCATTAATTGAAAGCGATCAAAATGAGTATTTACGATAGTAGTTGGGTTTAAAACAGGCATGGAAACTAAGGCATTAGTTTTATAGCCTTGGCTTTTTAAAAATGCTGGGAGTGAAAGTCTGGGAACAAAACCTTTAAAGGAAATGTCAGGGATATTTAATCTATCTCCCCAATTTTCAAAGTCCTTTTTATATACTTCAGAGGCAAAGACACCTTTCGGACTTGTGTGAGGGCCCGCTCCCATTAAATAGACAAGGTGTGATGGAAATGTCCAACTAGCAAAGGAGTAACACTTTTCAGTCTGACCAAGGCGGGAGATGTTTGGAGTATTAGCAGCTAAAAAAGTATCAAATCGACAGGAATCGAAAGTGATCATGATGAAATTATTTTTCACGTTAGACATATTTATTTCCTTAATAAATCTTAAGGGAATCATTTTAAAAAAATAATTCCCTTAGAGCGCGCAAAACTATGCCAGCGCCATTTTTTGCTGTAGGTGTCACAAAAGCTTATGCCTTTCATTTAAAAAAACAGACATAAATTTTAAATAGCGACGCCCAGATACTTACTTACAACAATCCCCGAAAGCATCGAGAATATTAGAAAGAAAATTAACCAATTAACTTCGAATAATCCAAGGCTATAAAGTTGTTCTGGATAATTAATAGTTAAACTCTGAACATATGGCATACTAGCAGGTCCTGCTGGATACAACAGCTTGCCCGCCCAAGAGCTTTTCCATACAGCTCCGACGTGATTCTTGCCTGAACCAACAAATAACGTTTTAGGGAAATTAAAATCAGCAATTTGAAAATTTACTTCTTGGTTGCCAGGCTCCGAAGTTTTAATCTTCCAAAAGACTTGCTTACTCGCAGGAATTCTAACGGGTGGAGTTACATCAAGACCAGCAGGTGCTTCCAGCTTTACCTCATAGAGCTTACTAGCGTCGCTCAAAGTCATTTGAACAATTGCTTCTGATTTAGAATCTAAAGACTTGGATGCATATTGCTCATTTAGTTCCGACAATAAGAGAATAGAAGGAGCGGCAAGAATTAAAACAGGAAAAATTGCTAGTGTAAAATATCTGCCTCCGTAAAAGAGCATCTTACCTTGCGCTTTTAATGTCATCCAAACATCATGCCTAAAAAGAATTGACTCTAAGAGCGAAGCATAAATCTTACTCTTCACATAACGAATTTTATTTTGATTAGAAACTTTCCCATAAATCCAGAGCAAGCCCATGCCGGCGACAACTGAGATAGCTAGTAAACCAAACCAAGAAGGTAATAAGGTGAATGGCCAAACTAAAAATGAGACAATTTGGTTAATGTAGGTTAGTAATTTAGCTCCCATGAAATTTCTTTACTATTCCAAATAACCTAAGCCTTTTAGTTTATTTGTAATATCATCAATCTGATCTTGAGATAAATCGCCCTTGGCAGTTTCTGTCAAAACTTTATCTGCTTCCGCTTCTAAAACTTGCAAAGCAAACTCTTCCATCGAAGAACATTTCTTGATTTGAGCAGCCACTGTTAATTTGTCAAACAGGACGTTGTCGATTTTGATTGATTTCTTGAACATAACACTTTCCAAATATTTTGCGGTTTCTACAGGAAAAGCTAGCTTTTTTTACCCTAAATGGCAATATTTCACGGAAAATAATGGATTAAGATTAGCAATAGACCTATTCCCGCTAATTCCTCAACTTGAACTGTTTACTTATGTCACCAGACATTCATTTAAAAATTAGATCTACTAGCTATAAAAGTATCTGAAAAGATTTATTTTATATTTACTTAGTAGATACTAATCCTTACAATATAATTAACAAGCATTGGGATATATACTAGGCGAAATTTGAAATTTTTTAAGGTTAAATGATCCGATACATATGATTTTACTGAGAGGCCGTGCCAATAATATTTCTAAAATTTCTGCATTTACCCTTGTTGAGCTATTGGTAACTATTGTAATTGTCGGAATTCTCTCGGCAATTTCTGTGGCTGGATTTAGACAGTTTTCTGATTCTGCAAAAAAGGCAACTATCCTATCGACATTACACGACTTCACTGTCGCTAACCAAGCGGCAAGGGATATTGCAGCTGACAGACTGGGAGATGTCAGGACAAGTTTTGCTGTGCAGTGGTTTGCTGGTGGCTCTAATCCTCGCCTCGAAGTATCAACTCTCGTTGGTGGTGTCGGCGGTACTCCTAGATATGACTTACTCTCCCAAGAGGAAATAAACAGTATCTATCCTAAAGAAATGCTAACTCCACCTAGCACTTGGAATGCCTTTGTTCATTATAGCGAAGACTTGACTATAACTACTAGTGGAGCTACTCCGATTAGTTTTGGACTTTCGTTCGATCTAACTGATTGTTCAATGTTTAATAATAACAATAATCATTTCACAAAATACAGTTATATTTGGACTGATGGATCAAAGTACAACACAAAAGGTACTTGGGGCGCTGGTAGTTGTTAATAATGAAATATCGTATAATTATCAGATTCAAAAATTCGCTGTAAGATCTGTTCGCGCCTGCTGGCTTCGATAGCTCCAATCAATTTAATTCCTCAACCACCAAGAGCAAGACAGAGATCAACCAAAAAATATCCCAAACAATTCTCTTATAGATTATTAGTAGTTTTTCAACTTTACTACTAACAGTAGTCTTCACCAATACTATTCTAAAAATATTAGATTAAAACCTTTCCTTCCATATATTTGGGTATCGACACATTAAAAAGATCCAAGACGGTAGGTGCCAAATCAGCAATGTGTGGATTATTTAGTTCTTTCTTCTGATTAACAAATAAGATTCCCGGAATTAATTTTGGATCGACATGATGATCCCCACTCCAAGCTTTTAAATTATCCGAGAAAATTTCTTCTTCTACTGTTCCAGTAACGGAATCCCACGAGACTCTAAATCCTGGATAATATCCAATGATCAAGTCTGGAGCATCTTTCGCATAAATTCCAGTGTAATGAACTGCCGTGTCATAGACCTTACTAACGACATTAGCATTATCCTGAGGGTCTCTTAATTGCTCAATCTTATCGGACAATTCCTGCTTTAATAACTTCGCTTCTTCCTCTGCAACAATCCCATTGACCTCGCGACCTTTGCGATTAATATAAATTCCCGATAGTCCTACAGCAAAAGCTTTCGTCTTACTCCAATCTACATCTTGGAAATAATCACGTCCTGGCTTGGCACCTTCCTTCAAAGCTAAATAACCATTTTGATACAACCAAGCATTCAGCCCAATACAACGTCGGAAGGAAGCGAATCCATGATCACTTAAAATTATAAAGGTATCCTTCGGATTTAATTTAGACATGGTCTTACCGACCAGCTGATCCATTCGCTCGTACATCTTTGGAATAGTGTCCTTAAATTCATCGCCTTCTAAAGGAGATGGATGGTTAGGATCCATGTAACGCCAGAACATATGCTGAATGCGGTCACTAGCATCAAAGACACAACAACATAAACCTTCACGAGTTTTGCTTAAGGTTTCAAAAAACATTTTCTCACGCTCAGCATGAGTTAAGTAGGCTTGTTCTAAAAAAGCACTGTCATTAAGTGCTAATTCATTACGCCCCCAAGTGTCTTCCAACATTCCTAGTGTCCCAAACAGACCTTGACTCTTGGCAATCCAATTAGAAAAATATATTGGCTGTGAGATGGGAAGTGCCGGATTACTTGGATCGACATTAATGGGGGAAATATACACAGAACATTCGGGCTGTGAAGCACGCAAACAAAAACGTGCGATGCCAAAAATCTTTTTGCCAAATCGAACAGAAATCCAATCTGACAATTTACCAAGCTCCAACGAAAATTTCTCTTCGCCAATTTGGAAATCAGCTAGCGTTGGACTCTTTGGTGTGACAATAAAATCTAATGTTAAATTTTGACTGGGGTTAGCAGCATCTGGTGGACCAACTAAAATACCATGATAGGAATCTCCCCTCTTGTCCAGCGATTTAACTTCTCCACCAGTTGTCCCATCGGTACTAAGCTCGTGATGTCCTGGATCACTTGTAAAAAAAGAAAAGGTTCCCTGTGTCCCACGTAAGTCTGGCGTACACATTGCTGAAAGAATATTTCCAGCAAATTTTTCTGGTGGATATGAAATTGGAACTCGAATAATATTAGAAAAAATCCCTTTATCCCCAAGGATTTTCCAAAAAGGCTTAGACTTTCGTAGTAATTTCACTTCGGCGCGCTCACCACGTTTAACCTTAAAAGGACCAAAGCGAAAATACTTCGCAACTGTTGTAGTTTCTGTTGAAGAAAGCAAAGGTAAACAATAGCGCTTATCACGAGTTAAAAAATCAAAGATATTATGTGCTCCAGGATTTACTCCTGTTTGAAAAGTTGACCAAGCAACAGGAGAAAGCGAAGGCAAGGTTGTTCCCAATCTAGAATAGGCACCTTGATCTTTTAACTTTTGAAAATTTGGAAGGCGGCCTTCACCCATTAATCTTTCCACTAAAGTTGGCTCTAATCCATCAAGACCCAAAATTACAACGCGACGAGTTCTAGCTTTCCTAGAAATTCCTTTCTTCCGAAGTTTTCTTAAGACAAGCTGTAAAGGCCAAAAAAGAATAGTTAAAATTGCGAGGCCAATTGTTAAAATGAAAACAAAGGCTGAACCTAAAAAGGCAAAGCCAGCACCTGGTCCAATATAAGCAAAAGCAAAAGAAGGTAGCATGGCTTGCTGTAAACACAGTGCCAAGAAAATTAAGATTACTTTATTTTTATTCATCATATTTATTTCAAATACCCAAGAGATTCTAACTGCGAGATCGTTGTCTCATCAACGGCATCACCTGTTGCCGACTTTACTTTTAAACTCTCTGATTTCTGAAGCTCGGCTTGGAACTCGGCCTGCAACTGTTTTAGAAGCTCGGGATTCTCAATCGGAGCTTCTTCCCAAATATCTTTAAAGGAATCAAAAACACCAATAGAATTAGCGACAGCATCCTTAGCATCAACAGTAAGATCTTGACTGCGAGATCCAACTAACAAACGCTGGCCATCAAACTTAGTAAAAGAACGCTGGTTATATTTTCTCTTAATTTCAGAAAGCACCCCACCACGGGCTTGAGAGTTTTCATCCTTAACTAAAGAAACACTTTGATAATTAGTTGGCGGTACTAAGCCCACTAAATCTAAAATTGTCGGAAATAAATCAATATTACTAACAGCATAATCCACAACTCTTTGTTGCACCTGCTTCCCAGTCTTAATCATCATTGGCACATGCAACTCGGGATTAAACAATTCATTGCCATGACTAATATTTCCATGTTCCATGAACTGCTCACCATGATCACCAACAATTACAATAATTGAATTCTCATAAAGATTTTTTTCTTTAAGATAAGTAAACAACTTACCTAAACATTCATCCATGAAGGCGATTTCACCATCATACAAACCAATCTTTCGTTGCATTTCCACATCATATTCACGAGACTTAAGTGGGCCTTTAAAAGCCTGAACATACTTATTTGGAGGCGTGTATGGCTCATGCGGATCTAGATAATGTAAATAAAGAAAAAATGGCTGATCCTTAGCACTCATTTGATCGATCGCTTTAATTCCTGAATCTGTAATAATATCAGCCTGCTCACGCTCTAGGTATTCAAATTTTTCATATCCCTGATTAAAACCAAAAGTATCCGTAATCCAGGGGTTAGAACTAATTGCATGTGTTTGATACCCTTGTGCTTTTAAAACTTCAGGGAGTGTTAAAACAGCATCGCTCAACTTAGAAACACTACTGGTTGCTTCCTCTCGACTATTTGGTGGCATAAAATTATGGGAAGTCGGATATAATCCACTTAACATCCCCGCAACAGAAGGGGGAGTCCAGGGAACAGCAGTAATCGCATTTTTAAAAAGTAAATTTTCTCTGGCAAACTGATCTATGTTTGGACTGGTGTTGCGCTCGTAACCATAAATACCCAGATGATCGGCTCGCAAAGTATCAAGCATTAGAAAAATGACATTGGGCTTTTTGCTCTTAAATAACTGACAAGAACCTAAGGTCAAACAGCAGATCAAAAAAATTGAAAAAGTTAATAAACGAATAAATGTTTTAAGAATCATCCCGTATTTATTTTTTAAAGTTTCTATCAATTTAAATTTTGCAGACTATATATAAATAAAGCTACATGTACCCTAATGTTTTAAGCTGCTTAATCTCTTCTGGAGTTCGTTGCTCCTCGGTGCGAGTTCCATTTGTAGCCCCTTGTGAATCCATAAAGTTTTGCAAGCTAGGTTTTATTCTCTCAAAGTCTCCCGGATAAACTTCTTTTTGATTATTTAATTCAGCTGGGTCTACTGCTAGATTATGAAGCTCCCAAGCCTTAGTTTCCTTATCATGAATTAACTTAAACTCATCCTGCTTAACACCTGCTTTGAAAGCTTGAATTCCAGCTTGATAATCAACTTCAAATTTAATATCACGAATAGGAGACAAGGCTTGTTTGCCAGTTAAAGCATCAAGTAAGGATATACCAGAAAATCCATATTCCAGCTTAACAGGATCTAAACTCATGAGAGTTGGTAAAATATCCATTGTAGAAACATTTTCTTTAACGACATGGGGACGAAGATATTTAGGTAAAGAAATGATCAAAGGAACTCGGACTAATTCGTCATAGAGTGTGACTGTATGGCCGATATCCCCGTGCTCTAAGAACTCTTCCCCATGATCTGCTGTTAAAATCACTACCGTATTGTCCGCCAAGCCAGACTCTTTCAAATAATCTAACACCTTTCCAATATAAAAATCGGTATAAGCAATTTCTTCATGATAAAGATTAACTAAATATTCAATATCTGCCGGTGTCAGAGTGGGAATTAATTCTCGAAGTTTTCGAATGTACATACCAGAAGTTAACGGGCCTTTATAATGAGAACTGCGATCAAACTCTTGATGATGCTGGTAAGTATAATGAGGGTCAAAATAATGTAAGAACATGAAAAAGTTTTTGCCATCTTTTTTTGCTTGCTGCTCCTTTAACCAATCAAGACCCTCTGCTGTCACCTCCTGAGATGTGATCACATCATGAACATTCCCTTTAAATGGCACAACATTATAGCTATCAAAGCCCTGACTAAAACCTTTTTTAGCGGAAATGAAAGTATGACTAACTCTACCGGCTGTTTTGTAACCACGCTCCTTAAAGATCTCAGCAATAGTTAGTTGATCATCTAATAAATTATCATCAATCCCTCGGACGTTATGCTGAGAGGGAAGTTTGCCAGTAAAAATAGAAGAGATTGCCGGCTTGGTCCAAGGAGCCGCAGAATATGCTTGCTCAAAAAGCACACCTTCATCGGCCAGGCGAGTTATATTGGGAGCATTCTTTAACTCACGATTATAGGCCTCTAAATGTTTAGCGCCGAGAGTATCAACAACAATTAACAGTACGTTTAAATCTTTTAAATTAGGGATTTGGACTTGACGCTGGCAACTTCCAGCAAAAATAGCCAAACTGGCTATCAAAATAAGGCAGATTTTATCTAACATTGCACGTTCGCACTCAATTCAATTTCGGAGCAAACTATATAGTTATGACAAAAAGTAATTTCCGAATAATCAAAAGTTAGTTTAGTGATTTTGTCATAACTATATGATTTTATTATCCCTCCGGGGGATAGTAACTCCAAAAGCAATTCCTAACGGAAATTACTTTTTGGAGTTACTATACTTTAACCAAAGAGAAGGAGCAACTTTGACAGCGGATAATCATTTGCGATACATTTCTGTTTCAAAACAAGAAAAAATCCAGAATGTTTAACTATAAAAATAGGCTTTTTTTCCTAAGCATCATACTTTTCGGAATACTTACCATTCCATTTGCGGGATGCCACAAAAACAAAGCAATTGGCCCTTTTAAAAAGATTGTTTTTATAACAATTGATACCCTAAGGCCCGATCATCTTAAATGCTATGGATATATCAGGGAGACCAGTCCCTTTCTATCTCAATTAATGGAACAAGGTGTTAAGTTTGAGAATGCCTTTAGTGCCTCTTCGCACACGGCTCCTTCCCATAGCACAATGTTTACCTCACTTTTTCCATACGAACACAAAGTACTGCGAAATCATGACAGCATGAACTCTAAACTCTTTCACCTACACCAAGTGCTCAATTCCCTTAACTACAAACAAGGTATTTTCACTGCGACTAAATTCTTGGAAGGAAAAGTTGGCTTTCCGACTCCCGAGCAAGAATTTCGTTTAAAACGTTTTACCGGAGAAGCTAAAGTTCAATATCTAATGGCAGAACCCAATGTTAACCGTGCCATTAAATGGCTAGAGCAAAACAATAATCCCGAACAGTATTTCTTATGGCTTCACCTCTACGATGTTCATGAATGGGCAGAAGAAAATAGCCCCACTCTCCCAATGGAATACTTAAATATGTTTCCTAAATATGGCACCCCTGAGGCCGAAGCATTAATTGACTTTGTCGTTAGCAAGCACAACATTCCACTTTCTTTTTATAATAACGATCGCCAGAAATATTATGAATCAATGACACGCTACGACGCTAGGCTCCGTTATATTGATGACCAACTAAAACGATTGGCCGACTTTATTAAATCTAAAGGAGATGATGACATCCTTTGGATCGTTACTTCTGACCATGGTGAAGGTCTTGGAAATCACGACTATGCTGGACATGGTGAGTTCTTATATCAAGAGCAACTGCATGTTCCACTTATCTTTAGTGCTAATAATAAGCGTCTTAAAACATTGGCAATCAATGATCTAGTGCGGACGGTTGACTATCTTCCCACAATAATCGAACTCACAGGAGCAAAAATATCCTTAGAGCAAAAAGTTCAGGGTATTTCCCTAGTACCGCTTTTAACAACTGGAAAGTGGGGCGAGCAAAAAGTTGCTTACTCCTTTGCCGAAAGACGCCCAAAAGACTCTGGAACTTTAAGGGGCCCATGGGAAAGTGGTGAAATATTTTCGGTTCACGATTTAGAAGAAAAGCATATTCACCACACTGAAAGTAGCAATGAATATTATGATTTAAAAGCAGATCCTTTTGAAGAAAGAAACCTAGGAGATCATTATTCTTCTCTGAAGCCGACTTTTAAGCGTAAAACTGATGAGCTACTCAAGTTTTTTAAGGGTGGAGCTCGAAAATTAGGTGAGCAGAACCTAAACCAGAGCGAAATTGATGAACTTACAACATTAGGATATATGTAACGCATGATCACTTATCTACAACAACTAGAATCAGAAAGTATTTATATTATGCGCGAGGTTGCTGCTCAATTTGAGCGACCAGTAATGCTTTACTCTGTGGGCAAAGACTCTTCTGTACTTCTGCACCTGGCCAAGAAAGCATTCTATCCTGGGAAAATTCCTTTTCCGTTAATGCATATTGATACTGGATTCAAATTTCCCGAGATGTATGCCTTTCGTGATGAGTATACAAAATCAATCGGAGCGGAATTACTTGTCTATCGCAATGAAAAAGCGATTGCCAATAACACCAACCCTTACGATCTAGGAACACAACAATGTTGTGGACAGTTAAAAACTAAAGCTCTACTTGATGGTTTAAAGAAATATAATTTTGATGCTGCCATGGGCGGAGCTCGCCGTGACGAAGAACGTTCTCGTGCCAAAGAAAGAGTTTTTTCTTTTCGTGATCGCTTTGGACAATGGGAACCACGTAGCCAACGACCCGAGCTTTGGAATTTATATAATGGAAAAGTTGCGCAAGGTGAGTCGATTCGAGTTTTTCCAATTTCTAACTGGACTGAGCTTGATGTCTGGCATTACATCCACTTAGAGCAAATTCCAATTGTCCCATTATACTTTGCCAAAAAACGCGAAGTTGTGGTTCGTGGAGAACAATTAATTCCTGTTAACCAAGCAGCTAAAGTTTTTCCTGGTGAAAAATCAGAAGAAGTCCTTTGTCGTTTTCGCACCCTAGGATGCTCGCCTTGCACTGGGGCAGTTAGATCGGAAGCAACAAGCGTAGAAGATATTATTGCCGAAATGATGACGACTAGAACATCAGAACGCGCAACTAGAATTATCGATCACGACCGTGATGGATCAATGGAGATGAAAAAACGAGAGGGTTACTTTTAACATGCAAGAACAAAATTCAGATCATAGTATTATTAAATTCTTAGAAGATTCAGCCAAGTGTTCCATGCTCCGCTTCTCTACTGCCGGCTCAGTAGATGATGGTAAATCAACACTGATTGGACGTTTGTTACATGACTCTAAAAACATTTATGAGGATCAACTAGATTCTCTAATGAAGCGTTCTGTTAAACGTGGCAAGGAATCTCTGGAACTAGCCCTGGTTACTGATGGATTAAAAGCGGAACAAGAGCAAGGTATTACAATTGATGTTGCTTACCGTTACTTCTCAACTCCTAAAAGAAAATTTATCCTAGCCGACACACCAGGTCACGAGCAATACACTCGCAACATGGCAACGGGAGCTTCAACTGCTGATGTGACAATTATTTTAATTGATGCTCGCAAGGGAATTGTTACTCAAACTCGTCGCCATTCTTTTATCGCTTCCCTGATGGGAGTTCCTCGTCTTTTGGTCGCTGTCAATAAAATGGACATGGTGGATTATGCCGAAGATGTTTTTGTGCAGATCAAAAAAGACTATATGGCCTTTGCTGAAAAGTTAGGAATTAGAGACGTGCGCTTTATTCCGGTATCAGCACTAGAAGGTGATAATATTGTGACTCCTAGCAAGAAAATGCCTTGGTATCACGGAGAGACTTTAATTGAGTATCTGGAAAATGTTTATAACCAAGCAGATGCCAACCTAGTAGACTTTCGCTTTCCTGTTCAGTGCATTATTAACCCTAGTGCTAACTTTAGAGGTTATGCTGGGATGTTAAGTTCTGGAGTTATTCGCGTTGGAGAAGATGTCCTAGCCTTACCTTCCATGAAGAAGAGTAAAGTTAAGACGATTGAATTACATTCCGTCCTAAATAAGGATCATCAGCTAAGCGAAGCTCGCGCTAATCAATCAGTAGTTATCACTTTGGAAGATCAACTAGATGTAGGACGAGGTAGCATGTTAGTTCGCCCAGGTAATGCCCCTAAGGTTGAAACAAACTTTGAAGCCATGGTTATCTGGATGTCAGAGCAGCCATTAGATATTAATAAAAAATACTTTATTCGTCATACAGTAAATGAAGCTAGAGTTTTAATTACTGAGGTTAAGTATAAAATTGACATCAATGCACTTAGTCGTAAGCCAGGTGGAGCACTGGAACTTAATGAAATCGGCCGAATGTCATTGCAATCAACAGCACCACTATTTCTGGATAGTTATCAAGCAAATCGCGGAACTGGAAATTTTATTTTAATTGATCCAGAAAATTTTGCGACGGTAGCAGCAGGAATGATCATGGATCGCTCGAGCCAAGATTTAGAACTACTAGGCGCAGATTCTGAAAAACCTCGATCCCAAAACCTACATCATGAAAGTGGCTTAATTGAGCGAAGCGATCGCGAACAGAAGTTTGGTCATGTGGCACGGACATATTGGTTTACTGGACTTTCAGGATCTGGCAAATCAACAATTGCAAAGGCTTTTGAGAAAAAGCTATTTGAAAATAATCGCCCGGTCTACTTACTAGATGGTGACAACCTACGAACAGGACTTAATAAAGACTTAGGATTCTCCGCCAAAGATCGCCAAGAAAATTTACGTCGCGTCGCAGAAGTTGCCAAGCTATTTAACGAGGCTGGTGTTAGCGTAATTTGCGCCTTTATCAGTCCAACAGTGGAAGATCGTGAACAAGCTCGAAAGATTATTGGAGATTCTTGTTTTATTGAAGTTTATCTATCAACATCACTAGAGATTTGCGAGAAAAGAGACCCGCATCTGCTTTATCAAAAAGCTCGACAAGGAGAAATTAAAAACTTTACTGGGATTAGTGCTCCTTACGAAGCACCAAAAAATCCAGACGTAGCGATTGATACTAACGCCTTAAGCATTCAAGAATGTGTGGCACAGCTTCTACGGATTAGTAAATAAGCTCTTAACTCAATAAACTAAGATCGATTACGACATAGGAACCATGCTTAAAGACAATCGCTGACTTCACTTCTGGCGATTGATAAATCTGAGTCCACTGATTACTAATTAAGTTAGGCTTTGATTTTATATATTTATCAAAAGGCTTAAAATACTTAGGAGCTTTTTTAAAATATTGTTTTTCTAAAATTAAATGCGTCACGCCAAATTTGTTTTTTAAATTCAAGATTGCACCTAGCGAATTATCAAAATAGGCATCAATTATGGCATAAGTCCTAGCTCTCATTTCTAGTAAATATTTACTACGAAAAACTTGATGAGTTTCCATTGTTAAAAAAGGTCCCCGGCCAGAAAAGTAGGGAACTGAATCAATAATCCCAATTGGCCAACCAGCAATTAAAGTAGTAGCAGGAAGCTTCTTCAAAAAGTCATAGATTGGTGCATTCGTTCGATAAGACATTTGCTCCCTAAGCCTTGTCTGATACATGCCAGATAAATGAATCAATACGGCAACAAGCAAAACTAAGATTCCAGAAGCAAGAATTCGGGACTTGAAAATCCTTATAAAACTAACTATCGCGGCTGGAACTACAACTAATGCTAATGCTGGTATACTAATTAAGGGGTAGCGTGATGGCATATATAAATGAGGGAATAATAATACTGCCAAATAGTAAATCCCGACAACAGAAAACAAAAATTGCCCAACTCTAATCCAGTTTGGATCTATTTTGCTTTTACGATAGAAACTATTAACTAGAATACCGCTAAAGACAATCACGATCATTGTCCAAAAAACTAATTGGCGATCAGAATTTAAATTATGATTCTTCTTCTCCTTAACTTTAAAAGTAGCTGGAGCTAGAACTGCTGAGCTAGGAAATAAATCTTTATTGTTTAGAAAAACTTTATTAAACGATCGATAAAGCGCGATTGGTAGGGGGTATTTATTAATCCCCAGATCTTGCAAAGCGTATCTTCCACCAAGTCCAGCTTCAGGGAATTCAACCTGATTTTTAATATAAAGTCTTTCCCCATACTTCCCTCCTCCTAAAATCATCGGAACTAATAAAACAAGCAAGACAACTCCTAAACCTAATAGAGTAAATATTTTCTGGGAAAGATTTGTATCATCGAACGAACCAGGAATAGTATTAGGCCAGAAAGCAACTAGCCCACAATAACAGGCCAGAATTGCCCCTGCCGCAGGATAAAAAAGAGCCCCAAGGCAGGCAGCAATCATCAAAGTCCAAGGCTGTCTTTTAATAATCGCATACAAGCCAAGTGCTACAACTACATAACCAAATGATCGGGAAATGGCATCAGCTAAAATAAAGTGTCTAGCCAGATAGGCTGTTGTAAAAAATGCCGTTAACGCGCCGGCAACTTTACCTGACAAATGCTTGGCACTCTCAGTTAACAAGATAATAAAAATTATAGCCAATGTAAGGGCTAAGTATTTTCCAATCTGAATCGGTGTAAAAAAATGAGCCAAGCTGGAAAAAAGTGTTTTTAACCCCAGAGGAATCATGGTGTTTAAATAATAGTCAGCAATATAGTTATCATTAAAATAATCTTTGCTAAGATAAGACCAATAGGGAAAATTGTGTTGCAGTGCATCAGATCTCACCTGATAAGGATCCAAAATTATCCCCAGGCGTTTAGAAATTAACTCCCAAAGAGTTAGCGCAACTAGCGTAACAAGTAACAGGTAATAGGCTAAGGAGTTGAGTAATTTAGAATTATAGGGCATAAATTTTACTTAGTAACCTGAGTTTTGGATAAGCTAGCTATTACGAAAGTCTAACTACTTGAAATTGCGTTGGAAAGAAAAATTTCCAGTCTCGCTGATGTGCTACATCAGCTGCGAATAGAAATTTTTCTTTCCTTAGCAATTTACATTAATTAAAAAAAGGTTCTTTTTTCAATTAATTCAAGCACTTCGACTTTCTCATAACGCTTTCTTATCCAAAACTCAGGTTAGTAATCTTACATAAATTCAAAGAATTTGGTAGGCTGATGCTCAGCCCTTTTAGTCACTATTTTTCCATGCGAGTATCACTCCCTATCTTTTCTCGCATTCTCCTATTACTAAATGTTTTAATAATTCTACAATTTAGCGAAGCCTGCCCATTAGAATCTAGCCAACCGCTAAAAAGAACAGCAAGAAAGCAAAGAATTCTAAACACCCTTAATCAAAACGGAAAACTACTAAAAAGCATTAATATCCCAACAAAGTATGCTGGTCGCAATATTCGTTTTGGGGATCTAACCGGTGATGGCAAATCAGAGATCGTTGTTGCCCAAAATCGTGGCGGACAGCATGTCACCCATGTGCTAGCAATGGATCTAGCTGGCAAGATTCTTTGGACCTGGGGGAAAAGTATTCTTGGAGCATATCACTCACCACGAGATCTTGGTGTGCAAATCTATGATTGGGATGGTGATGGCAAGAGCGAAGTCTTAATCTTACAACAGAATCAACTTTATTTACTAAATGGACTTGATGGCTCTCTCATACAGCAAGTTGAAGTTGATAGTAACGAAAGGGATGTGATTTTTATTGCGAATCTTCTTAGCAGCGATCATCCCGCACTATTACTTAAATCACGATACTATTCTTTCTCAATTTACGATCATACATTTACCAAAATATATTCTACAGGATTAAACACTGGTCACTTTCCTATGGCCTATGATTTTAATAATGATGGGATTGATGAATTACTAATTGGATATAGTCTGTTTGATTTTACCAATATTTCTAATCCGCTAGTTTGGAGTCATCCAGAAATTCCGATGCATAATGACGCGATCGATATTGGAGACATGCAAAATGATGGTCAAAAAACAATTTCCTATGCTGCCAGTGGCAATGGCTACCTACTAAATCCTGACGGTGAAATCTTACAAACTTTTAAAATGCGTCATGCCCAACACACTACCTTTGGACACTTTCAAGGTAAGCCAGAACAAGAAGTTGCCTATGTCGATCGTAATAGATTAGGCATCGTTAAGATCATTGATGCTGATAATCATAAACTCTGGAAGAGTGAGCCCTTTGGCTTTCTAACAATGATTAATACTGTTGATGGCTGGAATGGTGCTAAAGATCAGAGCTTCTTGTTGGTCTCTAGAACAGATGTCACTGACCCTGCTCTTTATAACGCGAGAGGAAAACTAATCGCTAAATTTCCTTTCCCTCCAGCAAGACTACCAAGTCGCCGTTACGATGAACACTACACTCAACACTTTGATATTCTAGGAGACTGTCGAGAAGAAGTCATTGTCTATAATGAAAAGAGTATCTGGATCTATGGCAATCCTAAAATCTTTAATGGTATTTGTAACACCTCGGAAAAGCTTCCTAATAATCGGATTTCTAGAGCCTCTTTTTATACAGGCTTTCAGTAAAAAAACTTTTTTAAACTAATGATTAGAAATATCCTAAAGTTTTTAATTTATTGACTGTCTTTTTATTCATCTTAATATCGACTTTTTCTGGTGCGCTGATTGGGCTCTTCTTGGAGAGAACCTCAAGCTCCGAAGAAAGCTCAGTTGA
Organism: bacterium; assembly: GCA_031385045.1. GTDB lineage: Bacteria > Bdellovibrionota_C > UBA2361 > UBA2361 > CALJRW01 > JANNBC01. The sequence continues at coordinate 87,638 of JANNBC010000010.1, read as the reverse complement.
TTTATTAGGATAAGCTAATAATAAATCTTCCAAAGCAAGTGGATCTTCGGAAAGATGAAATAACTCTTTGCGCTCCTGACTAATTGCGTCAATGTATAACCAATGATCTTGATCATGCGCTGCCATAAACAATTCTCGCACATACTCTTTAGGGCCTAATAATTGGGAGAATGTCGTGCGGGGCTTAACAAAATCATGATCATTAAAATAGGTGGTTAGTGATTCCCCTTCCCAATAAGGCTGTGCTTCCATTTTAGTAACCTTAGCTAAGGTCGGTAAAACATCAATTGTTGACACTGGCTGTTTAACTCGCGCTGGTTTTAAGTTGCGATGATAAACAAATAAGGGAACGCGAATAACTTCTGGATAAAGATTTCTACCATGACCATAATCACCATGATCTCCCAGCTCTTCACCATGATCAGATAGAAAAACTACTAAGGAGTTTTCTAAAACATTGTACTGCTCAAAGATTTTTTTAATATGCTCATCGGCATAACGGATTTCACTATCATAGGCAGCAATTTTAGGATTGGGGTGATTTTTATCAAACCAAGGCTCGCGCTGATGATATGGAATATGCGGATCCATATAGTGCAAGTATAAAAAATGTTTGGAATTTTGTAGATCGGGATAATATTCCATGGCAACATTATTTAAATTGGCAGCTCCCTCGTATTGAAAAGTTTTAAATTTATCAAAGCCTTCGATATAGCCAATTTGATGATCAATATTTAAATTATCAGCAACACCATAAGTCTTAAATCCAGACTGCTTCATCATCTCACCTAAGGTTAATAACTCTGCTGGAATTTTATTAATCGAAAGATCCTGATACGGCTCATCTAACTGTTGCTTCAAACGCTTGGTTGCTTGCATCCCCATCAACACTCCATGTTGAGACGGATAGACAGAAGTAAAAACTGAGGCCATGGAAGGAGCTGTGGTGGAGCTAGCAGAAAAGGCATTTTCAAATACAATTGATTTTGCGGCTAACTCCGATAAAAATGGAGCTGTATCAACATTATAACCATAAAAAGGTAAGTGATCCGCCCGCAAAGTATCTATCACTAAGAAGACGATATTATCTGTTGCTGGTAGAACAAAATCAGACTCGGAGCTTGCAGCAACTGGACTAACTGTCAGATTCTTATTAGCACCCATCAGATAAAAGGATACCCCCGCAACTAGCAGAATAAAGATTGAAATGAGGATTATTTTTTTTGTCATGGAAGTACTACGAAAAGAGTTTGATTAATCTGACGATATGAAATCACAAATTCTAAAATGTGTCTAATCTTTAGAGGCCAAGTAACTCTCCAAGAACTTTCCTTAACGCACTGAAATAATTAAAATTATTATTCCAATCAATAAAGCTTTAGTTGAAAAGTTTAGCTTGAAGTGCTCTAATCCCCCTTGACTTACAAGTAAGAAAACCACTTAACTCAAATATAGCCAACAATCAGTCTGATGAATTCCAAAGTGATAAGACATGACTCCTACTGCTCTAACTCTGTCTGGACAAAAAACAGTTTAATTTATCCATTATTACTTATCACACAGTTTTTATGGATCAGCACTCTCGGCACAGCTCGCTACGTTGCACCAGATGAAGGGTTCTATTTATTAGCAGCAGAACTAGTATCCCAGGGCAAAGTTCCTTACTTAGATTTCTTTTACCCACAAGCACCCTATCAGCCTTATATCATTGCCAGTTGGTTTAAAATCTTTGGTGCCAGTTGGCTTAGCGCTCGAATCTTTACTTCACTTTTATTTTCATTAATTGGATTGTTAATTTTTGCACGTTTACGAAATAACTGTAGAACTTTTTCAGCCCTTACTGGATTAATCTTATTTAATACCTCCGCCCTAGCTCTTAACTGGTTCTTGCCAATTAAAAACTATGGACTAACCGCAGTGTTGCTTTATACGAGTTACTATTTAATTGCCGTCACTCCAAATCGCTTACGTGGATTTTTAGCGGGGATCTTTCTAGCCTCGGCAATTGGCTGTCGCTCTTATGTGGCAATATTAGCTCCGGCTTGTGTTCTAATTATATTCTTTAAAAACCGGAGACTATTACTACCTTTTATTTTTGGGGGACTAGTTGGCGGGTCACCAATGTTAGTTCTTTGTTGTCTTAATCCAGAAAAATTTTGGTTTAACAACTTAGGTTATCATCTCTTAAGATCTAACTGGTCAATTGCAGAAGCATTAGAGCAAAAAAAATTAATTCTTCAGGGACTATTAGGCCTTAGAGCCGCAATTAAATTTGCAAGCTTGCAAATTCCACTCCTTATTTGGACAGCAATCATCTCTGCGATATTAACTTCCATTAAACGTCTCCGCTTTGATTGGTCTTTATTATTTATTGGAGCATTATTACTAATCAGTTTTGTCCCTACTCCCAGTCAGGTACAATACTTTTCAATTTTAATTCCCTTCTTAATTACAAATATCATTCTACTAATCAATCCCCTTTTAACTAGAGGCTTTGGCAAGCAATTATACTTACTTGGATTATTAATCATTACATTCACCTATGGTTGGGGATTTTCAAGCGATCTCCGCTCATTTACCGAGCAAGCATCAAAAACAAACCAAGGCTACAAAGGCACCGCCCTTGTTCCTCCTCATAGTATTTTTGAGCTCGATGCTTTAGCGCTAGAACTAGCTAAGTTAAATCCAGAAAAAAAAGAATTAGTGGCAATTTGGCCGGGATATTTATTTAATTCGCAAGCAAGCTTTGTGCCAGAGATCGTTAATAACTTTGGTTTAAATATTGGACAAAAACTAAGTATTACAGAACAAGAGAATTTTCATGTCACAAGCATGAGAAGCCTTAAACAGAAAGTTAAGGCTGGCGTTCCACTACTAATAATTAATCAACGTTCCGCAAAAGTAATCGCCTCTCCCAAACTACTCCAAGCAAGCTATCAGGAAATTTATAGCCAAGGCGACACCAAAGTATTTAAGCTAAAAACTCCCTAATCACATCACCTTGCTCCCTAGCAAGCAATATTAATTCCCCAAAAAAACTAATGCTTAAGCTTTGGAATTAAATTTAAATCCCCAGCGTCTAAACTTTCAGATAAAGTACCAGTGGAACTAAACATTTTTAAATAATAATCCGCGGCCTTCTTACCAGCTTCAACTCCTGGCTGATCGTAAGCATTAACATCAACAAAGCTAGCATAAAAACTAACTGCTCTTTCAAACAAGGCAACTAAAGATCCTAAGTAATATTCATTCACTTCTGGAATTGTGATTGTTAAGCTATTACGTCCATTTTCAAAAAGTGCTTGGCGAGTTCCAAGCAAAAAACCACTTAAATAATCACTAATATGATTATCACCAATCTTGAGGTTATACTTAGAATTAACTTTAATTGGTTTAATAAAGATCGCAAAGAAATTATTAGTACCACTGCGAAGTTGCTGAACGTAAGAATGTTGATCTGTGGAACCTTTATTTCCAAAAACAGTTAATCCTTGATTAACAACTTGACCACTAAGATTGTGTTCCTTGCCTAAGCTTTCCATGATTAACTGTTGCAAGTATTTACTAAATAACTCTAAGCGATCTGAGTAGGGCAAGACTACCAAAGACTTAGCACCCTTACCTTGCGCCTCTTGCAACCAATACGTGGCTAGTAATAGAGAAGGATTAAATTCAATCTGCTCAGATCTACCAAGCAAATCCATATCCTTAGCACCTGTTAAAAATTGCTTTAAATCAAAGCCTAATAATGCAAATGGCAAGAGACCAACAGCCGACCAGATACTAGTTCTTCCACCAACCCAATCAGATAAATGTACTACCTTTAACCAATTTTGATCTTTAGCAATGTTTTCTAACTTACTATTTGGCATAGTCACGGCAACAGCATTGGGTGCAAAAGCTAAACCTTGTTCCTGAAAAGCATACTCGGCAACCCTACAACCATTAGCAGTTTCTGGTGTACCACCTGACTTAGTCACAACTAAGACTAATGTCGTACTTAAATCTCCAATAACATTTAACGTATCTTCAAATCCTTCAGGATCCGTATTATCAAAAAAGAATAACTGACGCTTGGACTTATACTGCAAAGCTCTAGCAATAAATTGCGGTCCTAGTGCTGAGCCTCCGATCCCAACTAATAGAATCTTCTCAAAAGCTTTTCCGGCCGAACTCAGGATTTTACCAGCATCAATTTTCTGAACAAATTCAGAAACTTCGACAATTAAGCTATCGATTTCTTGCTTAATTTCAGGACTTGGACTGAGCGCTGAATCACGAAGCCAATAATGACCAACCATCCGTCCTTCACTGCGATTTACAAGCTCACCAGCTTCTAATAACCTCAGATCTGCTAGAGCCTTGATCCAGAGAGTTTTAGGGCAATTTGCTAAATAGCTGGAAAATTGAGATTTTGAAAAATCTAAAGTAAGGTTAGTGTCTAAAAAATTATACAACATAATCTGTAATTAAATATGGAAAAACAATTTGCGCTAATGAAGTCTATGGCCAAAGATTTTGCGGCCACAGGAACCTTAATGCCCAGCTCCAGCTTTTTATCAAAAGCTCTAACTGAAATCATTACTGCACACGATAACAGACCTGTAAAAATCTTGGAAGCAGGCGCCGGCACTGGCCCAATTACTAAACAAATCCTTAAAAAACTTCGCCCGCAAGATCATCTAACACTCTGCGAGATGAATCCAATGCTTTGCGATATTTTACGCAAATACCTAGAAACTGATGAAAATTACCTTATAAACCGCAAAAACATCGAAATCTTTGAAGGCCCAGTTCAAGATATTGAGAAGGAAAACTATTATGATTTTATTGTTTGCTCAATACCGTTCTTAAACTTTCCAGCAGAACTTGCCGAAGATATTTTCAAGAAGTTTCATCAACTCTCTAAGGAAGAGGCTAAATTAAGCTATTTTTCATACTGGGGGTGCAAAGAACTAGGACAAATCCTGCCGCTAAAAGAACAAACTCGTCGTAGAGAATTAGTGAAATTTTTAGATAATCAACATTACTTCAATCGCACCAGCAAAAAAAATATCTGGTTAAATCTAATGCCAGCTGAAGTTAAATATTACCGCAAAGCTACACACTAGATAGGAGTAGCTGGAGCTTGCTTCTTGCTAAAAAAAGGAAGTAATTTAACTGGTCCACTTAAACAGTAAGTTAAAGCTAGAAGAAATACTGTTAAACGGGGCTCATACCAAAGCATCGCGATTAAGGCTCCAACTAAGATTACAAAACTAAGCTGGTTTTTAAACTTAAATTTCTTGCCACTAGAATATGGGATATGACAAACCATCAGATAGGCAACAATTAAAATATAGGCACTTCCTAAAGCTACAGAAAAAGTCGGCAAGGCAATACTTGGAAATAAATTAACTACTGAGACGATCATCGCCGCGGCTGCGGGAGAGGGCATTCCAGTAAAATCCTTACTGCCACTATCAACAACGTTAAACCTAGCCAAGCGCGCAGCAGCGCAAATGACATAAATAAAACAAACAATAACTCCAAATTCATCGGCACCAGTTTTAAAGCACCACTGATACATCAAGAAGGCTGGAGCAACTCCAAAGGTTACTAAATCTGATAAAGAATCAAATTCCAAACCGAACTTGGAGGAGGCATCAAATCTTCTAGCTACTCGACCATCAAGGGCATCTAGCAGAGCACCAACAAAAATTGCCAAAACAGCTTTTTCATACCGACCACTACTGGCGTATATAATAGACAAGAATCCACAAAAAAGATTCCCAAGAGTCACTAGATTAGGCAATAAAAAGCGTCTTTGGTGAAAAGCCTCTCGTAAATTAGCCCTTCTTTCGGAGATTTTGTCTTTATTAAGCATTAAACATTCTTTAAAAAACAGTCGACACGTATCAAAAGCCGAATTGGATTTTGGTGCATCTAAATATCATCTTACCTTTATGTAAGTGATATAGTAAAAATAAGAAATAATTTATGATCCTTATCACTATAGAATTCTACAATATTAACTGTGTTTAAATCAAAAGGAAACCTTTCAGAATTTGGCGGTGTAATGATTGAGGGGGTTGTTGCAACCTCCTTTCTAATCCTAGCAACCTTTGGAATTATCGAATTTTCTGGATATTTAAAGAAAAATGCCGATTTAAGCCGAATTCTTCAGCAAACGGCTGTTGGAATTAGCGAAGCATCAAGTTGTAGCAACGATGACACACTACAAAACATTGAATTTCTTCCAGATGACGAGGACACCCTAAAAGACCTAACACAAGATACCAACTCAGAGGATAGTCAGATAAAGAAACTAATTAAAGACTTTCTAAAATTAAGCGATTCAAACTTAAACCTCGATGATTATACTATTAAAGTTGACCTTTATGCCGATGCAATCGGCAGTACTGCTCAAAATAATTTTCAAATAATCACCGGCTATGTCTGGATGGGTATTAAACTCAAAGAGCCAACCTCCATCCTAGGGATCTCTGGCTCAAATAAAAATTGCCAGACACTCCTCACACCAATTCCAACAAGCTTTGACCGAGACGATCTTGTGGGTAAATTTAATACAGCTAAAACACTGAGCCCCTCAAATCCATTAAAACCTGGAGGTATAAATAGTTCCGAGGGATGCCCAAGAATGACTGGCTATACTCCTTATCAATGGAAACCAGTAGCAGAAAGCATTGCCGCCAGTAATACTTTTTGTGAGCGTACATAATGTTCCAGGACTTAAGCAAAACTAATTCCATCAAGGGCGCTGCTTTTATTGAGTTCGCTTTGATCTTTCCAATTTTTGCTAGTGTCTTGTTTACAACAATTCAGCTTAGTTTGATTTTTATTGATAAAGCATCGATTAATTATGTAACAGAAGAATTGCTTTTAGACGTAGCAACTGGGGAGTTATTACCGATGGTCGACATAAATGGGAAGTTGATTGAAGCCGATCAATTAAAAATTAAATGGGAAAATATCCTTAATAATTTTCAAGTCCACACCACTGAAGTCAGCCCTGAGATTCTTCCATTCACTGCCCGGATCTGTATCCCAAGGCAAACTAGCTTAAGAAATTTTGATGATGATAATATCGCCTCAAAGTTCCCAAAAGAGAATGTGCTACTCACATTTACTGTGAATGTTAAAATTAATTGCACGATAGGAGCCTTAACATTTGGCCTGACTGACTTTCTCTGTATTCATAACAAAGAATATTTTCGAATTATGACTTTAGAACCAAAAAATTACCATGATTGCCCATTATCAAAATAATTTAAATAATCATAGTGGTGTCTTGCTACAAATCAGAACTCAAGATGAATCAGGTAGCTTTTTTATCTGGATGGCAGTAAGTATTCTCTTAGTTCTATCTACAGTTGGATATTTATATTTTAACAATGCTCGCCTAGCGGCCTATACTCAGCTCCAATCAATTGCTGAAGCAGCGGCAATTGCTGGCACTCAACAACTTTGCCCAGAAGATGCCTGCCTAGAAAATGCCTATAAGGCGGCGCTAACAACAATTGGTCATAACTTTAGTTTACATAACAAAGGCTATCATCAAATCTCATTAAAAGTTCTACCACCTGTTAATCCGCAATCTAAAACGAATCGTACGAGCTATATATCTGAAGATAATGATCTAGAAGTAGTAATTTACCATGGCTGGATTAGTCGAGAAAAACCAGAGACTGACAAGCAGTACTTTGAAGAAGTGAATCTTCTATGGCAGGAGGAGAACCCTGGAATCCCAGCACAATTAGTAATTAATTCTTTAGTCGTGGAAATGACACTTAAAGGTATTAGTAGCATTGTGGGCTTCGAAGTTGGAAATTCTAACTCAGCATTAATTAAAGCAAAAGCGATAGCTCGCTCTGGTCCAATTAATAACGTTCCAATTGCTCCTTTTGCTATTCCAGCCTGTGCTTTACTAAACGAAGAAGGTAGTTTTAACCCGGCAGATATTTGTTACGGCGATCGATTGTTTACAAGATCAGATCGTTACCTACCAGCAGTAAAAAACTTCTTACCATTCTCAGTTAGCTACGAGGAAGCCTTGGAAGGCGTGGGTCCATTTATCAAGCCAAAAAATGGAGTTGCCAACGACTACCTGAGTTATTACGGATATAAAGATCGTGCTGATGCTGAACAGAAAAGATCAGAAGCATTTAAAAAGAATCTATTTGGCGTTAGACCATCTTTTTTCTATGGGCCATGTAGTAAAGATATTAATGAATGTAATATTAAGCGAGAATTAAACTATAGCTTAGATCCGGACAATTCTAGCTATAGTAATGAGTATAAAACCTTTGGTGGTTGGAGCAATTATGCCTACAGCCACATCAGCGATCATTATGGCGTTGTTGGATCAACTAAGATTAATGTTACCAGCGAATCTCAGCTAGCTATGGATTTAATCTATTTTAATCAAACAGAGGCAGTGATTGGTCAAGAATTTAATATTTTCCATCAGGGATTAACCCATAAAATTAGTGGGGATGCCATCTGGGATATTATGACTCAAAAACAAGCGAAAACTTCTTACTTCTTTGGGAAATTGGATTTTCTGCAGAATGAAATCACAATGAGTTCTAATCGAACTTTAGGGCTTGCCAGTCTAGCCAACTTTCCAAATTTAGAGTTACTACCTGACAGGCCACTTCCCTATACAAGACTGCCAGTTAATATCCTTCCTCCTATTAACCTAGCAACAAATTTATTTACCAAACCAGCTAAGATATTCTTTAACGAAGCCAGACTGGAAAATAACGACCCTACAAAGATAGATCAAATTAGCTATCCAACATTACTTCGCGATCAATTTAGTAATGGATTATGCCAATCAAGAAGAATGAAACTCGATTGCAATGGAACAGATCTGCTAACGGCTAGTAATGTGGCCGGCTGCTTAACTGATCTTAATGAACAAAAAAAACATTTTGAGCCAAGCGAATACACTCCAAATAAACAAGATGAATTTAAAGATTATACTGGACAATCCTTTACCGTTACTCCCAAACCAAAAAACCCTGACAAACTAAATAATATCTGGCAAACTAAAATCCCAATCATTGCCGAAGTAGGTCAATATGCCTCGCCTTGCATTGGAAGAAACAAATCAAAACCAAGTATTAATATCGACGCTCCTTATCAAATCATAGGATTTGTAGATATTGATATTTTTGATTTAGATATTGGGCCAGCTAATCCTACCCCTCCCGTAGCACCAGCATTACAATTACATTCTTATACTTACACAACACCAAGCTCCGCTGTAAGCACAACCGCTAATCCTGATTTAGACTTTCCAAATTTTCACGACTATCATTTAAAGTATCAGTCGCTTGCTAGTGATATTAAAATGCCAGAGATTGAAGAGACAGTTGCTGGTCCGAACCCTTGGCTATTTCAAATTGACGATCCTTTACAGGTGGAGCAAAGCAATACTCCAAGAGAGTGCAACTTAGTTAGGGCACGGGTTGCCTGTAATAATAATTTTATTGCCTCATCGCAAAACTACGGCCCTAGAAGAGCAGAACTAATTAGTGCTAAACTACTTCCAGTAGCTGTACCTAAATACTAATTGACCAAAATCAGAAAATTAGCTCAAAAAATGAGTTATGCTATAACTGGTATTAACCCACATATTTCATCAGTGATTAGAAAGAAATAAAATTTCTTTCTAATCCCGATGAGCTATGAGAGATTAATAAATTTTTAAAAATTACAGTGTGTTATCGGTAAAGCACTACTACGTGCACTGATGAAAAATGAGGGTTAATGCCAGAACCAGAAATTGCTACCAAAACACCAAGTAGTGAAACAATTGATTATCGCAAAATTGATGGCGAATGGTACTGCTTTGGAGAAAAGCTTAGTGAAGTTAATAAAAATGAACCCCCAGAATATTTAGCTCAACTTACTCAGGCACTAGAAGCCTTAGAATCAGGGAACGCCTCGCAAACTTTAGTCTTCTCAGACAAATACAGCTTAGTAAATAATTTTAAAAAAGATTCCTCGGGTCGCATTATCAATGAAGCCTTCTCCGGTGACACAGGCATTTTAACCGAACTAAGCTTACAAAACCATAACTCACTTCTAACAAATGGCATTCTAGCAGTATCTTTTGAGCAAATTCCCCAAAAAAGAATTCAAGAGGTTGCTAGTCACAAGGGATTAAGTGTTCAATTTTATTCCATAGAAATTCCAAGCGATGCAACCCTTCCAACAATTAATCGCCAACAAGAATTATCCCCCCCCCAACAATCAATAAATGAAGGAACAACTCAGACAGCCAAGAGAGAAATTACTAAGAGTACCAAAGAAATAGCTATCCCTGAAAAAGAAAGTAAACCTGAGATAAAAGAAAAAAATATTTCTAACTTAAATGCTAATGATACTCCCGAATCTATCGCGACAAGTGAAATAAAAACCTCAGGACAAGCAAAGAAAGAATCCGAGACAAAGTACTTAGAAAAGCCAGAAAAAGAAGTAGTGCCTGTAGCTTCAAAAGAAAGTCCCAACTTTCAAGCTTTAGAGTCAAGACAAATACTAATTACTCCAGAAAGTCTTACGGCCGCCAACTCTAAGGATAAATCTGAATTACAAATAGAACCAACAAACCCAAAGTCTAAAATTCAACCTACTACGCTATCAATAGAAGACACCTCCCCATCTCTACAGATAAAAACAACTGTCATGCTCCCAAATGAAACCATAGCGCGACAAGACCTATCATCAAATGACACAGAGACTCCTAAGATCCTTAATGCCGTTCCACCTACAAATCAGCATATAAATTTTAATGAAGCACTCCCTTTAGTTTTTGAATTAAAAGCATCTGATCCCTTAATTGAATTTAAAACTATTATTACCCCACAAGCTTCTGTCGTCAGTCCCTTAGCTTCATCACAAGAACTACCAGCAAAAATAATTAGCGAAGTAGCAGATCTGAAAGTGCCCGCAACAGAGTTGCTAAGAACCAAAGAGCCGGAGTTCATCAGCCCACAAATAATTCCCCTAAGAACAACAACTTCGCTTTTTGATTTACCCTCAGAAAAAGCGACACCCTTAAATCTAGCAAAAGATCCCTCAGAAGGAGAGCCTCCTCCTTCTAATAAGAAAGAAAGACAGCTACTTGAAAAAGTGAAATCGGAACAGCTACCAATAGATTCAGACTTGAAGCAATTAGTAGAAGTAGTTGTAACTCAGTCAATACTTCCAACTACATCATTAATAAATGCTAGAGATGCCCAGGTTAATAATCAAACAGACGCCGATCCACTAGCGAGTAATAGCCGACCAGAAATAATTAGACGAGCTGAAGTAGTGCCGGAATCAAACTCTCAACAACTACTGGATCAAATCTCAACTGTACTTCCCACGACGGCAAATCTAACTCTTGAAAAAGAAAACCATCTGCCAGACAATCCTGAAAATGACTTACCCCAAGGTAAAGATTCGCTTGTAATTAATAGTCTGCAAGAAATACAAAGGCAGGAAGAGATTTTGCCTGATTTAAACTCCAAACAATTTCTGGAACTAAGCACTACTCAATTATCTACTACAGCAAACCCAACTCTTGAAAAAGAAAACCATCTGCCAGACAATCCTGAAAATGGCTTACGCCAAGGTAATGATTCGCTTGTAATTAATAGTCTGCAAGAAATCCATAGGCAGGAAGAGATTTTGCCTGATTTAAACTCCAAGCACTTACTAGAACTTAGCACTACTCAATTATCTACTACAGCAAATCTAGCTTTTGAAAAAGGGGAACAACTTCCTGACAGTATAAAAAGTCAATCAAACCAAGTAATAACTATAGTCGATTCGGAATTGGCAACGCGACTCACAACTATTTCTTCAGAAGGTGATTTAATTATTGAAGTAGCTAGCGAAGAGTTTTTACCAAACCTTGCAAAAGCCCTAGCTACATTAATAAATTTACCAGAGACAGATATTCCGATAGAAGCTCAGATAGCAAAACAAAACTTAATCCTACTGATTGAGAGTTGCCCAGACCCTAAGATTACAGAAGATGGGCTCCAAGACGCAGAAAGAATATTAGAATTTCTAGAAAGTTGTCCTAAAAAATTACTAATGGAGCTAATAACTGAAATTAAAGACTCCTTAGATACTAATAAAACTAAAGAGATTACCGACTTCAAAGAAGAAGATTTAGAAATAATAACAAAAACTATCTACCAGAGAATATTAGAAACTACCTCGGGATTAGCTTCTCCAGAAGCTAGTATCCGTGGCACTCCACTTGCAATTAGTGAAGCTGAGTTGCTCTTGGCACCAAAGCGATTAAGCACTGAACCAAAACTAGAAGAATTAATCCTAAAATTAGAATTACTTTTAGTAGAAGAACCAGTTCTAAAAAAACTACTAACGGCAGAATTAGCAGGTGAAGACTTAATTCAAATTCTAGAAAAAATCATTCTAAAAGATCTAGAGTTAACTTTAAACAAACCATTAGCTCCCTTAAAAGAACTAGATATCTTACTCCAGACCATCTTACTTCTAAATAAAATTTCTGTAAGCGAAATTATTATTCCGAATTCTCCTACTCAAATTGACAACCCACAGCCAAGAGTTGAAATCCTAGCCCTACTTGGAGATTTGCAAGATTTAAAACGGATTCTTGCCGACAAACTAGATCTACTCTCAGCGCTAGAGCCACTGAGGGATAAATCAAAAACAGAAATTTTTAAGATCACTCAACAAATTCTAAATTATGAAATTTCAGATTTACAAGATTTAATACTAGCAGACAACAAAATAGAAGCAGAGCTAACACCACGAGCGCTAACCGAAATAAGACTAATGAGGATTATAAAAGTAAACTTCTTAAGAGTCTTCACTTCTCAAAAAAGCTGGGAAGATGAACAACTATTATTTTTCATGCAAATCCTAATGCAAATGAATATAGCCGAAGTAGCCTTAGAAGATGAAATAGATAGGGAGGGACGCCCCTTACTAACTAATCAAAAGCTTACTGGTATCAAAAAAATTTGTTATTCTTATTTTGCAAAAAAACTGCTACTAAAAAAACAAACTCCGAAGAACTCTTCAAAAGAACGACTCCCCAACAAAGACTCTTTAGCAAAACATCTTGTCTAATGTCTCAAAATTCATCTCGATATATTCTATTTGCAATTCTCTCTAGTTGCCTCTCCAGCACTTCGACCTTGTTTAAGGTACAAGGGGTTGCCGTGATCGATCCAGTCCTAGCGGCAACAGTTGGTGTTTTATTTGCAGGTATTATCTCTTGGAGTTATTTAATTATTCGGAAACAAATTCCTAAATGGCAAAATATTCGCCAAGTAATCATCCCTCTCTGCAAACTAACTCTTTGCCGACCGGTTGTTTCTAATATTTTATTTACAATTGGACTTTCCATGAGCTCAGGAATTAAAGCAGTAATCCTGACAAAAATGGAACCCTACTTAGTAATTTTCTGGGTCTGGGTTTTAGATGGAAAACGACCCTCCAATAAGCATTTACTTTTATTAGTTATTCATATTCTTGGAGCAGCTTTACTGTCTATGGGAGAAGTAACTATGGTTAGTGGTGTGGATTTTGGAGACTTAATTATTATTATAGCTGTAATCACGGCAGGTCTTTCCTATCGTTATGCACCGCAAGTGACTAAATTCTTAACCCCAGTTCAAACATCAACAATTACTGAGACTGCTGGAGGTCTACTAACGGCACCACTGGCATTATTTTTCTGTCCGCTAATTTTCACGGCGGATCACTTAGCAGGTTGGGGATATATTGGAATTCACGCGATCATGTTTTATGTAATTGCAATTCCTCTGCTCTACGCTTCCCTTCAAGGACTAGATGGCTGGAAGTCTTCTGCCCTTAGAGCAACTGGTCCATTAATTGCTGTCCCGATTGCTTGGGTCTTTTTTGGAGAAAGACTAGGCTTCTGGCAGATTATTGGAGCACTAATTGTAATTATTACTTCAGGATTAGTCTCCCGAGCTGAAAAGAAAAAAGAGCAGGTTTTAGAATTAGATTAGGAATTAATCAGATTTAATAATTCAATCAGATCTGCCTCTGTATTATCAAAACTTAAAACCAAACGGACGACGCAAGGATCTTCTGACCAGAGATAACAAAGTCCTTTTGCTAGCAAAAGATTAGCTAACTCTCTAGTCGTCTCCAAGAACAACATATTTGCCTCAACTGGATAAACAACCTTTAAATTAGGAATGCTAAGAATTTGTTTTTCTAAATTCCGCGCCAAAGAGTTTGCTTGCCTTGCCGATCGCAGCCAGAGATCATTTTGTAGCAAAGCTTTGTATTGTGCCGCTGCATAACGATTTTTAGAATAAAGTTGCAAAGTATTTTTTTGAATATAACGATAGTTTTTTTGTAGTTCCGGGTTAAAAATTACCACAGCCTCTGCTAACATCGCTCCATTTTTTGTCCCCCCAAAACTAATTAGATCGGCGCCGACTTGGGAAGTAATTTCTGATAATTCCACCTTTAAATATTCAGCTGCGTTATAAATACGACAAGCATCAATATGCAGATATAAATCAAGCTCTAGACATAAAGTCTTTAAAGCTTGCAATTCGGCAATCGAATAAACTGTCCCTAATTCCGTTGCTTGAGAAATTGATAAGACTTTAGGCAAGGTTGCATGATAAGAGTTTAAAGTTTCTGCTTGATATTTTTTGCGAACTGCCTCGGGAGTAATTTTTGAATTAGAGTTTGTTTTCACTGCTAATAATTTAGCTCCTGTTACCGACTCTGGTGCTCCACTTTCATTAACATTTAAATGTGAAGAATCAGCAAGTAGTACTGACTCCCCCGGTCGCAAACAAAGTTTTAATGATAAAACATTGGCACCAGTGCCATTTAGCACATAAACTACCTCACAAGGCTTCTGAAATATTTTTTGGATTAAAGCCTTGACCTCAATACTTAGAGAGTCTTCGGCATAGGCAGTGGCATGCCCTTGATTAGCTTCAACTATCGCCTGTAAAACCTCGGGGTGAATTCCAGAATAATTATCAGATTTAAACGAACGCTGAGATTCAAGCATAAGATTTAACTTTTAGATTTATAACGTTTTAGTCTTTGAAATAATTGCCAAAGTGAGGACCTCGCACCTAAGAGTTGCTGAGGTTTTTGGATAATTAATTTTTTAAAACTTTCTAAGGGCTCTGCTAGATTAAACTCCACCTGATAATAGGCAAGGTATGAAAAGATTAGCCCCTGCTCATCTTCATGGGGCAAGGGATCAGAACCATTAATCACAGGAATGCCCCTAGACTCGGCTAAGCGCATTAAGCTTGGTCTAGGAAAGTATTTAGGACGAAGGCTGGTATCACAAAGAAATAGATTACCCTTAGAATTTAGGATTAACTTTTTAATCAAACGACCTCTAGTGAATAACCATTTCCCAGGTGCCCAATTAATGACGGGAAGCCCCGAACCAGCAATGATTTTTTGCAGGGTAGTTGCTAAATCTAAGCCTGAGGGAATCAAGTGATCACTACCTAGACTTAGTAACTCCACTCGCTCCTTAGTATTAATCTGCCGACCAGGGAAAATTACTAGCGAATCTTCGGCATTATAGATCAACACACCAAGATCTAATTTGCTTATTTTAAAAGCAGGGCCTAAGTCTATGAAATAACTGGCTAAGTCTCCATAAAAAGTACAATCGTCCCGTTCCGTTAGAACTAAAATTGCTAGCGCCCCACTTTCTACGGCAACTTGCTTACGATACTCTTTAAGCTTACTAAAAACAGCTCCAATAGCTCGAGCATAGTCATAATTTGGATAGAAATGCACATGCCAATCTACAAAACAGTGCTGGAAGGAGTTTTTATCGAAATTAATCAAAATTTAGCTAAAGAATGAGTTAAATAAGTACGAAATTTCCCTTGTAAGATCTAAGGGTGCATCTTCGGTCTACTATAGAACATCTAAAGAATAAAGGGATAATGGTCTCGACAGTAAAAGACATTTTAAGAATACCATCTGCCAATGCAGTTGGCTCAGTTGTGTCTAAAGAGGCAAAACCATTAGTCACTAACAGATTAGGAGCCAAACTTTACGATTTAACAACTGACTCCCTTCCACCATCTCGAAAACTTAATTATGAACCATCACACGGCTTTATTGAAACCGAAAATAAAACTGCACTCCATGTAATTCAAGTCAAAGCTCTAGGCCCAGAGGTCAAGAAAGACACTGCCGTTTTATTTGTTCCCGGATTCTGGTCAACTGCCACAATGAATTTTCCAGCGATGAAAGAATTAGCGGCTCAAGGAATTAATAGCTTTGCGTTTAGCCAAGAAGGTCATGGTAGAAGCAAGGATAATAATCAGTCAAAGACAGAGGCCTCTCTTAATAGCCCCAAGATTAACTTCTCCTTAACTCGCTATTTAAAAAACCTTGAGACTGTAATTAAAAGCTTAGAGGCTAGCGGAATTACTAAGATTCATCTAGTAGGTCACTCCTTTGGCGGATATTTGGTTCAAAAATATCTTGCCTCTAAAAGTTCTGCAAACATTGCTTCCGCTACTTTACTAGCCTCAGTTCCACCAGCTGGAATGTTGATGGCGAACCTGCGCTTCGCCCTACAAAGCCCTTGGGATTTTATAAAAGCTAATATAACTTTTAATGCCACGACTGCTATGAAAAATGAGCGTGTTGCTGCTAAAGTCCTTTTCTCAACTACCCCAGAAAACGTACCAAAAGGTTGCAAGCTTTCCCCAGAGAGCTTCTTGGCAAATGTTCAAGCAATGATGCCAATCAATCCAGAACAAGTAAAAGCTAGTGGAGTTCCAATTACAGTTGTTGGCACTAAAAATGATTTTACAATCTCCAAGAACGAGGTTGAACGAACAGCTTTTGTCTATAATGTTCAAGAAAAGTTAATTGATGGTCCACACATGTGGATGGCAGACTCTCTGGCACGTAAACAATTTATCAATCTGCTTGCAGAAGTTGTCAAAAACCCAGACCTGGCTTTAAATTAAGAACTCCTCATTCACGTCTCTATTTCGGAAATAATAGAACTCCTATATAGTTATGACAAAAAGTAATTTCCGAATAATGAAAAGTTAGTTTAGTGATTTTTGTCATAACTATATGATTTTATAATCCCTCTGGGGGATAATAAGTTCCAAAAGTAATTCCTAACGGAAATTACTTTTGGGACTTATTATAATATCTCTTATCAATGAAAAATATCCGTCGTTTATTTCCGCTAACTCTAAATGCCCTAATCTTACTTTTAGCAAGTGGCTACTGTCTAAGCCTAATTGCCAAAACAGATCTCTTAGCAACAATTTTTGCTTATTCATTGATTGGTTTAGTTCTAATTATTACAACTATCGTCATCGTAAACTTTGTAATCCTAAAACGAAAACTCGACTTGCAATTAGCTAGAAAAAATAAGACAGCCACTCAATACCTAGATCGACCAGCCTATCTAGAGTTAAAAATTAAAAATCTACAAATCTTTCCCTTATGTCAGGTAAAAATCAAACTTAATTTTCAAAATTCTAAATTTTCACCGCCCCTACTAGTTTTAAAAACAAAAGAATTAGAACTTAGCACTGAGTATCAAGTAAATTTTCCACATCATGGCGACTGGCAATTAGCAAATATACAATTTACAGTAAGCGATCTTTTTAACCTAGCAACTATTACTAGTACTCAAACTCCACAAGACTATCCTGCCATTCGAGTGGAACCACCGAGACTCTTTACACCAGAACTACCATTAGTTTTTTCCAGCTTAACGGCGGGCGACAGGATTAATATTCCACAAAAAAAACTAGGAGATTATTACGACTTAAAAAAATATCATCCAAGCGACGGAATTAGTAAAATAGTCTGGAAGATTTTTGCTCGGAGTCAAGAATTAATTGCCCGTCACCCGGAAGATACAGCCCTGCCAGCAGGCAAGTCTCTTGTCTTTTTGTTTGCGGGCAAAGAAGAACCGGAACTGGCTCGTCATTGCCTAAACTATTTAGAACAAATCCAGAAGAAAGATTTAGAATTTATTTTTGACTCTTCTGGCAAGTACCCAGCAGCATTAAACGATTTAGAGGCAGCAAAAGATCTGCTGCTAGCAAACATCTGGTCAGCAGAACCGCAAAGCTGGGAAAAGAATAAAATAAAATTTACGCAGCTACTGGGCAAAGATCATAGTTGCCTAGAAATTGCTGTTTTTATGATGGAAAACAACCCTATTAGCAAAGCATTACTAGCACTTTGCAAATCTAAAAACGTTAAAGTGCTAATTATGACTTCTAAAAAATCAATAATACCAATATCTCCTTTGAATAAATTTCTATTTTACAAATCTAAAATCTCTTACATTGCTGGGGCAGATAAAATTATCAGTAAATATGTTTAATCAAAAGTTAATTTTCCTAATTACCCTACGCTTCTTACTAATTAGCGTCATCCTCCTGGCCACCAATCAGATTGTCAATCTAGATACCAGCCTATTCTTAGTAATACCAATCTCTTTACTAGGTGTTTCGCTTGGATTTATCTTTGCAGAAAAAGGCTTGAAGCTACTAGCATTAGGAACTATCTCTATTCTAGCAATTATTGCCTACCAACTTTGCTTTTACTTGCTAAATTTTTTAGCACCAAGTTCTAACCTATTTTTATTTATTAATATCTTTACTCATTTAGATCTTCTAGCTTTAATTTTTATCATTAATCTTTGGTCAGCCTACCTAATCTTAAGGATCAAAAGCTACGCAACGGCAGAAGTTTTTCTAATCTTAGTAGCCTGCTTAACTTTCTTCTCTTTACATCAAAACTATCGCTTTGATTTAATTAAAATAGTTAATGACCTTGCTTGGCAACTAAGCGCTCCACCACTAGGTATCATTACAGGGATTGGATTTGCTGTAATCAGCTTATTAATTGCTTATCTATTTTTACTAGGCAACCTCTCCATTGAAAAAAAAGAAACCAACTTAGTCTTTAACCAAATTCGCACAGAGCGACGCTTTAAGTTTTTTAACCTCGGAAGCATTGCTTTGATCATTGGCTTTTTTCTGCTTATTACCTATGCCGTATTTAATGTACATCAAGGCAAATACGAAATTGCTGTTCAAAATGGAGTTGGAAGCTCCAATGAATCTGGGGTTAGCCCGCTAAACTTTTATTCTGCCCTAGGAGGCTCTAATCAACCAGCAGCTTTGGTGCGATTAGAAAATGACTATTTGCTAAACCCTCATTCGCCAATGATGTACTTGCGTGAGTCAGCACTCTCCCAGCTTAAAAAAAATGAGTTAGTACTTGCAAACCAAGAATACGATCTAGATGTTCCCCGCACCTCAACATATCAAACATATGTTAGAAAAGTTGAACTAGATAATGCTAGTGCCCGCCAAGAAGTAGTTCAGAAAATTTATTTACTGGGAGATCACCAACTCGCTTTTGGTTTAGATTATCCAAAAACAATCCGACCACTTCGCTTACAAAACAAAGATCATAACTTCAAAGGTGCCTATAAAGTAACTTCCTTAGCTCCGACCTACAATGTGGAACAAGTTAAAGAACTACAACTCGGGGCAAAAGATTGGGACTCAAAAACCTGGGAGCATTATACAGAAAAGCATGCCGATCCTCGCTACCAAGAACTAGCTGAGAAACTAACTACCAATGCCGTCAATCGCTTAGATATGGTTCTTAGTATACTTAATTATTTAAATAACAATGCCATCTATACCTTAACTCCGAATCATGAGACCACTAAAGATCAGGACCCAACTGCCCAGTTTCTATTTGGAGATCTTCGTGGCTATTGCGTGCACTTTGCTCATGCCACAGTTTATTTACTTCGCGCCTTAGGAATCCCCAGTCGAATTGGGACTGGCTATATGACCGACTTTAGTCAAGCAAAGGATGGTCATATCTTGCTGCGAATGAGTGACAGACATGCTTGGGCTGAAGTTTACATTGATACAATTGGCTGGGTTCCCTTTGACACTCAACCAAAACAAGTTGAGAGCCATGCAGAAACTCCCGTCGATCAAAGCCTACTAGATAATTTAATTGACTCACTAGGTAACGACGAAGAAATTATTAACGATGAATTGTTAGACCCAGAATTAAAAGAATCGAAAACCTTTGAAACACTATTGGGATATCTTCAAATCAAAAAGGTGCTTCTAATCATTTCCCTAATTTTGCTAATCTTCTATCTCATTAAAATATATTTATTACTTAGCTGGAAACTTTCAGGCAACTCAGAAGATAAGCTAAAAAAAATCTACCGTACCTTATGCCTAATGCTTCAAGACTTAGGCTATCCAATTAGATCGGGAGAAACAAAACTGGATTATTTAATTCGAATTCAAAACTCTTTTCCTGTTGTCGATCAAGAACTAGCTAAAGTTTTAAATCAAATCATCTATGCCGCGAAAGCTAATCCTGAGAATCGATCAATGGAAAAGCTACTGCAAGATTTCTATCACTCATTAAATAGGAAACAAAAAATACTAGTGATTCTAAATCCAAATTCAATTTTTCAAATTAAATCTAAGTGAATAAAATAATTCTAATTTTTTTATTACTCCTACCAATATTTGCTTCCGCTCAAAATGGTAACAATGAATTCTGGGATCCTTTCGATCTGAATCCAACAACTGACAATCGTGACGATCAAGAAAAGTCTGTGGAAACATTAATTCGCGAGGCCTCAGTTTTAATCTACGACCAACCACTTACAGCAAGAAGCAAACTAACTGTCGCTCTAAAAAAAGATCCTCGCTCAATCTTAGCACTTAACATGCTAGGAAATTATTACATGACCAATGTGGGTCATTATCGCCTAGCTTTAAAATACTTTAAAAAAGCTGAAAAAATATTATTTGAGGATTTTGGCAAACCTCCTTACGTCGATTACCGACAACAATTACTCCATTCTGAAATATTAAGGCAGCTTGGTGCTGTGAGACAGAATTTAGATCTATATCAACAAGCTTTGGATAATCTTAATGAATATGAATCCTACGGCTATAGCGATCCTTATTTGCAATCTAGTAGAGCATGGATCTATTTTAAATTAAAACAACCAGAGAAAGGAATTGAAGAAGCAAAAAATGGAATTCGTGCTGGCTCGGCGATTGGAAACAATCTTAATATTCTGGGGATTCTTTATTCTGTAATCGGAGAAAAAGAAAAAGGTATTCAAACACTCTTAAAAGCCTATGATTTTGAAAAATCATTAGGCAGCTATGGGCGCTCAGCAACTCCACTCAATAACATGGGAGAAGTATATCGGGAGTTGTTTAAAGAAGACCAGGCCGCCAATTCCTGGGAGAGTGCTGTCCGACTACCAGATGGCTGCGAACATATCTTACCAAGTTTAAATCTAGCGGTGATCCATATCGAAGGATTACGCCTGAAGCTCGCTGAAATTGCTTTAAAGAATTTTCAAAGCTGCTTTGCTCAATATCCTCTAAAAAACAACGAAGAGCATCAATCGCTACTAGAATTAATTTTAGCAAGAATTCGCTACTACCAAGGAGATCCCGCTTCCGCCATCACACACCTTCAAAATGCCATTGAACATCAACAATGGTTTGGAAGCATTGGAACAGATATCGCCGACCTGCAATCGGCAATCTATAGCGACTATTCTAAAAGCCTATTAGCGTACAATAACCAACTAAGAACTACTCCCCAAGAAACTTTTTTAGATAAGCTAGCTACTTGGAAAAAAATATTTACAAATTCTATCCAGGCAAGTTGGTATAATCGCAAAGCTAAATTACTATTACTAAGCGTACTAAATAAATTTGAAGATCTTGATGTCAGACATACCGATAGTCTTTTAGATTATCCGAGCTTAGGATTCTATTTTCAAAATCTACCGAAAAGTACTGCCCGCCGTGTAATTACAGCGCAAGAAAAACTTGACACTAGGCCTAATGCTAAATTCTACTATCAAACCTATCTAGCATTTAACTTAGCGCAGACAGGTTCTAAAGAAGAAGCGCGACAAATCCTACAGCAAGTTATTAATGAGCCAAAAATTGAATTCGACCAAGCGCTCAAAGCTCAAGCCCTAGCTCAGTTAATTCCGATAAGCCCTGAGTCCAATCAGCCAGCCTTGATTGAAAAACTTTTTAAAACTCAACCAGCAGGAATATTAAATAATAATTTAAAGTTTCCTGTTAACAGCGAAGGCTTACCAACTGAATTAATTAAACTCCTAGAACAAACTAACTTTGATTTAGCTTCTGGTAAAACTACTCAATTTAAATTAACTTACACTTCAGATAGCGAGGCCGAGTATCTTACTCTTCGCGGGCCTAATAATTATTTAACAACAGTTCAGGGCAAAGATAATCTTTCCTTGATCAAAAATTTAATTAAAGAAATATTTACTGAATATGAATGATCATCAAACTTTTGGCTTTGAACAAGCCTTTGAAATAAGCAATAAACTAGTCAGCGAGCTTTCCTCCATCATCAAAGGCAAAGAAGAAACTATCAAACTGGTGCTTGCCGCGCTATTTGCTGATGGGCATATTTTACTAGAAGACTATCCAGGTTCTGGTAAAACAACACTAGCTAAAACCTTAGGTCAATTAATTGACTCTACTGGCAATGACCGTCTTCATTCTTTTAAGCGGATTCAATTTACTCCCGATTTACTTCCCGGAGACGTGCTTGGTGTTAATATTTTCGATCCTAAATCTGCGGAATTCAAATTTCAAGCGGGGCCAGTATTTTCACATATTGTCTTAGCAGACGAAATCAATCGAACTGGTCCAAAAGTCCAAGCTGCATTTTTAGAATGTATGGCGGAGAAACAAGTTACAATTGACAATCAAACTTACCGCTTAGATGATTTGTTTTTTGTTATTGGAACACAAAATCCCCTAGACCTTGCTGGTACTTACCCACTTCCTTTAGTTCAACTAGATCGCTTCTTGTTAAAAGTGCCGATGACCTACGTCGATCAAAAAACGGAACTAGAAATCCTCACAGTCCATAGTTCAATTGAAGAAAAAGCTAAGAACTTATCACCTGTTTGCACTCGAAATGAGATCTTAAAACTTCGTTCATTACTTGCTCAGGTAAAAATAAGTACAAATATCCAAGAAGCAATCATTAAAGTAACGCAAGCCTCTAGAAATAATCCTAATTTTCAATTTGGACTATCAACTAGATCCGCCTTACTTTTTCAAAAGGGATTACTGGCCTGGGCAATCGTCAATCATCGCGACTATGTAACCGAGGACGATTTTAAGTTCTTAGCCCCTTATGTCTTTAGACACCGACTAACGACAGGAATTTTTGATGATGACTTAAAGCATTCTTTCGAACAATTAATTAAGCCCGCGATAGATTTTCTAGTCAAGTCAGGAATTAAGTAACCTCGACAAGCTAGGCTTTCAGCAAAAAGGAATGCTTAGCAAGCAGTACTAAACTTCGATCGACAATTGTTTCTAAGATACTTTTAAATTCTTCGTCAACAGAATCCTTGCCTTCCGCAAATAAGAACAGTTCTCCCTTGGCTCGCAATTTAATTAATTCAGCTAAAATTGCGGTCCGATCTCGAGTGCCATCTAAGAGAGTTAAAATCTGTCGTGTAATTGATTCTAAGTTAACGGATTTGTGACGCAAGGAAGTTACATTACCCTGCCTAACAGCCTGATAGCGAGCAAGTGGCGTAGCCTTGGGAGAGCCGTCAATCTGGCGAGTAGCAAGAAACTCAGTAGATCTAAAATCTAGAAGATTTCCAGAATAGTAATAAAACATTTCTTCTTGGAACTGCCCAGTCAGTGCTGGTAACTCAGCACTAGGTATAAAAATAGCAACTTCTGCAACTGCCTTTTGAGTTAGCAAATCCAATCTTAGTTGTTCTGGCCAGATGGCACTTAAAGTTTTTAAAGCTGCAATTGTAACTGGGTTCGCCGTACTTAACTCACCACCATTTTCAGAATTAAAAACTGTCACCTCCTCTGTAAAAAGCGACTCAACCATTGTTAAATCTGCCGAACAATATAATTGCTTAATGCGCCCCAAAGAAACGGGCGACTGAATCTCCCGGCCTGCATGACAAATAATACTCTCCCGCAACTTACGGTTACGAATAAAATCTAAGTATTGCTCTAGCTTTAAACGATCATCCAAGCCAGTTAAAATCTGCTGAGTTACTTCTGGTAAATCGACTAAGGACATCAAAGCAAAATGAGCATCTCCAACATAAGCTAATTGGGTAGCGTCCAATTTAGAAATAAACTCATGGAAATAGAAAGCTTGATTCTCAGCTTCTAAATACTCATGAAATAAATAATAAGGTGGTACATCTTTTAGCTCGGCAGATAATTGTTGCAAAAATTGCGCATATGGCGAATCTGGGAGCACTTGGCTATTTGCTAAGAACTGAACTAAGGCTTTAGCTTGCTGAACCTGCTCCTCTGGAGTTTCAATTTCACTGACATGATATTGCATCATTTCACGAGCAGCACCATTAATGCGCCAACCAGGAAGCGTATTATAGCTAAGGTAGCCCAATCCCTCAGTTGTTAAATGCTTAGAAAATATTTCTAAAATCTTATCTTGAACCTCGGTAGCAACCCAAGAAAAAACACCATGACAAATAATATAATCAAAAGCACCAGCGTCTTCTGGGAAATCTAAAATACTCTGTTCTCGAAGTTCAATATTATTTAAACCTAAAGCCGTAATCTGCTTCTGACCAAAGGCCACTTGCTTCGCTGATAAATCTATTCCTAAGAAATAGCTTTCAGGAAAACGCTCCGCTAAAGGTATTAAATTACCACCAGTTCCAGCACCTAACTCTAAAATACGCATCGCCTTTAAGGCTGGAGCAGTAAGACCCAGAAGCTCGGCAATCGTGGCTAAATGCGCCGGATGCGTCTCGGGACGGGGATAACTATTGTAAATAAGTTGATCGTAACTATTTTGCATAGAATTGCAGTACTACTATAAGTATGATTTTTTTACTAACAGCATACCTTTTGTAATTAAAAATATTATGCTTCAATGTAAGATATTATGGAACGAACAAACATTAGCAAAACAAATAAAACAGAACTAATTCTTTCTTTTCTATCCCGACTAACTGTTTGGGGAGGACTGTTTGGTATTGTATTCTTACTACGCTCGTTTTTCTTATTAATGTTCCTAACGTTTATATTTGCTTATATCCAGTCCCATGCTGTTGATCGTCTAAAGCCCTGGATTAGTAATCGCCCGATTAGAGTGACAGTAGTGGGAATTGTTTTTCTATCATTAATTGTAATGGTTGGAGCACTGTTCTTTCCAAACGTGAAAGAACAGGCGATTGGCTTTGTGAATAACTTTTCAACCTATGCCAAAACCTTAGACGCAGAGTTAGTCAGAATAAAAAACACCTATCCAATCTTTGCAGAACTCCTACCTGACGTTCAGCAGATAGATCCAGAACAAACAGATTGGGACTTCAAACATTCAACCTTAGCAAGTTTTCTACAACCATTAATTGGTGTCGGCGAAGAGAATCCGGGGAACTCTTTAAAAAAGTCATTGGATGCAGCGAAGAATATTGGCTCAGTCCTTCTAGCAATTAGTTCTTCGTTTTTACTATCACTACTTTTCTCATTCTTAATTGTACTGGACTTACCAAAACTAACCCAAGG
Source organism: bacterium (assembly GCA_031385045.1). GTDB lineage: Bacteria > Bdellovibrionota_C > UBA2361 > UBA2361 > CALJRW01 > JANNBC01. The sequence continues at coordinate 61,974 of JANNBC010000010.1, read as the reverse complement.
CACACGTTCTTTACGTCAAACCAAGCTAAGGTTTGTTTACGAGGAAGTTTCTAATAGTATCTATAGCTTTGGGAAAACTCTTGGAAAAGCTTTTCAAGCTCAATTCTTCATTGCTATTCTCAATACTCTAATGACGGCAATCGGAATTTGGATTATTAACATTCGCGGAGAAATCGCGTTTATCTCTTTGATTGTTTTCTTCTGTAGCTTCATCCCAATTGCTGGAGTATTTTTAAGCTCGGTACCAATCTGCTTATTAGCCTTGGAATCGGGCGGTTTCCCAACAATGCTCTTAACAATTGCCTTAATTTGGATTATCCACTTACTAGAAGCCTATGTTATTAACCCGCGGATCTTTGGTCATCACTTGCGACTGAATACAATTGTCGTATTAATATTATTGACCGTTAGTGGCAAGCTCTTTGGAATCTGGGGGCTAGTCTTATGCTTACCAGTCGCTACCTACATCTTCAAAGAAGCAATCCAAGTGAAAAAAGAAGTTATTACTGACACTATCCTCTAGAATTAAAACTAAGAGGATTGATTAATTCTTTGTTGCATCTGAGATTCTATTAGATTACGAATGCGCCCAGGGTTTTTAACTTTTTCAAAGCTAACATAAATTCCTCCACCAGTACTACTCCCAATCAGTACTGTACCAATGTTAAATATTCGATCATAGAGACTGGCGTTAATTTCAATCCCCTTGATATTAACAAAATCAATTCGAATATCTTTTCTTTGGAAGGATAAACGTCCATGAACTGAACGAACATAACTATCCCCGATATAGTATTTGGAATTTAAAACCTTTTGAACTAAAGCGATAAAACAAAAAAGAGAAATTAAAGAAAAGACTGAAAACTCCAAAGTCATTCCAAAAAGCGTTAGCGGTTGCATGCCAAGCGGATAAATTGCGGTAAAATAAATCGCAGCAATCAGGCTAACTAAAAACAGTAGGTAGGCTTTAAATCAGCATATAAACTGCGATGTAAAATAATTAATTTAGGCTTTGCCATAACTCATCAAAAAGCATTAGATATAGATAAATCAACATATAATAAGAACGTTTGGCCAGCAACTATTTTTGAGTTCTGGCCATGTTGCCAAAACACTACCTCTAAATGACTATGAAAACTAGCCAAGTACACCACTCTATTAAGTTTTTGGATTTCTACTGGAATCAAAGCATCAGTAATAATTAAGCTCACGATATAATGTTTCTCAAAAACTTAACTAGTAGTATTTATAGGAACTATTAACTAAAGCTATTTGGGAAAAGAAGATATACTAAAACCCATTGGTTTTTTACTAACAGCTTGGAAAAATCTAATAGATTTTTCAGTGTTTTGGGTTTTAGTATATTCGTCTTCCCTAGTACTCAGCCTTATAAAATAAGGCTGAGTACCTTAGCGACCCCAAGGGTCGCTTCAAGTGCTTTGCATTTAATATACTAAACGCCTTTATATTTTTGGTAATTTTCAATGTCGCTTAGTATAACTTCAAAAACAAAAATTAAGCCTAGTAGTTAAGCGTATTTTTAAGTAAATTAAATTAAGTTTTAATTTTTGTATATATAACCTTCGATGAGATTATCTTTTAAATCCGAATATGCAATTATTGCCTTAACTGAACTAGCACGCATCAATCATTCCTGCTCTGTTACTCAACTAGCCGAGTATTCCGGTACTTCAGCTTTTTTCTTACAACAAATTTTTTCCGAACTAAAAAAAAATAAAATTCTTACATCTGTTCTTGGCCGTGGAGGAGGCTTCCTGCTAGCTAGACCAGCAAATACTATTACCCTAGCAGAAATTATTAGAATTTTCGATGAAATGCTAGCGCCATCTAGCTCCGTAAGTAAGTTTCACTATGTCAGTACCCCCCTAGAAAAAAATAAGAAAGCACTCAAGGTATTTAAAGATATCCGCAATCAACTAGCTGAGATTCTTGAAAAAAAGACAATTGCTGACCTGCTTTAGTTATTAATAAAAACTAATCGATTACTTAAAAGATTGAGAAATTGATTCAATCAATAAATTTTACTATCTTGACGAAAGTAAAAATAAATAATACTAAGTTAGTCATGATTAATTTTTTATCCCAGCAGACTGAAGTGAATGACAGACCGCTCGATTCAATCCCATCTCTCTCCAGACTAATTCTTCACCTAGTTGCCCGTGATGAGCTAGGGCCACTAAGCATGGACGAAGCATATCACTTTTTAAATGACACCTCCATTTCCCCAAAAGACTATTCAATCTTTGCTGAAGAAAACGAGACACACTACAGTCGCAATCGACTCTTCCTAGGCAAAAACATGGAGTTGCTAGTCCTTACTTGGAAGCCTGGACAAGCTAGTCGAATTCACGACCATCAGGGATCTGTTTGCTGCATTAAGGTCCTAGAAGGCCAAGGCTTAGAAATTAAATTTACTAAAACAAACTGTGGTAAATATATTCCAAGGATATCGGAAACTATTCCCAAGCATTCTGTCGTCTCTTCAATTGATGATGATGTGCATTTAGTCGCAAACACAGAGCCAGAGCGCTTAGTTACATTACATTTATATTCTCCACCACTAAAAAATATGCAAGTATACGGTGCGGAAGAAACGATCTTAGCTTAGGCTGAACCATGGAAATATTTGATTTAATCATAATTGGCGGAGGATTTTCTGGAATACTTTTAAGTTACCACGTAAAAACCTTGGCACCCAATATGAAAGTTGGAATTATTCATCCTGCGAAACACTTAGGTGGCCTGGCCTATAGCCAAGCAACAAGTAGCGCTGTTTTAAATGTGCCTCACTGGAAAATGTCAGCACTAGTCGACGACTCAGAAAATTTTTCAAAATTCGTTAAAGACCAAAATTGCCCCCTACAAGATCAGGCCTTTGCACGTCGCCAAGATTATTTAATTTATCTTCAAAAAATTACTGCCGAGTCTCAACTAGCTGGTACTCACCTGATTGAAGGAGAAGCTTTAGCAATTAGCAAAAATCAAAATATTTGGGATGTTAAACTTGCCTCAAAAACTCTGCACTGCAAGCTAGTAGTTTTAGCGCTAGGCAACTTTCCACCAAGCTCCTTTAATTCAAATCCGGCTAAGCATTTCATTCAAAACGATCCCTGGAAGCCTGGAGTAATTCAGTCACTTTTAAAAAACAAACAGATCACAATTATTGGGACCGGGCTAACTGCAGTAGATATCGTCTGGGAACTCTTTAATCAGAATTACCAAGGAGAAATTACCTTAGTCTCAAGAAGAGGCCTAACACCGATGTCCCACGATCTGAACCAACACCCGATGAACTGGGATGGGCCAGTATGCTCACCACTATTAATGCTAAGACACTTTAAGCAACAGATTGGAACAAATGACTGGAGATCTGTTATTGATAGTTTAAGGCCGATTACTCAAGAGACTTGGCAAGCTTGGGATCTCACTCTTCAAAAACAATTTATTCGCCACCTTCGCCCCTACTGGGACGTTGCTCGACATCGACTAGCACCAACACTTGCTAACACCTTAGAAACTTTAAAATCAGATGGTCGTCTAATCATTAAGCGAGGTCGGATTTTAGAAATTACTAGCACCAAAGATCAGAGCCAAGCAATTATTAAATTTAAAAATAATACCTCACTCATTACTGATCAAATTATGAATTGCAGTGGCTCACAAAGTCTTTCTACTCAAACATCACCACTAATCGCTAGCATCTTAAATTCTGGCTACGCTCAAATTGATGATCTCAAATTAGGATTTAAGACAGATCATGTTGGACGAATTCTTGGCGCCAGAGAAAATGTAACGAATCTTTATACTATTGGCCCACTCCGCAAAGGAACACTTTGGGAGAGTATCGCGGTACCAGAGCTACGACCAGAAACCATAGCTTTAGCAAAAACCTTAATCCAAGATTTACACAGTAAAGCTTAGTGAACCTGCCCAAACGCTCCTAAAATATTGGCATAATCATCTGTCCATGCGAGTGGCAAATCACCTTGATAAGGTTTCCATTGTAAATATGGTGTAAATTTTGCCATTCGTTCTGCTGACTTAGTAAAGACTACGTAGATACTCTTATGATAAGGAATTCCTGGATCCAAAGGGAGATCTTTACGATCTATCTTAATCCGCATCTCTAAGCCCAGCTCCTTAGCAATACTTGCAAGCACAGGTCTCAGATCTAGATAACGATTAGAAATATTCATAGCAATAAGTCCATCATCCTTTAATTTTTCAAGATAGAGTTGAAATGCTTCTTTGGTCATAATATGGACTGGGATATTATCTGAGCTAAAAGCATCAACTAAGATTAGATCATACTTCCGAGAATCGGCCTCCACAATCTTGAGCCGGGCATCACCTAAAAATATTTTATAAGGGCTGCCACAATCTTTAAGGTAAGTAAAATAATTTGGATCTTCGGCAATGTTAATTACCTCAGGATCTATCTCATAAAAATCAAAACTCCGTTCTGGCTTTTGATAGCAAGCAACACTTCCCACACCTAAGCCAAGAACTCCAATTTGCTGAGGCAGTGCACTTTGCTCCAAGGAACGAAAGACATCCCCGATTGGCCCAGAAGAGCTATAATAAGTAATTGGTGATAACCTAAATTGCGCTAGCTTTGGCTGAGCCCCATGCAAAGTGATGCCATGAGTAAAAGATCTAATTGCTGGTAAATCTTTAACTGTTAAAATACCAAAATAATTACGAGCACGAAAAATGACGCTTTGATTAAAGCTCCAGCCAATTGGTGGAAATAAAATTAAGGATAGGAAAATTGTCCAAGCAAAAACAACCAAATACCTTGTGGCAAATGTTAAAAAAAATAGAATCAGGAACCCACTAGCTAAACGAATACTAAGATCCGTAGAACAGAAGGCATAGCCACAGAATACTGGGGCAACTAATAACAAAGCAATTCTTAATCCAATCTTCAAGGAATTAAACTTCTTCCAGTCTTCCTTTGTTAACAAACTCCAGACAATAGCAATTAATGGCAAGCAAAGCTCTGCTGGAATTACAAATAAATTAGGTGCAATCAGAGCATTAAAAATTCCACCTAAAACACCACCAAGTGAAATATAGAAATAATATGTTGTTAAATATTTTAAACTAGGAGATCTAGCTGCCAAACGCGAATGACAATACTGGGCAGTAATAAAAAATATTATTAAATACACAGCAACCATAAAGAGCTTAGGTAGATCTAAGTTTGTTATAAAGAACAACACCACAAATGAAAGTGCATAGACCGCCAAGCGTCTCAAAAAGTCATCACTAATTAATTTCTTCTCTGAAAAAGCGATAATAAAAGTCCCTAAATAAATTGTCAGTGGCACAACCCAAAACAAGGGGGCCGAAGCTAAATCGGTAGTGATTAATGTTGTAAAACCCAACATCAAACTAGATGGTATAAAAGAATAACCAACCCAACTGATAACTTGTATTACCGTTGGCTTCGAACCTACATTCACATTTACTACTAACTGACTATTACTCTTCCAAAAAAAACTAGCAGCAAAAATTGTTAAAATAATTAAACTGACATAACCAAAAGTCCAAAGGTGTCTTTGCTGAGTTAGAGTAGTTAAAGGCTCTAATAAAAAAGGATAGGCCAGCAAAGAACCCATACTGCCGACATTACTCACTGCATATAAAAAGTATGGATTTGCCGATCTTTTATGATTACTTGCGGCAAACCATTTTTGAAGCAGTGGTGCGCTTGAGGAAAGAATAAAAAACGGCCCGCCGATTGCTGAGAACATTAAACCTAATTGCCAAAGCATTGGTTGGGTTGCCGAGGGCTGGGGATTAACCCCAACAGTTAAGGGTAAAAAAATAGTAAAGAGTATTAATAATAAAATGTGCAACAACACCTGTTGCTTAGGTTTTAAGTAAGTTGTTGTTAAATGAGCATACCCATAACCCATTAAAAGCACTGCCTGAAAGAAAACCATGGCAGTATTCCAAACAGACGAACTACCCCCCAAAAGTGGCAAAATCATTTTACTAAAGAGCGGCTGCAGCGAAAAAATTAAAAAAGCGCTTAATAATAGGGTTAAGGAATAAATTGGAAGCGTAAGACGTGTTTTCATCCCACTGTTATTAACACACTCAATTTATAGTGTTCAATAGATGTTCGCAAAGCGAACAAAAAACATTAACACTATATCCACCATAGCCACACAAAAACTTAATAACCCTACCACCCTCGTGGCGACGGTGGATTCTACGCATCCACACACTATAGTGCTCAATAGATGTTCGCAAAGCGAACAAAAAACACTGACACTATACAAAACTTAGTAGTAATTGAGTCTTAGATTTCGAGAAGACTAATTGCTTGCCTATGTAGCTATGAATGAACCTTATTTAATATCGACTAGGATATAGGATAAATTAGTCACAAAAGTTTAATAATATAACTAAGTGGTAATCTTTATTTGATAAATATAATTCTCTTCATCCCCTTCCTGTGTGCCATAGGTAAAGTAGAAATAGTAAGTACCTGTAGCCAATTTGCGAGGATCAAAAGTAACTAAAGTATTCACTGTGTAATTTGGTGCAGTCTGAGCAAAAGTGTTAGTAAGACTTAAATGCCCAGGAAGTGAACTAAACGGCTTTCTCACAGAAGGAGCATCTGTAGCCAGTCTATATCCGAAAAGTGCTAAGTTTAAAGCATTTGGGCGATGCGCTACTATCGGACGAACTGTCCCGAAGGTCAGCTGAAACGAGCTATATCTTTGTGAAATCGACGTTGAATAGTTATAACTATTTGCAGCAGGTATTTTCTGCGAAACATTTGCCGGGTCATAACTCTGCTGTGCAAAAACGCTACTTACAGAAAATAATGTAAGGCTGATCAGTGTCAAAAAAAAACTTCTAATTGATCTATAGTTAAACATGTACCCCCGCTGTTAAGTTATAACTGCAAACAACAATAAGAAAACAAAAACCACTAGAGTTCTGGTCTTTATCTTAATTGGCTGTTTAAACTTCTTCCTTACAGTCCATCCATTTTATAAAATTGATCCAATTAAATAATTAGATTTAGAATCAGGCGCTAGCTAGACACTCTATGTCTAATATCTATTTATTAGGATAATTTATTGATTTTACAGGAGATACTTCTAAACCTTACGAAACTACTAATAGTCTCATAAATATGCATACATGCTAACCTTAAACTGCTACGGTGGATTCTACTCACAGTACCCCGTAAAAAATATCGAATAATTTTTCGAACTTTTCCAAGTTGTTACTATCTAAGCAATCAAGTAAAGCTAGAAATATACTAAGCGACATTGAAAATTACCAAAAATACAAAGCTGTTAGGAAAAACCCAATGGGTTTTAGTATATCCAGTTTAATTCAGATACCATGGACGAAAATCAACTAATTAAGAAAGTTCAAAGTGGCGAGACTGAGGAATATCGGCATTTAATCAGTCTTCATCAAAACTTAATCTATCGAATAATTTCCAAGCAGGGCCTAAAACATGACATCGCCGAAGATTTAGCTCAAGAAACTTTCATCAAGGCCTTTCGAGGCATTCGCTCTTTTCGATTTGAATCTAAGTTTTCTACGTGGCTAATTCGAATTGCCTTAAATGTCACTAATGCCTACTTCCACTCCAAGGAGTTTAAGAATCAACGCTCAGCAGAAACTGGTCGAAACCAAATAGAGATCCAGCATTTAAAATCTCCGGAAGACATCGCCTTAGATCGAGAGTTATTTGGCAAACTCTATAGCTGCCTGTCAAAACTTAAAGATAAATTTAGGGAAGCACTAGTATTAGTGGCGCTTGATGGCCAAAGCTATGAATTTGTAGCTGAACTAAGTGGAGTGCCAATTGGCACAGTAAGATCTCGTATTAATCGCGCTCGACTTTTACTAGTTGAGTGTATGGAACGACCAATGACCCGAGGAGAAAAATAAAATGAAGCACGAAATAACTAACAAGTTTATTGATTTAGTCGAAGGTCGTCTGGGCTCCGAAGAAAGCAAGGAATTATTAGCGATCATTAAAGCCAATCCAGAACTCTCAAAAAAGTTTCAAGCTTATCAAGAATTAATTAATCTTGAAAATAATATTAATCAAAAAAATTTCGAACTAAATAGTAACTTCTCGGTCAAAGTTATGGAAAGTATTCACAATGAATACCAACATACCTTTATTAGGAGATTAATTATGCAATTCACAAAATCCCAAAAGATAATTTTTAGCGGAGTGGCAACAACCGCAATGCTCTTACTCACATTAAAAATCTATCAAGAAAATCCAGAAGTCATAACAAAACAAGCTTCATTCTCAACGTCAAATAATCACAAACAAGACGATTTAAATCGCGTTGCAAAAAATGAAACTAAAGCATTTGATGAGCAGAAAAAATCTATGGAGACTGAATCAAGAATGCTATCTCCAGAAGTGCCACGTGCTAAGCTAAGCCAAGAGCTTGATCTCGGTAGTAACAAGCCAAAAGAAGCAAACAAAATTGCTCCACTTGATGGAGCGAATGCGCCACAAGAAGAGTTAGAAATAAAACTTGAAGGAACAAAACAAGCTCTGGCCTCAATCTCAGCTAACAAAGACGATCTAAAAGGTTTAAGAAAAGAACGGTCCGATCTAGCGAATGCTCCAGTTCCAAGCCAAGCTATTGCTGAAGTATCAGGAGGCCTACTAGCTGGTGCTTACGATCAACTGGCACAGACTAGCTCCAGTGAAAGATACACAAAGTATACTGAAAATCCAATAATCGCTGTGCACCAAGAGGCGATCTCCACTTTTAGCATTGATGTTGACACTGGAAGTTACACTAATACTCGCCGCTTCTTACGAATGGGACAAATGCCCCCAACAGATTCAATCCGCGCGGAAGAATTTATTAATTACTTTAAGTATGACTATCCAGCTCAATACGAAAAACCATTTAGTTTAAATTATGAATTCGCCCCATCCCCACTTGAGAAAGAAAAATTCTTACTAAAACTAGGGATAAAAGCAAAAGACGCGCGTATTGAAGAAAAACCTTGGCATTTAGTTTTTTTAATTGACGTTTCTGGTTCAATGCAAGCAGATGATAAACTTGGCTTAGTTAAACAGTCACTAACACTATTAACTAATAAAATGAGACCGACGGACAAAGTCTCGATTGTAACCTATGCTGGCTCTGCAGGTACACTGCTAGCAGGCACTAGCATTAACGAGAAAGATCAGATTCTAAAAGCGATTGAAGGACTATCTTCAGGCGGTAGTACTTATGGCAGTGCGGGGATTGAAGAAGCTTATCAATTAGCTAGTAAATATTACATCCCTAATGGAGTAAATCGTGTAATCCTTGCTACTGATGGTGACTTTAATGTGGGGACAACTAGTACGGAAGAATTAGTAAATCTAATTTCCGAAAAAAGAAAAAGTAACATTACGCTTACTACGATTGGCTTTGGAACAGGCAACTATAACGAAGGCATGATGGAACAATTGGCAAATAAAGGTAATGGAAATTATTTTTATATTGATAGCTTTGGTGAAGCCCGAAAAGTTTTCGAACAAGACTTGTTTGGAACCATTGAAGTGGTGGCAAAAGATGTAAAACTACAAATTGAATTTAACCCAGAACACGTCTCCCATTATCGCTTGATTGGATATGATAATCGCCTTCTTCAAAAGGAAGATTTTAATAACGATCAAGTTGATGCTGGAGAAATTGGGTCAAGTCATACAGTGACAGCACTGTACGAAGTTGTTTTAACTGGCACAGCCCTGGCAGAAAAACTAAATTTAGAATATCGCTATCAGCCTAAATCGAAAGAAGCCTTGATTGCTAAAAAGGACCTAAGTGAGGAATTAGCATTCTTAAAAGTCCGCTTCAAAGCTCCAACTGGAGATAAATCAGAGTTACTTACTTTTCCGATTGTCAAATCAGAAAAAGAACCAAGTACTGATTTTAATTTTATCGCAGCGACTAGTTACTTTGCCGCGCTTCTTCGACATAGCCAATTCCTAGGAGACTACACTTATGTTGATGTTTTAAAATTAGCCGAGAAGAACTTGGGAGCAGACAAAGAAGGCTACCGTCGGGAGATGTTAGAATTGATTAAGAATGCCGACAGTCTTAAAAAATAATCCAGAGAGTAAACCTAGGCCAAGCGAGCTCGCGCTTGGCCTAGTCCGCTACAAAGATTTTTCAGTTTTAGGAAAAACCAAAGATGCCACAAGACTACTTACTAAAATCACTATAATAACAATCAAGGAAACATAACTTGGAAAGCCAGGGGCAAAATAGTGAATCAAGGTCATCTTGATTGCAATGAAAATTAGAATGGTTCCCAATCCGTACTTAAAGTAATGAAACATTGGCATCAGTCCTGCTAATAAGAAATACATGGAACGGAGCCCCAAAATAGCAAAGATATTGGAGCTATACATAATAAACGGCTCTTTAGTTATGGCCACTACAGCTGGAATAGAATCAACAGCAAAAGTTAAATCAGATAACTCTACAGCACACAGTGCTAAAAATAATGGAGTAGCCAACCATTTATCATTTTGCTTAATAAAAAAACTATCCCCATGAAGTTCTTTCGTTAAAGGCAGATATTTTTGAAGTAACTTAATAATTGGACTTTCCGTAGGACTATGATCCTCATTGGTAGTTAAGACCTTAATCCCAGTCCAAAATAAAAAAGCTCCAAAGAACCAGAGAATCCATGTGAAGTGTATCAGATAGGCGGCCAGTAAAATAAAAATTGCTCGAAAAACAATTGCTCCAAGTATCCCATAAAATAATACACGATGTTGATACCTACTCTCTATTTTAAAGAAGGAAAATAAGAGGATAAAGACAAACATATTATCAACAGATAACACCTCTTCCACTAAATAGGCTGTGACAAAATCAAAGAAAATGGTTTTAGCAAAAACAGCTGACGGGATAATATTACTCCCAATCGTATAAGTATCTTGTTGCCAAAGAACGAAGAAATAAACAGCAGCTCCAAAAACCAATGCTAAAGAAACCCAAAAAGCTGTTAAGATTCCAGCTTTTTTCATGGACATCACGGAGTCTTTTTTGTTAAGGAAAACTAAGTCGACATAAAGTAGGGCAAAAATTAACAGAAAGAATGTTAGGTAGAGATACCAATATGTTGAAAATGAAAAAATCATTATTTCCTAATTTATAAAACGTCCGACCAACTCATTTTTAGCTGAATGTCTGTAAATAATCAAAACCCCAGCTAAATCATTCAGTTAGCTTAGTGTCTCAGGAAGCGATAGGATGTCATTATGATCCATGCGCAATCACCGAGCTGCTCTCCTACCGACATTCTTAGTCGTTATCTGCGTTCTCAAGGTCACCCTTTGATGTCTAACGAAACTAGAGAATTATTACGCCCCGAAGAAGTCCCACTCGAGAGATACCTCGAAATGAAAAACTTACCAAAAGCAATTAAAACTTTTTGTAAATTTGCTGAATGGGGACGACCAATTGCAATTGCTTCGGACTATGACACTGATGGCATCACTTCTGCGCTGCAAATTATTTTAGCTTGCAAAGCTTTAAACCTGAAATATATTTACACTACTCCAGTTCGTGAAACAGAAGGCTATGGTCTTAATTCAAGAATAACTTCGGATGCTCAAAGCTTCTTTAATCAACAACTTGCAGAAGAAAAGATTCTAATCGAAACTTTTTTTACGAAAGACAACTTATCCTCAGATGAAATTCTAATTTTTGTTAAAAAAAACTTCTCCGAATCTTTTGCTAAACATTTAGCAGTACAAGCAGAGGACGACCCTTTTTTTCAAGCTACTCAACAGACAGCTTGGAAAATATTACTATTAACAGAACTCCACAAGCATGATGGCCTTTTATTTTGTTTAGATATGGGTACAAGTAATAAACGTGAGCTAGGCCAAATTAGAAATAGCATAACCCTAGATCATCATCTTTTATCCCAAGACTCCCCGCGCCAAGAAACAATCTTTGTAAACCCTTGTGATAACTTCAAACCTTACCTCTCTGAACCATTTGCCACAGGAGGAATAACCTATTTATTTGCTTATGGCTTGCAACAAGCACTGCAAGAAAATATTAAAATCGATTTAAACCTCTGTTCCATTTTGGCTTTGATTGCCACAATTGGTGATGTCGCACCACTCAACACTCCCGGCAATAGAGCGATTACAGCACTTGGGATTAAAAACCTACTCACTTCGCAAGACCCATTTATCAAAGAAGTCTTTGGTCAAAAAATTAATCTGACTCCCAGCTTAGAAAAATTTGAGAAAGAAGAAATAATTTACCAAGTTTCCGACATCATTGGCTATTATATTTCTCCAGTAATTAATGCCCAAGGTCGAATTGCCGATCCACTACTAGTCACCAAAATCTTTTTTGAAAAAAATCCCACTATTCGTAAAGCGGGGATTGAGACTTTGATTAAAATTAATAATATCCGCAAGGGAATTCAAAGCTTGGCTACTCGTACACTGATTAAAAAACTAAACTCCAGGGAGAGCCTTCCTCCAGGGATTGCTGTTAGTGGGACAAAAGAAGAGGGTTTTCGAAAAGGCGTATTAGGATTGCTAGCAAGCAAAGTAAGCCAAATCTATCAATGCCCAGCGATTGTTTTTTGTCAAGCAGGACAAGGCTCAGGAAGAAGCGTCAAAGGAATTAATTTAGTAGAAATTTTAGCGACCATCAAAAAAACTAATCCTGAAGTAATCATTAAATTCGGTGGTCATTCCATGGCGGCTGGACTTACGATTAAGGCTAATTCCTTAGCAATTTTTCAAGAAAGATTTCAGGAAGAATGCACCAAGCAGCAAATAACTCCTAGCAATTTAGAATCTGTCGCTCTGCCTTTAAGCCTAGCACAACTGACGCCAGAATTTATTCGATGCATGTCAACCCTAGCACCCTTTGGGAATGGTTTCCCTAAACCATTATTTATCCTTAATAATTTAAAAGTTCTCGAGGCTAAAAAATTAAAAGATTTAGATATCTGGAGACTTCGAGTCTTAGAACAGCAAAATAGTCTGCTAAATTATGAAACTGATGTCTTTATCCCGATGGATTTAATAAAACCTAAAATCGGCGAAATGCTTACTAGCGATCAGGCAAATAAAATCCAACTCACAGTTATTGGGAGTGTCCGAATTTCTACCAAAGGAAAGTATCAAGGACAAATTTGCATTGATGCTCAAGAGCTATACTAAATGCTGAAAACGCCCATGGTAATAAATATCTATACTTAAATGGCGGCAAAAAAATGCCTTTAAGTTAGGAGCTTTTTTTGCTTCTATTCTTACAATGATAATGCCGCCAAGATTTCTTTTTGTAATCTTTGTCTAGCTTCTAAGATCTTAACTTTTGCAGAATCAAATCGGGAATAGAGTGTATAGAAATATCCATAGTCATTAGGGCTCATCTTGTTAAAATCAAGTTGCCGGCGCACTCGCCCTTCTAACTGTTGCACAGTCACTGGCTTATCTTGAGGACGAAAACTAAGAATCCCACGAGCCCCTTTGACATCTGTACCCAAGGCAATTAATGGCACTGTGGCAACTAGGATTGATGGGCCAGCTGGATCTTGAAAAGCAAGAATATTTGCAAGACTATCCTTGCCAAGCTTAGTTGAATGTTGACCGCTTCCGACAGCAGTTGTAACTGCGCTAGAGGAAAGAGCTAATCTCTCTACTAATAACTGCTTAAGAAAAAAGACATGTTCTACTAAGTCCGTACAAACCAACATTTTTTTTCCTTGCTCAGGCAATTCAAAATAATCCTGAACAGTTTCTAATAGTTTTCCAATTTTAGGATGGTCAAAATATCCTCGATTTAAAATCTGATTATTACCTGTTGCTAGATAGGCCTCGCGCGCCATGACAACAAACCTCGACTTACTTTCTCGATTATATTTCAGCTCAGGATCTAAGCATGACAAGTCGTCCTTAGTCAGCAGAGTTTGAAATGGAGTGCCTTGGGCTAACTGATCAAAGACTTCACGAAAGGCACTATGTTCCTCATCAAAACATAGTCGCGAAACTAAGTTCCAACGATGGGCGCCAAATTTCTGCTCCGAGCGTTGATCCCAAATCAAAGACCCCATGTACTGCAAATAAGCATACCCTCCGTAGGAAGTTAAATACTCGCGTAGCCGAATGGCTTCATTATAAGTTTGATATCTTAAATAGGTATCAAAAAGTGAAACTGGAAAGTCTCGTTTGGAATCCAATTCATTCAGGCTGGACAAGAAAGACGCGTGCCGACCACGCTGGAAATATGGTGGGCAAGTTTTTGTAATCTTCTGAAAGTACTCTTGCTCGGAATCCAAATCTTCAAATTGAAAACGCTGACTTGGACTTAAGCCTTGGATTGCCAGCAAAATTTTCTCTTGATAATCCTTAGCTAGGCGTTCTGTATAATAATCAATTTGTCGATCTAACTTAGAAACTAGGATTTCAAAAGCTTCTTTCAAAGGACAAAAAATATTTTTACTTACAACTGGCACACCTGGTAATTCAATTTTGATTACTTCAGCAATTTGCGCCCGCTTTAAAAAAGTCTGAATACCAAAAATCAAATCTTCTGCTGATTTTTTTTCGGCACTAAGATCGAGAATCGACGCAGACATTAAAAGCACCTGTGGTAGCTTTCTGGAATTTGCAAAAATTAGATTATAAGCATCTTGCCCTTTCCTATTCTTACGCTCACCCTGATCCATGGTGTGAGCCTCATCAAAAATTATCAAGTCAAAAGATAAGGGATCAACCCGACCCTGATTTACTTTACTAGCAAGATCATTGCGTCCAGTTTCAGCCGTAGTTAAAAATAATTTATGCTTACTATCAGCATAGGCTTTACTTCGCTTCTCAGGAGTCATTCCATTTAAATTAGCAATCTCAGCTGAAGTTAAATTTGTATAATCGAGCGCATCCTTACAAATCTGATTAACTAGGTGTCGCTTGCGACTTAAAAACAAGACTCGCCCACCGCTAGCGATTACGTTTTGAGCACAAGCTAAGGCAATTGCTGTCTTGCCTCCTCCGGTGTCATTTAATAAAAACTTATTGGTGGAATCTGCTAAAATTCGACTAATCGCAAAGGCTTGTTCGGGATAATAACGAAATTTTTCAGAAAGCCCGGTAAGGAGTTGAGGAAAAGCATCTTCAAATGTAGCGCGTGTCGGCTGGAGCTTAGAATCCTTAGATTTTGAGATAAGCACACCAAGATCCAGCGATACTTTGGTAAGTTTACGCCCAGTATTAAAGGATTCTGCATCTAGCAATGACAAAGTACCCTGAACTAAACCTAGGTCTGGAGTGACATACATAGTGCAGTATTAGCAACTTTTAGATTGGTAATCACTAAAAAACTGCGGGTCTGCCTCTCAAAATCACTCAATTATAGCAATCAAACCCTAGAATCTTAGCAAATGTAGTTTCGGCACTTGAATTAATTTCCAAGTGCTGTAAAAATAGAAGCCAATTGCGCAAGAATTTCATCCTATTTTCTTGCTTTAATTTTATGGCAATTTCAGATTTTCCGCTCTTAATATTCTCATCTTAAGTGCAAAATTCGTATCTGAAACTAGCTTTTTTTGGAGATCCTATTTGAGTTCAAATTACCGGCCGAGATTCAATCCGGCTACTGTTACCAACGACCAACATCGTATCAACCACCGCATTAAAGTTCCCCAAGTTAGAGTAATATCCGAAAGCGGTGAGCAGCTAGGCATTATTTCAACACGAGAAGCACTAGATCGTGCCGAAAGCCTAGGACTAGATTTAGTAGAAGTCGCGCCAAAAGCTGCACCTCCAGTTTGCAAGATCATGGACTACGGTAAGTTTAAATACCGCGAACAAAAGAAAGAAGCAGACTCTAAAAAGAAACGCTCGGAAGTCGTCATCAAAGAACTTCGCATTCGCTACACTACAGACAAAGGTGATTTCAAAACTAAAGTTGAACGCGCCCGAGGCTTTTTAGAAAAAGGCGATAAGGTTAAATTCTCGATGCTCTTTAAAGGTCGAGAAATTGCTTTTATGGATCGTGGAATTGAAAAATTTAAAGAAGTAGCTATTGCCTTGGAAGATATTGCTGATATTGATTCGCAATCTCCAAAGCCAGGTAAGCAAATTTTTGTAATTTTTACACCAAAAGTTTCTAAGAAAAATGAGTAAGTCATTAGCTAAGACTAATTGTATCGTAAATTTCAAAAATCTTATCCAAAAAATATTAAATTTACGGCGAGTACAAATACTGGTCTCCAGTCCTCCTTCGCTAAGGCTATGGAGGATCTTCGATTTTGTACCGCAAAAACAATATAAATAGTGACTACATGAACTTTAAACATGACATTGCATTTAAGAGTCACTATAACCAGAAGAATTTACTGAAAAAAATATTTCAGTCTGATTCTCCTGAGCTCTATGTTAAACAGCTTCCCGCTCAAGCGCTTTACCTAACAATTAAACAAAACGGCCTAAGCGAATGTTTTGAACTATTAGAACTATGTACCGTAGAGCAATGCCAGCTTTTCCTTGATTTGGATTGCTGGAATGCTGATAGTTTTAATGAGGAAAATTTCTGGCATTGGCTAGAGCTACCTGACTGTGCCGGGGATACTCCGGACATAGAAATCTTAGAAAAAATCCTTAGTGCCTCGGACTTAAAAATCGTGGCTTTTCTACTAGGAAAATACGTTAATTTTCATGTCAACGAAGAACCAACAGACGAACCTCCGGCTGGTGATTATTTTACTCCCGACCTGGGATACACTTGGGTCAATGTCAAAATACCAGATCATCATCGGAACTTCTTATTAAACCGCTTCTTAGCAATGATCTTCGATCTAGATCCACGAATTTTTTATCAACTAATTAGCGTACCAAGCATTGCGACTGTCAGCCAGCTAGAAGAAGATTCCTTTCAAGAAAAACAAAAAAGATTAGAATCCGAAGGTTTTCCAAGCTGGGAAAGAGCAATGGAACTAAACACTCCGCTAAAATTTGATAGCAAACAATCTCCCGATACAAGCAAGAAGTTTATTCAAAACTTTAATCCAAAGAATCTACCAACACCAGCCTTTGAAGCTTCAGATTTACAACCACTAACTCAGCTATGGGGTCTAAAAGGCGACACTTCAGAATTAGATGCCGAACTAACAATGCTTATCAACTCAGCTATGGTTCGCTGGAGACTACCATTAGATGATTTTGAACAAATTAATTTTTGCGCGGAACAAGTAACCGGCGCGATTAACATTGGACTTGAGGTTGTTGTAAATCACTTTCACAATAATATTCTCCAAATATACGAAACTTATTTCCTACAAAAACTATATAGAATTGGCCTAGGAGAAATCTATCAACTTCAGAAACTTGCTAAGAAAATCGACAAAGAAAAACTGCAAGCACTAAGTAAGACTAATCCAGAACTTTTCCAAGAAATCGCTGGAGTACTAGAGAACTTTCCACAATTAGCAATCAGTAATAATAATGATGATGAACTAGTCACAGAATACCAAGCTTTTCGTTATCTAATTGAAATCAATCAACTTTCCCATAAAGTTTTAGAATTAGTTGAATAAACATTCCAAGCCCCTCGTCTCCCTAATATGACACTAAGTTTTTGTCATAGAAGACTAAAACAAACAGAAGACTGACCATTAACTATTCAGTCAAGTTTGTCTTAGTCTTCAGGTTTTGCACTGGCAAATAAGGCTAGTACTTAATTGCACAGGTATTAGGAGATAATAATGAGTAAAAGTAACAGAATGATTGATTTTGATTATAATAGCCCACTTAATTCAGAGCCCAGCCCTTACGGAACCCCGGAAAGAAACCTTTTGATGTCGATGTTAGAAAGAGCAATCCTTGATTATGTCGGTAACGATCAGAAAGACTTAAAACAAGCCGAAGAATGGCTTTTTGGTTCAGAAAAAAATACTGAAAATGACAATGATGCTGAGCCATTAGCCCCATTTAGCTTTGCTTGGACCTGCAAGGAATTAGACTTAGATCCTACTTTTGTCAGCAATACCATCAAGGCAATGCCGCGCAGAGGAAAAAATCGCGTTGCTCCATGGTATTTTACAAAACACACTAATACTCACTAAGAATTTTGAGGATCTTGGCTTAAGATTACTAAAGTCCTGGCCATGCAACTTTAACAACCAGATAGTTGAACCGCAAATTTAATTTTACTGGTTCAACTATTAATTGAAGCTATTTCAGTGTTTTTTCATCTAAAAACTTAAGAACTTGATTTAAGCAGTCGATGGTAAGAAATAATGAATAAAGTCTGGGAATATATACTTGATATCTTAGCGGATTTCTTTCTTCCACCGAAAGTTCCCGTACCTGTGCCTGTTAGACGACCAAGTAATAATAAGAAATAAGAGTACTAAACAATTTTGGTGTATTTTGATATAAACCAAGAATGGATCTATCAAAATCAGGCAACCTTAAACAACATTACACTTTAATAGGGAAAAGTCTTCTCGAATTGGAATCCCAAATCCCCTTCTACAACTTTCTAATTAATAAGACACCTAACTGCCTACAAACTAATTTAGCATTTATCCCCAATGAAGTTTTAGAAAGTTATTTAGAAGATCTACTAGACTTTAGTATCGGCGATGAGAAACTTTGTATTCAACGATCTAATCTTCAAACTCCTTACTATTTATTATCACTTCTAGGGCTACTGCTCGCTGTTATCTTTGGACTACAACTTGCTTACAGTGGAGCAACTTTTTATATGGCCTCCACTGGAGTTCTGCTAATTGCGATACCCTCAGCTTTAGTTTGGCATCTCTCACCAAAGATTGCTCCCAATCGTCGACTATTTTTTGCGAAAGTTTTATCTCAAGAAATCGATCGTCGATCTGGCAACCACCAAGATAAAACAAAAATTATTAGTCGTAGCCTTAAGAAATTTATTAATACTGAAAGCAAAACAGTCCCGGAGATGAGCAAGAGTCAATTTCATTAGATAGGAAGCAAATCCTTCCACCTAACTTATCAGCAAAAACTAAGCTGGCTTAGTCATCGCCATTAAATTAAGAGCTTGATTTAGTTCTACCTCTGGTAAGACTTTTAATTCTAAGGCGGCTTCCCGAACAGTTAGGTTCTTTTTATGAGCTAACTTAGCAACCGCGGCTGCTTGATCATAACCAATAATTGGAGCTAGTGAAGTACAAGTTGCCAAACTAGATTCGGCATACTTTAGACAAACTTCAGGATTAGCAGTAATTCCCTGAATACATTTATCTACAAAATTCCTGGAAACGCTAGCTAAAAGGCTAACGGATTGATCTAAATTATAAGCAATAACAGGAAGCATTACATTAAGCTCAAAATTTCCACGCTGACCAGCTAACGCAATTGCGGTATCATTGCCAATCACTTGCGTCGCAACCATCATTACCGATTCACAAATAACAGGATTAACCTTTGCTGGCATAATGCTGGAACCTGGTTGTATTTCTGGAAGATTTAATTCACCGAGTCCACAGCGCGGGCCACTAGCTAACCACCGTAGATCTTCAGCAATCTTCATTAAAGAACAGGCAACAGTTCTTAACTGCCCACTCATTTCAACCACAGCATCGCGCGCCCCCTGGGCTTCAAAGTGGTTTGGTGCTTCTACAAAATCTATTTTTAATAATTCAGATAATTTCTTAATTGCTAAAGCAGGAAATTGGCGATCTGTGTTTAATCCAGTTCCAACAGCAGTACCACCAAGTGCTAATTCATTTAACGAAACCAGTGAACGTTTAATTCGAGCAACACCATTACCAACTTGCGTTACGTAGCCGGAGAACTCTTGACCAAGAGTAATTGGAGTAGCATCCTGCAAGTGAGTTCGTCCGGACTTTAAAATATCCTTAAACTCAACAGCTTTCAGATCTAAATGTTTTTTTAAATACTCTAGGGCAGGAATTAATTCTTCGTTAATTGCCATAGCACAAGATACGTGAATGGCTGTTGGAATTACATCGTTAGAGGATTGCGCCATATTCACGTGGTCATTGGGATGAATCTTACTTCCAGCAATTTGCCCAGCACGATTTGCAATCACCTCGTTGGCATTCATGTTGGTGGAAGTACCTGAGCCAGTTTGGAAAATATCTACTACGAAATGCTGATCAAGTTTACCAGCAATGACTTCTTCACAGGCACTGGCAATTGGATCAAATAATTTCGCATCTAATGCTCCAAGCTCTAGATTTGCCTTAGCAGCAGAAAGCTTAATTGCCCCCAATGCTTTAATCATTGCCCTGGAAAAGCGAAGCCCGCTAATTGGGAAATTTAGAACTGCCCGTTGCGTGGAAGCTCCATAGAGCGCCTCTACGGGAACAGACATTTCACCCATCGTATCTTTTTCGATTCTTGTATTGCTCATGTTTAATGTTGAATATAAAATTTTTATATGGCTTGTAAGTGCCTACAAATTAATAAATAGCACTCTAAAATTCACGAACTGTCAGTCCTTCGGCCACAAATACTTTGGTAGCATAATTCAAGAACAAACCAGTTTCAACTACGCCAACTATCTTCTTTAGATCACCTTCAAGACTAGGACTAAACTCCAGGAAATCAACATCAATAATAAAATTTCCCTTTTCAGTAACTACGGGGCCATGAATATTCGCCGACATTCTTAAATCAAGGTTGGCAATTGGCATTGACTTTAACTTAGCTTCAACTGTCACCAAGGCATCGGGGAGAATCTCTACAGGTACAGGGCAGTGTTTCACAATATTGGGACACAGCTTAGACTGATCGATGATTAGATAATATTCTTGGCATCTTACTGCCATAATTTTCTCACGAAGCATTGCTCCACCCTTACCTTTAATTGCATTCCGCTCAGAGTCAACAGCATCTGCACCATCAAAGCCCCAATCTAAATGATTCACATTGCTGATATCTAAAACAGTCAGCCCTAGACTCGATAAGTGCAGGGAGGTCTGAAAAGAAGTAGAAACAAAGGATACCTGCAATTTCTCTGTTGCAATGCGTTTGGCCATGGCTTCAATTGCATAACTCACAGTTGAACCAGTACCAACGCCTACTAATTGATCGTTCATAAGAAATCTTGCGACATGTTGCCCAACTAATTGTTTATGATCCATCTTCTAGTAAATTTCAAAATTAGACATCTAGTAGCAAACTAGCTGAGCCAGATTAGCAACTATCAGCAAGAAAGTCAGCATCCCGTTTATTAAAGAAACATTTTTTAGTTTTTAAAAAACTAAAAATCAAGTATGCTGATTCCAATTTTTAATTACAATTTAAACATGTCTCAAAAAGTAGTCCTAGCCTATTCTGGTGGTCTAGATACCTCAATTATCTTAAAATATCTGATCCACGAAAAAAACTGTCAGGTAATCGCCTATATGGCCGATCTAGGTCAGAAATGTGATTTCGAGGCTGCTCGTGAAAAAGCACTTTTACTAGGTGCCGAAGCGGTAGAAATTGTCGATTTACGGGAAGACTTTCTACTTAATTATATTCAACCTGCTATTCGAGCCAACCTTAAATATGAGGGACGATATCTTTTGGGGACAGCGCTAGCCAGGCCAGTAACTGCTCTTGGTCAAGTTGCCATTGCTAAGAAATATAACGCCAACATCTTAGCACATGGCGCTACTGGCAAAGGTAATGATCAAATTCGTTTTGAATTTATTTACCGAACGATGATGCCCAAAGCTCAAATCTTTGCTCCTTGGAAGGATTCGGAATTCTTAGAGAAATTTAAAGGTCGTGATGATCTTTTAAAATATGCGGAAGATCACAATATCCCTGTTAAGCAAACTAAAAAAGAACCATGGAGTACTGATGATAATATGTTACACATCAGCTACGAAGCGGGGATGTTAGAAGATCCAATGGCCATTCCACGCCCTTCAATGTTTGAGATGACCAAATCTCCTCAGGAATCTCCAGATCAAGACTCATATTTAGAGTTGGAGTTTAAAGCAGGTAATCCCATTAAGTTAAAATTAATTAAAAGCTTTGCTACAACCGAGATGGGCATTGCTGAAAAAATTGAATACGGTGAATCAATTAATGAACCGCTAGCAATCTTTCAAAAACTAAATGAAATTGGCGCAAACAATGGAATTGGTCGAATTGACTTAGTGGAAAGCCGCTATGTCGGGATGAAGTCACGGGGAGTGTACGAAACTCCTGCTGGAACAATCTTATTTACTGCTCATCAGGATTTAGAGGCGCTGTGCCTTGATCGTGAGGTTATTCGTCGCAATTTACATACCTCAATCGACTTAGCAGAACGTGTTTACTCTGGATATTGGGTCTCCCCAGAACGTGAGTTGATGCAGAAAGACATTGATAATTCACAAGGGGCGGTTAATGGCTTTGTCCGCTTAAGTCTCTACAAAGGAAATATCACCGTGATTGGTCGTTATTCTCCAAATAGCTTATATTCTGAAAAAATTGCTAGCATGCATGAAGCAGGGGGATACGATCAAACTCTTGCTCGAGGTTTTATTGACATCAATGTTTTACGACTTCAGAATTATTGGAATCAAAAAGAAACTTTGAAATAAGATCAGATATGGTTTTAAGAAACAGTCGGCTAAGAGAAAAAACATCTCAACTTTTTGATTCCTTCAATGCTTCAATTAGTTTTGATCAAGAATTAGCGGAGGATGATCTCCTCGGGTCTATTGCCCACTGCCAAATGTTAATTAAAAGTAAACTAGTTAGTCCAAGTGAAGGTCAAAAAATAATTAAAGGTTTAAAGCATCTACAAAAAGAATTTCAACAAGGCAAACTAAAATTCTCTGAGTCACTAGAAGATGTGCACATGAACATCGAAGACTTGCTCCATAAAAAAATTGGAGCAGTAGCTGGCAAGCTTCATACAGGTCGTAGTCGAAATGACCAAGTAGCCCTTGATATTCGACTCTACTTACGGCGCCAATTAGTTACAACTGCCAACAACTTGCTTCAACTAATCGAAACTCTGGCTACAATAGCTACGCAGGCTGCCGATCAAATGATTCCTGGCTACACTCACTTACAACGCGCTCAACCAGTACTACTTAGCCATTATCTTCTAGCCTATGCTTGGAAATTCAATCGCGACCTGGAGCGATTATTATCCAGCTGGGAGAGACTCAACCGTTGTCCATTAGGTGCCGGAGCGCTTGCTGGCAGTGGGCTAGCAATCGATCGAGAATACACTGCAAGACTTTTAAATTTTAGTAGCCCAACAGCTAACAGCATGGATAGCGTTAGTGACCGGGATCATTTACTGGAATACTTATCAGCAGCAGCTATTAGTTTCACGCATCTCTCAGGACTAAGCGAAGAATTAATTCTTTGGGCCTCTCAAGAGTTTTCCTTTGTAGAATTACCCGATGAGTTTTGCCAAACAAGCTCCATGATGCCTCAAAAGAAAAATCCTGATTTACTGGAACTGGTGCGAGGCAAGTCTGGGCGAATTAATGGTAACCTGATTAGATTGTTAACCATCCTAAAAGGACTTTCACAGACATATTTCAAAGATCTACAAGAAGACAAAGAACCGCTTTTCGACTCAGTAAAAACCTGGAATCAATCATTAGTTTTAATCAATCAATTACTCCGAAAAACAAAATTTAACTCTACAAAAATTTCCAAGGAAGTCTATGCAGATTACTCCAACGCCACGGACCTAGCTGACTACCTAACGACTAAGGGCCTAAGCTTTCGAGATGCTCATCAGATTGTTGGGCAATTAGTGCCTTTGGCAATTAAACAAAAAAAATATCTTTTAGATCTACCACTTGCTGAGTATCGAAAGTTTTCACAAAAATTTACTGCCGATTTATATGCCTATATTGATCCTAAAAATATTATCAAAAGGCGAAAAGTTATGGGAAGCACAGGACCACTGGCAGTAAAAGAGCAACAACGACAGTTAAGTACGCTAATTAAGAACCAAAGAAAGCAACTTGAAAAATACTCTACACTACTCGGCCCCAAGCTCTAATTAGAACTCACACCTTACCACAACAAGATTATTTAAAATTTATCGTGCTACTTATAATAAAGTATATAAATCCACGGAATAATAGCGGCAGTTAAATAGACTAAGGATAAGAAACCAACAAGATCTTTAACCATCTTGGATTTACGAGCCATAATCGTTAATAAAAAGACGATGAAAATTGTTGTTCCTTTGGCATATAGTAATGCTTCTTTGGGGCCAAACTTAATCATCATACTCTTTAAGAAATCGTTTCCCTCCGCCATTAAGCCAAAAGTACTAACTCCCTGATGAGTTAAATACCAATCAAATAAGTTGAGCGAACCTAAAAAGATACCAAGGAATAAAAAATCTTTAGATGGTAATTCAAAATTAAAAATCAAGGCAGAATTCATCGGAAGTTTTAAGACTAAGGTTTTCCCGCGACGATTTTGTTCGAGCTTATTAAATGTTTTTTCTAAATGAGCAGGCCTAGTTGCCTTTAACGAAAGGACTAGTTGCCGCTGAGTTCTTAAAGGATCTTGATCCTTCGGCTTAGAACTACCTGCGCCAAAAGTCCCTTTATTCGCCTGCCAACCATCCACAACTGTAATCATTGACTGACCGCTCCGCACTGTGCGCGCATCATGATTAGAATCAAAAATCTGAATACTTTGGCTTTCCAGATTATTAGCTCGCACAAGTCCAATTAACTCCTCTGTAGTTGGCCTTTCAATGGGATTTTTAGCTAATAATTTTAAGATGATCTCATGGATCCAGGGAGATACTTCGTTTTTAAATTCTGGTACGGGCAATGAGCAATGCTGCTTCATTAATTCTAAAGGATTCTCAGAAAGAAAAGGTACGTGCCCATTTACTACTTCATACAACAGACATCCCAAGCTATATAAATCAGAATATGGTCCAGCTTTTTTACCTAACCAAATTTCTGGAGCAATATACGAGATCGAACCAACGCGCACATTTTTTTTCGTCAACTTAGAAGTCGGAGATTTGCTAACACCAAAATCAATAATCTTATGTGAACGATCTGGTTGACACATAATATTTCCAGGCTTTAAATCCCGATGAATTAAACTATGCTTATGGATCGCATTTAAGCCATCTGCTATTTCTATAATCAATCGTGAAATCTCTTGCGTGGAGTAATCACTCCTTCTAAGGCGCAAATCTAATGACTCACCATAAACATATTCCATGGAGAAAAAGACTAGATCGGTAGACTGAAAGAGTTCAAAAATCTTAACAACATTAGGATGTTCAATCTGTGAAGCGATGGCGACTTCCTGGCTAAATCTTTTTAGGTACTCAAGATCGTTTTGAAATACACGATGTAAAATTTTAATCGCGACAGGAATTCCTACGGCTAAGTCTTGGCAAAGAAAAACATTTCCCATTCCACCTGTGGCAATTTTTTGCTTCACCAAGAATCGGCCCTTCAGAACAGTATCTGGCTGAAATTCATAACTTTGTAGGGCTGAAAATTCTTTAGTCATTCAGCTAGATCTTCGGATACTTAACACTTAATTTTTAGTTCTTTTTAGCAAGAAGCTAAAATAGAACGTTGGTTTACATTAAAAAATTCTATCTTTCTATGGCAAATTAGCTTGAGCTAAAGTCTTTCTAAGCCCATTTGCTACAAGCCTACTTGTAAGAGACTTTGGAAGTAACCTAGACATCAAAGACATCCAAAAAGATCTTGTGCCAGTAACTACAAAAGCGGAGTTGCCAGCAAGCGCTCGTAGAGTTTTACTGACAACCATCTGCACATCATCCCGGGCAATACCACTAATTGTACCAGGTACTCGAGCAACTCCCCCAAATTCTGTAGCTGTTGGTCCAGGACATAAAGTTAAAACTTTAACTCCAAAAGGCCGCAGCTCTTCCCTAAGAGCAATAGCATGCATAAAATTAAATGATTTAGTTGCAGCATAGGTAGCCATTAATGGTAGTGGTTGAAAAGCAGCAATCGAAGATACCGAAATAATTGCACCAAATTTACGAGCTTTCATTTGAGGAATAACTGCATGCGCTAAAGTAACTGGCGCAACAATATTAAGATTAATCTGATTTAACTCATCACCTAGTGCTAGAGTTTCAAAATAACCAAAAGATCCCTTACCGGCATTATTAATTAGTAAGTCAATCTGCTCTATATTAATTCTTGTAACCAGATTTGCTAAATCTGTAGGATTAGTTAAATCGGCAACTAGATATTCTACCTTTTTTGCTCCAGCTGCTATTAATTCAGCTTGTAGTTTAAGCAATAAGTCCTCGCGCCGTGCTACTAACAATAAGCTAGCCCCAAGTTTTGCCAATTGCTTAGCAAACTCTGCTCCAATTCCAGAAGAAGCTCCTGTAATCAACACTCTAATATTTTCAAATTTATTCATTTACTAACCTCCCCAAAAGAACTTTTCTATTTTTATAGGCGCGCAAAAATAGCTTGCGAAGATCTAAGAATGCTCGCCAAGATGTTCTTTCCACTGTAAGACTGGCAACAATCACTAGCAAATTTCGAAAAACAATACCGGGAAGTAGCGCTTGAGGTTTCTTGCCAAAGGAATAATTATTAATCTGTAAAAGAAATCGATTACGCACACCGAGATAATTTAAATCAGAGGATAACTTTTTACGATTAGTTGGTAAGACTACCCGACGATGAATGCCGGTAGCCCTTGGTTGATAGAATGATTTTATGCCTTGGTTATTAGCTCGCCAGCATAAATCAGCATCTTCACGATAGGCAAAAAAAGATTCATCAAATAACTCATAGCGCTCAGCCAGGCCAGCTTGAAGTTGCGGATAAATCTGATAGAGGCAGTTTTGATAGGGATTAACTGGTAATAATAATTTCTGAACAGCAGCCTTCTTAATTAACTGACAGGCACCAGTGATCCCAAAAACAAATTCTGGCAAATCAAACTGTCCCAGATCTGGCTGATCAGAGCCACGATCTAGATGTCGTAAATTATTAGTTAGGATCATTCCCGCAGAATCTAAAGTCAGAGGTGAAACTAAATTTAAATTATCATCCCCGCGATAAAGCTTGGCGCCAGCAATCCCTGCTTGTGGATTTGCTTTTAATCCAGCAAGTAATTCAGAAATAGCCTTAGGGTCCAAAACTAAATCAGGATTAAGAATTAATAAATAATTACAATTAGAGTTTAAGAACTTATAAACACTTTGATTGTGAGCCCCTGAGAATCCTAAATTTTCGGGATTGTTTTGAAAGTAAATATCTCGTCCGGCAACCAAATCTTGTAAAAAATTAGCAGTTTGATCTGTTGATCCATTATCACAAATTCGAATAAACAAATTTTTACCAAGAGTGAATTCACTTTGTAAGAGCAGAGCCTCTAGTGACTTACGAATGATAGTTGGATTATGCGCCGTTAAGGAATTATAATGAACAATAGAAACGTAAATGCGATCAACTTCGGAATTTAGAAAAATTTCACGCATTAATCATTTTTCTAAAATTTTATCCATAATATTATGAATGGTTCTTTCCGAGATATTACTAACTTTTTGACCATTAATAAAAAGTGCTGGTGTTCCCGTTACTTGGTGCATTCGAGCGCGCTGAATGTCCTCTTGAATATTAACTATTTGGCGCCCTGAATCCAAACAAGATCTAACGGCGGACTCTTCTAATCCAGCAAACGGCAGAAGTTTCTGTAAGATTTGCTCTTCCCCTTCGCGCACCCCACCCTGAAAAGACTCCTCATCTAGTCGGACCAAATAATAGTAGGCCTCCCAAAATTTCCCTTGCTCACCAGCGCAACGACTAAGTTCAGCTAGGTAGCAAGCTACCTGATGGAGAGGACGTTTCATATCGGGATTACAAGATTGATCGAGTGGATAGTTTAGATAGACAAAATAATATTTGCCTTGATAGCCACTTAGCCAATCTTTAACTTGACTGCCAAGCATTCTACAAAAGGGACATTGAAAATCAGCGAACTCCACAATCTGAATTGGAGCTGTAAGATCTCCAAAATAATAATCAGAATTTATCCCTGGCTCCAATTTCAGATCAATTGCCAATTTTTCTTTTACCGGCCAAGAAACTACTTGAGTCTTATAATTATACTCTGAAAATCGTAGTGCAACCATAATACCCAGAATTGTCACAGCAATTAATCCCAGACTAAGTAAATATTCTCCCAGAGCTGCTATTTTGATTTGAACTAAAGCATTCTTAAAATCAATAATCAGCTGACGATATTCCCGAAAGACAACAGCGAGAACTGTACCTTCACTCTGCCTAATCACAACAATGACTAAAATTAACAGCAAGAAACTAACCAAATACAACATCAAGCACAAAGGACAAATAACTTGAACAACAAACTTAGAAATACAAAACAAGAAGATCGAAGCTAGCGCGGAAAGGATTAGAGCCGGAGTATAAAGAATAAATAATTGACGCTGCGACCAAAATTTGGAGTAGTAGGATTGCAAAAGCAAGCAAATCAAACTTAAGTAAAATACAATTCCAAAAGCTCCTAGTGGCAAACCTGCAATTGTCGACCAATTACTATTAACAACTGCCTGACAATTAAACTCTTGGCTAATATTACAAACTCCGCCGGCGCCAGCTAAGCCATTTTTAGTCTGAAAGTGAACAATTACAGTCTGCCAGGAAATCCAAGATCCCAAAAGACAAAGTAAAATAAAGAAAACAGAATATTTAGTAGAAAGTTTATGATCCTTAGACATCTTTCGAAAAATCCCCTAGTAGTTTTGTCTCAATTAAAATTGCTTGCTGCGTTAACAAGACTATACTGTCTTTTTGATATAATTTAAAATAGTCGATCAGCGTTTGATTGCGCTGATTATATTCTAATAAAAGATAATCAGCACCATACTGAAGTGCATATTTTTTAATTTTTTGAGGGGTCAGATAAGCTGACATTTCCTGATATCGCTCAATCCCATGTAGCGAAGCTCGATCATCAACAAAAGCTCTAATTTTATTCCCACCCCAACCAATTAAAAAACCTCCAAAGTTTATGTCATTTAGAACACGAACCTCGGACTGACTAGCACTCTTCTGCAAAATACTGCTAACTGCGGCATAGGGAAACACTTCTTTACTAGGGCCTAAATCTCCTTGATATCCAGGAATCCTCTGAAAGAAAAAGGAAGCCAGTAGCAGACTAAAAGCAATTAGCAGACCAATGCTCCCGGCACTTCTTCCTTGTTCTCGCTGATTAAGCCTAGTCCAAGCTGTGACAATAATCTCCCAGGTTATGGAATACGGCCTGCGTTGATTGTCTTTAGGTAAAAATACACTAGGCAACAGTAAATAAATAACTGGCACTATCGCCATCGCATAATAAGGTACAAAGCGCACTGCTTTAATTGCCATCAAGCCGAGAATAATTGTGAACAAAACTAACCATAAATTCTTCGCTATTAAACGCCTCTGTCCCCAGAAAAACGTACTAACAATTAAC
Source organism: bacterium (assembly GCA_031385045.1). GTDB lineage: Bacteria > Bdellovibrionota_C > UBA2361 > UBA2361 > CALJRW01 > JANNBC01. The sequence goes on along the minus strand of JANNBC010000010.1, from coordinate 32,483 downwards.
AGGATTGGTAGTAGTATGACTACCACCATCGGCCATTTGGGAGCCTGCCACTCTTCAAAAATCGGATTTCCAGCCTGCCCAACACTTAGACTTAACATTGAAGAATAAAGCTCCAAAGGTTTCGGATTAAGGAGTGTTGAGACTAAGATCAAACAGAAAAGTTTAAGATAAAAACTAAAAGATAACCTAAGACCATTCTTTTCTCCCCAACATCGATCGATCAATAAACAAAGAAAGAGAATCCAGACTAATAAAAAACTTGGATGTGTATTAACCCAAAAGATAACAATCAGGGCAACCTTTAGAAAATCAAATTTGCTGGCAAATTGTTTTTTGGCAATTACTTCGAACACTCCCAGAATAATCTGAAAAGATAAGAAACTAAAAACGACGGGACGAATTAAAAAATGAATCTGGGATAAATAAAAAGAGAACAAAACAAGAAGCGAGGCGAATAAGTATCGACTATTTGATTCTGATACTAAACGTCGAAAGGGTAAATAAAGAAAAGTATAGATTATTACTAAGGCTGTAAATAAATACAGTAATGGCCAATCGCCAATATTTAAGAATTGATAAAGAATCCAATCAGCAAACCATTGGTCAACAAGCCAAGGCTTGCCAAATGTTGAAAAAGTAAAGGGATCACTAGCGGGGATTTGTTTGTAAAGCGAGACAAACTCTCCCGTCTTTAAATGCCATCCAAGACCTGGATCATCTGCAAAAAATGGGAACTTAAGGAAAACCAAGCCCAGCAAACAGATTAAGATAGTAATATCTTGAAAACTAATTTGGTAAGGCTTGTTTAAGATCAAGTTTATTTTTTAATCTTCTTTAAAACTTGTGCCACAACATTCTCAACACTAAAACCAAATTCTTTTGCTAAGACCTTATCCGGCGCAGAGGCACCATAGGAATCCTTAGTAATATAAACCACGTCTTTCCCAAGAACATTTCCCCAGCCCCAAGAACTTCCTGCTTCAATTAAGACTTTAGTAGCAGAGTTTGGAATGACTTTTTCTTGATAAGCTAAATCTTGCTCTAAGAAAATCTCTAAACAAGGAATAGAAACTACGCGTGCCTTAATACCTTGATTTTCCTCTAAGGCCTTGGCGGACTCTTGAGCCAAAGAAACTTCCGAGCCACTTGCAATTAAAACTAAATCACTAACTTCTGATTTAGCAACTACATAACCACCCTTAGCTATTTCAGCCGGCCCAACTCCTGCTTCTCTTTGCAATGCGGGAATTGCCTGACGCGTAAACAACAAAGCCGCTGGATGATTCTGGCGCTTCAAACTAGAAATGTAACAGGCTGCTGTTTCTAAACCATCGGCGGGACGATAAACATCAAGCCTTGGGATAGCTCTAAGCACAGAAAGATGTTCAATCGGCTGATGTGTTGGGCCATCTTCCCCAACAAAAAATGAATCATGCGTAAAGATAAACAATGATTGTAGATGAGAAAGCGCCGCCAAACGCATTGGCGGTCTCATGTAATCTGAGAATACTAGAAAAGTTGCCGTGTAAGGAAACCATCCGCCGCTATATGCAAAACCATTAGCAATTGAACCCATGGCATGTTCTCTAACCCCGTAGCGTAAGTTAGAATGAACAAAACTACCCGCTTCAACATCTCCTGAATCTTTAATTAAGGTTTTAGTGGAAGGTTCTAGATCAGCTGACCCTCCAGCAAACCCAGGCAAATGCTTGGCAATCACTTGAATCGCCTTTCCAGAAATATTGCGCGTGGCATCCTTCTCAATCTTGCCAAGCTCCGCAAAAAGTTCATTCTCTAACTCAGCAGAGATTTCCTTACTTAATTGAGTTTGTAATTTAGTAGCTAGCTGAACGTTGCTCTTTTGCCAGTCCTTAAAGCTCTGCTCCCAAGCTCCCGCTGTTTTTTGATTTTGATCAATTACTTGCTGACAGAAAACACGAACATCAGGATCAACAAAAAATTCCTCGGCATGTGTCCAACCCAGATTCTTTTTGGAAAGCTCCAACTCTTCTCTTCCTAATGGTGCACCGTGAACCTCAGCAGTATTGTTTTTATTCGGACTTCCAAAACCAATCTTGGTATGAGCACAAATTAATGCCGGAGCCTCTTTTTGATCTCGAGCAGCTGTTAAGGCAGTTCGTAATTGATCAAAATCATGCCCATCAACCTCATAAACCTTCCAGCCATAGGCACGAAACCTTGCCGGCACATCTTCGGTAAAACAGATATCAGTGTGTCCACCAATGGAGATGTCATTGTCATCATAAACATAAATCAGATTATCTAATTTCCAATGACCAGCAAGTGAAGCAGCTTCCGCCGTTACACCTTCCATCAAATCACCATCACTCACAATTCCATAAATATTATGAGCTAATAAATCTGTTTGATATTTAGCTTGATACATTTTTGCAGACAAAGCCATGCCGACTCCATTAGCAAACCCTTGACCCAAAGGCCCAGTAGTAACTTCAACTCCAGAAGTTACACCAAACTCTGGATGCCCAGGAGTTAAACTTCCAAATTGACGAAACTTTTTTAGCTCCTCCATTGGCAGATTAAATTGGAATAGATGCAATAAAGAATATAACAACATTGAACCATGCCCAGCCGAAAGCACAAAACGATCCCGCCCTAGCCAAGCAGTATCTGCGGGATTAAACTTTAAAAACTCCGACCACATGACAGCAGCGATATCCGCAGTTCCCATTGGCATTCCCGGATGTCCAGAATTCGCCTTTTCTACACCAGCAGCTGAAAGCACTCGAATGTTCAAAGCTAATTTTTTTAATTGTTGATTGTTATTCATTTTACTATTTTTAATTTTACAAATTCCGGAACCACTGGATTTAGTTAAGACTAAGCAGTGGAAGGGGTCGACAATCGCTCTAGCACCCAAGATCTTAAGCAGTTTTCCATTTAATAGAGCAACCTATCGGATGTGCGAAATCCGGAGTAGCAACTCCACTCTTTAACACTTGCTCAATAGCTGTCATTAAAAAATTCTGGGTAACCTGATCTGGATTTCTAGGACTATTGTTGATAGTTCCATGAAAAGCTAACTGACCACTGGCGTTAAATAAGTAACACTCAGGAGTACAGGCAGCATCAAAGGACTTAGCAACTGTTTGATCCTGATCGTATAGATATGGATAAGGCCAAGTTTTTTCTTTCATTTTTTCAAAACTATCTTCTGGGTATTGCTGCGCGTCATTGGCATTAATAGCTACAACCATTAAGCCTTGATCTAAGAATCGACCAATCGCTTGATTCATCGCCACTTCACTGCCTTTAACATAAGGACAGTGGTTGCAAGTAAAGATTACGAGTCCAGCCTTAGCACCTTTAAAATAATCCTGAGTATACGTCAGGCCATCAGTTGCCACTAAAGAAAATGTTGGTAAAAAATGCCCGATCTGAAGCTTCTCACTAGTATTTGTTCTTTCCATTGCAGGCTATTTAAGTAAATTTCGTTCTTTTAAAAAATCCTTAACAACTTCTGAGAATTTCTCAGGATGCTCAATCATTGGAGCATGTCCACATTTTTCAAAGGTAACCAGTTTAGAATTTGGCAGATTCTTATGGAAGGTTTCCGCAACACTCATTGTTGTAACCAAATCCTGTTCACCCCAAACTAGTAAAACAGGAATATTAATCTTCTTTAAATGATCTAATAAGAAATCTTTCTTAGCGCTTCGCGCCGCATGAATAATATTTAGCTGATGGATTTTGCTGCTAGTAATTCCATGGACTTCACTTAGGGCATCGTTGGTAATAAAATTAGGATCGTAAAATACGCGCTCCATCTGCGAACGAATAAATTCCTTTGATGGCCTAACTGGTAAAGTATCAACAGTATGCTCATAGAGACCAGAAGATCCAGCCAAGACTAAGGCATCTACCAAATGTGGCGCAGCTAATGCTAAACGCAGGGCCACGTGTCCACCAAGAGAGTTGCCACAAAGGACTAACGGAGATTTAAGCTGCTTCTTTAAAATGAAATACTGCGTGTAAGCAGCCAAAGGCTTAATCTTAACTTCAGTTCGATTGCCCGTAAGTAAAGGAAAATGAAATGCTATCGCCTTAGAATACTTCTCAAAATATGGTATTGCTCCACTCCAATTGGTCATAGCGCCAAACAAACCATGCAGTAATAAGAGATTAGTCTCACCAGTGCCATATTCAGAATACTTAAAATCTGGTTCTGTACGGTTTTTTAACCATTTAGGGATAGCTTCGTAAGTATGATTAGAATCCTCTACGAGCTGAAATAAATCTTTGGACATAAATTATCGAATGCAATATTTAACCGAACATAGCAAGCGCTGAATAAGCGACTCCCTTTTTTTAAGGCGCTCGGAAAACCCTCATAGGTTCTGCATATTTCTACTAGATTAATTCAATTTGTTCAAATGCTTATCGTTGTATTATTGATCAAAGTTAATCTAGTCTCCAGAAGTTATGAGAGATGAAATCCGATCTAAGGGTTGATTTCAGCTATTTTAAGCAATCCTAAGCACTTGAAGAATCAATCAGTGTTAGCGAGCATTATCTACTATCCTGACAGGCCCAAAAAAGAACTGTTAAATTTGATTTTTCCCCCTGAAATCAGCATTATCCTTAACTCGTGCACATAATTACCTTGGAGCCCCAATTGTCCTCAAAATACGATCGCAAAGACCATCACTACTTAGAAGCTAAAGCTATTGGAGTGCGATCTCGAGCCTACTTCAAGCTGAAAGAGATTGATGAAAAATACCAAATTATTGGTCATGGAATGAAGGTAATCGATCTTGGCGCTTGGCCTGGAGGTTGGATGGAATACACCCACGAAAGCATTGGCAATAGAGGATTTCTAGTAGGCGTTGATATTGCCGAAATCGATCCATTCCCTCACACAAATATTGCGCTACTTCAGGGAGATCTAACAGACGAGGCGATCATTCAGAAAGCCTATGATTTAAATCATGGTAAGTATGACTTGGTACTCTCTGACATGTCTCCTAAATTTAATGGAATTAAAGAGAGTGACTATGCTCGCGCCGCAGCGGTAGGAGAGCTAGCAATTTATATTGCTAAAAAACTACTTAAAACTGGTGCTAATCTAATAATTAAGGTATTTAAAAGTGCTGACACCGATCAGCTAATCAATGAAAATCGCAAGTATTTTCAAAAGCTCGTTCGTGTTCAATTAAAATCTACCAGAAAGACTTCCAACGAATTCTATCTAGTTGGATTTGGATTTAAAGATATTAACTAAATGATTGCAAAGACTGGTAAATGGATTCTGGATAACTTAGAAGCTTGGGGTCGAGCAGTAATATTTATCTCTCAAACAATTGTTGCCTGCTTTAAGATTCCTTTTCGCTTCAATCTCTTCATTACCCAAATGTATCAAATTGGCGTGAACTCCACGCTCGTAATCGCCCTGATTGGCTTATTCACTGGGGCTGTACTTGCAGTTCAAGCAGAATATACACTCTCGCAATTTGGCGCTACTGCCTACACCGGATCCGCCGTAGCACTGAGCTTAATTCGAGAATTAGGACCAGTACTTACTGCACTAATGATTATTGGTCGCGCTGGATCAGCGATTACTGCTGAAATCGGCATCATGAAAATTACCGAACAGGTTGACGCTTTACGCTCCATGGCAGTTGATCCGATTCGCTATCTAATGGTTCCAAGACTGCTTGCTGGCCTCGTTGCCGTTCCGATGCTAACTGGAATGTTTATCGTTGTTGGAATTTTTGGTGGATACATCGTCTCTGTTGGACTCCTAGGACTGGCTTCTGGTACATATATTAATGTCATGACTGATGCCGTAACAAGCTTCGATGTCTATTCCGGATTTATTAAATCATTCTTTTTTGGGTTTATCTTTGCCTGGGTTGCTTGCTATAAAGGATTTACTTCGGGCTTTGGGGCTGTTGGAGTTAATAAAGCAACGACACAATCTGTAGTGACAGCCTCCGTTGCGGTCCTAGTAATTGACTATTTTATTACTACCTTTCTAACACAAATCTAATGATCAGTATTCAGAACGTTTCTAAAAGTTTTGGTGCTCAACACGTTCTTAGAAACGTATCCTTAGAGATCAAGCAGAATGAAACCCTGGCCGTCGTTGGTCCTAGTGGTGTTGGTAAATCTGTCTTGCTAAAATTAATCATGGGAATATTTACTGTTGATCAGGGAACGATCCTAATTGATGGTGATAATATCTCCGTGGCTCAAAGTGAAGAAGAAAAAAATGTGATCCGCTCAAAAATGGGGATCCTCTTTCAGTCAGCTGCTTTATTTGACTCTTTAAATGTTTATCAGAACATCACATTTCCTTTAGTAGAAAGAACAGGATATGCACTGGCAGAGATTCAAGAAAGAGCCATGGATGTAATTAAAGCCTTAAGCCTCCAAAGATACCTCAAATCTCTTCCGCAAGAGCTATCTATTGGAATTAGAAAAAGAGTAGGAATTGCTCGTGCTTTAATTTGCGAGCCTAAGATTTTTTTATTTGACGAACCTAACACTGGACTTGATCCAATAGATGGCAAAGAGGTTTATGATTTAATTACTGAGTGTCAAAAGAACTGGAAGTTCGCTGGCATGGTAATTAGTCATGAAATCCCTGAAGTCTTTCAAGTAAGTGATCGAGTCGCAATGTTACTAAACGGACAAATTGAACAAGTCGGTACTCCTGAAGAATTAATAGCTTCAACCAATCCGGCAGTTCAACAATTTATACAAGGAAAAATAGATGGCCCAATCAAAATCCAATAGTGGTAGTGAACAAATCACCTACCAACCACAACGCAAATTCACTCTCGAGGTGATTGTTGGACTTTTCAGTCTAGTAGCACTACTTGCTGCGGGGTATCTCTGCGTCAATCTTGGAGGACTAGATTTAAATTCTGCTAATAATTATTACTTAAAAGCTGAATTTAATGATGTCTCCGGCCTTAAGAAAGGAGCTTCTGTAGAAATTTCGGGAGTTAAAATCGGAGAAGTCACTGAAATTAACCTAGCGGAATCCAAAGCACAGGCTATAATCACTTTGAAACTTACGAATGATGTGCAGATTCAAGATGATGACATTGCAATGATTCGAACTAAAGGAATTATCGGAGATCGTTACGTGAAGTTCTCCAGAGGAGCATCTGAGTCATACCTAAAAGCGGGAGATACAATCTATGAGACAGAGTCAGTTGTCGATCTTGAAGATATTATTGGTAAGTTCGTCCATAATTTTGGGTCAGAAGATAAACCTGCGGACGAAAAAGCTAAAACAGAAAGCCTGCTAGAGTAAACTTTATTTTTTAAATTATATGAAACTCAAATCAATTTTCATTTTTATATCCCTACTGTTTACAGGCTTAGCCATGGCGGAGACAACATCCCCACAGGTTACCGTGAAAAATACAATCAGCAAGGTCGTCACTACCTTTGAAAGCACAAGCTTTCCTTCGGTTGATGCTCGTAAAGATGCCGTTCTAAAAATAGTTGGTGAAGTTTTTGACTTTGAGGAAATGGCAAAAAGATCTCTAGGATCCACTTGGTCTAAATACTCTGTAGAAGACCAAAATAATTTTGTTACTGCCTTTGCTGACTTCCTAGCTAAGACCTACTTAAACCGGATCGAAAATGTTTCAGAAGAAATGGTATCAGTTGATTCGGAGCAGGTTCGCGAGGATAAAGCCTTAGTTAAAACAAAAGTTAAGCTGAAGGACAGTCAATTTCCAATTGACTACAAGATGCACTTAGAGAACGGTGCTTGGTTAGTCTATGATGTTGTAATTGAGAATGTTGGTTTAGTTGCCAACTATCGTAACGAGTTTGCTAGCATTTTACGCACTCAAGACCTAGCTACCTTAACTCAAAAACTACTGACAAAAACAGCGACTCTAAAGTAAATTAAAAACTCCCCTGATCGAACTCTAAAAGCTCGATCAGGGAACTCCCAACTAATTTTCCTAACTTTGCAAATCTCCTAAGATTAGCTAGCATCAGGGCATGTTTGAAAATTTTATTAACCCAATCACTGTCGGACTCTACTCACTTTTAGTTGGTAGCTTTTTAACTGCTTGTATTTATCGCATACCCTATGGACGACCAAAAGGCCTGGAGAGCCTAGAGGCCGATGAAGTTGAATTAGAAAAAGAGCTAGCAAAGTCCACTGATAAAATCAGCATCTTCAAACCTACTCGCTCCTTCTGTCCTAATTGTAAAAATTTAATTGCTTGGTGGCAGAATATTCCAGTTCTTAGTTGGTTTGCACTGCGTGGTAAATGCTATAGTTGCAAAGCGCCGATTTCTTTTCAATATCCAGCAGTAGAACTACTAAGCCTAGCATTTGCCATGATCTGCTATTACCAGTTTAGCTCCTGGACAGCACTAGTAGTTTATATTTTTTGCTGTAGCCTAATTGTTATTAGCTTTATTGATATTGATTACTACATCATTCCCAACGTAATAAGCTATCCAGGAATGATTATTGGTCTAGTGCTTGCTGGAGTGAACCAGTATTTCCACCTCTTTCAAGCACCACTTGCTGCCGACCTAACAGAAAGCTTATTTGGATTACTGGTTGGTGGCGGATTCTTAATGCTGGTTTCTGAACTTTACTTTAGAATCAGAAAGAAAGTTGGCTTGGGATTTGGAGATGTAAAATTAATGGCGATGGCTGGGCTCTTCTTTGGTCCAAACCACTGCATTCAATCAATCTTTTTAGGTTCCTTTGCCGGCTCGATTCTTGGTATAGGCTTAATCTTATTAACAAAAAAAGGCTCTCAGTACCCCTTACCCTTTGGCCCCTACTTAGCTATGGGCATAGTACTTTCAATCTTTACTAACATTAACCTAATGGAGTATTTAGTAATTAGATGAAAAAACTACTGTTAACACTTTTACTACTCTTGCCCTATACTGCTAGCGCTCAGGTCTATAAATGGACTGATGAAACTGGCAACGTTCATTACAGTACAAAAAAAGCTGATCCTACGGCCAAGGTAGCGGAACTACCAGAACTTACAAAAGGCGAAGTCCCTCCACCATCACCAGACTCTCTGCAAACTTGTTTTAGTCATGGCGGAATTGATTGCATGGTTGGTGAAGATGAAGATGGATCTGTCATCTGTAAAGATGGCGAAAAAAACTCCATGGAAAGATTTCTATTTAACTGCAAGGAAGCTAAGATTAATTTAGAAAATATTGGAGAAGTATCTAAGGAAGGTGATTTCCCAATTTATATTAGAAATAAATCAGGAGTGAAAGCTAAGAAAGTTAAAGTTGATTATCAAGTCGATGCTAGTCATAAAGCTAGCCTAACTGGCCCTGCAGAAATTGCTCCTTTTGCCTTAGCAGAATATCTCTTACCAGCTATTTATTTTATTGATGGCAAAAGTACAGCAGATAAAAAGTCAGTGAAAGTTAGCTGTGAGAATTGCCCTTAGTCCGCCTCTTGGTCGGCAAGACTTGAAGCCCGCTTAATCCAAAAAATTCCCAATATTAATAGTATCAAAATAAAACCAAGCGGAATCATCCAAGCTAGCCCAGCAAATCCTGTGAGTTTTGGCTTAGCGTTATATTCTGCTCCAAATTCAGTCTCTAGATTATGAAGCACGGCCTCCTTAGTTTGCCCCTCAGATAACTCATTAAGAATGCGATTTTTTAACAGATCCGCCTTAGAGCTTGGGCAGTCAGATAATGCTCTTCCAGGACAAAATGGACTTAAAAACTCTTGATAAATTTCATGAGCTTGTTGCTTAGCTTCCGGTGTAGCTTCAGCCAGTAATAAAATAGGTAATAAAGCTAATACTAAAAAAATAAACTTTAATAATTTAGCTTTGTTTAAGTTCATGATGATAAATTTATAGTATTGTTATAATGGCACTCAATTCTTAGAATGATACACTAAAACTATGTCGACAACCAACACTAACATTCAAATTGGACAAAACTTTGCTAATCGCTTTAAGATTATTAAATGCTTAGGGATTGGTGGAATGGGTGAGGTCTTTCTGGCCGAGGATCTGCTTTTAAATAACAGTCAGATTGCCCTTAAATTCTTGCATCAAGATCTCTCTTCTGATCAAAAACAAGTCGATCGCTTCTTACGCGAAGTTTTACTAACTAGAAAAGTTAGTCATAACAATGTTGTAAAAACTTTTGATGCTAGCCTACTAGATAATCAACTTTACTTTGTAATGGAATATGTTGAGGGGCTAAGCCTAAAAGACATTATCCAGGATACACCAACCTCGATAGCAGAGGGAGTTAACTACCTAAAACAAATTGCTCAAGGACTAGAGGCTATTCATCAAGCAGAGATTATCCATCGCGATCTAAAACCAGCCAATATTATGTTACAACATAACGGTCAGATAAAAATTGCTGATTTTGGTATCGCCCGACCTGACAACTCAGAGTTGACGAATCACAATGAAGTAATTGGCAGTAGTCATTTCATGTCCCCAGAGGCTTGGCGAGGCGATAACATTTCCTATAAAACTGACATCTACTCTCTAGGCATTATTGCTTTTCAAATCTTTACAGGGCAGCTACCCTTTGATGGCAATACCTCTGCCCAAATCATGTTTAAGCACTTAGCAGGCAATACTCCCAATGCTCAAGATCTTAATTCTGAAATTCCAGCTTGGTTAAATAATCTAATCCTCGATATGTTATCAAGCAATCCTGAGTTACGCCCTGAGCTAGCACAGATAATTGCCAGCCTAGAATCTGAGGGAGTTAGAAAAAGAGCCGCAACTAAAACAAATATTAATATTGCTGAAATATTTCCCGAACCATCAGGCTATGTTAGCACTGGCCTAGACCGCCCAGATGAGTTCTCCAGCATTTGGGATCCAAACTCTAATATCGTAATAAATAAAGATAAAGCTCCTGCTAATCCTAATTTTGGAACTAAAAATCTAGAAGAGCGAACTATTAAAGGAAAGATTAAAAACTTTCTTAATAAATTTTCAGCAAAAAAATCCAAAGAGGAATCACATTGGATTCAATTCTTTGTTGTACTGATAATTTCCATATTATTAGCAAAGTTTGCTCTGCCAATGACCTCCAAGCTAAATGAATTCTTTCCAGAATATAGCAATAGTGCCGCTATTAGCTCCCTTCGCCTACTCTTTAATAGTCTCTTGGTGGCTATCTTTGCCTCGTGGCCAATCTTAGTTATAGATTCATTGTTTAATACAATTGGCGAAGCTATAAAAAAACTACTGAAATTAACAATAATATGTTTTAGTCTAATTATCTTAGTTACAACTTTTTATACTTGGCAACTTAATTTACTAACAACAACAGACAAGGGTGCCGCATTATCCTACTTACTAAGTGCAATTAAACTTGCTAATCCAAAGGCAATTATTAGCTTGTTAGAATCTAGCCTCTTACTTCCAGTTGCTTCTTATTATGACCTAGTTGCTGTTAATAAAATACCAACCTTCCGACCACTCTCCATTAACCTAAGCACTAAAATAGTAAGGGATTATTTTTGCTGCTCACTTTACTTCCTAGCCTTTTCTTTCTTAATTCGAGATACCTTCCGACAAGTCTATCAACAGTTTAGAAGCATCTACCTAATTCCCTGCCTATTTGTTTTAATTTATAGCTTAGAGCTTCTAGTTTTTTTGTTAGTTAATAATGACTATCGAAACTTAACAATTCAAACAGAATATGTTGTCGGCTTCTTTCATTTAGATTTGTCTTGGTTTCAGATTTATTGTGCAGGCTTTAATTGGCTTGTAATTCTAATTCTTTTAAAACTTATTTTGCCACTACTTCGGACAAAGAAAACTTTTTAGTCTTAGCCTGTAAGTTAAATGTTTTCCCTTGAAATTTAGTGGGAACCCGTGCAAATAAATAATTGCAAGGCACTTCTGGATCATAACAAATCGATAAAACATCCCCGACTTTACCACCTTGCTCATCTTGCAATTGAAGATCAAGAAAATCGACTCGCTCAGTAGCCTCAATTGTTTTAAAAGTAAGAATTTTAGCAGGTAGTTTTCCAAGAGCAACAACTCGCTCCACAACCTCTTGCCCAGCATAGCAACCTTTTGTATTAGAAATTGCTAAGCGAATTCCCGACTCTGGAAATAAACTATCAACTGGAATTTCAATTGGGAATTCAGGTAGTGAATTTTGCAATCTATAAAGCTGAAAATCTTCCTCTGAAAACTTTTGATAAGAAGAAACATCCCAGGCATTTGTTAAGCTAGTAATAACAAGAGTTAATTTCAGATATGGATCAGAAAGGACAATGTCTTCGGGTGCTAAATCAAGAACAGCGCTTTGACTGAAAGCAAATAAATGAAATTCTCTAGAGACATCTTGAATCTCGACGCGATCGGCAACGATAAAACATCCTAAGTCTTGACGAATTTGTGCCGCATCTCCCGATAATGATAATAAGATAAAGTCTTGAGCCGCTTCACGGTAAACTCGAAATAATGCTTTAGTCTTACCCTGTGGAGTTAAACAAGCTGCTATTAAAGATTGTTTTTCAGAAAGTCTTTTAATGTCGTTTGTTAGGCGTGCTTGTAAATAACGTTCACTATCTTTTCCGGCGACTCGAAAAATAACAGGACTTGGAAATTGATAATAGAAATCCTTCATTAACTTAAATCTATTTAATAATTGTTCCAATACGATTTAGTTTATTAATATTAAAATAAACAATCTGTGCCTGCCCTTTAATTAACTTAATCGGGAGGTAGGGGTTATGCCAAAAACGAGAATCCTTAGATTGATCACGATTATCCCCTAGGACTAAAACATGATCAGCGGGAACATTATAAGGACCAAAATTACCAAGTCCCCCATCTGTCCAAACAGCATAAGGCTCAATTAACTCTGTGCCGTTAATAAAGACCTTCCCGGAAAGCACTTCCAAGGTTTCCCCAGGAAGCCCAATCACACGTTTAATAATATTCTTATCAGATTCATCCTCAGCCGTGTCCTCATTATCAACCCGAGTAAAGACAACTATATCTCCCCGCTTTGGTTGCCTAAAAACAAACAGCGATTCTCGAACAAAAGGGATTGGTGGTCGAATGGCGTAATTAAACTTAGTAACTAAAATATGATCGCCAATTTGCAAAGTTGGAAGCATCGAGCCCGAAGGTATTTTATAAGCTTCCACGACAGAGGCTCTGAGTGCTAGTGCAATTACGATGAAAATCACAAATGTTTTAATAAATGGATCCTTCTTTTTAGTTTGAACTTCAGAGCTTTCGGATTTGATCATAAGATATGTAGAATTAGGCCTACAATATTATTACAATATCCACTATAATTAGTAAAAGGCGGGTAATACGAACAATGGAATCAATCAGTATCTTTGAAATGATCAAAATCGGCATTGGACCCTCCAGCTCCCATACCATGGGACCTTGGATTGCTTCTGGTCTATTCTTGCAAAGCCTAAATAATCAAAATTATTTTTCTGAAATTCAAGAGATTTATGTCTACTGCTATGGCTCACTAGCTAAAACAGGACATGGCCATGGAACAGATCAAGCAATTCTTCTAGGCTTAAGTGGAGAAAATTATCAAACAATTGATCCGGCAACAATTCCTCAAAAAATTAAGAAGATAAAAAGCTCCAATAAGATCTTATTGCAAGCAAATAGAGAAATTACTTTTTACTACGATCGACATTTAGTATTTGAGAAGGATATTACTCTTCCATATCATGCAAATGGTATGAGTTTTAAAGCTCTACTAAAAGATGGCACTGTAATTGAAGAAAAGTACTACTCACTAGGCGGTGGTTTTGTTGCCACGGAAGATAGCAACACACTAACTAACTCCTGCGTGCTCACCCCCTACCCTTGTCATTGCGGAGCCCATATTTTAAAGCACTGCGAAAAACTAGGTATTAGTATCTCTGATCTAATTTACTTAAATGAAGAATCTTGGAGAACAAAGGTAGAGACTCAAACGCAAGCTAAATTAATCTGGAAAGAAATCCAAGCCTGTGTCTACCGAGGAGTCCATCAAACAGGAGTACTTCCTGGAGGATTAAATGTTAAACGACGGGCCTTCGATTTAAATAAAAAACTTTTACAAGGCAAAACTTATTCCAATCAAGAAGAATGGTTAAATGCAATTAAATCTGGAGATACAAGCTTTAATACTATTAATAAATGGGTTAGCTGTTTTGCCCTAGCAGTCAACGAAGAGAATGCCTCCTTTGGTCGAGTAGTCACCGCACCAACCAATGGAGCAGCTGGGGTGATTCCTGCTGTATTATTATACGCCTTCTGCTTCACTCCAGATTTTTCAGAAGAACATGTGACTCGCTTTCTATTAACGGCAGGGCTAATTGCCACAATTTTCAAAAAGAATGCGACGATTAGTGCTGCCATGGGCGGATGCCAAGCGGAGATCGGCGTATCATCCTCCATGGCGGCAGCTGCACTCACAGAATGTCTGGGAGGCAGTCCAGGACAAGTTTTAATGGCTGCCGAAATTGCCATGGAACATCACTTAGGATTAACTTGTGATCCAGTAGCTGGCTTAGTGCAAATTCCCTGTATTGAAAGAAATTCAATGGGAGCAATTAAGGCAATTACTGCTAGCAATATTGCTCTCGAAAGCGATCCGCTCTCAGCTAAAATTAGTTTAGATGATGTTGTTCATACGATGTGGGAGACTGCTAAAGATATGCATTCTCGCTACAAGGAAACTTCCGAAGGAGGACTCGCAATTATTTCTGTTAATATTACAGAGTGCTGATTAACTAATTCTTGTCTTCGGAAATCTTAAACTCTTCCGGATCGATCTGTTCTACTTTTTTATTTTCTGGATTAACAACAACAGTAAGTTTTTTCAGATAATCCTGAAAACCAACCGCAGCTTCAGGAGATAGTCCTTTAACATCTCCATAGGTATGCGATTCTATATTGGCATTAGAAACGTGCAGATTATATAATCCAAAAATTAAATCTAAAAATTTACGATCTAAATAAACATCGCGAATTGATGTAATTGGAAATAAGCCACGTTGCTTCAGAAAGACTCCTTCCGTAATTACTAAATTAGAATCTTCAATTGAATAATGGTAAGAGCTTCGATAGACAATTTCGTAAATTAATTTAAGTAAACAAATGATTCCGCCAACAACAATTACTCCAATACACAATAGATAAGTAAAGTTATTAAAACTATAACCAGCAGACTCTGGACCAACCGCTGGAATTCGAAGAAGAATCCTAATCGTAAATGCCAGATAAATCATGTACCAGAGAAAAATTTTGCGTAGGATTAAACGAAAAGATTGCGGAAAAGTCTCCTTCAGGTTGATTTGTTTTAAACTAGTACTAAGTTCTTCAAGATTTGCTAACATGGAAATTTCTTCTAAAAATAAGACAGTCTGATTATTGTTATTTTCAGATAGGTAGGAGTTCTTATTCTAAAATATTTATCCCTAACTGTCCAAACTTAAGTGGGATTATTCACTCTTCCTAGGAAAATAATTGCACCAGAAGATTTTTCCTTAATTGCAAAAACAAAGGGGTGATCCGCGCGAAAGACAGGAATTGGATTTGGAGCAAGCATTGCAGCTCCTTCTGCCATCATAACTGCCGTAGCAGCAGCGGCCTCTGTTCCAGTTTCATTTATCTCAATAAAAGCCTGATGCAAAACCTTAGAAATCGATAATGAATTTACTTGCCCATCAATGCCTTCAAATTCTGCTTTTCCAGAAAATGCCCTAGGCATACCCAAGTCGACTAAGGTTTTACTTAAATTAAAACTTGCTTCTATCTTAAGTTTGGGGAACACAACTTGAACATCTTGTCGCTTAAGCTTCGCTTGCCAATTTGCTAGATTCTCAATTGTTAACTGTGATTCTAATTTAGTAATTCCAGCTGTATCCTTTGGCAATAATACTAGCAGCGATAAGTCCTCTCCCTTGTATACCATTTCCAAGATCTGCAAATCACTAAACTCGGCATATGCAAATTGATCCTCGAGGTGCATCAGTGGAACCTGCACCAACTTTTGCGGTTCTATAAAAAAGTCTCCACTATGAGTAACCTCTGGGTTAAAGGGCATTAGCCAATTACCTTTAAAATAAATTGCATTTACTAAAATCAATCTGGTCATAGGATCTAAATCCTTGGGAATTAGATCTTTAATTTTATTTTCAGTCTTAGCTTCAACCCACTGATTAATCTCTAAACGGGAAGCTTCTGTTTTATTTTGGTAATCTAAACCCTTAACAGTAACTCCATAATTATCTTTAATCAGAGATAAATACTCTGGAAGAATTGGATATTTAATTTGTGGCCAAAGGGAGTTGGCAATGCTTAATTTAACTTGTCCTTTTTTTTCGATCGCATCTAAGCTCGCTTGGAGTTCGGCAAAGGCGAGATGCAAGGCACTTTGTTCTAGAGGAAAATTTAATACCTCAGCCATTTCTTTGGCCGTCTCACCGCGCGCTCCAGCATAGGTCATGGCTAGTGCGGTGGAAATGCTATATGGAGATAAGAATAAATTTCCAGGCTGGGACTTAAGATCCTGATATAAACTTAACGCAAATTTTGTATTTGCCTTAGTTAAATTAGGCACTTCGGCAATAACTTTAAGTCCAATTACAGAGCTTAAACAGCTAATAATTAACAGTAAATTTTTTATCATATAAGTTTAGAATCTATGGACTAATCGCCAGTAAATTGTTGAATATATTAGAAAACTTACTATTTATACAATACTAACACCGCATTTCTAGAATGATCATTTTGTTACGATCAAGGTAATTAGAAATCCGCACTCTCTCTTTACGAACTAGAAGTTAAGACTTGCTATATTCTTAAGTGACTTAAATTGTTTTAAGACAAAGATTTCAGCAATGCTTAGAGCCGTTGATTTAAACCCCAATCTGACTTGCTTTTAATAAAAATTTTTAGATGATTGAATATTTTTTACTAAACAAGTAAAATTATTAAATAATGGTTCAAGTATGAGATTTAAGGTTCAAAATGGTTTCACATTAGTTGAGACACTAGTTACTGTCACTTTGGTTGGCGTGTTAAATACAATCTTTAGACAGCTCAATAAACGCAGTGTGTCGAAATTTATGTCTAGCTCTGGAGTATGCACCTGCCGTAACTCCACCAACTATGGGTATTAATTCAGTCAGTTCATTTAGAACTATTTGTAACGACTTAGCACTCTTACGAAATACTGTTAATATTACTTTCTGGAAATTCAATTTACGGTTGCGAGTAAAATATTGTTCTGAGTATATATGCCTTAGCAGGAAATGTTTACTAGAAAGTCGACGACGAAAGGATAATAATATTTTTTTTGATCATTGATAGCATAGTTTAGTAAAACTATGACTAATTTAGGACGCTACTCAAAAAGTAGATAGATACAATCTTACTTATTTCAATAACTTACAGCCTTAAGTCAATGGCTGTGTGCCTGGCTCCCAGACTCTTAAGTAAATGGCTATTTACTTGCCTCCAAATTGCCTAACTATCTAGTCCAAACAAAAACCATTGAATCGTTGGCGAACAAAGGTTACAATTTGAATAACGCTATTAATCGTCATTTATGATTTTACAGCTGATTGCGTGACATTGATAGTATCTCAGGATTATAAATGAACTTAGGTTGTATTAGTTGTTATAAAAAAAACTTCCAAGGATTCACATTAGTTGAACTTGTGGTTACTGTAGCAATTGTCGGAATTCTTGCTGGATTAGCAGTTAAAAATTATGAACAGTATCGAACCAGGGTAAATGATCTTATTGCATTGAATCAATTATTGATGGCCAAACAGTCAGTGGAAGTAGTTTTAAGCGATTTAGATAATTTAAAATTGCCAATGATCTTTCAGTACAATGCGGATGAATCTACCCATTTTCAGGTTAATCATGTACCTCAGGCACAGGGCTTACCAGGATATGTGCATGAAAAAGATGTAATTTTACAGCTTTGTTCTGTCGATGGAAATGGATATGAGATTAATGCCTATCATAAAGATGGGACTTCATATGAAACTGCTAGTAGCGGTAGGGCAAGACCTAGAACTAAATTAGTACATCGATTTGACTCAAATTTAGGGGAAACTACATCCTATTTAACATTCAGCCCCAGAATGTGCCCAACGCCAGTCACTTAATAGTTTCCCTTTGATTTTTCCTTCCTTTTGGTCCCCTTGGTGGCAGGTAACTATATTGTTTTTAGGGATAAGTTAGATGAATTTTATGATATTTTTCAAATAATTTTATTAAAAATTAATAATAACTTATTAACTTTTTAGTTAAATATTGAGCAAAAGTAGCCTTGCTTCAAATTGCATTGCAAAACTTATGGGCCATTACATTGGGTGTCGGCAGTAACTACAGTGGATCCAAAGAATTGAGTTGCGGTTAAATGATTGATAGAGCCACCTCCATTTAATCCACTGTAAAATGTTGTGCAATAGGCTGGGGCAGCTCCACCAAAATCAGTGGTTCTGGTTCCCTTGCAGTGTTGAGTAAACATCTGTCCAGTGACAGCATTAAGTGTGAACCAAACGCCATCGCTTTTTTGAAATCCCGGTAATTTAGAACAGGCATTAGAAATATTTGTTAAAACTGTACTTTTTGCAGTCATAATACAGCTACCCACTCCAATTTGGCTTAGTTCAATGTTATCAACTTTACTTGCTTGGTAGGCAACAATTCCATTGTGAAGATCGTTCACTGCTACAGAATCATTTGCACGGCGGCGATATTGACTGAAAATTGAAGTCGCCATCGAGGCAAGGATTCCAATAATCGCGACAGTGACTAAAAGTTCAACTAGCGTAAATCCATATTTCCGGTGGACACGAACATGGCGTATTGACATCAAATTTAAATGAATAAAATTATTATAATCTTTTATTTTTAATTATTGCCTAGCAGTTCTTTAATTACAATACGTCAGGACTCACTTGAAATGTGGTAGTTACGACTTGATCTCCTAACTCAAGTAAGCTTATTCTGTCTCCAATAAAAAATTCTTTATGGACAATCACTTCCATCGCCTGAAAATCCTGATTGGATACCGTCGGCAGTAATTTTATTGTCGTTTTCAGGATTGTTAGAGCTAAAGGAAAAACCACCAATAAACTCTGGATATTCGCCAAATCGTGATCCATAGCAATGAGAAGCCGAGCCATCAAAGATTACTTCAGTCTGACCTGGATAAATAATGATGTGTGATGAAAATTCCACTTCTGGTAAGTCTGTATAGCCTGGTAAAAGTTGTTCTAATGTATAGTCAGCAAAGTAATATTGACCGGCCTGAAAAGGAAAGGTGTGAATTCCAGGTCCAAACGAGCCATGTTTTATTACAACTGCTCCGATGCCTAGGCTATTATGTTTACTAAAATCATCCATCTACGAAGCAACCCGTGGGTGGTCTGCCATAAATGCTTGTTGAGCAGTCATCAGGGATTTTAATTGACTCAAAGCTATTGTATCGTTTGCTTTTCTTGGGAATTGATCAAAATTTGCTATAGCCATGTTTCAAAGTAATGAACATCTATGATTTACATCATACCTCGTAAGTAATTTCATACTATATAAAGATATCAATAAACAAATGTTAATTGAAATTAAAATAATATGAAAAATTCACTATCTATATTACTAATCACTTTATTTGCATCGCTCACTTTACTCACTGCTTGTGGTAGTGGCTCTGATTCCAACTCAGATATTAAATATGTTGCCTTGGGTGCCAGTGATGCAGTTGGATTTGGAGCCCTACCGCTTACTAATGGCTATGTTTATTTAATTGAGGATCGTTTACAGGATCGAGGACTCTCAACTGATCTTACAAATTTAGGAATACCTGGTGCTCAAGCAGGAAATATTAAAGACTTAGCACTTTCCGAAACAATTCGAGAAAACCCAGATCTGATTACCTTATTTACTGGAGCGAATGATTTAATTGATGGAGACTCAGCATTTAGCTTTGAGGAAGATTTAGTCAGTATCATTAAGAAACTAAGCGAAGAAACTAATGCTTTTATTGTAGTTGCTACTATTCCTGATCTAACTAAAGTAGATCGATTTAGTGATGGATCAGACGCTGATGTCACAACATTAAGAATTGCGCAGTTTAATCAGGCGATTGTTCGAACTGCTAATATTTATAATCTGCCAATTGCCGATCTCTCTCAAATTAATGCGGGCCAATATACAGCTGACGATGGGTTTCACCCAAATGATGGTGGACATAGAATTATTGCCGATGTCTTTTTATCTATTATTGAACCACATTTTTTTTAGTATCAAGATAACAAATATTACTGCTCAATTGATCCTTTGAGTAGTAACAATTCTTAGGCAAAGATTTTAGAAGTGCTAAGCATTGAAATAAGTTCATGCTCATAAAACGCTCTGAGGTGCTTTGTTCCTATAAAACTATTTAAAATTTTTCATAAATTTACTTCATATGTCACGTTGTTTATTAATTTTAATAATCCTTTTTAGTACTCAATCAATTTTGGCAGAAGAGGATCCAAGACCAATGGTAAATGGTTATCATAATTTTAAAGAGATCCAAAAAATTATTCATAATAAACATTCTGAGTTAAGCGATCTGGAAAGTGAAAAGTTATTTCAATTAGTTAAGTCCCTAAGGAGCTCGCTTCACGAATTTAAAGATTATCCAAACCAGTCCCGGCTTCCAGGATTTAAGGATAATTTAGAACTGCTGAATCAATCTCTGCTAGAGATAGAAAAAAACTTAAAATCTCCTAGTTCCAATGACGACTGGGCCATCTGGCGAGTAAAAACTATTAGTACTAACTGCCAGACTTGCCACTCAAATTTTAGTGTTGAAATATCGTTTCAGGACAGCGATATTCCTGCTGGGTTTGATAACTTTGAAAAAGCTGAATTTCTTTTATCTAGTAGGCAGTATCAACAAGCTGAAAAATACTATTGGGAATTCATAAAAGCAGGAGACTACCAAAAGAATGGCTTCAATTACGCCTTAAATAGATGGATCGATTTAATTGTGCGTATCCTTCAAACCCCAGATTTAGGTATCGAGAAATTAAAACTATTCCTTAAAAGTAAGCCAGAAATATCTCGTTACGAATTAGAGGACTTGAAGTCTTGGCAGGATTCATTAGTAGCTTGGCAAGAGTCTGGAGGAGAAATCTCTGATGATTTCCAAGTTAACAAAAAATTAATTTCAAACTTGCTTAATTCAAATGAGCCGGCCTATGAAAAAATTAATTTGATTAAAACCTTACGTGCGGCAGCAGGCTTTCATAAAATCTATGAACATAGTCAGAGTGGGCTGGAGCATCAACCTGAAATTTTATACTATTTGGGATTAATCTACGCTCGAACCCCCATGTTTTTTGTCTATGAGTTGCCCGAGATATATTTGAAATTATGTATTAATAATTTCCCAGGAACACCAGAAGCACAAAAATCATTTCAGTTATTAAAAGAACTAGTTACTAATGGGTTCACTGGAAGTGGTGGAACGCATTTAGATCTAGATACCAAAAAGGAACTAGATCGCTTAATGCAAAAAGCCTATAGTAAATTTTAATTATATTTGGAGATATGCAATTTTCAGGATTTTTCATATCAAGAAACTAGACTTATATGCTTAATAATTCAGGGGGGTAAGTTAGAAAACTATTTATTGTAACACAATCTTTTCAATTTACTTTTAAAAGATATTCAGGAAACTGATGAACAGTATGGACGGCAAGTTCTGTTGCAGATTTAAGAGAGTAGATCGAATTGTTAAAATTACTACTTAAGTTTTGGATAAACACACTAGCCTCTACTGGGCTTTTGACGGCAAAGTTTATTTCCATATCCCAAGAGCCTAGACATTTAACAACTTCAGTTACACAGCTTTCCTGTTTTACAAATTTCATTAGCTCTTCGGGTACCCTTGCTTCCATGTTTCGATTAACTAAGAGTACTCGTAACGCTAGGCGACCTACTGCTGACCAGTTAACTAGAAATGGAAGGCCAATAATAACTTGATTGTTTTGAAGCTTTTGAAAGCGATTACGGAGCGTACCCTCGGTTACGCCAAGATGATGGGCTATCTTTAGAATTGGAGTACTTGGATTCCTAGAATAATAATATAAAAACTGCCGATCTAGAGAATCAAGTTCTATAATTTCCGTTGTCTGCTCGCGTTTTAAAATTGTTGTTTGTTTTTTACTTCCAAAAGTTTGATGTGCAAATAGTTGCCAAGAGAGCCTAATTGCCAAAGTAGATGAAATCGCATTATTTGGTAGTGCCTTAGTAAGCTCTGCTAAGAAATTTTCAACAGTAAAAATAGTTTTTGCAAAAATAGAAACTGAATATTGATATTCTCCGGCTAGCTCTGCAAAGTAGGCAACGTAAGGTGATTGTTTGCAGAGTGTAATAATTTTTTTTCGAGAATTATCAGAGAGGCCTGTTAGGTTAAAAAAGATGCAGTAATCGGTTAGGCCTAAAGCATGAGGGTTAATTAAAACGTAAGGAGTAATTATTTTTCGTTCAATCAGTGATTTAAGAGCTCGCTGAATTGTATGAGGGCGAAGCTTTAATTTATGAGCAAGCTGTTCTGAACTTAATCGCGCGTCAAGTTGGGCATAGGATAAAATTAATTCGTCTCGTTCTGATAGTAGTGCCATTTTGGAATATTATGTAGTGATTCGTAATATTATAGCAAATTAATAGCGTAATGCTACAGATATTCGCTCATAGTCAATAAGATTCGTAAAGTTATAAGACTTTATTATTGGTTTAATAGATATGGAAAATACTTTAGTGAACATTTTGTCGACAGATGCCAATCTTTCTCTAGCAACAGAGAAGATTATTCAACCGGGGTATCAAAGAAGTGCAGTTGGAACGGGAATATTTCATCTGGGAGTCGGAGCCTTCCATCGGGCTCATCAAGCAGTTTACTATGATGACTTGCTCCGCTATCCAGATCAACTTGCTTGGGGGCTTTGTGGCGCAGACATATTACCAGCAGCAAAAGATTTGCATGCCGATCTGCAATCACAAGATTGTCTCTATACGGTACTTTCTCGCGATTCAGAGAGAGAAGAAGTTCGGGTAATTGGTTCAATAAAAGAATTACTATTTAAGAGTGATAGCTCACTCGCTATCCTTCGAAAAATGAGTCAGCCAGAAATTAAGATTGTTAGTATGACAATTACTGAAGGGGGATATTTATTTGATGATCAGTCTAGAAGTGTAAAAACAAGCGATCTAAATTTTTTACATGACTTAGCTCATCCGGAAGATCCAAAAACCGCTTTTGGATTTATTGTTGAAGCCTTGCGTTTAAGAAAAGAAGCAGGGGTTGCACCTTTTACAGTCCTTTCTTGTGATAACCTGCAACATAATGGAGATATTGCCCGGGAAGTTACCGTAACTTTGGCTAGGGGGATTTCCCCAAGCTTGGCCAATTGGATTGAATCAGAAGTAACCTTTCCTAATAGTGTTGTCGATCGCATTACACCAGTTACAAAAGAAAGTGATTCAAATTATCTTAGGGAAAAATATCAGATAGCAGATCTACGTCCCGTAGTTCCAGAAACTTTTCGTCAGTGGGTAATTGAAGACCATTTTTGTAATGGACGTCCCGCGCTGGAAAGAGTCGGTGTGCAGATGGTTGATGATGTTTTAGCCTATGAGCAAGCGAAGTTGCGAATTTTGAATGCAGGACATTCTGCTCTTGGGTATGTTGGAAGTCTACGTGGATATCAAACTGTGGGCCAAGTTATTCAGGATCCCTTATTTGAAAAATATCTTAGAATCACAATCGATTTGGAAATTAAACCATATTTGAAGAATATGGAGGGATTAGATCTGGATGACTATCGTAATCAAGTTATTAAGCGATTTAAAAATCCTAATATTCAAGATCAGCTTTCTAGGATTTGCATGGATGGCTCTGCCAAAATTCCCAAGTTTGTTTTGCCATCGCTGGAGATTGCTGTTGCCGAGCAAAGTCAAATTGAGGGACTTTCTTTAATAATTGCTAGTTGGATTGTTTATCTAAAGGGCTTTGATCAGAAAGGAAAAAAAATAATTATTAATGACCCAAATGCTAATAGCTTACAAGAGCTAGCGCGTGCTGGAGTTAATAACTTTATTAATCAGGATCTTTTTCCTAAATCTTTGAAAACATCTGGCGTATTTAAAGAGCAAGTTCAGAAATATGTTGTTTCATTAGAGATGGCTGGGGTGAAAGCGACCTTGGAGCGCTTCAATAAAATACACGATCATTTTATGTAAATTGTCTTTTACTTAAAGCTAGGCAACTTTTTTTTGAGGTATTAATCTCTATGGGCACTTAAATTTCCTGATTTTCAATCATTTAGTCTTTAACGTCTGCTAAATTATAAAATAGCATTAATGCTGCTAAGTTGCCTGTTTTAAAGTAAAATGGCAGATCTCCTGAAAAATTGACTAAGAATTGAAAACTTGGATAATTAATTTCTTATTAAATTCCGAGAAGAAATTGACCCTTGAAAAATGTTTATCTTCACAAT
This sequence comes from bacterium, assembly GCA_031385045.1. Taxonomy (GTDB): domain Bacteria; phylum Bdellovibrionota_C; class UBA2361; order UBA2361; family CALJRW01; genus JANNBC01. Next base: position 7,942 of record JANNBC010000010.1, on the reverse strand, counting down.
TGCCACGCCTTAAGCCGAGATTTGATATCCCGAACGAGATTATTTTAGGTTTTAATTCGTCGGTTTCACCTGAAAAACAAGCGAGCTGTTTCCAATGTTTAGAGAAATTAAATTTACCAACCTTAGCCTTACCTAGGATTAATATTTTAAGAGTTACATTTGGTGCTTATGGATTATTAATAAGTGCCAAGAATATGCTAGCAGTTGGTGGTATGGAGATGGAGTTAATGGAACTAGATAAGGCTTTAGCCAAGTCTTATCCAGTTGATATTCATGTCCTTTCAAGATCTATGAATAATCATACAAAGGTGGAGGATTCAAATTGTGCTGAGTCACTAGGAAATACATATTTTCAGGCTGTCCCCAATTTTGGTCGATTTCGCCAAGTTACGATGGAGGCACTCAAGCAAGAATTAGATAAAAAAAACTTCGACTTAATTCATATGCATTATGTGCATGTGCAAAGACCTTCCTTTGATGGAGTCTTTGAGGAAGCAAAGCGTAGAGATATTCCAATTATTGCCACAAACCATACGTGTGTGGGTCCCCAAAAGTATAAAGTAAATAAGATTCAAAAGTTTGCAAATTTTACTAAATATGTTTCTGAATTAGTCGAGGAGTGTGGATTAATTAGAGCATTCCAATTACGTTATAACGAATGGAGAGAAAGGCAAAAGCCTGTTTCCAGTTTGCTTCCTAAATTAAATGACATTCTTAAGTTTAGGTCTCCGATTTTTCAACATAGTCCTTTAGTTGCTGTGTCCAAGTATGCACAAGATCAATTTAAAGGGCAGCCATCAATTGTAATTGGCTCGGCAATTGATATCGACTATTTTAATCCTTCATTAGTTAAGCCAGAAGAAAAAGTATCAATCAAACAGGAATTAAATCTACCTAATGATAAAAAAATCATTACCTATCATGCGCGAATTTGCGAGGGGAAAGGACAGATTGCCTTGGTAGAAGTAGCTAAAGAATTACTTAGTAAATATGGAGAAGATTTTCATTTTGCACTTATTGGTACAATCCAAGATTCTAAATATTTTAATTTGATTAAGCAGCAATTATCCGAATTAGGACTTGCTAGTTTTTTCACAATTCAACCGGCATTAAACGCTCAGGGCATTAGAGCATTATTATCTGTGAGTTCGGCTTTTGTTTTCCCAACTCGCTATGAAGCCTTAGGTCGATCAGCGATCGAGGCAATTTTAATGGGAGTTCCTGTAGTAGCTAATAATGTTGGTGGGATACCAGAATATATTAAAGACCAAGAAACAGGCCTGCTAGTTGAACTTGATAATTGCGAGCAAATGGCTGGGGCATTAAAACGGCTACTTGCCGACCTGCAACTTCGCAGTAAGATTGTAAGAGATGCCAATATTTTATGTAGAGAAAAATATTGTGCCAAACGTTTAGCTAAAGATTATATCGAGTTAGTTTATGGGCCATTGATTGTTAATCACAGTCTTGATCATACAAGTGAGATTAATGGGAGAGAGAAATTGCCTATTCTTAAATAAATTAACTTTGTAATTTTGGCAGTTAGCTTCCAAAGTAATATCTACAAAACGAATCAAGTTTCCCGTCTGGCCTAATCACGTGAGTGCAACAGCGATCGATGCGATCTTCGTCCCAAGTTCGTTCATCCATAAATGGTTTAATGAACAAACGAAAAGCATTAGACTCCTTTACCTCCATTGATTTCATTAAGTTACCAAGCGGAGTGTCGTCACAGCCACATTTTTTCAGATCTTCAATGTCGTAGTTTACACGATCAGGGAAATTAGATTGTAGTGCTGGTAGATCAATGCCAAATTTTGCTGGGGAGTAGAATTTATTCTTTACTCTAAAAAGCCAGCCAATGATTGAACAGTTGGGATCGCCACAGGGTAGGGGTGTGAAATCATCTAACGATAGTAGTCCATTAGATTGCTGGTGCAGGGCTAAGATCACATCAGCTGATGTGATTGGCTGTGGTAGTAGATCTTTTGGATTAGGGCGACGACCCGATAAAAACATTGGCTGAAAACTTATCCCGCGTATATTTTCGAATTTGCGGGCATATTCCGCCGTCTCCCAAAGATGATTCAGTGTCGTTGGAGTTACGGTCATTGCTAGGGTAATTGGCAAGTCGATAGCCGCACAGTTCTTAATTGCTTGCTCTCTGATTTTTCTTAAGTCAGTGCCTCGGAGTTCCATTTGTCCTGCTTCTTGCGGGCCATCAAATTGCAGGTAGAGCTGAAAATTATCATACTTTTTAATTAGCTCGCCGGTTTGCTGTAGGAAGTCTTTATCTTTGGCGAGCCTCACACCATTAGTATTAATTAATAAATAGTCGATATCTGGATTCTGCCTGACCCATTCCACTAAACGAAAAAATTCAGGATGAATTGTTGGTTCCCCACCAGAGAATTGTAAAATTTCAATATGATTTTTTTGATCTAAGATGCCTTGAATTCTCTCAGTTAATTTTTCAAAGCTATGATATTTTAATTTATGATCTTTAACTCCTAATGGTGAGTCAGCAAAACAAGTTGGGCAAGACAAGTTACAGGAATCAACAATTTCAATTAATGCTAAACAGGTTGAGAGTCGATCCATTGTTCCATGTTTAGCTTCATTTAGAGCATTATCTCCAAGGTAGCCATCTTTTCCCTTGCCTGCAGAGTAGCAGGTGCTACCACAGCCACAGGCACTATTAATTGGATTGCCTTGTGCTAGCCAATAAAAACGAGCATCACTAGAAATGATAAAATCATGTTCGCCATGTTCTTCACAAGTGCGTCGCATAATAATTTGCTCGCATCCATTTTGATAGACTTTTAAAACTTCCGCTGGGGCGTGAGCCCTACAAATTGGACAACGACTAATTGTTTTCTTGATGCTTTCAGGTGCTTGATAGGTGGAAAGTAGTGACATGCAGTTATTTAATTATAAATAAGCAGGTCACAAAAGCAATAACTGGAGAGGTAATTATTGAAATTGCTAAGGCAGTAATTAGAGTTATAATGAAATCTAATAAAATACCGAACCCCTGTTTTCTCTCTCTAATTCGTTTACAGGCAATTGTGGCAACTCCTAGGTTAATTATTGATAATAAGAAAAATCCTGGTGGTAGGCGAAGTGACAACATGATTCCTACTGAGCCGATTGATAATATTACGAAGATAATTCCACAAATAATTCGACGATAGATTATAATATCTTCAGTGATTTTCGTGGATTTCAGTAACCGATCCGCTTTCCTATTTAGTTGGTTAATTTCATTTTCACTCAGACCTTTCTCCGATAATTCTCTTTTTATTTTTTCTTCCAACTTGTTCTTTTCCAGATAGATATAATTAATAAGCTCTGGAGGTGTTTTGTTATTACTCATGATATTTGCCTCCGCTTGAGAGTTGAAAAATAAAAAGCTCTATAAATCTATAACTGTATATGGCGATAAGCAATAAGCATAGTAATTGAATAGGAGATAAATATAAAATAATTGCGTAGCTTGGCTTTAGGAATTCAACTACAAATCTAAAGCATGAGTAGGAAATAATAAATATGCGGAAGATATCACCTTTCTCCAGTGAAAGGTTTTGAGATATTTTTTTAAGAAAAATCCAAATACCGAATAAGAAAAGGATCTCATAAGCAGATGTTGGATGACGAGTTAGTCCATCTCCTTGATCAAATGCCCAAGGGAGATCAGATGGTAGCCCAACGGTTCCATCAGTTACTCCTGTAAGTAGGCAACCAATTCTTCCAATAATCATTCCAAGAATTAGTGGATAGACAAAGAGATCTCCAGTCCTTGTACTTACTCTTAGAAATTTTTTAGCAATCTCAACGCCTGCAATTCCACCGGCTAGTCCGCCTAGGATAGTTTGATTTCCAATATAATAAGTCCAGCTAGGTGGATCAATAAATAGTAATGGATTTTCTAAGGCAGCAATGAATCTAGAACCAAAAAAGGCTCCAGTTGCCATCCCAACAATAATATAAACCTCAATTTGAGGGGGCAGTGCTGTGTGTTTGGAGGTTTTGTTGATCTGGAGAAAATATCGATAGCCAATAAAGAACGCCAAAAGCTCTAAGACTGCATGAATTGGTAAGTGAATTGAGCCAAATTGGAGTTCGATAGGGAGGTTCATTTTATTTCTGTTAAGCTACTTGTATAATCTAAACCTTGCAAGTTGGAGTTGCTATGTAGAGTTTGGCCTTTGCAGAAAGAATGAGTATTTTGCAGAGAGATAAATAGATTGAGGCTCTAAAAAGTATCACTAATCCAAATCCCCAAAAATAGCTATGAGTGTCATTGATTATTTCTGACCTATTTTTAAAAGCTAAAGCCTATAAATAGTTAATAATAATCATTAAATCACTGGATAATCAGGTCGTGTAACGATTTGGCAATTAGTAGTTTTTATTGCGCCATCCTGATAAGTTGCGAAGGCTATCTGAGGTTGGCAAAAGAAGCACACATTGGCCTTAATACTCATAACATCTAAGCAGATTTAAACATGACATTTGGGATCTGTGATCATATTTTTGACCAAGGTATAGTTTAATATGTCTCTTTAAATTTTGATTCAAAAAAGCAAGACTTTGTGATTAAAATTCGTTCTGATAAAAGTACTTTAGAAATTAAATCTCAACGAGAGGCATTAAAAATTATTGCCCAATCGATTGATCCGACTTGTCTTGATCCAATCTTAGCCAATCCAATTAACGTTAGGTTCCTTACTGATTTGATTCAACATCCGATAGCACATTGCCCATCTTTAAAAATGCTTGGTCTTGATCGTGAAGAGATAATGGAAATAGGGTCGAGGATTGGTCGGAAGATTCTTGAGAATTTAGCTGTGGAGTTTTCCTTAAAAAAGGATGCAGTAAATATCGGCGTAAAGATTGTTCAGTTAGTAGAAAGTTATGAGACACTTTTGGGAGCCTTGGTAGCAATCCCTAAGTTTGAGCGGGAAAAGGATTATTTTAATTTTAAGGAGTTAGTGGCACTGTCTATTAATCATGTTAGAAAAGATCCTCCTGCAATTGAAGTGCAGCAATTAAAAAATTTTCTAGATTTATTTTATTCTGAAGATCGTTCTAGTTTTAATCTTAAGTCTGCTCATAGAACGTTAACATTATTATCTTGGGATTATTTTCCTGCAGATCGGCATGTAATTGATATCAACACGGTAGGTATTTATGTGTCACAGATTCATCCCTTGCAACAGCGCGGTGAAAAGGACGAAGTTGCTTTTTTATTTGAATCAGAGGCGATGTCTGAGTTAGATGGTTCTATTGGATTAGGACAATGGTCATATTATTGTTTCTCAGAACCAATTAGCCGTGAGTCTTTATCTAGAAATGTATTACTACTTAATGGGGTTTCTTGTACATCAATCGGAAAGATTTATCAGGTGCGAACACTTGGTGTAGAGCTTTCTGGTTGGTCGGAAAGTTTAAGAAATGAAATTCACGCCCATACTAGGGGCATCCCTGAATATATTTCGCTATTAGTTGATTTGTATGAAGTTAAAGCGGCATTAGTTGAATCGGGCACTGGTAGTAATTTATTGCAAGATGCTGGAGCTCGGAAAATCCTGCAATCGTTAAAAGATCTGGAAGTGCATTTCGAAGTTGATGATTTTGATTCAAGTCCAATCTTAAATTTAGATTCTTATGATCTAATTCATGATAATCATAAAAAAGTTTATCGAACGCCAATTGAAATCCTTCGAGAGTTAGATAGCTTATATAAAGAATTACAAACTTCTTTTCGACCAAAATGTTTTCAACAGGAGTGGGAGAATGTTTTTGTAAGCTTAGAGCAAGCTTTAGAAGATTCTCAAAAGGTTAATAACCAAAATTTATCAGCTTGTTTATCCAACTTAAATCAATTAATTGCTCAGTCCATGGAAAACGCTGAGGTTAGTCCTCCCAGTGTCTATCATGGAATTTCTTCCATCGATCGCAAGTTAGGATTGTTTTTAACATCCCTTTGTTTTGAACAAAAATTGTCTTTTTGGAAAAGTAGTTTGGCCGCGCAAGTAATTCAGTTTCTTGATTACACTGCTAATCCTGACTCAATTCCAATCCCAACAGATTTCTCTGGACAGGTGGTGGAGGCACATTTTGCGCCATCCTTTCGTCACACTTGGAGTAATCCGATGAGAGATCTGGGGTATTGGTCTACTCAAAGAAGTATTGGGGTGTATGATAATCTTTGTGATTTTGGTAATGGCATTTATCAATATGTTTTTGATCGGATCTGGACAGCGACAACCGAAGCGGGTTTAGTTCATCTAATGAGTCCTGGGAGAGTTGATACGGTAGCTGCAAAAAACTTCTTGGCAGAGTTAGATGGTGGAACTTATGGAAATAAACCGAGAGCTATTACTGTGCCCTTATCTTGGGAATGATTTCATGTAGCTTATTTACTTTGTAGTCTTAGCAAAGCCCCCATTGAAAGATTAGCTGATTAATAAGAATGTAAAGAAAATGGGCTAGGAGTTCTAAACGGGTAAATGATCAACCTCACTTTGAAAAATTAAGGTATCATTTGAATTCACTTAGAAAAAGCTTGCATCATATTTCTAGAGTCTCGGCCATTAGTCATGTTGAATTATTGATAACTATTGCCATCACAGGAATCCTCTCAGCAGTTTTGCTCGCCTTTTGATTACAACTTTTAACTCATTTGAAGGTTAATTGAACTACTAGCTTAAATTAAATCAAGTTTCGTAGGAGATTGACGACGCCTTTCTTTCAAATTTGGGTTAAGCCTTTATTATTTATACTTTTTACAGGCATTAGATTTCAATTGATAAGAGGCGGTTATATTTATCGCTTGCTCCCTAATACCATGTATTTGTTACTATTTTTATTTGTCGTAGTTCTTTGGGCAATAATTTAAAAAAATAATGATAATTTATCAAGTTTTCTTGAATTTTGCCGACTTAATCAATTGAGATTTCCCAATTATATAATAATTAGGGTTATGAAATATGATCGTCTATGGTAATGTAAGCATTCTTAGAAAATTCTTGACATAGGAACTTTCAATAACCGATAGTAACCTGATATTTTACACAGAACCAATTTATGAAATTTACAAAATTAATATCGGCAATTTTAATTATTGCCTTAGTGACTATTACTAGCGAGTCAGCATTTGCCGATAAGATTTGCTTGAAAGTTAAGCGTACTAGCACTGGTAGAGTTAAAACTCTAAGGCTAATTATTCCTTCTGATGCAACATGTAAGAAGGGTTATGTTGAATTACTTAACTCAACAGATTCAGGATTGCTTGGTGCCACGGGCGCAACCGGAGTGGCAGGTTCTACTGGTGCCACTGGGAATAACGGTATTAATGGAGTGACCGGAGCGACAGGATCTACAGGTGCTACTGGAAGTAGTGGTCTGAGTGGAGTAACTGGAGCGACAGGATCAGCCGGTACAACTGGCGTAACAGGTGCCACTGGGAATAACGGTATTAATGGAGCGACGGGAGCGACCGGAGCAACAGGATCTACTGGAAATAATGGAATCAACGGAGCTACTGGTGCTACCGGAAACAATGGAATTGATGGAGTGACTGGTGCTACAGGATCTACTGGCGCAACTGGAAACAATGGTGTTGATGGATCTACTGGTGCCACTGGAAATAATGGAATTGATGGAGCGACCGGTGCTACAGGTTCTACTGGTGCAACAGGAAACAATGGAATTGATGGAGCGACCGGTGCTACAGGATCTACTGGTGCCACTGGAAATAATGGTATCGACGGAGCTACTGGTGCTACCGGAAATAATGGAATTGATGGAGCGACCGGAGCAACAGGATCTACTGGTGCTACAGGATCAACTGGTGCCACTGGAAACAATGGAATCGATGGAGCTACTGGTGCTACCGGAAATAATGGAATCGACGGAGCTACTGGTGCTACCGGAA
>JANNBC010000004.1:0-2622 GCA_031385045.1 bacterium | reverse complement strand
ATTCCATTAATCAGTGTCCACCCGATTCCAGTAATTAATGTCCAGTAGATTCCAGAAATCAATGTCCACTTGAATTGAGTAAGCTAGGTAGCATTATTTAATTTTAGAGGGGTCTAGATGGGGAAGCAAAGAATTGGAGGACTATATTATTATGCAATCGAAAGTATTTGAAATAATCAGATTATCGGAGTCTGGTTGTAATAAGAGCCAAATATCCGCATCGGCTAGGGTGCACAGGAAAACAGTAAGAGATTACATCAGCAAAGCGAAGGCTCATAATTTGAACAGTCAGGCGGTTAGTGCACTCAGTCAGGAGCAGTATGAAGAAATCTTTTGTGGCAATCGAGCTGGAAGAAAGCGATTACATTCGGCACTTGATTATCAAGAGATATCTAGGGATCTAAAAAAGCGAGGAGTAACCCTACTGTTACTTTGGGAGGAGTATCTCTCTAATAACGCTCAGGGTATTGGCTACAGTCGTTTTTGTGATTTGTATAATGAGTGGCGTAAGAAGCAATCCGTTAGCATGAGAATTGTTCACAAGGCTGGAGAGAAATGTTTTGTAGATTACTCAGGGATGAGGTTTCCGATATATGCGGAGAATTTGGTTGATGTGGAATTTGAGGCGGAGGTATTTGTGGGAGTGCTTGGTGCGAGTAGTTATACTTTTGCAGAGGCTAGTTGCAGTCAAGGACTAGAGGACTGGATTGGTTCACATGTGCGGATGTTTGATTATTTTGGCGGTGTTAGTGAAATACTGGTTCCGGATAATCTGAAATCAGGAGTAACTAGTCCTAATTATTATGAGCCAGGGATTAATAAAACGTATCAAGATTTTGCGAGTCATTACGGTGTTGCTGTAATCCCGGCAAGAGTTAGAAAACCAAAGGACAAATCAAAGGTAGAGCAAGGGGTTCAGGGCGTTCAGAGAAGAATCCTAGCGGTACTTAGAAATCAAAAGTTTTATTCCCTAGGCGAGTTAAATATAGAAATCAGGCGTTTGTTAAGCAAATACAACCAAAGAGAAATGAAGAGCTATGGGAGGTCTAGGACTGAGATGTTTTTAGAACTAGAGAAGCCTGAACTAAAAGAACTTCCAGTTAACAGATATGAATTTGCACGTTACAAGTTGGCAAAGGTGCATATTGATTATCATGTGCAGGTAAATCATAATTTTTACTCAGTTCCCTACGAGTATGTAGGAAAGGAAGTTGATCTTAGGATTTCAGAGAAAGCAATTGAAGTTTTCTTTGGCGGTAGGCGTGTAAGCATTCATCCTCGTTATCTTGCAAAATATAAAAACCAATACCACACCCGGAAGGAGCATATGCCGAGCAAGCACCGCTACATGGAAGAGTGGTCGCCAGCTCGATTTCTTTCCTGGGCATCCGCCATTGGTCCCGAAACACAGATCCAGATTAACTCAGTGCTGTTGTGTCGAAGAGCGATTGAGCAAAGCTACAGGAGCTGTATAGCGATTCTTAGTTTATCTAAAAAGTATGGCAATTATCGCTTGGAGACTGCCTGTAAGAAAGCTAACGATTTTGGAGCTACCAGTGCCAGAAGTATTAAAAATATCTTAGAAAACAACACTGAGGGCAATCAAGCAGTGGAACAACAACCAATTTTTCACTCAAACCTGAGACGTGATGTGGAATTTCATTAACTTTTATACTTGGAGAAATAAATTATGAGTAATGCAACAATTGAAAAACTAAGGGGCATGCACCTTAGTGGCTTTGTAGAAGCACTAGTGGATCAACAAGAATCTGCTAGCACTTACAGCGACATGTCATTTGAAGATAGGCTAAGCTTTCTAGTTGATGCTGAGTTTTTAAAGCGTAAAAACACTCGCATTAGTCTGGCACTAAAAAATGCTAATATTCAAAAAGGTGCTTGCTTGGAGAATATCAACTTTTTAGTGGATAGAAACTTAAAGAAGAATCTAATTGCGGAACTCAGCAACTGTAATTGGTTAGGTAAAGCACAAAATATAATCATTACTGGAGCTACTGGTGTTGGTAAGTCTTACTTATCGGGAGCCTTGGCGGAGAAAGCCTGTCGACTAGAGTTTAAAGCTTTACACATCAAGGTTAATGAACTTATTCGACAAATCATGCTGGCTCAGGCAGAAGGAAATTATCCAAGACTTGTTAGTAAATTTTCTAAGATACACTTACTGGTAATTGATGAATGGTTACGCAACCCTCTTAGTGCTAAGGATGCTAAAGAAATACTGGACTTGGTCGACGAAAGGTATGGAAAACTATCTACTGTTTTTTGTTCCCAATTGCCTGTTAAAAACTGGCATGAGAGTATTCAAGACCCGACAGCAGCTGATGCAATTATGGATCGGATTATTCATAACGCGCACAGAATTGAACTGCAGGGAGATTCTTTACGTAAAAACAATACCATTAAAAATAAAGAATAAATGACAAACAGGGGGAAGAGCGTCGCTTCGCTCCGACAATTTATTAATTTTTTTATTGACTAACTTTATACTTAACTTTAAACCTATTTCTAGACATTAAATTAGACTGATTAAAGTGGACATTGATTGTCGGAATACTGGACACTGATTTACTGGAATCGGGTGGACACTGGTACTGGAATACGCAA
>JANNBC010000036.1:0-1596 GCA_031385045.1 bacterium | reverse complement strand
ATATTTGCAAGAAAGTTATTAATAGAATTTAAAAAAATTGTTCCAAAAAGAACTTCAATCAAAGAAGATGTAACAAGTATTGTAAATAAAATTCTAAAAGAAAAAGAACAACTCCAAAATCAGTACGATATAGAAACAGATTTTGGAGAAAATAAAAATGAGCAGCTGAGATGGTTAAAACACATCTCAACTACTCTATATAATTAATTGAAATCAACACGAAATAAGATAATTGGAGAGAAATAGGTTTAGTAACAACGTTAATAAAAGTTTAGATTTAAAAATATCATTACAATCTCTATTTTATGGCTTTTTAATCGCTTCGTATTTTAATGAACTACCTTTAGAATTTCCATAAGCAGGAACTATTCTATCACCCAAATTTCCTAGAGCTTTTTTTAATCTTTCAAACATTGCATTAGTATGTTCAGAGTTAGTTTTACTACTAAATAATTCTTCTTTATCCCAACCACGCAAAGCACCACCATCAGCTGTGATTTTCAAATTATAATTCGGATTACTATTAAGCCAAGTTTTCATTTCGCTAACTGCATTATTAAAATGCAAACTCGCACCATTAAAACAAGCAAAACACATGTTGTTTGGATTAGGCGTAGCTGATGGCAAAGGCCTTACATCTAGATTTGGTGGCTTAGGTTTTTTAGGTTTGTCTATGGTTGGAACGTTTTTAGGCTTTGTTATCTGCACAGGTGGAGGTGGTGCTTGTTTTTTAATAGCAGGCTTTGGGGTAGACGGAACCCCACCATCTGAAATAGGGGGATTAGCTGGAACTTGAGGTTGGATAGGTGGTTCAGAAATTGGTGGCGTAGGTTTGAATATACCTGCAATTTCAAAAGATGTTGTTATCCCAGATGGACCTAAGCTTCCGCTTTCGTAAAAATTGCCATCTTGATTAACAACCTGAATTGGAGACCCAATAGTGCCTTCATTTAAAACAACCTCTCTATTAATTGAATTATTTTTACCACCACTTATAACACTATAGGACTGACGCAATATTACTCTTTCGCCTCGTTTCTTTGCTTCAGTTGTAATTATATCTGTCGATGCTTGATCGATTAACAACTGAACAGAATAATATTCACCACCATTAACTGGAATATCTTCTGTACCATCTAAATCAATACACCATATAGGCTTATTTCCAGCAAACTGATAAGGAGTGTACCAAGGAAACTTATCTGATAATGGATCAACAGATAAAAACCTTCCTAATCTTACTTCATAAACTCTCATTCCATAGTCTTGTGTTCCTTCAGTAATATCTTTATCATTTTCCTTCCCGTTAAACCCATACCTATAACTACTATTTGCCTGTTCAAACTTCCTCCCCGGCATCCCCATCCCAAACGGATAATAATCATTTGCCGTAACTACTTCTGCATCGTAATAAGATAAATTGCCGCTGCTATTAAGTACAGGTAATCTCTTATCGCTAATAGTTACCAAAACATTACCCAAATGATTGCTTAATTCAAAGATCTTTTCGCCTCGGGTAAAAGTACTTAATCTGGCCGTACCATAAGCTGCGTTTACATTAATAGTTGCATCGGCCTCGTATGCACTGCGGGTCAT
>JANNBC010000012.1:0-6157 GCA_031385045.1 bacterium | reverse complement strand
CAAAATGACGTAGAACCAACCTTAGCTGAATTAGAAGATGCCTTTAGTATTGAGAAGGTCACCAACGAATTCTTTAAAAAATATTGCGAACTATTTTATCGGACAAAAGAGTCTTTGGATTCACTTCTTGAACAGGATCCGAAGTTAAAAGAAAATTTTGAGGCGAAGGAAATTTCTACGGTAGATTTTGCAAAAAAAACTCTAGGTCAAATGGCGTTTCTTTATTTTCTGCAAAAAAAAGGGTGGTTTGGAGTATCTCCACAAAAAGAATGGGGTTCAGGAGCTAAAAACTTTTTAAGAGAGCTCTTTAATCGACGTGAAAAATACGGTCAAAACTTCTTTGATGATATTCTTGAACCATTATTTTATGAAGCGTTAGCGCAAGATCGTGGGAAGGAAGCAATTTATCCTCGACTTAATAATTGTCGAATGCCTTTTCTTAATGGCGGTCTCTTTGAGCCGATGAACGGCTATGCGTGGGAGACAACGTGTATATGTTTACCAGATGAACTTTTTTCTAATCAAAATACTACTAAAGAAGGAGATATTGGTGATGGGGTTCTTGATATATTTGATCGCTATAATTTTACGGTAAATGAAAATGAACCGCTAGAAAAAGAAGTTGCGGTTGATCCAGAGATGTTAGGGAAGGTCTTTGAGAATTTACTTGAAATAAAAGATCGAAAGAGTAAGGGGGCATTTTATACCCCCCGTGAAGTTGTTCATTACATGTGCCAAGAATGCCTCATTAATTATTTAGATACAGAAACAGATAGTAGTGTTCCACGATCAGATCTTCAGGTATTAATTCAAAATGGCTCACAAATAATCCAAAATGACAAAATTGTTATCGCTAAACACCAAGAGGCAAAAATTAAAGGTAGGGAGTATACAGGAAAATACTTTTTTATGTTACCCAATAGCATTCGTCACAATTCTCAAATATTAGATTCTCTTCTAGCTAATATTAAAGTTTGTGATCCAGCAGTTGGATCGGGTGCGTTCTCTCTTGGAATGCTGACTGAAATAGTTCAAGCTCGCCAAGCACTTGGTATTCATATCGGAAAAGAGGATACTCCATATAAACTCAAATTACATACCATAACTAACTCTATTTACGGCGTAGATTTAGACATTGGAGCAGTAGAAATAGCCAAATTGCGTCTATGGTTAGCACTCGTCGTTGAAGAAGTTGAGCCACATCCACTACCCAATCTTGATCATAAAATAATGCAGGGAAATAGCTTACTCTCGGAATATGAAGGGATTAAACTATTTGATGATAAATACTTTAATGTAGAAAAAAATCCAGATGAGGAACTAGATAAAGTAATTGCTGAAATATTGAAACTTCAGCGAGAATACTTCGCACTCATTGAATCAGGGGATTTGACAGATCGTAAGAAGGTTGAACTAGAAATACAAATTAAACAATTCACAAATCGAAAGGATAAAATACAATCGGCTCTTAAAAAACAACAAAGCCCTGTAGCGGTAAATATCTTTGATGAACCTAAATTATATCAAATCGTTTTAGATAAAACAAAGCAGCTTCAAAGAAAAATAGCACAATATATTAATGAATCTCGACGTTCTTTAAAGCAAGACCTTAAAGAAGAAATTGATCAACTGAAATGGGAACTTATTGAAGTAACTCTAGCAGAGCAGAAGAGGACAGATAAACTTGATGAAATCAAAAAACTTCGCCGAAAGAATATTCGCCCGTTTTTTATTTGGAAGCTTGAGTTTAGTGATGTCTTTCAGGAGAAGGGTGGATTTGATGTTGTAATGGGTAACCCCCCTTATGGTGTTTCTATTAAGGGACACTATCGAGATATGGTTATCTCTGAGTTTAATAGTGTTCCAGATTTTGAAATTTATTATTACTTTATTGAGTTAGCATATAAGCTTTTAAAAAAGGAAGGAGTTAAGGCATATATCATTCCAAACACATTCCTATTTAATGTTTTTGCTGCGGAATATCGAAAAAAGTTGCTGAATAATTGGCAGATAAAGCTCATTACAGATTGTACTGCTTTTAAATTATTTGATTCTGCTACAGTTCACAATGCTATTACAGTTTTTCAAAAAGAAGAAAATACAGTTAAGCCTATTGGGTATAAGCAAACTTCAAATGCGAATTCTTTTGTTGATTTAGTTTCAAGAGATACATTAGAAATTTCAAAGGAAATACTTCTTGTAAATAATAAAAATTGGGGATTAGCTTTTAAACTATCTCCTATTACACTAGATATTGTTCTTAAGATTAAATCACAACCTTTCAGGACAATTGATTTATTTCCAGATATTAGCCAAGGTCTTATCGCGTACGATAAATACAAAGGACAAGATGAATTGACAATTAAAAATCGAGTTTTCCATCATACTAATAAAATAAGGGATAATTTGAAAGAATGGTTATGGGGTGCGGATGTTGTCCCATATAGAGTTAGATGGAATAATCAAGAATATTTAGATTATTGTGAAGGAATTGCTAATCCACGATTACCTAAGTTTTTTATCGGTCAACGCATTTTAATTAGAGAAATTACTAATCCTAAAATATATGCAGGGTATACAAATGCTGAACACTATCATGATCCTTCGATAATTGTAATCCTAGCAAAGAAAAGAGATATAATGCCCTTACTTGGGATTTTGAATTCTACCCTTGCTACTTTTTATCATTTTAATTCTTCTCCTAAAGCAACAAAAGGCGCCTTTCCAAAAATATTAGTGAAAGATATTCAAGAATTTCCTTTGCCAGATTTGGATAGTGCACAAGAACTTTCTTCCTATGTTAAAGAGTTTCTTGAATATGCATTGGATACTTCATATGATATCAAAAATTTAACTACGCAACAAAAACAACTTGAAGGGAAAATAGACGATCTTGTGTTTGACTTATATCGAATCAGTGAGAAAGATAAACAATATATTATTTCTTGGAACAAAAATCATACAAAAAAGTAATTATGCTAGTTAAGTCATTTCTAAGAATCTGAGGACTAGGACCTCCAGTTTTTTGTATTTACTTAAATGTTTCGTATAAATCCAAGGTAGAAAAATCTTTTCTCCTTCATTTTTTTTGATATTCAAGATTTGCTTCTTGATGTTGCAGTCAAAGTTGTAAATTCTGGCAAAGTCCCATAACGCGCTATTTCACAACTGAATCTTTCAAGTACTTAAAAGAGCTAAGAACCTTTAATCTATTTATGTGTACTGATTTTAAATTAATCTTTATAAAATTAAAACTACCATCAAATTAAACCTGACTCCTAAAAGTTCGTTGTCCTAATCCTAAATTTAGAATTCACACTTAATCATTAAATTCAAATTTCCAAGAGACTCCTTTTTAGTAACATTTTTCAGGCAAATCAAAGTCGAAGCCTAATTTTTCTCTGTTCTAAATTTCTTATTTCAATTGCCTGTTTACTCTAGGCTCAGTTATTTCTACCAATTCATTCATCCTATTTTTTAGAAACTCCATCTTTAAATTTATTTTCGTGATTTTCATTCTTTAGCAGCTAGTTTTTTTAGAAAGTAAATAGGGGCCCGCACCCCGTGAAAATATTGTTCTTTTAAAACAAGTTTTAATTTTTCTGCGAAAAACCACAAAAATATTTTAACTCCCACCGTGTTACCTTTTTACTTTCCAAAACTAGTTGCTTTTTAAAGAAATCAATCTCTTAAAAAATTAAGAGGGAATTTTAATTAAAAAACAGGAGAAATATCATGGAAACAAATAAACCAATCCACGAAATAAAATCAGGCAGCATTAAAGCATCAATTTGGGAAAACAAAGGCAAAGATAAGTCCTTCTTCTCAGTTACCATTGTAAAATCTTACAAGAGTAAAAAAGACAATGCTTGGAAAAATACAACTGCTTTTAATGATTATGACTTAGCAGAAATTCTAAAAGTCATTACAGACACTAAAGCATATTTAGGAGACAGGGCTAATTAGCCCTCCTTTTTTGAAATTTTATAAAGGATTATTACGATGAATAATTTATCACTTAAAACAAAAGAATTTAATTCAAACCCTAGTATATATGTGGCAAGTCTAAGTCATTACAATAATGGCGAACTTGTCGGTCGCTGGTTTGATTTAGAAGACTATCAAGATGGCGAACACTTATTAAAAGCAATTAGTAGTTATATTTACGGACTTACTTGCTATGGAGAGCAATGCGAAGAATGGGCAATTCATGACTTTGATAACTTGCCCTTTAGAATAGATGAATACTCATCAACTGAAACATTTAATAAACTGTACCAAGCAATCGAATTATCTAAAACTTATGATATGGAAGCAATTGCTGCCTTTGTCGCTTGCTTTAGTCAGGACGAATTAGAAGGATTTGAAGATTGCTATCAAGGTAATTATGAAAGTGAATTAGATTTTACACATGAATATATCGAGAATAGTTACGACTTAGATCAAATGATGGGCTTTCTTGCATGTTACTTTGATTATGAAAGTTACTCGAATGATTTATTTATCAATTCATTTACTTATCATAATGGCTATGTCTTTAGCAGGTACTAGCCCTGCTTTAAATCCATTTTGAAAATACTCTCCCCCAAGACGTGGGTGATACCTAGCATATTGTTAAATAATTATTTGAAATTAGGAAATATACCAATCCAAAAATACTCTTAATATGCTAAGATGAAATTAAATAATTTTAGTAATTTTCAATTATGCCCACTACGGAAGATAGCCCTAATTCTTGCTCAACTTGTAAGCATATTCGCTGGATGATTGCTATCGGTTATGGACTAAGATGTGGTAATTCAAGCAATAAGGATAAGATTTTTAGAGAAGAGGAAAGAGATCCGCATCGAGAAAAAATGGGACCATTAGTACCATCAAGGGACTTTACATGTGAACACTTTGAACATAATGGACTTCCCCCCGTTTAGTGGACGCGTAGATAGGATAAATATGGTAAGACTAACATTAAACAAACAGGGGGAAATATGCCAAAGAAAACGTACTCAATTGAGTATAAACAAAGAGCGGTTGATTTAGTCAAAGTTAGCGGAGTCAAGCGAGAACAAGTCTGTAAAGATCTTGGAATCAGCATGAGTGCTCTTAATAAATGGACTACTCAGTTTGGTAGTAGTTCTTCGAGTGGTTCAGAACCTTTAACGGCATCAGAGCGTGATGAATTAAATCGCCTTAGACGAGAAACACTAAGGCTCCAACAGGAATGTGATTTTCTAAAAAAAACAGCAAATTACTTTGCCAAGAGTCCAGTATGAAATTTATTGCTATTAAGGATCTAAGAAAGAGCTACCAGGTGGAGTTTCTGTGTCGGATGTTAAGCGTAAGTAAGTCTGGGTTTTACCAAACTCTAAAGCGCGAAGACTCTCCCAGAAAGCAAAAATCAGAGATACTCCTAACTAAGGTTAGGAGTATCCATGCTGCTAGTAGGAGCTCCTACGGGAGCCCTAAAATGTATAACGAGTTAAAGAAGGAATCTTTCGCCTGTAGTGAAAACAAGATAGCAAAACTCATGAAAGACAACAAAATTGTCTCCATTAGACATAAGAAATTTAAAATTACAACCACTAACTCTAATCATCAATTTGGGGTGGCAGAAAATATCCTAAATCGTGAATTCTCGGCTACCAAACCAAACATGAAATGGGTTGGAGATATCACTTATATTCCAACCAGTGCTGGCTTTGCTTACCTTGCTACCATTATTGACCTTTATTCTAGAAAGGTAGTTGGTTGGGAAGTATCCAAGAATATTGATAGCGAACTTGTTTGTGCTGCCTTTAGTATGGCAACTTTTAGAAGAAAAGTTCCAGCAGATCTAGTTTACCACTCGGACCGTGGAGTTCAGTATGCCAGTGATGAATTCCAGATTTTATTAAATAATAACAATGCCATTCAGAGTATGAGCAGAAAAGGTAACTGCTGGGATAATGCTGTTGCTGAGAGCTTCTTTGCAACTCTTAAGCTTGAGTTAGTTCATCATCATAAATTTCAATCTGTCGCAGAGGTAAAACAAATTGTTGCAGATTGGATCGAAAACTTTTATAACACTAGTCGAAGTCATTCTTCTATCAACTTCATGTCGCCTGCAGAGTTCGAGGCTAAGTTAGCATGATAGAGCGTCCACTAAACGGGGGGAAGTCCA
>JANNBC010000049.1:0-46205 GCA_031385045.1 bacterium | reverse complement strand
AATTTTTGTCAAAAATTGCTTAGTTCAGACTTAAAATCCTGTGAGGGCAACCTCGTGCGGGTTCGATTCCCGCCTCTCGCATACTTTTTTCTTAAAAGTAAAAAATACATAGTAAAAAGTATCCGCCGAAGCTTTAGCGTAGGTGGATTGTATGGATTCAATCAGATTTCATTCCCCCGTAACTTTGTAAAGTATACCTAGCAGCCACTAAGATAGTAATTAATTATTTAGACAATAAAAGATTAATTTTTTGATCTCCTGGCATTTCAATCACAATTCTTAACTTTCCACCAAGTGCTTTAATATAATTATTTAAGGTGGACAGTTTGATATCCAGTCGATTTTCAATCCTAGAAATATTATCTTGTCCAATTCCGAGCTTTAGGGCTAGTTCTTCTTGCGTAATATTAGTTGTTTTTCGAATTTCTTGCATCGACATTTCTGTTTGAATGAGCTGAACAGCTCGAGCTTTAATTTTTCTCTGGCGGTTTTTAGGAAGCGTTTTGATGATTTTATCTAACTTAGTTGTATTCATTTTAATTCAGCGCTTTTTAATGTTCGTTAAATCTCAGATCTGCTAATTTAATCAAAGATTTATAAAAATCCTTTTGATTTTTACCTTTTTTATTTCCACCTACCAAAATGATTGCTTGTCTTTTCGGATCAAAGGCAAACAAAAATCTCCAGACTGTGTTTAAATAATTAAACCTTAGTTCTTTGATCAACTTAAATTTAGAACCTTTTAGAGTATCTACAAGGGGACGCCCCAAATTAGGACCAAAAACTTTGAGAACTAATAAATGGGAAATTAGTTCATCTTGTAAGTCAGATTCAAAGTTATCAAATTCACTCTTAAAATCAGGGTGAAATATAATATCCCAATTTATCTGCTTATTTACATTATGACTCATGGTGCATATGTTGTAAAGTACATATTTCCTGAAGGGGTTTTTATAATATATCGATTGTTTTGCTATCGGGGTTGTCTTCGTGTTTCCGAATTTTTGCAATAAGATTGTAGACTGAAGTACTTATTCTGGCGAAAAAGGGTGGGGTTAGTCCAAAGATGATATTATTTAACAAATAATGGTATGTTTTTCTGAAAAAAATCCTTGCCTAGCGTATCTAAGCTATTAAAAAAGCTTAGCTAAATTGCTGGCTTTTGCAATTTTTTGTTTAAGACCCTAATGGATACTTATTTAGATTCTGTGATGTTACTTGAATAACAAACAACAAATCACATAAAATGCACTACTACTTAAAGGTTTCTATTTTTTAAGGTTTAAATAGTGCTAGTATGTTTATGTGAACAGTGGTTTTATAATAGGAATTCATTTCCGTTTAACACTTATGTATGTTTAGGATTAATTTGAAATATCAGTAAATCTAATGAGTAAAATATTTCCTTCTGAAATTTCTACCACTAGGTTAGTATTGCGCCGTATTAAAAAAGAAGACGCAGATTTTGTTTTTAGTTATTCAACTGATCCAGAAATTAATCGTTATGTGGCTTGGCTTCCGCCAAAAACACTGGAAGACACAATCCAATATTTATCTGAAGCCGAAAAGTCATGGGAATTGGGTGAGTGGTTTGAATATTTAATTATCTCAAAAACTGAGAATCTACCTGTTGGAGTTGTTTCGTTAATTCCCAATAATTGTTCTGCTACAATTGGTTTTGCCGTTGCAAAAAAATATTGGGGTAATGGCTTTGCCACAGAAGCTGCTTCTGCAATAGTGGATTTAGCTATTTCTAATCCAGAAATTTATCGTGTTTGGACAGTCTGTGATTCTGAGCATCAATCCTCAGCAAAAGTTCTTGAAAAAATTGGATTAAAATTCGAAGGTATTTTAAAACGATGGAAGGTTCGACCAAATATAGATCCTAAGATTCCAAGAGATTCTATGTGTTATGCACTAACAAAATAAAAATCAGATCACATAATTTAAAAATGAAAATATAATTATCAGTCTTTGTTTTAAATAGGAATTACTTGACTCTTTGTTGATTGCTTTTAACGATTAAAGTAGCCGCAGAGTTTAGAATCAGTAAAAATGGTAGATTCTCGTAGCTTTTATTTTTTCAATCATATGCATGGCAGACCCAGAGTTGCCAACTCCAATGAAAAAGCAGATCTAGGTCACAGTAATAAATGGTGATCCGCAATAAAAAATACTTGATGGCCTTAAATTTTTTATTTTCTACTCATAAAACATCTAATTTTTCAGCTCACTGAGAGTCAAGAAATGACGTTTTTTTACAACAGATGAAAACTAGCGAAGTGATATGCCCAAGCAAAGATGACCCGCAAATAATTCGATAGTTTTTAAATTCCAACTTGTTTGCTCCTTTCAGATGTCATTTTTTCACTAATAACCAAATAAGTTAGGTATTTGTTGCAAAAAAGGAACATAAAGATTTTTATTGACTTTAGATCCTAATAATTAATATATTCACAGGACAATGATTTCCACTTCTAAGTTTGGTGAAATTCAGGGAAGTACTTATTCTTTCATCCCATATTTGCCTGATACATTCACTGCTCAAAACGATATCTTAAAAAAATTCAGTAGCTCATTATATATTCTTAGCTCAGCAGAGATTGCCATTATCAATAATGCCTTATCTCTGGTTTCATTAGATATTGATTATAATAATTCTAAAGATCTAAAATTATTAGAAAATCTTCTTTTTTCAAAAATGTCAGACTTCCTAAATGTTATTGATACTCTGGGCAAAAAAGCTACATCACAAAAGGAAAGTGGTTTCTTTTTAATTAGGGGTTTTGGTCAGGGAATAGGGACGGAAAAAGAATTGATGCAATTAAGTAATTTAATTGTCTTTTCAATGGCACTAACAATTGGTCGGCCTTATGGTTATATTGGTCAACGCAATGGTGCAGTCATTCAAACCTTAACTCCTAAAATTGAGACATCCACAGAACAGGTTGGAACTAACTCGGTAGATTTACTTTGGCATTCAGAGGATGCCCATTCTCCTGTGAATTGTGATTGGATTGAATTATTTTGTGTTAGAGGGGACGATCGGGCTAAGACACTGTTAAGCACAATAGATCTTTCTAAAATTGATCGAGAAATAATTAGTATACTGGAAGGAAACCATTATACAATGTTACCGGACTCCTCAGTCGATAACATTAGTTCTGGCATAACATTTCCTGTCTTAGACTTATCAAATCCTGATAGAATTAAAATGAGATTTGATCCGCTATTTACTAAAGTTCATAATCTAGAAGCCTTTAATGCATTAAAAATATTACACCAACATCTCAATGATAATGCCTTCGAATTAACCTTGCAGGTTGGCGATCTACTACTAATTAATAATAGTAATTCAGTCCATGCTAGAACTAGCTTTACTCCAAGGTATGATGGCACTGATAGATTACTTAGTCGGACAGCTGTTCTTACCAAGGAGCCACCAAGTCAATTTTTACTCCCTGATAACCCCTATCTAATATCTTACTATTAATGAATACCAAGAATATTTTTATTGGATTTAGTGATTCTTTACATGATCGGACGGTCTGTCTATTTAAAGATGGTCAACCAATAGTTGCTATCGAAGAAGAGCGATTAACAAGGGTTAAGCATGGTTTAGACATTGGTAATTATTCTAAATTTGATCCGGAGATTTTTGCGAAAATGAATTTGGAATCTGACTCAGCTTCTTTATCTGAGTCTAGACTGGATCCTTTAATTAAATATTGTCTGGAGGCGGCATCTGTTAATATTAATCAAGACCGAATATTAATTGGTAACTCTCTTCATAACTTTTTACCTTATCCTCAAAAATCACTTTTTATTAATCATCATCTCGCTCACGCTGCCTCGGCATTTTTCCCCTCTGGAGCAGAAGATGCCGCGATCCTAGTTACAGATGGCTACGGAGATTCAGTAGATCAAAATATCTATGAAACTGTTTTATTAGGCTACGGATTAAAGAATAAAATTGTAGATACAAAAGTGATTACAGGTAAAGTAAGTTCATATTTTGATATGCAGAATTCTTTAGGAGTTTTCTATCGGATTGGAACCCTATTATCTGGTTTTGGAGTATTAGAAGAAGGTAAGACGATGGGGCTTGCTGGCTATGGTCAGCCAATCTATCGGGAGCAAATTTTAAAACATGTACAATTTAGAGAGAATGCGGTCTTAATCAAGAATGGATTACTCTGGGAATCATTAAAGCATTTAAAGTCTTGTGGCGGAGAGTTTGAGGAGTCGGCAAATATTGCTTCTTCTTTCCAAAAAGTTTTAGAGGAGATTATTTTTTATTATTGCCAATGTTTATATAAGTTATACCCGACGGAAACAATATGTTTAGCTGGAGGTGTTGCTTTAAATTGTGTTGCTAATGCCAAGATTTTGGAGGCAACGAATTTTAAGAAAGTTTTTGTTTTTCCGGCAGCAGGAGATAATGGTATTGCTTTTGGGGCAGGATATTATTTGTCACATCAGATCTATGATTTTCCTCGGCAGGAAATTAAACATGCCTTTTGGGGAAGATCTTATAGCGATTTAGAAATTACTAATTCCCTAAGACAATCAGAACAAAATCTTACTTTCCAAAGTTTAAGTGAGGATAAATTAATTAAGGATGTAGCGGAATTAATAGCTGCGGGAGAAATTGTGATGTGGTTTAATGGTGGGGCTGAGATTGGACCACGAGCACTGGGGCATCGAAGTATCCTTGCAAGCCCAGTCCAAGTCTCAACCAAGGATTTTATTAATTCCTCTGTTAAGTTTCGAGAATCTTTTAGGCCGCTGGCACCGATGGTTCTAGAAGAGTTTGCCCAGGATTTTTTTGAATTAAATCAAACATCTCCCTTCATGTTATTATCACCCAAAGTTAAATCTAGAACTCTAGAGCAAGCACCTGCTATTGTACATTGTGATCAAACAGCTAGATTGCAAACTATTAATAGAATTGATAATCCTAAAATTTATAAGCTGATATTTACAATTAATGAGTTAACAAATGTACCTATAATTTTAAATACATCAATGAATGGTCAAGGCGAGCCGATTGTCGAAACTCCAATGGAGGCGATCCAATGTTTTTTAAAATCACCTTTAAATTACTTGGTAATCAATAATTTTTTAATTAAATCAAATGTTACCAGATCTTCAAAATAATTTATTAAATTTTTTAAAGGTTGAATCATTCACTGGGAATGAGTACCGCGCTGGTATCTATTTAGTTGACATGATTAAGAGATTTTTCCCGGACTTCTCGCTTTCACTTCAAGAGATCGATAAAAATCGTTTTAATGTAATTGGAAAATTAGGTAACCCAAAAGTTATTTTTAGTTCTCATTTTGATACTGTTCCCGGTGGTCCTGAAGTTCGTGTTGAATCAGATTTAATTTATGGTCGGGGATCATGCGATGCCAAGGGGCAGATAATAACACAACTGTCAGCAATCTATGATTTATCTCGAGCGGGTGCTAAGGATTTAGGCTTTGTTTATGTAATTGGGGAAGAAGTTGATGGTATTGGCTCGCAGCATTATATGGATAATAATCCGATCAATGCAAAATATCTGATCAACGGAGAGCCTACTGAATGCCAATTTGTAAGTTCCAGTAAGGGTGTAATTGAGGTGCTTTTTGAGATTCAAGCGGAGTCCAGACATTCCTGCACTCGGATTAATCATAGTGCCATTCATCAAATGATTGGTCAGTTAAATCATTTACTAGTTGCCGTTGAAAAAAATTCAGATTTCTATATCAATGTAGGGAAGATTGAGGGGGGATTAGCTCCTAATGTTCAATCTCCTAATTGTAAGGCTTGGTTATGTATTCGAACAAAGATTGCACCGGAGCAAGTCATTCAGCAAATAGAAGATATCTTAAATCAATCTGGCTTGGTTGTCGTTTCGCAATCAATTCCACCTTTAAACTTTTCTGTGCCCAAAGGGTATATTGGGACTGATGTAGATTTTTGTTCTGATTGTTTTGCTTTTTCAAAGTTATATACTGTGATTATGATTGGGCCAGGGACAATTAATGATGCTCATACTGAGAATGAGCATGTTCGTTTAAGTGAAATATTTGATTGTGCTAATAAACTTCAATTAGCTTTTGAATATTATGATTCATTATCAAATATTTCCTAGATGATAGTACTATTTATCGATTAAAAAATATGATGCAGCAAGAAGTTTATACTCCAAAAACTGTGAAAACAGATTTGCCTATTAAAATCTGTGTACCAACGCGCGATCCTCAACATTATCAAGCAATCTTAGATCTCCGCAAGCAAGTTTTTGTTCAAGAACAAAAAGTACCGCTAGAACTTGAAGTAGACTCCTTAGATCCTAAAGCAGTACATCTTTATTTGTCTGAAGGTGAAAAGCTTGTAGCATGCTTAAGAATCTACTCTAAAGAGCCAGGCTGTATCAATATTGGTCGACTTTGTGTTGATAAAGATTTTAGAAATAAAGGCTACGCTAGTAAGCTGATCAAGTCTGCAATCGACTTTGGAAAAAACAATGGTTTTTCAAAGGCAACTTTAGCAGCGCAATATGCTTCTAAAGATTTTTATGAAAAGCTTGGATTTAAAGAAAAAGGAGATGTCTTCGACGATGCTGGGTTACCTCATATCCAGATGGATTTAAATCTAAACTCTGGAACATTTCCAGCTCGTAAATTAGGCTATCCACTTAATGGGTCTGTCGCGCAAGAATTGCAATTTGATCAATTAAGGTCAAATGTTGCTTACGGAATTGTGACTGGTTTGATTAATATTGGATTAGTCCAAAGTGCTAACCTCTTAGAATATCAAAGTGAAATTTATCATCTGTTGTCAATTCCTAAAGAGAAGAGTCATGGTGACTTAGCCTTGCCAGCTTTTGCTATATCAAAAAAACTTGGGATTAATCCAGTCGAATTTGCCAAGAGGGTCGCTGAAGAAGTACCTTTAACTTTCGCTCAAAGTATCGAAAATATTGGGCCTTTTATCAATTTTCGTTTGAATAAGAAGTTTGTAAATGATCAAATTCTGACTCCGATAATTTCGGAAGATTATTTTAGTCGCCAACTATTATTTATGCCTCCTCAGATCATGTTGGAGTTTTCTCAACCAAATACTCATAAAGAATTACATGTTGGGCACATGCGTAATATTTGTTTAGGCGGGTCTTTAGCCTTAACATTTAAATATGTGGGAGTTCCTACTGTAACATCAACCTTCCCAGGTGATGTTGGAACACATGTCGCAAAGTGTCTATGGTATTTAAAAAATCATAATCAAGAACCTGTACCGGAATCCAAAAAAGGTGTGTGGTTAGGGGCACTCTATACGAAAGCTAATACTCAAATCGAAGCCGAAGCAGAAACTCCCGAAAGTGAAAAGACTGCTAAAATCTTAACGCAAATCCTAAGAGAGTTGGAACAACAAAAAGGTGAGTATTATGAGCTTTGGAAGGAGACTAGGGAATGGTCCATAGATCAAATGGAAGAAGCTTATAATTGGTCAGGAATAAAGTTTGATACCTGGTATTGGGAATCGGATGTTGATAGTGCTTCTGTTAATTTAGTTAAAGATTTATATGCCCAAGGGAAATTAGTTTCATCAGAAGGTGCCGTTGGAATGGATTTAACAGAGGATAACTTAGGTTTTTGTATGCTCCTAAAGTCTGATGGAAATGGTATGTATAGTAGTAAGGATTTGTATTTAGCAAAGAAAAAGTTTGATGATCATCAACTAGATAAAAGTATTTATCTAGTTGATTTGCGCCAAGCACATCACTTTAAGCAAATTTTTAAAGTTCTTGATAAGCTAGGGTATGAACATGCTGGTGATTGTTTTCATCTGCCTTATAATTTTGTAGAGCTTCCGGATGGAGCAATGAGTTCTAGGAAGGGTAATATTGTTCCAATTAGTTCTTTAATTAATGGAATGCGAGATTATATTACTACGAGTTTTTTAAATAAATACTCGGAAGAATGGCCAAAGGATGAGATCCTTAAGACTGCTGATTTAATAGCTGCTGGAGCAATTAAATATGCAATGAATCGATATGAACCTAGCTCCAAGGTAGTTTTTGATTTGGAGGAATGGTTAAAGCTTGATGGTGAGTCAGGGCCATATATTCAATACTGTTCTGTAAGGATTAGTTCTCTGTTAAAAAAAGCAGAATCAATTGGTATCAAGCCATACTTTAATCAGGAAAGAATGACTGATGAGGAAAAATTAATTTTGTTTAAACTAAATGAGTTTAATGCCATGACACTCGAAGTATGTCAGACTTTTAAGACTAATCATATCTGTACATACCTTCATGAGTTATCAAAAATGTTTAATTCCTATTATGCCAATAACCGAGTTGTCTCCGAGGATCTAGAACTTAGTGGGCACCGGATTATGTTTAGTCAAGCAGTTAGTAAAACTCTTAATCAAGGATTAAGCCTACTTGGGATAACGGTTCCAGATAGAATGTAACTATTTATCATCGGCGTATTCAATTAAATAATTCTTCGATACCAATGCCACTTTCCCCTAGAATCAAATCGCTTATAATGAAGATTGATTTGTGCCAGTAGATTTGGATCGTCTCCTCTTAAGATTAGATTTTTGTATTTAACAGTATCAAGTTCGGTTGGTTTTACGTAAATCACTTTTAGTGGTTTAGAAAGTTCTTCTTGATATGCTCCGCTTGTCCAATAAGGTGAGTAATTATTCGTTGCCACAATGGCAACAGTGACAGTTTTGCTCTTTGATTGACTTGTTATTAACTCTAAGATCTCTGAGGCTGATTTATTTACTTCAATAATTGGAGCTGCAATTAGGAAAAGCAAATTAATAATTGCATATGTAACAACGCTAGTTTTCAAAATACAAGGATAATCTCCCTTAAATTTATGAAAAAAGCTTTTCTTGAGTAACGAACAATTATTTTGATCGATCTCTGCCAAAGCTCTTTTGGAGTTTTGGGTAATATAGCCAATAAAGAGTGCCAAGCCAGGAACCGCTGGAACAACATAAGCGGGCAAGATCGATCTAGCAACTGTAAAAAATAGGATTGGGCTAATCCCAACTATCAGAATAAAAAGTAGCCATTTGTTTTCTTTTAATAAATTACTCTTATTGAAATTAGTTACGTTATGAATAAAATATTTTACTAAATAAAGTGACCACGGTAGAATTGATAGAATTAACATCCACCAGATAGCACCATATGGTTGAATATGTGCGTCTCCATATTTTCCGCCGTAATCTTTGGCAACAAACCTAAGAAAATTTTCATTAACAAAAAAGTAGCGAACAGAACCTGGATTTGCTTTTTCTACTAAATAAAACCAAGGCACAGTTATTAAAAGGAACAGACTGATTCCTCCTACCCACGGTAAAAAGGCTAGGCATTTTAAACTTTTATGATAACAGCAATAAAAAAACACTGGTATGCCAATCAAGATTAGTCCAATTGGCCCCTTGGTCATTAGTGCCAGTGCTGAGAAAATAAAAAATAGGTGACCCATTAGTTGGTTGTTGCCAGGTTTACCTGCTTCACTAGCAGCCACAGCAAAAACTACTAAGGCGGCAAATGTTAAAGCACCAAAGGTAACATCAATGGTACTACTACCCGAGAGAAAGAACATTAGTGGCGAGGTGACACAGATTAAACCAGCTAGATAGCCAATTTCTAGAGTGAAAAATTTCTTGGCAAATAACAAGATTGATCCAAGCATTAACAGTAATGCTAGAAAACTAGGGAGGCGAGATGTCCATTCATCAATACCAAATAATTGATAAGAAATTGCGGTTAGCCAATAATGCAGGGGTGGTTTACTAAAATAGAGTTCTAGCCCATCATTGTTGGGTAAGCGTGGTGTAACCCAGTCCCCTGAAAACAGCATATTTTGGGCTATCGTTGCATATCTAGTTTCTGTTGGGTCTAAAAGGTCTCCGTATTCAAGAGTCAGTCCTCTTATAATAATAGCAAGCAATAATGCGATTAGCAGTATCGATATTTTTTTCCCATAAATCTCAAAGCTAGAATGAATTGTTGTCATATTTTTGTTAAATTGTATTAAGCATGAGAGCATTCTCCAACGTTAGTAAAAACTAACTTAGTTTAAGATTCACAAATAAATGAAGATAAAATTCATAGCTTTTGTGAACTAATTCGATTAACTTAGTTTTCCAGAGAATAAACTTCTAATATTTAGTAAGTATACTGATACATTAAGCTGTATTTATTCTAATATATCTGGCGTATAATAACAATTTACCTGTTATTGATGTGCAGTAATCAGCCACTTATAATAAAACTAAAAATTTAGCTTCCTGATTATTTTTATGGACTTACTAACGGCAATTTATCAAATGAATTTTTTAACTAAAATTTTAATATTTACGGTAATTTTATTACTAGCACTTAATCTTGTTGCCGAAGAGAAAATCAAAGTTGGTTTTCCAGCTCCACTTTCAGGCGATGCTGAAACACTCGGCATACCAATCATAAATGCGGCCATTATTGCTAACGAACTAATTGCCAATAATAAATTTGAATTTATTTTTGAAGATTCTAAATGTCAAGGAGCTCCTGCTGTAAGTGCTGCCAATAAGTTAATTAATGTCGATCGAGTCAAGTATGCGATTGGGATGGCCTGTAACTCCGAACTTTTAGCAAGTGCTGAAGTTTATGGTAAAGCTGGAGTTACAGTTTTAACTACCTCAGCTAATAGTGGGGATCAGACTATTACTAGTAAAAATATTTTTAGAATCTTTCCTGCAGATCAAATTGCCATAGATATACTATTTCCATACATTCAAAGTAACTTTCAAAAGATTGGAGTGATCACCGAAGAAGATGCGTACTCTGAATTACTGACAAGAGCAGTTAACTATCAAAATAAAGAGTCAAAAAATCCCCTACAAATTAATTTTCAAACTGCTAAGTTTCAAGAAGAAGACTTTCGGCCAATCTTGTTGCGCTTAAAGCAACAAAACGTAGAAGCAGTTTTTATCAATACAGCAACCGAGCCAAGTTTTATTCGAGCTGTTCAGCAGACAAAACAAATTCGCTTAGAAGCTAAAATACTTGGAGTATATATGCCTTTTGGGGAATCTGCTCAACAAATTTTAGGTAAAGATTTGATTGGTGTTGTTGGGGCGGACTTACCAGACCTAGACGCTAATCCTGTCGCCAGCAAGTTAATGAAAAGGTTCGCAGAGCGTTTTGGAAAATCAGTTTCAGCCTTACCGCTGACGCCAACGTTTGAGGCCGTTCGAATTTTAAATCAACATATACTAACTGATAGGACTATCCCTGAACTTGTAAAGGATCCAGAGTTTATCAAAAATAGTTTGATTGGTCCTTACAAATTAGATGATAATGGCGCGATTCAAGGCATTCATTTTGTCTTGAAGACTTATGATCAGAAGTTGATGGAGCAACAGCTTCCGGATGCTATAAAAGCTAATCGAAATTAAAGTCTATATTTAAGTCAAGATTAGTTTTAAACTATAGGAGTGAGTAAGATCTAAGAAATTTATGTGGAATTTAGTTATTGGAATGTTTTTTTCTTTAGTCGGCATGGCAGCCTTTTGCTGGGCGAAGAAATCAGAAGAACCAAGAGCGTTTGTCTTGGCGATTTCACTGATGCTCTACCCATATTTTACTTCCAATCCAATCTGGACTGGGGTAATCGGATCGGGACTTACATTCCTGCTATTTTATCCAAAGTATTATTAAACCTCACTGGAGCTTAGCATATCGATCTGTTCAAGTTCATCAAACCACTCCTTCCCATACTTTCTGATTAATGGCTCTTTTAGAAATTGATAAACTTTGACATTCAGGGCTTCTCCACATTTACATGCTGGTTTGCATTCTGGTCTTTGATCGTAATTAACGGCTTCAAAATCAACATATTTTGTAACTCTTACAGGATAGAGGTGGCAAGATATCGGTTTTTTAAAATCAATTTTCTTAGCATTCCAGGCAGCTTCGATGGCACATTTCGCGGTTTTTTGTGCGTCAAAATATACAAATGAACAAGCGCCACCTTCTTCTTGAAGTGAGGTGAAGATTTCACCCAATTCGTTAGTGTTAGATATACCTTGAGTTTTAATGGAGGCTAGCCCCGCTAAAGACATAAAGGGTTTTATTTTCTCAATGTTTTCTTTGATAACTTCATTTTCAGCCGCTTCTAATGGAGCGCCTGTCGCTCCAGAAATACAGCAAGCTCCTTTGCAAGATGCTAGATCACAAACAAACTTTCGATCTAATAAGAGGTCAGAGACAATAGTGTTTCTTAAGGGAATCATTACACTTTGGATAAAAATGGAATGTCTAATACAACTGGCAGGTTTTTTTTACAATACTTAGGCCGGAACTAGGGCTTGCTAGAAGCTTTCATATAGCGATTCGGGGAGTATTGTATTATCAAACATCGAGACGTAATTTGTTTGATTAGTATTAATCTTTAGCTTGTTTGGCATTTCTAATAGTTCATGAAAATCATTAGAGTTATATGCTTGAACCTCCAAACCATTACTAACTAAGAAGCGATTGATTTCCTCTTTTACATTAGCTTGATACTCTTGGTCATAATAAACACGCCACTCATCATGCGTTGGGATAGTTAGTGTTTGGATTACTTTTTCGGATAATGGTTGAATTTCAGGGAAAACTAGCATGATCTCTGAGTACGTCCAGCTAGTAATCATAAACGATAGGATCGCCTTAACTATGGCCTTCATTAAAACCTTTGAAAACAAAACCTAGGCGCAAATACTTTTTGAAGCGTATTGATGCCTATAATTATGTTATGGAAAATCATTAAATAGTGTGATTTTTAGTTAATCTGATTCTATAGATTTGCTTTTTATAATTATTTCCAAGTTTAATAATACATTAGACCTTGGGGTATAATTTGCTTAATTTTAGAATTCTCATTCCAAGAATTGATATTTATTATGCAAATTCATTATTGTCCTTGTACCCGAGGGATTACTGCCGTAAAATTATAGGTATATTCTAATTTTACTTAGACCAATGTTGATTCAAGATATTTTAGCTTACGTCAATCTTCCTGCTAATGGTAAAAGTCAGAAGGGAGCCTCACTTGTTGAATATGGCTTGCTTGTGGCATTAATTGCCGTGGCTTGTATTCTTGCTTTGACCAATCTTGGTCAAACTGTTCTGAATAAATTTACAGCAATTACAAATGCCCTTTTAGGTATTTGATTTTCTAGCATTAGCATCTCAATAAATAATTTTTATGATCTCACTTCGCCAATTATTTTTAGTTCTCTGTTTAACCCAACTTCTGCCAGTCCAAATGATTTGGGCTGCGGATGGTGATGTCCCGCAAATCTTGGAAGAGGGTAGTAAGTTTTATTGTTTACTAAATGCGGAGTTTGGTAATGGGCTGGCGATTATTACTACAAGTAGTAATAATGAAATTAGTCTTAACAATAAGATAATTGCATTAACGAGACAGATTAAAAGTTTTGCTTCAGAGATAGCTTCTGCTAGAAATGATGGAGATCAAGGTCTTTTACTTAAATTAAAAAACAAACGAAAGAAAAAGAAAGATTTAAAAAACTTGTTAGTGGCTTGTCAGGCTCAAGTAGGTATTTTTAATCCTGAGCCAATCGTAGAAGAGCCAGGGGTTGAAACGGCCTGCTCTATTATTGGTAATAATAATTCTTTAGCGGCTAGTTCGGTTCAAAAAGTTTCTCGGATTATCAATGGTTCAGCTTGTTCTGTTGGAAATAGTCCAACAGTTGAATTAGAATTGTATATAGATGGTAATGCAGATAGTGCCTGTACCGGAACAGTTGTAAACCCTA
Source organism: bacterium (assembly GCA_031385045.1). GTDB lineage: Bacteria > Bdellovibrionota_C > UBA2361 > UBA2361 > CALJRW01 > JANNBC01. The sequence continues at coordinate 32,375 of JANNBC010000049.1, read as the reverse complement.
GAACAGTTATTACTGCAGCGCATTGTGGGGAGGGTATTACTTCTGTTCGTATTAAAACAGGAGCGGGGAATGTGGACAGTAATCAAATATTCGTCCATCCAGATTATAATACCACTGGAAATTTTCAAGATCATGACATTACAGTAGTTGTGACCAATGAAGATATACCAACTAGAACAGTGAATATTTTATCCACAAATGATTTTGTTTCAGGTGAATTAGCATATATCGGTGGGTATGGTGTTAATAATGGTGTTAATCAGACTGGTGCTGGAGTTCTTCGTGCAACAACAGTTCTACTTGACACATTTGCGGGTGATTCAATTGGTACCGTCTATACAGGGGAGGATTCCAATGGTGATACTTGTAATGGAGATTCTGGGGGGCCTTTGCTTGTTAAGCGAGGTGAGGAGTGGTTACTAGCTGGAGTTACATCTAATGGGAATGAAACCTGTACTCCTATAGATAATGCCTACTATGCTAATTTAACAAGTACCAGTAATAAAAACTTTGTTAATAGTATCGTTCCTGGCTTAATTCCATAGAAAGTGTGGATGATTGTTCTAGTACTTTTAGAATGATTGTTTTCTGAGCTATTTGCCTAGAAAGTTTATAATTAAAACTAAATTTTGACTTAAACGCCAATAATAACAATATATTTCAAGGTATTTCTAGTTTAGTTGTCATTCATAATTTAAGTCTGAATTTTTTAGAAACATAATCTGACTTAGTCCTGATATCTAATCATAGTGTATTTCTCCTCCCAAGCTTCAAGGAAAATTTTATGAATCGTTTTACTAGTGCAGTTGCTTCTTTAGGTGTTTCATTAGCAACCGCAGGAATTTTACCAGCACAAGAGCAAAATCTTCCCTCTGCCAACTCTCGAATTGATCAGCAGGCAGTAACAGGATTATTGGGTCAAGTGCTAGTTGATAATCCTAATAGTAAAGATTTTTACGAACCAGATGCTATTCCCGATTTATATAAGATACGGCATCAAGCTGGAACAATCTCAGTAGGGGAGAAGAGTCCGGTTATTTCACTACTTCAGGTTCGGTCTCAGTATTTACCTCTCACCGGTAGTTTTGATTCTCAGACTGAAAAAATAATTCAAGCGACACTTAGCCTAATCAACAAAAATATTGAGAAAGATTTAGCATTAGAACTGCCTGTTAAGATAGATCTTAGATCTCTTGCCCATTTAGTCCGGCAAGAAAGATTACTACAGACTGTTGCTCGAGCTGATTTTGCTTTAAGTCAAGTTCAAGAGCCAGTTGCTTACGTAGCAACTGACTCTTTAGCTAAGGGAACAATCCGAGCAATAGATCAAATTATTATTGATACGGCCAAAGTAGAACGGCTAACTGGTCAGGTTGGTGGATCCGATGCCTTAAGAGCAGAGTTAGTTGAATTAAGAGATACTGGCAAAGCGATAAACCCTGGAGAGAAGGCCGAGTTAGTTGGATATCTTAAATCTATTTTAGGAATTGAGCCGGTAACGACTGAGTATACTGATGATTTAAAAAAGCTAGTACTAGCAATTCAAAAGCACTCTAATAGTATTGCTCGTCCAGCACGAGCTAATGATGGAATAATCGATCCGCAGGCACTTTTAAGAATCTTAGATTATGCTAAGCCTAATTCTAGTGGAACAAATGGTGTCACAATGATTGATATTTTTAAATCTCTGGCCAAGTAAAGGTTTGATCTTTGCTATAATAATACCTATGAATTTTCGGTAATTTTCAATTTCACATAGTATATTTGTTTTCCCCAGCTAATATGCTTAAAAAATTAGCATTTTTACCTGAGCGACCCCCTTGGGTCGCTTCAAGCGCTTCGTGCTTGATATACTAGGCGACTAATTTTAGAACAGTAATTTCTAATGTCGCCTAGTATATGTTAACTATCTAGAGTATTAATTAAATTTATTTAGATATTCATTTTGCTCAATATGGTTAATCAATATAAATTACATCCTTGGCATGGTATTGAAATCGGCTCAGAAGCACCGGAATTGGTCACAGCATTTATTGAAATTATTCCTAGTGATACTGTTAAGTATGAGATTGATAAGCATTCTGGATATCTGAAGGTCGATCGCCCTCAAAAATTTAGTAATATTGTACCAGCACTGTATGGCTTTATTCCACAAACATATTGCAAAGAGGAAGTTGCTAAATTATCGGCTAAGGTAAGTGGTCGGGACTTGCTTGTCGGCGATAACGATCCCTTAGATATTCTGGTTTTGACAGAACATCAAATGACACATGGAGATATTATTGTTAAGGCCTATCCAATTGGCGGATTACGTTTAATTGATAGTAATGAAGCTGATGATAAAATTATCGCTGTACTAAAAGATGATTATCTTTATGGTGGTTGGAAGGATATTACAGATCTTCCCGAAAGTATTCTTAATCGTTTATGCCATTACTTTTTAACCTATAAGCAAATGCCAGGCACGGCTCCAAAATGCGAAATTGCTGAGGTTTATGGTAAAGAATCTGCCTGGAAGGTAATTCAAGCTAGCCAATTAGATTATTCCAATCATTTTGTAGCTAAATAATATAGCTAAGGTTTCAAGTCCTTTCATAGCTCCGTCGATAGTGATTTGGGACTTCAATTTAGTCCTTACTATAAATTTATAAATCAAGGATGATTATATGAATTGGTTAATTAATAGCTTAGGTAGATTATTAGGGACAAATTCGGAAGAAGAGACTTGGGAGCGGATGACTACCTCTATTCGCCAGGTCGACTTTGAGGCAATTCGCAAGCAGTCCGAGCGGAACTCGCTAAAACCAGCTTATGCTTCAGGAGCGATGAGGAGTTCAGAATCAAATGCAACAGATTATTCAAAGTCTAAACATCATAGAAATGATATCTATCCTTCAGTCTTAAATCGTTTAGGAGGCAAGTTTTTTGCTCAACGAATTAAGGTTCGAACAAAGAGACACCTGCTTTAATTACTTAAGAGGTTTATATTTGATTCTTTTTGGAGTTTCACGACCAACTCTTTTTAGACGATCTACTTCGTAGTCAGAGTAGTTGCCTTCAAACCAAACTACTTGTGAGTCACCTTCAAAAGCTAAAATGTGAGTTGCCACGCGATCTAAAAACCAACGATCATGGGAAATAATTACAGCACAACCTGCAAAATTATCTAAGGCATCTTCTAGGGCTCTTAATGTATTAACGTCTAAATCATTGGTTGGTTCATCTAGTAAAAGCAAGTTTGCTCCTTCCTTTAAGGCCATGGATAGGTGAACTCGATTTCTTTCCCCTCCGGATAGGGCTCCAACTTTTTTCTCTTGATCGGGACCACTAAAATTAAATTTGCTGACATAGGCACGAGCATTTACAGGTCGGTCACCAACCATCATTGGATCATTACCACCAGAGATCGCTTCATAGATTGATTTATTCGGATCTAGGTTGTCATGACTTTGATCTACATAACCAATCTTAACAGAAGTGCCGGTTAGAAACTCTCCTGATAGTGGTTTTAGCTCTCCTGTAATTAATTTAAATAATGTTGTTTTTCCAGCTCCATTTGGCCCAATGATTCCAACAATTCCACCCTGAGGTAATGAAAAATTTAAGTTTTCATAAAGCAGGCGATCACCAAATCCCATAGAAACATTTTTGGCTTCCACGACTTGAGCACCAAGTCTTGGACCAGTTGGGATAAAGAGTTCCAAACGATCCTCTTTTTGTTTGGATTCTTCATTAGCCATCGATTCATAGGAAGAAATTCTTGCTTTTGATTTCGCTTGTCTGGCTTTTGGTGACATCCGAATCCATTCCAATTCTCTTTGTAGCGTTTTTTGTCTTTTGGATTCCGTTTTTTCTTCTTGTGCTAAACGGTCTTGTTTCTGCTCTAACCATGAAGAGTAATTTCCTTTCCAAGGAATTCCGGCACCGCGATCTAATTCTAGAATCCAACCAGCTACATTATCTAGGAAGTAACGATCGTGTGTTACCGCAATTACAGTCCCAGGATATTTTTGTAAGTGTTGTTCCAGCCAATCTACTGATTCGGCATCAAGGTGGTTAGTGGGTTCATCTAGTAATAAAACATCTGGTTCTTTTAGTAATAGACGACAAAGTGCTAAACGGCGTTTTTCTCCACCTGATAGATTCTTAACTAGGGCATCAGAAGGAGGGCAACGAAGCGCATCCATGGCTCTTTCTAGTTTAGTATCTAATTCCCAAGCATCATGATGGTCTAGCTTCTCTTGAACTTCTGCTTGTTTGGCAATTAGTCGATCCATTTCATCATCGCTCATTGATTCTCCAAAGCGCAGATTAATAGCTTCAAATTCTTTTAAAAGATTGACAACTTCCTGAGCACCTTCTTCGACAATTTCTCGCGCCGTTTTAGTTGGATCTAGTACTGGTTCTTGTTCTAACATTCCAATCGAATAATTTTCTGACATGAAAGAGACTTCCCCTTGGATTTCTTTATCAATTCCTGCAATAACTTTTAAAAGTGAAGATTTTCCTGAACCGTTTAAGCCCAGTACACCAATCTTGGCGCCATAAAAAAAGGATAGGTGAATGTTTTTAAGAACTGTTTTTTGAGGAGGAAATGTCTTAGTGACACCGTGCATTGAGAAAATAATATCCTGATTACTCATGTAAATTTAATATAAAAACAAATGTGCCAGTACTTTACTAAGAATAGATAATTTATTCCACTAGGTGTTTTTATAGGAGAGCAAATGCCTTAATCTTAGTATTGCTAATAGAATTTGACCTAGCTAAAACTGTCTTGCTCCGAAAATTACTTTTGAAGATCATTAATGTTCCTAATTTCTTTTTTTGCTGCCTTAATTGCTTGCTTTTTTGCAACCCTGGCAGGTGGTGGCGCGGGCTTAATTCTCCAGCCAGTTTTCATCTTATCCGGACTTCCCTATATCAATGCCTTGGCTTCTGCCAAGTTGGCTGTAGGATTTATTGGTATTTCTAGTAGTCTTGTTTATTTTCGTTCCGGGATTATCGATCGGCGCGTCTTTTGGTTTTCAGCTACCTATGGCTTGCCCTTTGTAATTTTAGGAACTTGTTTTTCCGATCGTTTGCCAGGAGAGACAATGAAAGTGATCTTAGGAGTATTTATACTGCTAGCTGTGATCATTAGTTTCACAAGTAAATTAGGACTAAACCCACATAATCCTCAAGCTCTCAATACTACAAACGTACTTCGCTGTATTCTAATTATGACTCCGATTGCCTTTTATAGTGGATGGTTGTCAGCTGGAACTGGAATATTTTTAACACTGATGTACATCAGTGTTTTAAAATATGACCAAAAACATGCAACCGCAATGACAATTTCTGCTTGTGGGCTTTTATGGAATGGAGTTGGAGCTGTCTGTCATTTATTTCTTGGTCATATACTTTGGGATCTAGCCCCAGCATTAATCTTAGGAGCGTTGATTGGGAGTTACTTGGGTGCAAAATTTTCTTTGAAGCAGGGCAATAAAGTTCTAAAAAACATCTTCTTAATAGTTGCTATTGGTACAGCCTTAAGTATGTTACTTAAATAATATCCTTTAGTTAATCTGCCAAATCATTAATTTAATGATTATAAACAGCAAATTTAGCTAAAATTTGATAGCCTAGAAGCCGATGTACTTACTGAAATGGCTGATTTACAACAAACCTCAATTGAAAAGCATCTAGCAAGATTAGTAGCTGTTGGTCTAACTTCACCAATTGCTTTGGCTAGAGACATCGCTTCGGTTGATACCTTAACTAAGGTGCAAGGACTACTTGTCTCAGAATTAAATGTCTTAACAAATGCGGCAATTCATGGTTGTAGCTTTGGTGTTTTACAAGAAATCTTAAAAACAGGACATCTTCCTGCTAGTATCATTAAAGAAGAATATCATCGAGGCTATTTAGATGTAGAGCCAATCATTGATGTTATTGGAAATCACACGGATGCCAGAAATGCTTTGCGGAAAGGTTATGCGCATTTTTCTGAAGCTCCCAATGAATATCATGGCTATGCTGAGAATCATGCTTTGTTACAGGCAGAGTCAAATGCTTTAATAAAAATTTTTGGATTAAATCCTACTTCATATCAAGACTATCAGTTAGCGATCCATTTAGTTGATTCCACAGCAATGGATCAGGAAATAACTAGTACTGCTGAATTCTTAGTAAAACGTGGATTTACGGAAGAGCAAATTGATGTGGCTAAAGATTTTGCCCTTAATTTAAAAGGCTTCTGTATTGGACTTAAGCCGGAGGTTTTTTTACATGCTAAATATTCAGAGGTTGCCAGTGACGGACGAGCTCCAAGACTGAAGGTGCCAAAAGAGGGGATACCCTTAGAGTTAATTAGCGGAATTCAGCCGATGGGTGAAGCTGAGAGGATGTTAGTACGGCAAATTAAAATGCTTTGAATAAAAACACGTTTTGCCATTAAGCAGAAAGATTATTTAAAACTTCAGGATATAGTTGATGCTCTAGTTTTAGAACTCTACTGGCAAGCGCATCTTCAGTGTCTTCAGGCAAAAGTGGGCAACTAGCCTGAGCAATTATTTCACCAGTATCAATTCCCTCATCAACATAGTGCACTGTACAGCCATGTTCTTTTTCCTTAGCATCTATTGCCCGCTGATGGGTATTCAGACCTGGAAATTTAGGTAGAAGTGCTGGGTGAATATTGATAATTCGGCTGGGAAACTTTTGGATAAAATCAGTTGGGACAATACTCATAAAGCCAGCCAAGGCAATTAAGTCTGGATTTAAATTTGCTAGATGTTCAAATAATTTAGTCTTTTGTTCTAGAGCCGAGTATTCGGTATTTTTTGCAAAAATAAAGTAGGGTATCTGAAATCTCTCGGCATACTGAAGCCCCAGTGCCTCTGCTTTATTAGAATAAACAGCAATGATTTTATAATTTCTAGCGCACTCCAAAAGATTTAAAAGATTAGAGCCTCTTCCTGAGATTAAAACAGCAACAGTTTTCATTTTTTAATATTTGTAAGTAGCCAATCAAAATAAGTTTGATTAATACTTTCTGGGCAAAGTACTGAGAAAAAGTAGGTTTGATAGGGGTGGTTTGCATCTAAAAATTTAATTATTGCCGGAATTAAATGTTTAGTCGTTTTAATACTTAGTAACATTTCCGGAGAATTATTGATTTCACCTTCCCAAGAGTAGCAGGAGTTAGCAATATTTAAAGTATTCACGCAGGTAGCAAGTTTTTGTTCAATTATAGCGTTGGAAAGAACCTTGGCTTCGTCTAAAGTGCTAATTGTTGTTAATGCAATCCGAAAGTCATTAGTCATAAGTTATTCTTTTGCCTTTTATGGTTTTCTTGTATAGTTTACAGGAGTGATCGGAGATCTTTCTCTAGTTCCTTGATTCAGCTAACTAAGCTTATATAAGAGTAAAAATAGCAGATCAAGTAATATGTTTGCTCATTAACTTTGAGACCTAAAATTCAAGGTCCTAATTTAAGAAATATTAAAATGATGAAAATTACATTTTTAGTAGTACTTTTGCTTTTACCAATATTAAGCTTTGCTGAGTCTGAGGAAGCTGTGATGCCGAAAACTGGTACTTTAGCTGCCACAACAAACGTGCCAGTTGGTCAAGCAACTCAGGATGGCCCTGCCGGTGGTAATAGCTTAGATGAGGCAACAGTGAATCCATTAACTGCCAGTGTAAGCCGAGTTGCTGATGGAGAATATGAGTATAAAGTTTTTAATAATTCTGAAGACCAGTACACAGTTAGTTTAGATTTAATTGCTAAGGATGCTGATGGACGGACTGTGCGTCGTGGCGCCTCCTCAGCTAGTCTTTCTGCTGGTAAGTCAGTAACTCGTACAATGCGAGTTCCAAGTAATACTGCTAACGTTAGTATCGAGATGAGAAATTGGAAGAAAAGATCTCGTGTTGTTTCAAATGAAGAGATTCTGGCTGAGATTGAAAAGAAGAAAGAAGAAATTCGGGCACTAGAAGCAACGCTTACTACTACAGATACATTACCAACAACACCAACAACAGAGGTTCAGTAGTTATATGAAGTCAATCATTCCTGTAGCGTCTGGTAAAGGAGGCGTTGGTAAATCTACTGTTGCTGTGAATCTAGCGGTAGCTCTTGCAAAAACTGGAGCTAAAGTTGCTCTAATTGATGCGGATCTTTATGGCCCAAGCGTTCCAACACTAATGGGTGGTGGTAAGATTCAAACGGATCATGAAGGTCGTCTAATACCTGCAGAAAAATATGGTGTTAAGTATGTTTCTCTCGCATTTTTCTTGAGTAATCCAGATGATCCAATTATTTGGCGTGGCCCAATGTTTACCAAGGCATTGCAACAGTTATTTCAAGATGTGAATTGGGGAACAGTAGATTATTGTATTCTTGATTTGCCACCTGGGACTGGGGATGCTCAGATTTCGCTATGTCAAATGGTTCAATTGACCGGGGCCTTAATGGTTACGACTCCTCAGGAAGTCGCGATGGCTGATGTTCGTAAGGCCATTAACATGTTTGCTAAAGTAAACGTTCCAGTTTTAGGCCTAGTAGAAAATATGGCTGGTTTTACTGCTCCAGATGGCCAAGTTTACAATATCTTTGGAACTGGAGGAGGCGAGGAGCTTTCTCAGAAATTTAATATACCTGTTTTAGCTAGTTTTCCGATTAATATTGGAATTCGAGAAGGAGGGGATAATGGTGAACCAATTGCTAATAATCCCGAAAATCCCATTGCTCAGCAATTTAAGGACTTGGCATTGAAAGTTATCGAAATTGTTGATAATAAACTAAAATCTAACCAGGGCGTTAATATCTTTAATTAAAGGAAAATCGTGTTTTCAGTAATCTTTGTTATTCATCTTATAATTTGTGTCGGCATCATTGGCTTAGTTCTTTTACAGCAAGGTAAAGGAGCAGAGGCTGGAGCTGTGTTTGGAAGTACTAGTGATTCTGTAATTGGTGCGGGGTCCGCTCCAAGTTTCATGAGTCGTGTGACTACAGGCTTAGCCATTGCTTTTATGGTTACCTCAATACTCTTAGTAAATGTTTACATGAAAAAAGCTGTTACTCAGAAGAGTTCCGCCCAAGATGTTTTAGAAGGCTCTGTCCTTAACGTTCAAGCTCCTGAAGGTGAAGATACAACGGCTGAAGCTAAAGCTCCTGCGGGAACTGCTGAAATGAAAAAGGAAGCAATAACTGAAGAAGCTAAAGCTCCTGTAGTTGCGGAAGTCGTTGCTCCAGAAGTTACCAAGCAGGTAGAGGTTCCAGTAGCCCCTGTCGAAGTTCCGCAGCCTGAAAAAACTAAATAGTAAGATTTTTGCCCGAATGGTGGAATTGGTAGACACGCCAGATTAAGGGTCTGGTGATCGCAAGGTCGTGGAGGTTCAAGTCCTCTTTCGGGCACTCACTACTCCCTTGGAGTAGTGAGTGTATATAATTCCTGTAGGGAATTATGGGCATTAATTTTGTTGAGTGCATATAATTCCCGGAGGGAATATGATCGTAAATGCGACTTCCTAGAAGTCGCATTTCGGATATCATTCTCGTAGAGAATGATAGGCATTGATTTTGTTGAGTGCATATATTTCCGAAGGGAATATGATCGTAAATACGACTTCCTGGAAGTCGTATCTCGGATATCATTCTCGTAGAGAATGATAGGCACACTTTATAAGATAGGGGTATTTTATTTTCATCGAAGTAAATACAAATAATTAATTATTTATGACCACCTTCCTAAACACCCAATATTCCAACTACAACCTAGAAGATAAATTACAAACTCGTATCTCCCAAATTGATTATACTTGGGATCAGAAAAAATATTTAGAAGCACTAACATTTGAATTAACATTAAATTCATCGGAAATTAGTGAGCAGTTCCTTGATAAACTCCGAACAGCTTGTCAGCTTTGGGATGTTGATTTAAGAAATCAACAAATTACTTCCCATCGCAAGTTAATTGGGCCAGTGATTGTTTCCATGAAGAAAGTGATTGCCCCTGTTATTAAGTTTTTCTTAAAAGATTTTATTCGCCAGCAGAAAGATTTTAATGCCGCTATTTTGGCCTTGATGATCGAAAGCAAGAATATCAAAAAATAATCCTTAGGTAAGACAACATTCATTTTAGGATTTCGATTAGTAATCAATTATTATCTGTAATTGATTATTATGAATGTTTCTCAAGTAATTCTCCAAAGTAATCTAGAAATTACTCCAACTGCGCAAAAGCTACCAATTGAGCAAAGTAAATTAGCTGATTTAATTAGGGATTTTACCGAGAAATTGGGATTGGATCGTCCTTTTTCAATCGAGCAAATCGCTCATCAAAAAATTTCAGCAGAAGATTTAATTCTCTATCAAATTCAAGCTAGTAACTATCATTTAAGAATTGAGATGATTAGTAAGGTAGCTGAAAGTTTCATGCAAACCTTTCGAAAAATTCAGGCGAACCAGTGAAGGCAAATCAACTAAATTCAAACGTAAATCTTTCTGGGCTAAGTTCTGTCTCTGCTAATACTTTAAAGACTACAGAGGGTAATAGCAGAGTAAGGATTAAAGATTTCTCAAATTTAGTAACTCGATTAATAAGCAACTTAACTTCTGCAACTCCAGCTTGTAAGCTAGAGCATGTAAGCTTTGCTAGAATGTCAGCCCCAAGCATTGATCCTCGAGTAAGAACTTCTAATAATTTTTATCCACAATCACCCTTATACAGAGAGTCTGTTGTGGATTCCAATATTTATCAACCATTGCCAGTAAACAGGTTATTTGAAAAGAATCTGCTAAGTGAAAAAATTACGATTTTGCCGGCTGATAGCAGGAAATACTTAGATTTAACTTCCGAAAAGAGAGTTAGTTTATCTTTAAAACAATTAGAAGAGGTTGAGGTAACGCAAGGAGCTTCCCGCAGTTTAATTGAATCCAGCAGCTTTCAAGAGTTTTCGAGCAATTTCCCCCATTGTAATTTAACGAAAGCAGAGAAATGGGAAGAGCAAAGGGACTGCCATGAAAAGCATTTAACAGTCTGGGATAATTTAGAGCAGAAGGGCTTAGATTTAAAATATCAATCTAAAGTTCAGGGCCAACAAGCATTTGGTTTAGCACTCGATAATTTGGGAAATTTATCAATTAAAATTGATAATTTAGAAAATCTAAGTTGGTGGCTCTCACAACGCGTTTATTTACAGTCGGCACTTAAAGATCTTGGCTATCTTAGTTTTCAAATTGAATCTGCTGAAATAAAATTATGAACAATAATTTTAATCTATTGCTGATTTCTCTAGCACTAGCGCTCCTTCCTTTTTTAGTTGTTATTGGAACTGCCTATTTAAAAATTAATATTGTATTAAATCTTTTTAAAAATGCGATTGGTGCTCAACAGGTGCCATCTGGAATTATTATTGGAATCCTCTCTTTGGCTATTAGCCTAATGGTGATGGAGCCAGTTTGGGATCAGACAAGTAGCTATTTACAGTCTAGCGATCTACTAAATACTAAATTAGAAAAACTATCCTTGTCGGAATTAATCAATAAATCAGCACTAATCACTCAGCCCTGGAAAGAGTTTATTAGCCAGCATGCGGGAGAAGAAGAACTTCATTTTCTAGCAAGTTTATTAGCTAAGAGCCAAAGGGAGACGGATGAAACCAAAAATAATTTTGCAACAACATTAACAGCTTTCTTATTAAGTGAATTAAAGGAGGCCTTCCAAATGGGACTAATGGTACTGTTACCATTTTTAATTATTGATTTCTTAATCGCTAATTTACTTGCGGGGCTAGGGATGATGATGTTTAGTCCAGTCTTACTTTCCTTGCCCTTAAAAATAATTTTAATTGTCGGACTTGATTTTTGGCAACTAATTATTAAGTCACTTATTTTATCCTACGACTAAAATGTTTACTAATCTGCTTGGTCAAACAATTAACCTTTTACTTTGGGGATTGATTTGGCCATTAGGATTCGTGGCCATTATCAGTTTTGCATTTAATTTTATCTTCTCGTTATTTCAAGTTCAGGAACAGACTTTACTTTATTTGATTAAGATAACAGTTGCTGCAATTGCAATTCTAGTTTTTTTCCCAAGTTGGAATTTAAACTTTATTAATTTTATTCAATCTTGCTTGGAACAGATAATTATAATTGGGGGAAATTAATTTGTTAGCAAGCTTGTTGCCAGAATTTGGAGCAGTATACTTTCGGGTCTTGGGTGCATTAATCCTCTTACCTTACAACTTAAATGTCTCAGGTCTCTTGGGAAGAGGTGTGATTGCACTGATCATTTGTGGATATCTATTAGGTAATAATTTTGATTTGTCACAGTTAGAATTAAATTTAGGACTCAATTTTATTATTGGAATAATAATCAGTTTTACTCTGTTATTCTCGTTTTGGAGCTTGCTCATTCTCTTTGAAGTTACAGAAAACCTGCGAGGTATGAACTATGCCGTCTTTTTTGGCTCAGATGACTTTGTTTCTAGTCAGCAACTGGCGCAAGGTGTTCGAATTATTTTATTTGTTATGTTTCTAGAGCAAGATTTTTTATTAAAATTAATTCAAGAAATAGTCCTTAGTCTGACTAGGATTGCTAATTGGGAAGCACTGGCGCAAGAGGGTATAACTTTGTGTCTTCAAAGTTTAGAGTTAGGTTTTAAATTAATTTTTCCGATTGCTCTTTGCTTTTTGATGATCCAGCTATTTTTTATGTTTGTTAATAAATTATACCCGCAGTGCTCATTTTTTAGTGAGATCTTTTTTATTAAAATGATTGTTTTACTACTTATCACATCGGGAGTATTCCATTGAAACAACACCCAGCAAGTAGTAAGAAGCTCAGGAAAGCCAGTATAAATGGTCAATTTTTACATTATTTTACAACTCGAGGACTCTTATTGTTGCTTTTAAGTGGCTATCTACTTTTTCTCCAATTTAATCACTATTGGGTAACGATTGAAATCTTGTTAAAATCCATTCTAGGGAACTTGGGAGCACCGCATGTTCAGGAGCTCTTAAGAATTATTTTGGTATCTTTTCAAATATTATTTAGTTCCATGCTAGTTGCTAGTATTTTTTTGGTTTTAATTGATTTATTTTTACGTCGGTTTCAATTCTCCATCAGAGAAAAACTATTTGATCTGCGAAAAATTAATCCTTTAGATAACTTGAGAGCTAGGGTCACTGCTGGTAAACAAGAAATATTGAAATTAATTTTAGTTATTTCTTTGCTAATTTTATTTGCCATTGTAATCCCGATTAACTGGAATCAGTCTGTGGCGCAAACTTTTATTGATTTTGATGATTTGATGGGTCAGGTATCTTTATTAATTTTTTTAGCTTTTGGCTTGGAACTCCTGCTTCGAAAAAAAGCTTTATTAACTGCCCTGTCTATGGATTCAGAGGAAGTTAAAAATGAATCTAGAGAAGAACAAAGCGATCCACTTATTGCTAGTCGGCTTCAGGCAGAATATCGACTTTTACTTTTAGATAGTATGGAAGTAAAAGTTCGGCGTTCTAAGGTAATTTTTATCAATAAATATTAATCTTGACTGAAGAAGATAAAAAAACTCATATCATTACAGCTGCTGAAAATTTAGCGAGTGACCTGTTAGCTGAGGAGATAGATGATACTAATTCCCGGGGGGTGATTGTCGAGATCCTTCGAAATGGACAGATTGCCTATATTAGCTCAGGCTTAGAACAAGTCACTGGTTTCAAAACAAGTCATATCATCGGAACAGATATTCATAACTTTATTGAACAACTGCTTGGGTCAACTTCTGCTAAACAACTTTGGCCTTTAATTAGTGAAGTCTTGCGTGGAACAAGGCAGTTTTTAGAGTCTCAAGCTAAAGGGCATCACGCCGTTACGGAAGATGAGAAAATTTATTTATTACAACTGGAAGCTAGTAGCCAAAACTTTAATCGGGCGATTCTATTCATTCAGGATCAATCTGCGATTACGATTGGTGGAGGCAATTTAAATAACTCTCAACTGCGTTCCATGAGGATTCTAGAGAAAGGAAATCTTTTTTTCTTGCGCAGTGATCTAAATTTGAATGTTACAGAAATTTTGGGTGATACTGAAAAAATTCTTGGATTAAAGAATCATCAGCTGGAAGAGAACCCTAATCTTTGGCTAGATATCCTTTCTGAGAATCAGGATGGATCCTTACGTAAGGCTTTTTATCGATTAATAAAAAAGCCCCGAAGTTTTACAAAAGAAATTTCTTTTCAGAACTATTCAACAAAAAAGACATGTTATATTCTGTTTTCAGCAGTGCCAATTTTTGAAAATCAAGAGCTTGTTGGCTGGGAAGGTTTTGGATTAGATATTACTGATAAAAAAAACTACGAATTAAAACTAGAAGCGCAAACAAAAAGATATAACACACTGTATCAGATCCTTAGTTGTGTTCAGAACTCCACAGAACCAAAGCAAATTGCCAATCTGGCCTTAGATTCTTTAATCTCAGCAACTAACTCAGATGCGGGCGGGATTTGGTTTGGAGTCGGTGTTGAAGATAAATTTGATCTTCTAGCGATACGTGGTGTCCCTGAGCCTAACTTTGCAGGGATGTGGGGTTACTTAGGACAAGAAGGCAATCTTGTGGATATTGTTTGTCACAATAAATATGGATTAGTATTACAAGATTTTGCGAAAGAGGCTGAAGGTTACGCCCTGCAATGTTTAGCTCCAATTTATGGCTCAATGATTGCGATGCCCTTGATTGTTAATGATCTCGGTAATAATCCCTCAATTGTTGGTGCTTTCTTTTTAGCTTCTAAAAAATCCTATCATTATAGTAATGAAGATTTGGAGTTGCTAGATACCGTTGCTAGTCAAATTGCCAAGCTAACTTATAATGCAGAGTATTTATTAGCTGAAAAAAAACAAGCTGATTCTGTAAATACACTTTTCTTACTTAGTAAATCATTAACCAAATCTTTGACTCACTTAGAGATTGGTCAAAACTCATGCGCTGTAGTCGAACAATTATTTGCTGTTAAAAGAATCTGGTTTGGTGTGATGAATAATAGTGGTAGTCATATTCAAGGGATTTATGGCAAAGGTCCAGGAATGCGTCAAAACATTAATGAGATTCAAATTGAGTTGGCATTAAGACATGATTTCATGGATCAAGCATTGGCAGAAAAGCGCCCGATGCTACTGGATCGTCATGATCGAGCAGAGTGTTCTGGGATTAACAGAATTATGGATATTCTAAAACCTGCCTGTGTACTCATTCTGCCTTTGGTAAGTATTGGCCAGGTAGTAGGTTTGATAGCTATTGAACCAAATTTGAATAGTCGCGAGCGCATGTTAGCCAACATGTCACTCTTAACAAGTATTTCTAATGAAGTTGCCTCAGCTCTCTTAACTCGTCGTTTTGAATTACAGATTGCCAATTCTGATAAGATGAAAACGGTTAGTTTGCTTGCGGCTGGCGTCGCTCATAATTTTAATAATTTACTTCAAGCAATTATGGGACAGGCTTCAATTTTGGAGACTAAGTTTACCGATGATTCTCCTTATAAGAAGCCACTTCAAGATATTTGTAGCTATGCTAGTAAAGGAGCAGATCTAATTAAGCAAATGTCTTATTTACGTGAAATTGAAAATTTAAATTCGGACGTTGTAGATTTAGTTTCTGTTTTTGAAAATGAAATTTTAAAACAGAAGGAATATTATCAGGAACAAGTTCAGATTCGTTTAGTTAAAGAAGTTTCGCAGGCCTTAATTTTTGCTGACCAGCAAAAATTATTAGGTGTGCTTAGTAATTTAATTAAAAACTCTGCGGAATCAATGGAGAAATCTATTGGTGGAGAAATATTAATTCGAATCTCAAGTCGTAGAGTATTTAGTCATGAAGTTTCCGCGGAACTTCCGCCTGGTAAATATTATCAAGTAGATGTGATTGATGATGGTCTAGGGATGGATCAGGAACAACTAAAGCATTGCTTTGAACCTTTTTATACAACTAAGAATCGTGATCAGGGTAGTGGTGTTAGTTACTCAGCTAGTGGTCTAGGTCTTTCCAACTCTTATAGTATAGTTCGTGGTCATGGTGGTGTGATCGTTACTAGTAGCCATTTAAATCAAGGCAGTATCTTCAGTATTTATTTGCCACACTACAATAAAGATAAAATAAGTTTTAAAACAATTGAAGGGCCTGCTGAGGAATTTAAGCAGTCGTTTGTAATTATCTCTGGCACAGAAAAGCTAGAAGAACGTATCTTGCAGGCAATTGAACAGCAAAATTTTAAAGTTTTTCAACTAAATAATCGTGGTCAAATGATTACTTACTTGGCCAAAGCAAATTTTAATCCACAATATTTAATGATGGATCTGGATCAGCAGGGGACTGACATTATCGACTTCTTAAATATTATTCGAGATCGCTTTAATAATATTAAATTTATCTTAACCACTAGCAATCGACAGCAATGGGATGCTTCATTACGTTTCTTTGATAATTTATCCTACCTCGATAAGCCCTTCAGTTTAATTGATTTTCATAAAACAATAGTCAACTTTTCAGAAAATACTTCGAATAGTAGTTTAATTGATCAAGTTGTTATCTCTCGCTCCGAAGAAGATGACGAAACTTGAACTAGGCTTTCAGAATTAAAAAACTAGTGAATGTCAAACCAAAAACGTTTTGCAATTGGCCTTGTTGAAGTTGATCTAGCCACTGGTTATGCACTAAGCCTCAAAGCTTACCAAGAGAATGTTGAGTTAGTAATTCAGTTAGCTAAGAAATATAATATTCCAATTATAACAAATCCCCAGTTAGTAGAAATTCTAGAAATGCTTCCAGTGGATCAAACTGTTCCGAAAGAACTTCTTCCCGCCTTAGAATTGATTATTAGTCGGATAGAAACAGTGAGTACCGAACCATAGGTATCTATTCAGAGCTCTGATAAATCATAGTTTTGACAACAGTAATTTAAAATCTAATAATACTGAGCTAGCTTAATTCCAAATTCTAATCTTTAAAGATATATAATGCTTCAGTTCGTTAACTATACCGATCGTCAAAGATTAGATACTTTTTTAATTCAAAAATTAGAACATTTAGAGGAGTATAAGTTTTTAAGTAGATCGCAACTTAAGAACATTATTAAAGATCAAGGTGTCTTAATTAATAAACAAATAATTAATAAGGCTGGAGCCTTACTTAAGGTTAATGACTTGATTGAACTGGATCTCAGTAGCTTTGGTCAGATCAAGGAGATTGTTCCTTATGATTATCCATTAGATATCGTTTTTGAGGATGAAGATTTAATTGTGATTAATAAATCATCAGATCTGACAGTCCATCCAGGTGCTGGTAACCCAAATCGCACATTATTAAATGCCTTGGCTAGTTATCTGGGTTCAGAGTCCCCAATTTTTTTAGCGCATCGTTTAGATAAAGATACTACTGGATTAATTTTGGTTGCTAAAAATGAAGAGTCTCGTGCCAAGCTTGTGCAACAATTTGCTAGTCGACAAGTAAAGAGGGTCTACCAGGCTTTGGTTTTGGTCACTCCAAGATCTAATAGAGAAATTCAAAAAGTTGACGAGGGGCGCATCGAAACAATGATTGCTCGTAGTCCACAAAATAAGTTAACAATGGCAGTAGTTGCCAATCAAGGCCGAACAGCTATTACTAATTGGAAAGTTTTGCGGAAATTTTCTTATGCTTACTTAATGGAAATGAGATTAGAAACTGGACGGACGCACCAAATTCGAGTTCACCTAAATCATCTGGGATCTCCAATTATTGGAGATCAGACATATGGAGATTTTAGTTTATTGCCTAAAGATTTAGCAGTAAGGAGCAAGCTTTTTGGAAGACAAGCATTGCATGCTAAAGAATTAGAGTTCATTCATCCGCGAACTGGACTTTTGCAGTCTTTAAAGACAGATTTACCACAAGATTTTATTGATTTAATTGAGAAATTTGCTTGTTATCAGTAAATTTTAACTTTATAGTAACTCTTCATTCAAACTTTTGGCGTGCATCAAAGACCATCATTTAAATTTTGTAGTGTATAAAATGAATCTTGATAAACCTTTTTTCTCTCCCTCCTTAACAGGAACTATCATTCGAATTCCTATTGGAATTTATTTCTTTTTATCAGGTCGTCTCTTATTGCAAGATCCTGCTGGTTTGGTAGAGGCGATTCGCTATTTCGATATTGTGAATGATCATTTAGCACAGCTCTATGGGTTAAGTTTGCCATACCTAGAGATTATTGTTGGCATTATGTTAGCGCTAGGATTTTTAACTTCATTAGCAGCAATTGGTGGAATCTTGTTACTAGGTTCTTTCATTTATGCTTTTGGAATTTATCCAGATCAAATTTTACCCTTTAACAAAGATATTGTTTGGTTAGCGTCTTGTTTAGCACTACTCTGTTCAGGTCCGGGAGCTTTTAGTATTGATAGTTTTCGTAATAAAGGATCTTAAACTTTGCGCCAATTGCTAGAACAAGTTGCAGAAATTGTTCCCAAGGGTTGCAAATTAATTGTTGCCGTCTCAGGTGGGTTAGATAGTACTGTTCTGCTTGATCTCTTAGTCCGCTTAAATGTGAAACAAGAATATCAGCTACTAGTGGCACATGTTGATCATGCTCTTAGGATAGACTCTTCAAGTGATGCTAATTTTGTGAAATCCTTAGCGGAAAAATATCAGTTACCTTTTTTTCTAAAGCAATTAAGTAATCCACCGACAAATAATATTGAGTCCTGGGGCAGAGCCGTGCGGTATGAGTTCTTCGCCGAGTTAATGAAGGAAGTGAGTGCTGATTGGATTTTAACCGCGCATACTGCGGACGATCAAGCAGAAACATTACTAATGAAGTTTTTTTCTAATCGAGAGTTAAATTTAATATCAGCAAAAGATTGGAAGCGAAAGCTGATTCGTCCATTGGTTAACTTTAAAAAAGATGACTTACGAGATTACTGTGCCGAAATGAAGCTTTCCTATGTGGAAGATGCAAGTAATTCGTCAGATGCATTTCTACGGAACAAGGTCCGCAACCACCTTTTGCCACATTTAGAGGAAACTTTTGGAACTGGAGTCCGAATAGTTATCGAAGAGCAATCCCAAAAAATTAATCAAGATAGTGCTTACTTTAACTATCTGATTACAGATTTTTTAAATAAGAATAATGCCAATCTAAGTTCTAGGGAGGCAAGGTTGGATTTACTTCAACAGCTTCGTGGTAAATTAGAAGATGAATATTCTCTGGCTTGGCGAGTCATAGAGGAGTTAATTCTCTTGGAGGTAGGTTTTCGAGTTGGATACCGAGCTTGCCGGCGGATTGCAGAGGTCTTAAGTCACCAGACTTTGGCCTGTGAAATCCCTGGTGGTTATCGATTTTCGCGAAGTAAGGGTAAGTTTTCACTTGATAAGATTAAATCCTAATACCTAATAGATCTTGTTTCCAGAGGCTTTGCTGAATAGGAAAATAATGCTAACTTAGTTAGGTAAAACTAGCGCTTTTTAAAGCAATGGTCGTCTCTCAAACTTAAGCTGTTTTCAGGTTTTAGTCTCGTCCAATTAAAGATCCCATCCAATGAATTTTTATAAAGTTTTATCCTTAAATATTTAATTATATATTGTTATGAATCAATTTTCTCGTAGTTTAATGTTCTGGTTGATTTTAGGGGTCCTTTTCATGACCCTCTGGAGTGTTGTTAATGATGCTAAAAGACAATCCGTCGAAATTCCATATTCTAAGTTCATGTCTGATGTCGCCGCTGGTACAGTAACTGCAGTTACAATTCAGGGCAGGGAAATTAAAGGTAAATATGACAAAACCGAAGAAAGTTTTTTAGTTATTGCTCCAGAGTATCCAGATTTAGTTAAAGAATTGACTGCTGCCAAGGTGGAGATTAATGTTAAGAAAGATGAGGGGCAGTCTTGGTTTCTTTTGTTGTTGGTAAATATTTTACCTGTACTAATCCTTGTCGGTCTTTGGGTTTTCTTCATGCGCCAGATGTCCTCGGGTACTGGTAAGGGGATGAGCTTTGGGAAATCTAAAGCTAAATTACTAACTGAGTCTCAACATAAAGTAACCTTTAAAGACGTCGCTGGTGTTGATGAGGCTCGTGGAGAGCTAGTGGAGATCGTTGATTTTTTAAAGGATCCTAAAAAGTTTACTAGACTTGGTGGACGTATTCCAAAGGGAGTATTATTAGCTGGTGCTCCAGGTACTGGGAAAACCTTATTAGCTAAGGCGATTGCTGGTGAAGCGGGAGTTCCATTCTTTAGTATCTCTGGTTCTGATTTCGTTGAGATGTTTGTCGGAGTTGGTGCTTCTCGTGTTCGTGATTTATTCGTTCAGGGTAAAAAAAATGCTCCTTGTATAATTTTTATTGATGAGATTGATGCAGTCGGTAGACATCGTGGAGCTGGTATGGGTGGTGGTCATGATGAGCGAGAGCAAACATTAAATCAGTTGCTAGTTGAGATGGACGGATTTGAATCAAATGAGGGTGTGATTTTAATCGCAGCCACTAACCGTCCCGATGTGCTAGATCCCGCTTTGCTAAGACCTGGTCGTTTCGACCGACGAGTCATTGTTCCAGCGCCAGATCTTAATGGACGTAAGGGGATTTTGGAGGTTCATACTAAGAACAAGCCAGTATCAAGTGATGTTGATTTAAAAACGGTTGCTAGAGGAACTCCAGGATTTTCTGGTGCTGAATTAGAAATCTTAGTTAATGAGGCGGCACTAAACGCAGCTCGTTATGGTAAAGATAAAATTGAAAAAGAAGATTTTGAATTTGCTAAAGATAAAGTAATGATGGGTGCCGAGCGCCGATCGATGATTCTAAGTGATAAGGAGAAAGAAACTACTGCTTATCATGAGGCTGGTCATGCTTTAGTTGCTTCTAAGTTAGAACATGCCGATCCTGTCCATAAGTTAACAATTATCCCACGTGGGATGGCACTTGGTTTAATGCAACAGTTACCAGAAGATGACAAACACACATATTCTCGGGCTTACTGGTTAGATCAATTAGCAGTCTTCTATGGTGGTCGAGTAGCCGAGGAAATAATTTTTCATGAACTAAATACTGGTGCTAGTAATGATATTCAAAGAGCTACAAAGATTGCTCGTCGGATGGTAACTGAGTGGGGAATGAGTGATAAAGTTGGACCAATTCATTATTCTGCTGGTGATGATCAAGTATTTTTAGGACGAGATATTGGGAAGGGGCGAGAACACTCCGAGCAAATTCAGATTGAGATTGATCAAGAAGTCGAAAGAATTCTAATGGATGCAAAAGCTCGTGCCGAGAATGTTATTAAAAATAACGTTGCAGCTCTTCATGCCATGGCTCAGGCTGTGATTGTTAAGGAAACTTTAAATGCTGAAGAGATTAAGAAAATTGTCCTTGGTGAAGAAATTGATTTAACTCCACCAGTTAGAAAAGAAATTCCCGGAACACAGAATGGAAATACAAATAGCGTAGTTTCTGCCAGTACAATTAATGAGACAAATTAGGAAACATGGTTTATTTGACCGTTAAAAATCTAATTCTATTATGCGATTTACTAATTGTTAGCTTCCTGATTTATCGGGTACTCCAAATGATCAAGGGTACTCGAGCTGTTCAGATGCTGACCGGCTTGGCTTTGATTATTATCCTCTATTTTCTAGCAAAGACTTTTGGATTAACAACATTAGAATGGTTACTGGGTAACTTTCTGAGCTCAATCATTCTTGTTGTGATTGTAATTTTTCAAGAAGAAATTCGACGTGGTTTAACAAAAGTTGGTATTAATTCTATCTTCTTTGGAACCTCTAAAACTTATTCTGAGAAAACAATTGAAGATATTGCCAAGACAGTTGATATTTTAGCGACTGATAAGATTGGAGCTTTAATTGTCATCCAGCGGGAGGTCGGACTGGAAGAATTTTTAGAAGATGCAGTTAGCCTTGATGCTTCTTTTAATAAAAAATTATTACTTAGTATTTTTAATAAGTATTCGCCACTACATGATGGTGCTGTGGTGATTGAAAATGAAAGAATTAAAGCCGCCGGCTGCGTTTTGCCACTTAGTTTTGATCCAGATCTTGATCCCAATTTGGGTACTCGCCACCGAGCAGCACTGGGACTATCTGAGCGATCCGATGCGATTATCTTAGTTGTTTCTGAAGAGACGGGGAGTATCTCACTTGTACATGAAGCAACAATTTATCGTAATTTAGATTTACTTGGCTTGCAGGATCAAATCGATTTTATCTTAAACTATAAGAAATCTGAAAAAGATAAAGAATTAGTAGAAGTATAATGAAAAACTTAGGTCTTAAAATTTTAGCTGTCGTAATTACTTTAGTGCTTTATGCTTTTGTTAATAGCCAGAGTAATCAGACAGAATTAACAGTCTCTTTGCCTGTTAAATTTAAGAATCTTCCCGAGTCTAAATTTATCCTTTTGCCAGTTAATCGCCAAGTACAGGTGACGTTACGAGGTCCAGCCCATAAAATATCTCCAGTTGCTTCAGGTTTATTCTTTGAAGTTAACTTGCCGTCGGAGATGGAGAATAAATTACAAATTTCTTTAACAAGCCAAAATCTTAATTTGCCTGTTGGTTTAGAGGCTTATAATATTAATCCATCTAAAATTGATTTGATTCTAGATGAGATTATTACCAAGGAAGTTAAGGTTGAAGTTTTGACCATTGGACAAGTTAATAATGATATTAAATTGTTAGGAATTAATACTGAGCCTAGTAAAGTAAAAGTGAAAGGTCCATCTTCGGAGATAAATCAGATTGCGTCGATTGAGACTTTGCCGATGGATTTAAGAGAATTCAAAGAAAGTGGGGAAGTCTTACTTGACTTAAGGGCGCCAAGTTCTTCTGTTACGCTTGAAAGTGAAAAAGTAAAAGTTAGTTATAGCTTAGCAAACTTGGCAATCGAGCGGCAATTTCTAGAGTTACCATTAGAGCTTCGGGCAGATGGAGAGATAGACTATCAACCGGAAGTCACTTTAGTTAATGTAGAAGTTTCTGGTTCAAGTGAGACAATATCGCAAATGAAAGAGGGCGAGCTAATTCCCTATGTTAAGATTACTAAAAAGGTTAGTAAAGATCTGAGCGCCAAAGTTCAAGTTGACTTGCCACCAGAGGTTTCGTTAATTAAAATTGAACCAGATCAGGTTAAGTTAGTCCCAGTTAAAAAATAAAAAAGTATTATGGAAAAATTATTTGGTACAGATGGTATTCGCACAAAAGCTAATCTAGCACCACTAGATCCAGCAAGCATTGTTAAACTTGGTCAGGCAATTGCCCGTTATTTTTTAAAAGATTCAGAACGACATACAATCTTAATTGGTAAAGATACTCGTCTGTCCGGGTATATGATTGAGTATTCTTTGGCTGCAGGTTTAACATCGGCTGGTGCAAATGTTTATTTAACTGGACCAATTCCTACTGCTGGTGTGGCATATTTGACTAAAAGCATGCGAGCGGACGCTGGTATTATGGTTTCTGCTTCACATAATCCTTATGAAGATAACGGCATTAAAATTTTTGCTGGTGATGGGTTTAAGTTGCCAGATCAAGTAGAGGAGGAGATCGCTAAGCTTTTTTACTCTGATCTAAAAATTAGTGAAACGGTGAATCCAAATAGCCTCGGTAAGATTAAGCGGATTGATGATGCTAAGGGACGTTATATCGTGTCTCTTAAAAATTCACTTCCACGAGATCTCAGCTTAAAAGGTTTGAAAATTGGTCTTGATTGCGCCAATGGCGCAGCCTATCAAGTGGCTCCTGCTGTTTTTGATGAGTTGGGAGCGGAAGTTGTAACTAGAGGAGTTAGTCCTACTGGTAAGAATATTAACTCTGGATTTGGTAGCCTTTATCCCGAAGTCGTTAGTAAACTTGTTCAAGAGTATAATTTAGATATTGGTTTTGCTTTTGATGGAGACTCTGATCGTTTAGTTGTGATTGATGAAAAAGGCTCGATTCTCTCAGGAGATCATTTATTAGCATTATTAGCAAAGTACTATTCTGAAAAAGGCTTATTAAAAGATAACACCTTAGTCTCGACGATTATGTCTAACTCTGCGTTAGAACCATATTTAGCAAAAAATAATATTGAGGTTTTGCGGACTAACGTCGGTGATCGTTATGTCTTGGATGCGATGCGGGATAAGAACTTAAATCTGGGAGGCGAAGAGTCTGGACACATTATTATGTTAGATGATTGTACTTGTGGAGATGGAATTTTATCGGCAATTAAAGTTTTAGAGGTTGTCTTAAGAGCTGGCAAACCACTGTCTAAAATTTTAAATGATTTTGAATTATTCCCTAAAAAGCTTGTTAATATGAATGTTCGTAATAAACCAGCACTAAATTCTATTGCTGGATATGAAGAACTTTATCAAAAAAAGACGGAGCAATTAGGTTCAAATGGACGAGCCTTTATCCGTTATTCTGGTACAGAGAATAAGTTGCGAATCTTAGTAGAAGCTAAAACGAAAAAAGAATGTGACGCAATTTCTAAGGAGTTTGAAGATTTCTTTATTGATAAGTTAGGGTAATGATTATCGCTCAACCTAATGAGTTAGCTGGATTTATTAGTGGTTTAAAACTCAAACAAAGATTGCCATTAGTGATTGGGTTAATTGGTGATCTTGGAGCTGGTAAGACAACCTTAGTGAAATACATCTTAGCTGATTTAGGGATTTCTCAAGTTGCAACTTCACCCACTTACAATATTCAAAATATTTATCAAAATGATCAGTATCAAGTAGAGCATTGGGATCTATATCGCCTAAAACATCTCCCAGAAGAACTAGCTGAACCAGTATTATTAAACACGCTAAGAATTGTGGAATGGATTAATTTAGTCCCTAATTATCAAGATTTAATTGATTTAGAAATTCGGATAGAAATCTTAAGTGAGACCAAGCGTCAATTTACCTTAGTTGAGTATTAAATATTTATTAATTGTTAGAGCTTTAACTTTACCAATTCCTTTAATAGTTTGTAATTTTTCTAGGTTATTTTTCCCTAAGTTTTCTGATTTTTGCCCGGCTTTAAGAATTTCAGAGGCAATTGCGGCAGAAACCAAAGGTACCTTTTCTAGGTCATTTTGACTTAAATTCTTAGCATATATTTTCTCTCCTAGCGCAAATCTAGTGATAACCTTTTGGTAGACTTGAGGCTCAATTCTAATCGGATTAGGTACAACCGGTCGATCCGCCATTTGCTTTAAAGCCAATAAAGTTAACATTAACAGCGCTAGTTTGATTTCATGTGGAAATTTCTTATAATTCATAAAGAGTGAATCGAGGTTGTATTTGTAAAGTTGAATTAAAATGATTAATTGTGATGCCAATGCCAGTTATGGATTATTGCCAGAAGTGCGGGAAGCTGTTTCTGCTTGGTCTGTTGATTTTGCTAATCCTTCAGCCATTCATCAATTAGGACAGCGAGCTAGAGCAATTTTAGAAGAAGCACGCAATGAGTTGTCCGGTTTAATGCAATTAGACTCTAGGCAAAGAATTGTCTTCACCTCAGGAGCAACAGAAGCTTTGAACCAAGCTTTGTTTTATCCGTTTTGGAATTTGAGTCGGAATCAAACTAAAGATGTTAATTATTTAACAACAACTACAGAACATCCAGCGACCCTCACAACTTTTCATAAATTAGCTTCTTTAGG
The DNA here is from genome assembly GCA_031385045.1 of bacterium. Taxonomy (GTDB): domain Bacteria; phylum Bdellovibrionota_C; class UBA2361; order UBA2361; family CALJRW01; genus JANNBC01. Next base: position 6,697 of record JANNBC010000049.1, on the reverse strand, counting down.
AATTACTACTAATATTTTTGACAATCAAAAACAAGAGATTTTCAGTATGAAATCATTTCTGAAAGAAGTAACTCCGGAGACTATTTGCTGTAGCTTAATGTTTGCTAATAATGAAACTGGATATATTTATCCAGTAAAAGAAATCTTTACACAGATCAAGAAGGATTTTTCTAGTGTCTACACTGTCTGTGATGCTGTGCAGGCCTTAGGTAAATTACCAATTAATTATTCGGAGTTAAATGCTGATTTCATTGCAATTTCAGGGCATAAGATCGGAGCTTTAACAGGAATTGGTGCTTTAGTAGTTAATGATCATTTGCCAGCTAGGGCATTAATTTCTGGAGGCCCACAGGAGTTATCTTGGCGTGCTGGAACTGAAAATTTATTAGGAGCATATTCTTTAGGCATCGCGGCTAAGGTAATGAAGTCACAACTTAGTAATAACTTAAAAAGTTATAAAAAAATAAAACAAAAGTTAATTGCCGAAATTCAAGCTCAGCTTCCAAATGCAAAAATAAATTTTGAACAAATAGAAACTCTGCCTAATACCATCAGCCTAGAAATTCCTAGGATTAAAGCTGATGATTTAGTAGTTGCAATGGATCTAGCTGGAATTGCCATCTCTTCAGGATCCGCTTGTGCCTCGGGCAAGCCAAGTCCTTCACATGTTTTATTAGCGATAGGTAAAAGTGAAGAACAAGCTCGGTCTACAATTCGAATTAGCTTTCGTGCTGATTTAAGTGCTGAAGAACAGAGCCAATTAGTTAATCACTTGGTCAAGAATGTTCCAGTTTCCTAGTTTACTGAATTTTACGGCAACTTGGTGCATTATTTCCAAAATTATAATAAGTTAATTAGATGAGTGAAAAGATCGTCGTAGCAATGTCTGGTGGGGTTGATTCTTGTGTCGCTGCATTGCTTTTACAGCAAACAGGTGAAGACCTAGTGGGGATCTCCATGCAGGTTTGGGATTATCGCCAAAATGGTGGTTGTAGCACTCGTGCGACTTGTTGTGCTCCTGATGATTTTACGGATGCCCGGATGGTTGCAGCTAAGATTGGAGTTCCATATTACGTTTTTGATTTTGAACAAACATTTAAAGAAAAAGTAATCGATAATTTTATCGAGAAATACAAACAAGGATTAACACCGAACCCCTGTATCGATTGTAATAATAAAGTTAAGTTTCGTGAGTTACGCGAACGTGCAACTACCTTTGGATGTAAAGCTGTAGCTACTGGACATTACGCCCAAATTCGTGAGTCGGCTGAGGGCTTACAATTAATTCGTGGAGTCGATGATCAAAAAGATCAAAGTTATTTTCTTTATGGTTTATCCCCCGCAGAATTAACTTCAACAATTTTTCCTGTGGGTCATTTGACCAAGCCGGAAGTTCGGGAGTTAGCCAGAGAAGCAGGGCTAACCATTGCTAGTAAGCCGGAGAGCCAGGATATTTGTTTTGTTTCTGGAGCCGTCAAAGATTTTATTGTGCGCATTGGTGGTAAATCTCCTGATGGAAATATTGTTGATGCTCAGGGAAAGATTTTAGGACGTCATCAAGGAATCACTTCATATACGGTTGGTCAACGTAAAGGGTTAGGGATTAGCTCAGAAGATCCACTTTATGTTTTAGAGATTCGAGCTTTGGAAAATCAGATTGTTGTTGGTTCCAAGCATGAGTTGGAGCGTCCTGGATTTAAGGTTGCCGAACTAAATTTTGTAAATTATAAACTGGCCGAGCAGTATAAAAACAAGCAATTTCCGATTGAATTTAAAGCAATTTGTCAGATGCGTTATCGACACGATGGTGTTCTCGTAAATGTGCGAATTACTGCTGATGATTTGGCCGAAGTTCTATTTTTAGATGAATGGTCACCGGTTTCTCCAGGTCAAGCAGCGGTCTTTTATGATTTGGCCAATGAGGAAGTCTTAGGTGGTGGAAGGATTAGATTATGAAAAACTTTTTTGAATTAATTGCCGAAAGTCATCAAGAAGTAGCAAGCTTACTTATTTCTAAAGATAAGTCAGTAAACTTTCTTAAGAATTTAATTCAATTATTATTTCCCCATCGTAGCTCTTCAAAATTATTAACTCCCGATTCTGTTGAACAAACATTAAATTCCTTGGAAAAAGATCTAGTTTCAATTCTGCAGCCTTTTTGTTGCGACTTAAAAACTGATTGCGTTGACGTCGCTAGTCGCTTTTTTAAGACCTTACCAGAGATTTATCAGTCTTTAGAGTCTGATGCCCAAGCAATCTTTGAGATGGATCCAGCTGCTGTTTCTAAAGAAGAAGTAATTGTTACTTACCCAGGATTTTTTGCCATTATTATTTACCGCATTGCCCATTGGTTTTATTTGGCTGAAGTTCCACTTTTTCCAAGAATTCTAGCTGAATATGCTCACCAGCAAACAGGGATTGATATTCACCCAGGTGCGCAAGTCGGAAAAGACTTTGCTATCGATCATGGAACAGGAATTGTAATTGGAGAGACTTCTGTTATTGGGAATCGAGTCCGAATTTATCAGGGAGTAACTCTTGGTGGTTTAGTAGTTGATAAGCAAATGCAGAATAAGCAAAGACATCCAACAATTGGTAATGACGTTGTTATTTATGCTAATGCTACGATTCTAGGGGGAGCAACTGTTGTCGGGCATGGAACAGTTATTGGGGGGAACGTTTGGTTAACGGAGTCCGTTCCGCCTAATTCTAAAGTGTACCATCAAAGCCAAGTACAAATTAAATCAAAATAATATTCTCCCCTTTTGCCGTCACCTTAACTTTGCGGTGATTAGTCCTTAATCTAGGGCTTTGCAAAAAGGGAGAATCAACTATGCAGAAATTTTGCTATAGCCAGAATTATTTGGCAATAACTTTTTGCTGTCCGTTTCAATTTTTGCTCTAAGCGGAATTTGTTTAAAGCGATTGATCAGTGGGGCACTAATCAATTTAACTCTGCTAACAGTGCGGAACTCTTGTTCCACCGCATCTTCCTTAATTACTTCAAGTTTACGAGCAATATTATTAAGAGCAAGTTTAGTTCGATAATCACCAATCGAGAATAATGTCTTCCCACTTCCTGGCCAAGTCCAAGCATCAGCATCATTTGGTAAGTTCTCAATCCAGTTTTTGCTAGTTAAGTTTAATCCGCTAAAGCTTTGTTGTAAGTCAAGGAGGGAGTGACGGTCACCAGCGTTAATGATTCGAATATTATCATTGTTGTTTAAGTATTCTTTAGACTTTTCAATGAAAAGTTCACAAGCAGTTAAGCTAAGAGCACATTCCCCAGTTAAGACAGCAATCTGATCAGAGATTCCCATAATTTTTTCACCAGTAGGGCTGTTTGGTTCTGCTAAATCAATAATGATGTTTTGGTAATTATACTTAGCCAAATCAATAATTTTTAAGAGAACCTGAGTTCCTTCATGGTGATAACCTAAGTCATGTGTAGTTTTTAAATCAACTGGGGGGCTAATTAAATCAACATATTCATCGACTTTAGTTGTTTGTTCCATAAAAGATTTCAGAGTCAAATCGTCAATTGTATCCATCCAACGAACATAGCTTTTTGGTTTGTTCGAATAGAGAGCCAGTGAGCGACTTAAGTCTTGAGTAGTAAAATCCAAATCAATAATTAAAGTTCGTTCTTGCATTTTGCTAGTAATTTCACCAAGTGCAGCTACTAATGTCGTAGCGCCAGCGCCACCTTTGGGTGAAGTTACAGTAATTACTTTTCCTAAATTAATCTGTCCATTTCTTCTGAATTCCGCATCGATTGCGTAGAGCTCTTGTAAAAACTCTAGGTTATCAATCAGATCAAACATTACCCGACGAACACCAATGTTATGTGATTGTCGAATCATTTGTCCGTTGTATTGCGCTTTATTAACAAAGACAATTAAATTTTTCTCTGGGTAGCTCTCTTTAATGGAGCGAGCAATAACGGTAGCTTGATCTCCAAGTCCAGAACCAAGAATTACTAAGTCCATAATTTTTAAATGGTCTTGGTATTTAGTGGCATCAACTAGCATAATATGTAGGTCGAGAGTTTCTACATCCTTATTGTGTAAGGAGTGAAGCTTTTCAGCATACTGCGCTTGGTTAGCAATTGAGGAATCGATAATTAGTATTTTCATATGGGTTAGAATTAATCAAATATACTACGTTTGTTATGCTGAGAAAAAGAAAGGTGTGCTCCATTATAAGACATTAATCTTTCCAAGGGCAATCAAAACCAATAATCTGATGATTGGCAGGTTTTTCAGATAATCCAAACTAGACAAGGTTTAATCTCTAGGATAGTATCGTGAAAAATTGCTTAATATTCTAACTACCTTAAATGACTATAGAAAATAGTGTAAAAAAAGTTCTGATCCTTGATTTCGGCTCTCAATATACTCAGGTAATTGCGCGTCGAGTGAGAGAACTAAATATTTTTAGTGAAATTATTCCTTGTACTCGAAGTTGTTCAGTTCAAGATTTAAAAAACGTTGAAGCTGTGATTCTTTCAGGTGGCCCAGCCTCAGTTTTGGACGATAATAGCCCCGCGTTTGACTCCTCATGGCTTAAAACTAAAATACCAACTCTAGGTATTTGTTATGGAATGCAACTTATTAGTCAGCAGCTAGGTGGGAAGGTGGCAAGTTCTAAGAAGCGAGAGTACGGAGCTACGGCTCTAGAGATTACTGATAATTCTGATCTATTTGAAGGTTTTTCTACAGAACAAAGTTTACAGGTCTGGATGAGCCACGGGGATCATGTTGTCGCTGTGCCTGAAGGATTCAAGGTTCTAGCTAAGAGTGATAGTATTCCAATGGCAGCGATGGGCAATAAGGCTGAGCAGATTTATGCTTTGCAGTTTCACCCAGAGGTTTTTCATACAGAAAGAGGTGGAGAAATAATTAGCAATTTTCTAATCAAGATTGCTAAGTGTGATACTAGTTGGAGTGCTGATGGGTTTATTCAGACCTTTAATAAGAAAATACAATCAATGGTGGGGCCAGAGCAAAATGTACTTTGCGCACTAAGTGGTGGAGTGGACTCTACGGTAGCAGCGGTCTTAATCGATCGTGCCTTGCCAGGACAATTAAAATCAATTTTTGTGGATAATGGCTTGCTTCGCAAGGATGAAGCTCAGCAGGTTTATAAAAGATTAGGTGCAGAAGGGTTGGGACTAGATGTGAAACTAGTCGATGCCAGAGAGCGTTTCTTGACAGCCTTGAAGGGAGTGACGGATCCCGAGAAAAAGCGCAAGATTATTGGTAGTGTCTTCATTGATGTTTTCGAAGAAGAGAGCAAGTCTTTAGAGAATGTTAAGTATTTAGTTCAAGGAACTTTATATCCAGATGTTATTGAATCAATCTCTGTTAAGGGGCCATCAGCTACGATTAAATCGCATCATAACGTTGGTGGACTTCCTGAAAAAATGAAGTTCGAGTTAATTGAACCATTTCGAGAATTGTTTAAAGATGAAGTGCGTCGGGTTGGTGAAGTACTAAATGTACCAGAGGAGATAATCAAGCGACAACCATTTCCTGGTCCCGGTCTAGCCGTTAGGATTTTAGGTGAGATTACAGATGATAAGATTAAGATCTTGCAGGAAGCAGATGCGATCCTTGTGGAAGAAGTAAAAAAGGCTGGTTGGTATCAGAAGCTTTGGCAGTCTTTTGCAGTTCTTTTGCCGGTTGATTCTGTGGGGGTGATGGGCGATGGGCGGACTTATGAAAAATGTATTGCAATTCGTGCTGTTGAGTCTCAAGATGGTATGACGGCTAATTGGTCCTACTTACCAGAGAAGGTTCTAGGTACAATTAGTTCTCGAATTATTAATGAAGTTAGTGGTGTGAACCGAGTAGTATTAGATATCTCCAATAAACCACCAGCAACAATTGAATGGGAGTAAGATTGCTTAATACTGAAAGTCTGATCATTATTTTGGCGTTAATTGCCGTTGTTGCTACACTATTTGCTAGTTATCTCTGTGTAGTTTTGCTTCGGATCCAAAAGAGACTTCGATCTGTCTTTAGCTTGAATAGTGAATCCAATAAATTTTCCTTAGGGTTTTATCTTCAGCAAATTTCTTCTCAGAAAGAAATTCTTAATCTCAATACTGCCAGTATTGAGATTGATAATAGTTCTGAATTAACGAAAGTATTAACTAATGTTGCCAATTTAGCTTACCGCTTATTTCGTTGTCAGTTTGTAGAGATCTCTTTGATTGATGCCAATACGGAATTTTACCATACGTCTTGCTTTGTTGGTGAGCCAATTAAAAAAGTGATCGGTCAGCGCGCTCAATTTCAAGAAATTAAACCGATTAACTTTTCCGGGGAACGCTTTGGATTAATTCGATTAGTTTTTGATGCTTCGCGTACTTTAGATCCGGAAGAGCAGGAGTTGCTTGATTTATTAACATTACAAGCAGCCATTGCTATTCTTAATGCTAAGTTTTCTACACAATTATTTAAATTAAAGCAGAGCTCGGAAGATTCAGTAAGAGCTAAAGTTGGATTTTTAGCAAATCTTAGTCATGAATTAAGAGGTCCTTTAGGGATTATGTTAAATGCTGTGGAGATTGTACTCTCGGGTATTTGCGGGGATGTTAACGATCGACAAGAGCAAACACTATCGATGGTCAAAAAGAATGGAGAGCATTTACTTGATTTAGTAAATGATGTGCTAGATTTTGCAAAAATTG
>JANNBC010000008.1:0-23776 GCA_031385045.1 bacterium | reverse complement strand
CAGTATTACTAACTGGATCGAGAATTTCTACAATCCTAAGAGGATGCATTCTGCTTTGGGGTATTGTAGTCCTGATGAATTTGAACAAATTCATCACAAAAGTTTATAGGGATTCTTGTCCAACATTTTGGCGAAGCTCATGCATTTAAAATAAGATTTATTTTAGAATTTGCTTTAATCAAAATAGTTGATATATTATTTAGTGGAATTTTAGTCACTAAAGAAAAATGCGAGCAAATAATTTACGAAAAGGAAATGTGGTTTTATACCGCAATGAGCCATATAGAATAATGGATTTTCACCATGTGACACCGGGGAAGGGGAATGCCGTGGTTCAGACTAAAATGAGAAACCTACTTACAGGTAACCAAACGGAAGCGCGCTTCATGTCAACAGAGGATGTTGAGATTGCCGATGTTTATACATCAAAGGCTACCTATCTTTATCAAGATGCAGATAGTTACTGTTTTATGGATATTAGCTCTTATGAACAATTTTCATTATCTAAGAAATTCTTAGGAGAGGATGTCTACTATATTCAAGAGAATATGGAAGTAGGTGTTACAATTTATAATGAATCACCAATTGGAATTGAGTTACCAACAACTGTTATTCTAACTGTTGTTGAAACAGAACCAGAACTTCGAGGAGCTACTGCTAGCAACTCACCTAAACCAGCAATCACGGATACTGGCCTACAATTATCAATCCCACCATTTGTAAAAGAAGGGGAAAGGATTATTGTAAACACCGTTGATGGGACATATATGAGTCGTGCAGACTAATTGATAAATAGTTAATCACTAGTGAGCCAATTAGTTATTGTAAGTAAATTATTTTCTTTTATGTATAACAAAATAAAATAAGTTATTATTGGAAAGAAAAAACAAAGTTCCAAGTAGTTCTTTAGAGAAAATAAATATATTAAGACAATAAATTGAACCAATATTAGAATAAAAATAACAGTCCAATTTAATCTATTTTCTTTTTTTCTAATCTTATCAAAAGCTTGCAAGAAAACCACGGAGCAAATACCGAGAAGCAATGTAAAATCATATGGCCAGATATGTGGAGAGATCATTAAGGATAGACATAAGTAAATATTAATATTTAGATAATTCAACTGTAATTTTGACTTAATACATACATATAATGTTGCACTTAATCCTAAAATTAGAATTATAATATTCGGAAGTTTGTAGAATTCCGTATAGTTATTGACGAGATATACTTTAAAGGGTGTTGCTAAGCTTGAATGCATATAACTTATTGGATTAAACTCGTTACTAAGCCACTGAAGATAGATCTGATTAGAATAGAAAATTGGATAAACTAGTAATAATAATAACCCTGCGACTAATCCAAATATACACTTAAACTTTTTATTTTGAATTGCCCAGAAAAACATAAAAACAAACAAACAACTAAATAAATGAAATTTAATCGAGAGAATGGAAAAAATGATTCCAGAGCAAAAATACCATTTTTTAAAAACCAAAAGGATAGCTAATGAGAAAACAGCAAAGAGAAATATTGATAACTGTCCAATAGATAGACAATAGTAAAATGGAGAGTATAGGATTGCAGCATACAGCAAATTTAGATTGGAACATCTTGTAATAAGACTTACGCAATAAAGACCTAAGATTAAAAAAATTAAATTACAAAGAATCCAAACATTCTTTGTCGTTTCAAATGAATTAAAAATAAAAAATGAAAACACAGCAAAAGTCCAAGGGGGATTTAGATATGCTTGTCCCACTCTAAGCTTGCCATTAAGAGTTTGTTGGATTTTAAGAATATCTCCAGAATCATAGGGATTCTTACCTGCAGTCAATGCCTGAGAAGCAGACCAAAAAGCAATTAAGTCATTTCTTCCAATTTTTTCAAAATTATCAAATTTTAAGTTTTTTCCAAAGGTAAGTATAATAATTACCAAGATACTAAGTATTAGTGCTGGTCTGATGATGTAAGAGATTGGCAACTTGGAACTTTAAAAATAAATTGATTCTAAAGAACAATTAGAGATTAATTTGTAATGCTCACATAAAGTCAATGAATGAATCTCTCTTTTTCTCTAGTTAAAACCCCGTATCAACAGTAGCTCTTTCCTTACTAATAACTTCCGATCGCAGAAAAGAATTAAAAGATTGCGAAGCCGAAAACAGAAATCTAGGTTTAAAGGCTTCCGTCCCATCAGGGCCATCCCGAAGTGGATAAGCGACATCAAACCTTAAAACCCGAGAACCTGAGGAGCGGGGAAGACCAACTCTTAGTCCAAACCCAGCATCCGAATAAACCTCATTCTGCAGGGCCTTATCAAGTGAATTTTCTGTTGATGTTCCAACATCTAGGAAAAAGACACTTCCAAAACTAAGTATTTTCCAAACATCTTCTGCCCAGTGAATTCGATCTTCTAAATTTACAGCAACTCGCTTATCACCAGAAAAAGTCCTAGCGCTATAACCTCGAAGGAAATTATCTGCTCCTAAAAGAAATTCTTGATCCCGATCTAATTTCTGAGAATAATCCATTGTAAAGGCTGCCGCTAGAGTATGATTTCCAAGCGATAAGCCCCCAATTTTTTGATTACCGAGTAAATTATAATACCTTAAATCACTGCGAAGAATTGAGTTCTCCAAAGTATGCTCTTCTTTCATATACCGAGAGCCAACACCAATTTCACCTCGCATAAACGAATTATCGGTGAATAACCAACCAGTACCAGTAGAACCAGAAAACAGTAGGGCGTCTTCATAGGATCCAAGTGCTTCTGGAGCTAATTGTAATTTGAGGGAAGATTGATTACCTAAGTTGTAATCATCAAAGCGATCAAAGCGATCAATGTAATTTTTAGAAATAAATTTGGGCTGAATACTTTCAAAAGCTAGATAGGGACCAACATAACGTCGATTTTCTGGTAGTTCGATGTCCTCTAACTTGATCTCATTTAAGTCGATTCCTAAATTATTATAGTCCTCTAAACTTGCTTCCTGAAATTTGTTTTCTAAGTAATTATAACCAAAAGAGTATCTACGAGACCCAACTTCTGGTTGCCCTTTGGCAAAGGTATAGAACATGTCAAAATCAGTATCCTTATCACGAAAAACATACCGCTCATCACTATTTCTAAATAGTCTTTCGGCAGTGTCACCACGGGAGTAAGCTATCCCATAGGAGTTCTGGTCAAATAAAGTCCGGAAAGGGCGCTCTAATGATATCTTATTAATGTCGCCATCAGATCTTTGAAATCTTGCTACTTCAAACTGATTACTGGTACCAAAGAAACGTCTGTCATCATATACTGTCTGAGTTGTTTTACGGCCAGCATCATCCTCAACTAAAAATTCTAAACGTTTACCAAGCCCAAAAAGATCACTTTCAGCCAGTCCAAAGCTTTGTCTGTTACGACCATCAACGCTGGAATAACTGATTTGTGGAATTAAGGTCCAAGTGTCTTGAACTACGACATAAACATCAACAGTCTGATCATCAACAACGACTGGCTTAATTTCAACCCGACGAATAAAATCTAAAGTTCTGATGTTACGAGAAGATTCTTTGATGTGAAACTGAGAAATCTCCATGCCAGGCTTAAAGGTTAATTCCCGAAGAATGACTTTATCCTGAGTTTTATATTTCCAGTCATTAGCTTTGCGGTAAAGCAAATTGGGGTCTTCATCCTTTGGAAAAACATCATGTACGCTGACAAAGATCTGTCCAACTTTTCGGCCATTTAAAATTTGAGAATAATCGACTAATGTTGGAATGTTTTCTGCTAAAATTGTAGTAGCGAGAAAGAGAGAGAAAATGAGACAAGAAAACCTAGAGAACATTAAATATTAAGATGCTTAAAAATAGGTACAGATTCCTTTGAAGGTCGGATAACGGCCATTTACTAGCCAGTTCAGTATAACTTATCACAAAAAACCTCAAATTGACTCTATAATCCTAAATGCCCCTAAAGGTACATAGAATTATAGTACTATGTAACTAGGGATGGGAGCTGCGATCTTTGGTGATTACAACTAAAGAAGCCCCCAGTTGTAATATCGGTTAAATTACTAATCACATTAGCTTTCAATGTAACTAATCTGGCTTTTTTAATAATCCAACTTGAGACCTGGATTGTCCTCAATATCTAACCTTCTTTTATCATAGACATCAACCATCTGAGTTGAAGAATGTCGGGAAAACTTCTGTACAAACTTATGGTCGAAACCATCGGTTAAAAGTTTGGTAATAGCTGTTGCTCGTGCTGAGTGCGGCGTAGCATAATGGCTAGCACCAACCATCCGACAATAGCTTTTAAAGAGCTTATGCATACCACTCTCTGATAATGCTTCCTCAGTAGAAATCGTTCCTCCACGCCCCCGAAAACCAGTAAATAAGAAGTCACCTGAGGCAGCACCTTGCTCTTCACGAGACTTAATCAAGGGCTCCAAATGCTCAACAGCCCAAGTCGGCAATGGCTGATCGGCATCTTTATTACTTTTTGTAGCCCTAAGTCGCAAATAAACTATCCCGCCTTGAGACTTTCGAACATCTCCCAGCCTAAGACTTAAGACTTCATTCTTGCGTAGGCCTGCCGAGAACATAATTGCTAGAATTGCTCGGTCACGAATCCCCTTTGGCGTTTCTGGATCGGGTGCAGAGACGATCTCTTTCACCAAATTAAAATCAATCATCTCCGTTGGTCTCTTCTGACCAGATCGTGCTTTTGGTGCTTGGACTTTATCAGGATCAAAAGGATTTGTTTTAATACCTAAATCAGCACTAACTAACATGCGGTACATCCGCCTAAGTGCTGCTACTTTTTTAGCAATTGTAGAATTGGCTAGATTGCTTTCCAGTCCACTTTTCTTTGTTTTTCTAACAGTTTCTTGAGTGGAATTTTTCTTAATTAATCTTGGTTCATGCCCAGCCTGCTTTCCTTGCCAATTAATATAACTAATTGCTTCTAAATCTGTGACTTCTAAGAGTGCCTGCGCCCCACTTACCGTGTTTTTCTCTGCCTTTACAAAGTCACACCACTCATTAATAATCCCTGAATATGTTTTCTGAGTGTTGGGACTTTTTAATGATAGAAAAGCTTCGATCCGAATCCAGACTTGGTTAGTTTTAGTAGTTTCTGACATACACTTAGATAATCTAGCAAAAGGTTTACAAAAATCCTTGCTAATTAATATTCTATGCACTTTTAACTTTTCAGCAAGATATGAATTTCAACCTACCTAGTTACCAAGGAATTATCTTTGATTTAGATGGAGTGATCTATAGTGGCAACACTCTACTACCTGGAGCCAAAGAACTTGTTCGACATTTGCAAAGGGAGAGAATCCCTTTTATCTTTCTTACAAATAACTCCTCTAAAACTGTGGAGCAAATTACAGAAAAACTTAATATGCTAGGCCTTGAGAATATTCAACCATCACAAGTACTAAGTAGTGCAGTAGCGGTTGGTTTATGGCTCAAAAAAAATATTTCTATGGATCAAAAAATCTTAATCTATGGGATGAGCGGTTTACGAGAGCAAGTCTTAAATCTAGGATATCAAATAACCGAGAAGCAAGATGCTAATCTAGTATTAGCTGGGCTCAACATGGATATTAGCTACGAACAAATAACCAATGCCAGCCTAGCGATTCAAAATGGTGCTAGGTTAGTAGCATCTAATGCTGACCGTACCTATCCCACAGAACGTGGTCTACTTCCAGGAGCTGGCAGTACTCTGAAAGCACTTTCCGAGGCCTCAGGCGTTGAGCCAGAAGTAGTTCTTGGAAAACCAAGCAAAGAGTTCTTTGCATTGGCTGAAGATCTTTTACAGGTAACACCAGATAAGATCTTGATGATTGGCGATCGGCTAGACACTGACATTATCGGAGCACAAGAAACTGGAATGAATACCCTACTTGTCTTAACAGGTGTTACAAAGAGATTGGAATTGGAAATTTCAAAAATACAACCAGACTATGTTTTTGATTCATTACCGGAAATACTAAAACTGATTTAATCAACTAAAGGGAATTTAGAAACAATAGCAAATCTTCCCGCTCAGCCTTAGTAAAATTCTTAAATAAATGTTTTGCTGGAGCGGCTTCTCCGCCATGCCAGAGAACTGCTTCTTCAATACTTCTGGCTCGGCCATCGTGTAAAAAAACTGGGTAACGAAGTGTTGGAGAAATTTCCTGATAATACCCTAATCCCCACAGTGGAGATGTGCGCCACTCGGAACCAACAGCATCAAACTCAGAGCGAGCATCAGCTAACTCCGGTCCCATGTCATGCAGTAATAAATCAGTAAATGGATGCGCCTCTTGATTAACTAGCTCCGGATCTTCATGATCTCCAGTAGTCACTGACATAGTATGACAATTATCACATCCAGCAGTTTTAAAATGCTCTTTTCCAAAAGCAACTCTTTGATTTTTTACTAGGCAATCATTGTAAATACTTGTGCAAGTTGCTGGTAGTTGATCTTGCGCTAAACAATCCTGCTCTAAGTTTTCACAATATGCTTGATTCTGATTTCTAGCACGAGGAACACCCCCTATTCTCTGATAAATTGCTAAACGAAATAAGACATCATCAGAGATTTCGGCTATTCCTTTTCTAGAAAAAAGAGAATTATTAATTCTCATATCACCGAAAAATGCAGCCGCAGATTGTTGCTCAACAGTTGTGTGTGTGGCTTTAAATCCAAAACGACCGATTGCCTTTTCTCCTTTGCGGACATCAGGTACGTAATTTATTTTTCCAGAAATGCCATTCTGATCTAAATCAAAAGGATCGCTTAAACCTAGAATTGTACTATCTGGAATTGCCTCTAAGAGTCCTACTCCGATCACAGGTGGAGACATTCTTAAAGAATGAACAATACGCCTTGGAACTTTGCCATCAATGAAAAATTTTAGTCTTGGCTTGCGTAATTGATAAGTAGTTCCATCTGGGTAAGTCCCATTAACCAGCGTCCATCGCAATCTAATATTAATTATATTTTCCCTAAGTCCAATAGACTGATTAAGTAATTGATCCCCCACCCCAGGAATTTTTCGTGGAGAGCCATCGGCGTTAAGTCTTGGACGGCTGACTTTAATCACCATTGTTGTTCTACGACCAGCAGTAAAAGAACCTATTGGACCCCGACCATTATTCAAATGACATCCGCCACAAGATGAATTAATAAAGTTAGGTCCAAGTCCAGTACTCTTGGTAAACTTTCCATGAAAAACACCAAACCCACTCCCCTGCAGTGCTCGACGCTCCGAAGTAGCTATATTAGGAGCCCCAACTTGAATGGCATTCTTACCGATTAAATCTGATGTTAAGTCTCCACCAATATTAGACAGATCCTGTGCCCAAATCTGTGTTTGGCAAAAAATACTTAACAACAATGCTATTAATAGACCTAAGTCTCTTTTTTTATTCAATAATTTTCATGATATCGACAAGATTAGAATAGCACAATTACAGCCTCTAATAAATATAGGAATGTTCTAGTAACAAAACCACATATTAATGATATCAGACGTTAGATTTCACGTGATCCTTCTTAAATATTAGATATACAGATAAAGCCTTAAGTATTCTCCATTAGTTGCCGATTAATTAATCATTATGGCAAGGATGCTAACCGGTTTAATTCTTTTTTCTACTCTAATACTGGGCTCAGCCTCTGCCGAGACTTTAGCAGGTTGGTCACATCTAAGTTCAGGTAGTTCTTCTGAAAAAACTGGCGTAATCTTAGCCGGTAATACTGTAAATTATAGTTCTCCAAGAAGTGCCAACCTTGATGGCGACTCTTCAAATGGATTAGAGACCGTGGTAGCCACGGCGGATGCAGTTGTTAATGTAGTCAGTGCACAAGGCACATTACTCTGGTCATTTGAACTACCTAATCATAATTGCACAGAACTCAGTTCTGAAAATAAACTATTTTCATCAGCCGCTGTTGGAGATCTTTATGGCGATGGCAATATTCATGTTGTAATTGGCTACGGTGGACTTGGTGGGAAATCTTGTGGCGGTGGTATCTTAGCACTTAACGGAAAAACAGGAGAGCAACTTTGGCATTTTGATTTAAAGCGATTTGCTAAAAAACAACAATTTTCAGTTCCTATTGCTCATAGTGTTTTTTCTTCACCAGTATTAAAAGATATTAATCGTGATGGAAAAATGGAAATTGCCTTTGGAAGTTATGATCGCAATATCTATGTCTTAAATGCTTTTGGAGAAGCAGTCTGGTACTACAATGCCGCTGATACTGTTTGGTCCTCAGGAACTTTTGCTGATGTTGATGGTGATGGTCGCGATGAATTAATCATTGGCACTGACATTACTGAAAATAAATTTCTAAAGCCTGCCACTGAAAATGGTGGATATGTCTATGCATTTAAAGTCAAAATAAAAAAAGAAAAATCGAGACCTAAGCTTGGATCGAAAAGACTTGTTGGTCAAAGTATAAAACTTTTTCATTTCCAAGATACTAAAGCATATGCTTGGAGAACACACTTTCCTCAAACGATTCACTCCACTCCAAGTATCGGAGAACTAATCCCAGAGAATCCGGGATTAGAAGTTGCAGTTGGTTCTGGTTGTTATTTTCCTGAGAATACCGACATTAAAGAAGGACGTTGGGTAAAAATCCTAAGCTTAGCTACTGGAGAAATACTAAGAACGTTAGAGACAACAGCATGTATAACTTCTTCGCCGGCAATTGCTGATATCGATGAAGATGGCCTTAATGATGTTGTCGCCTATGTTAGTGGAAGCAGATCAATCGGAGGAGATGGCGAAAGTAAAGTGTTTGCTTGGAATCCAAGAAGTTCCAGCTTACTCTGGGAAACGGCTCCGCAGGTTCAAACATTTAACGATATCTGGGGTGGACACTTTTCGTCAACAAGTATTGCCGACCTTGATGGTAATGGATCACTAGAAGTAGTAGTTGGCAATATTAATGATTTAGTTATCCTAGCAGGGAAGACTGGTGAACAATTAACATGTAAGCAGGCAAACTGTTCCGAAGATAATCGTCTTACAACAGGAGGATTGATTCGCGGGACTCCTGAAGCAATAGATTTAAATTCTGACGGGAAGCTAGAATTAGTAATTGCTAGCCGTCGCAAATATTCCAATCAAAGTTATGGGGCTCTTTATGCTTGGACTAATCTTGAGAAATCAATCAATAGTGCGCCAGGAATTTTCCCGGCATATTCCACGCCTTGGAGCATGTACAAAAATACCGTCCAAGGCAATGGATTACAAAAATAATTCTTTAAAAATTACTCTTTAATAAAGATAAATATATTTCCACCTTTGCGTTTAATAGTTAAACGTATTCCTTTTTGAAGATCAATCTTTTCAATTGAACTATAGAAATTACTAGCAGATTTAATTTCATCGTTATTGATTTTTAAGAGTACATCCCCTTTATTTAATCCATTAAACTGAGCTAAACTTCCTGGTTGAACCTGAGTGATCACAACTCCACGATCATCTTCTAAACCTAGTGCAGCTTTAATCTCTGCGTCAATATCACTTACCTGAACACCTAAATTGTTTTCATGAACTTTTTCCATAACCGTATTTACTGGGCTTTCATTGCCAAGTAAGCCTACTTTCATAGAAAGTTCTTTTAGCTTACCTTCCCGAAAAACAATTAAAGCAGCAGATTTTTCAGGATTAGTCTGTCCAACTAAATTTCGAAGTTGACTCGGATCTTTAATCTTATGACCATCAAATTCAACAATAATATCACCAGCTAAAACACCAGCCTTATCTGCAGGTCCATCAGCATTAACTTCAGAGACTAATGCTCCATCCGTGTTATCAAAAGCAAAAGAAGCGGCCATATCCTCATCTAGTTTTTGAATCATAACGCCAAGGAAACCACGAACAACTTTTCCATCTTTAATTAAACTATCCTTAACGGAACTAACCATGCTAACAGGAATGGCAAAGCCAACTCCCATGTAGCCACCACTTTTAGAAAAAATGGCCGTGTTAATACCAATAACTTCACCGCTTAAGCTAACTAATGGCCCACCACTGTTTCCAGGATTAATGGCCGCATCAGTCTGAATAAAGTCTTCATAATCAGCAATTCCGACATTAGAACGACCTGTAGCACTAATAATACCAGCAGTAATTGTTTGTGTTAAATTAAAAGGAGCACCAGCAGCAACTACCCACTGCCCAACCTTTAATTCATCAGAATTACCAAGCTTAGCAAATTTCAAATCTTTTTGATTAATCTTAATCACCGCGATATCACTTTTTGGATCAGCTCCAATTAATTCAGCGTCATATTTTTTTTCATTATACAAAACAACTTCAATCTCATCGGCACCTTCAATCACATGATTATTAGTGATAATATAGCCATCTTCTGAAACGATCACCCCACTACCCATCCCGCGACTTGGAGCACCATTGTCAGGCAATTGCTCAAAAAATCTTTCCATGAACTCTTCATTGAAAAAATTATCGAAAGGCGTGCGACCACCCCCCGGAGCTTGAGGCATCTTTTTACTGTTATTGGCTACCTTCTTCGCCTTTTTGATGGAACTAATTGAAACAACACTTGGCTTAATAATATTACTTACTCGTTCAAAAGCTGAGGATAAGTTATCAATCAACTTGAGATCCTCTGGAACTTCCGAGTCTTCAGCAAAAACTGGCAGAACAAAACAAAGCATTAACAGGAAAATAAATTTAATTTTCATAAGTTCAGTAAATAAAAAGTGCCGAACAAACGGCGATAATATAAATTGGATTTATTGCGCTAGTATCTTTCGAACTTGCGACTTGCCCCTTTAGTGAATCCAAATCAAGAATACTACCACTTTAGTGAAATTACTTTCTGGACTCACAATCTTGGCCATTCATATAAGAACTCCAGCGGAAACTGATAAGATCAAGATATGTAATGACTCAAAAACAGACGATCGACCTAAGAAACTATTCAGCTATTGATAAATAATAGTGAGCTAAGAATGGCTAAACGTCTTTCAATTTCAAGCCTAACCTTCATAAATTACTATAAAACTTGCAAGTTAACAATTAGCTCTTTATTATCAGCATCAGAAATTAGATTAAAAATTGATTTTTGACATTTTCGGCAACGAAATAATAGCTTAACAGGTTGTCCACCGACTAATTTAACCCCAACAGCATCCATTAGCCCTTGGCAACTAGACTCCCGATCCCCTGGAAACTCTAAGTCGACATGCTTAGAGATTAAACAATTGGGACAATGATTCGTGTATCCAGAACCGGAGACCTGATGTCCACAAGCTTCACAAGTAAAATTTTCTTTGCGTTTTATAAATGACAAATTATCTAGCTCGGTCTCGAAGGTAAACATATAGATCAGAAACAGGATTGTTCTGGCTGAAATTTTTCAAACCATAAGCCGATTCCGCGGAAGCATTGGTAGCAAACTGATAGTAATAAAACCGATCAATCCGAGCAATCTTATCCTGTAAAAAAGGCCAAGTACGCTCAACGTAAGCTAGCTGTCGATCAAACCCCTGCTCCCCTGATTCTGTTACCCAAATCCGCTTAGTTAAACTATTTAAGAAATCAGCAATTCCATTATTATCGATCACTCGCTCATACTGCGTCCCGTAGTAATGAATAGCAAAAACATCTAAAAAATCTTCGGCACCTAGTTCAATTAAACGTTTATTGTAATTTAATGTGGCTCGGTAATCTTGGTTAATGGCAGTGGTCGCAGCATTAACTACTAATTTTGATGGAGCAAGATCGTCAACAATACTATAGGCTCGAGCTAGCATTTCTAAATAATTCTCAGGAATAGTAGCGATCTCTAGCACCGTATTTTCTGAGTTAGCTAACATGTTAGGCTCATTCCAAACCTGAAAAGCGGTTACTCTTGGATTGCCTTTATAACGGTTAACTACCTTCTTAAACCACAAATCAATGAAGGTACTGCGAACATTCCCCTCGCTTGTCCAATTAGCACTGGAATTCATCCAAGATGGTAATCCATTAATAACTAGCAAAGCTTCGGTCCCAACTGGTAGACAATTAATTAGCTGATCATAGAAAGAAAAATCTGGAGTATCTGCGCGACTAGATTGAATCCCATCATTCCAGTTAATTAAAATTCGATAATATTTGAGGCTTAGTACATTGTTAATTTCTGCATACTGCTGGCAGGCCGTTCCAAATTCTAACTTATTACCAAAAGCATTGATGCCCATCTTAGAAACATCAATTGGCTTACGATCAACACCATCAATGACTTCGACAAGATCTTTTACCTGAGAAGAATCACAGGCAAGTAGGAGAAAAAAGATAGCAGTTAGTAATTTTAATTTCATCTGATTAATCTATAAAAGTTCTTCTTAATGAACAAGGACTTTTAAGGCTTTAATTGATATTCTGCAATTATATCAAGGAGTGTCTTATCCAGCGATATTTCTGGCTTCCAACCTAAATGATGAGTCACTTTTAAATTATTCCCAAGAAGCACTGGTAGGTCATTTTTACGATACAATTCAGGAGATACTTCGATTTTAACTTTGATATTTATAATTCCAATAACCTTATCTAATAGATCCTTAATACTAATCAGATTATGAGAACATAGATTATAGATTCCACTGCCCTTAGTTAAAGCTAAGACATATGCCCTTACAATATCACGTACATCGGTGAAATCACGCTCGGCTGATAAATTTCCCACCTTTAGGATTGGTTCCTGTTGTTGCTTCTTGATTGCTATTAATTGCCTAACAAAATTTGGCAACATAAAGGAAGCATTTTGCCTCGGACCAATATGATTAAAAGATCTAAAGATTACAACATCAACTTTAGTTTCCCGTTGATATTTAAGAACTAGTTCTTCCGCCATAACCTTTGTAATTGCGTAATTATTATCGGGACGAACAGCAGAATTTTCAGTTAATGGTAGGTCATTTGAATCAACCACTCCATAAACATTAGCGGTACTAATAAAAATAATTCGAGGTGGAATAATAAGAGATTTAGCAGACTTTAGAATATTATAAGTACCAGTTACATTGACTCCCAGAGCATCTTCAAAGTGCTCTTCGCAGGTCGGAACGTGGGCTAAGGCTGCCAAATGATAAATTACATTAGGGACAAAATCATTAATTATTTTTGAGGTCAAAGCGAAGTTGCGAATATCGCAAGAATCAGAATCAATTGAGAAAACTTCGTGACCCTCAGATTTTAGCTGCTCGGTTAAATATGAGCCAACAAATCCGGAACCTCCGGTAAGCATTATTTTCATAACTCTTGGGGTTCTGAAAAGAAATGATAGAAACTAAGGAAGCCCACTCCCCTAGTTTCTATTTTAAACAAACAGTAAATTATTCAGCTAGTCTTTTAAGATCAGCTTGAACCATCATCTCAACCATCTGCTCGAAAGTAACTTTTGGTTCCCATCCTAAAACTTTCTTAGCTTTACTTGGGTCTCCAATTAACAAATCAACTTCTGCCGGGCGAACAAATTTCTGATCGATTACTACATATTTTTTCCAATCAAGATCTACTGCAGTAAATGCAGCATCAACTAACTGCTCGACGGAGTAGGCTTTTCCAGTGGCAACAACATAATCATCAGGAGTATCCTGCTGTAACATTAACCACATTGCTCGAACGTAATCACCGGCAAAGCCCCAATCACGTCTGGCATCAAGATTACCAAGTCTTAATTCTTTTTCTAGACCCAATTTAATTCGAGCAGCACCATCAGTAACTTTACGAGTCACAAACTCCATCCCACGACGAGGAGATTCATGATTAAATAAGATCCCGGAACAAGCAAATAGATTATAGGACTCCCGATAATTAACTGTGATGTAATGCCCATAGGCCTTTGCTACACCATAGGGAGATCTTGGGTAAAAAGGAGTATCTTCTGATTGTGGAACTTCCCTTACCTTACCAAACATTTCAGAACTTGAAGCTTGATAGAATTTAATTTCAGGATCAACAATCCGGATACTTTCTAAAACTCGAGTCACTCCCAATGCTGTAAATTCAGAAGTTAGCACTGGCTGATTCCAACTTGTCGGAACAAAACTCTGAGCAGCTAAGTTGTAGATTTCATGAGGCCGAATATCTTTGATTAGAGAAATTAGTGAATACTGATCTAACAAATCACCTTGGACTAATTTAATTTTTTTATCTTTCAAGAGGTGATCAATTCTTTCAAATTTATCAACAGAAGCCCGACGTACCATCCCGTAAACATCATAGCCTTGCTCTAACAACAACTCTGCCAAATATGAACCATCTTGGCCTGTGATACCTGTAATTAATGCTCTTTTAGTCATAATTTTCTTATAGTAAATTTCAAAAGTAATTATCGAAAGAAAGTAATTTACGGCGAGAGTGAATATTAGATTCTTGTCCTCCATCGCCTTGGGGATGGGGGATATCCAATTTCACACCGCAAAAACAAAATATATACTGTTTCATAGAGCTCTTAGCAATAACAAAGGCCGTCTAAAACAGTAGGAGAAAACTTTGGAAGACACTACACGAAACTTGCAAAAAGTACAATTTTGAATTGCTCCTGACAAGGCGAATCTATCCAGATTTAGGATTATAGCAAATCAGAACGGTTCATTCTTTGTAGCTCCTGAACAATCTCTTTAACACTTTGGGCATCCTGTTTTTTACAGACTAAAAGTGCTTCCTCTGTATCAACAATAATCAAATCATCAATACCATAGAGTGCTACAAGCTTTTTACTATCAGAAACCTTAATCATATTATTATTTGATTTCAGACAAACTGCTTGACCTTGAATTGTATTACTATTTTCATCAGGGGCATGAAAATCAGCCCAGACATCCCAAGAACCAATATCACTCCATCCAAGATTATGAGCTTGAAAAAGTGTTAAAGAAGTAGCTTGTTCTAAAATACCATTATCAATGGAAATCGAAGGCACAGTTTCAAAAAACTCTCTTATTACTTCAAACTCTTGATCCGTTCCAATAGCAAATTGAAGCTTTGGAATCCAGCTACCAATCTCCGGAAGATACTGCTGAAAGGCATTAATAATTTGACTTACTTTCCAAATAAAAATCCCAGGATTCCAAAAGAAATTACCAGCAG
This sequence comes from bacterium, assembly GCA_031385045.1. GTDB lineage: Bacteria > Bdellovibrionota_C > UBA2361 > UBA2361 > CALJRW01 > JANNBC01. The sequence continues at coordinate 8,656 of JANNBC010000008.1, read as the reverse complement.
CTACAAACTTTTTCGCGGTTGCTAGATCTGGTTTTTCCCGGAATTGCTTAACTTGAAAACAATCCGTCAGTAACTCTTCGGCAGTCTCAATATAGCCATAACCAGTGTTAGGAAATTCTGGCGGAACCGCAATTAAACCTAAAGTTTCATGCTGATCAATATAGTTAACTGCAAGATTAATTACACGCTTAAACTCTGCTTCATTTTTAATAGCAGCATCTGACCAAGTTGTGAGCATCAAAGCTTCCGGATCAATCTTGGAAAGAATTGCAGCGGCTAAAGCTATCGGGGCAGCTGTGTTTTTAGCTAATGGTTCTGTGACAATTTGAGCTGTTGGTAAATGCTCCGCACAAAGCTCAGCATGATTAGCGCTGGTCACAACTAAAATCTTTTCATCTGTAACAAGAGACATTCTCTCCGCGGTTGCTTGAATTAGGCTATGACTTCCATCTCCAAACTTGAGAAATTGTTTAGGTAAGTCTTTGCGACTCATTGGCCAAAAACGCGTACCACTGCCACCAGCGATAATTACCGGATAAATTTTACTCATTCTTATTGTTGAAATTTAATTTGTTTTAAATGGGAAAGCAGTCCCTCTTTCCAAGAAATTGGTTGATAACCAAGAATACCAGCTAACTTAGAACTATCCAAGACAGAATACTCTGGCCTAGCAGCTGGGCGATTAAACTCCTTAGCTGATATTGGATTAAGCTGAAAATCTTTAGGTATACGGGAATTATGCTCTTTAGATACTTCCAAAATTTCTTTGGCAAAGTCATACCAAGTAAGTGCTCCTTGACCGGCAGCATGAACTACGCCACTGGCTCGCAGTCTGGCTAAGTCAAGAATTACTTCAGCAAGCCATCCTGCCCAAGTTACAGTCATTGATTGATCACTAACAATATCAAGTGATTTTCTTTCTTGAAACAATCTCAACATGGTGTGAACGAAGTTATTTCCTCTTTGTCCATGAAGTGAAGAAGTTCTAACAATTAAAGCTCGATCTCCAAGTATCTCTAAAGCAGCCTTTTCACCCGCTAACTTTGATTGACCATAAACATTAATTGGATTAGTTGGGTCAGTTTCTTGGTAAGCGGTTCCCTTTTTGCCATCAAAAACATAGTCGGTTGAAATAGACACTAGATAAGATTTATTTCTGGCAACAGCGGTCGCAATATTTTTAACCCCAAGTTCATTAATCTCAAATGCTCGCTGCTGTTCTGTCTCTGCTAAATCTACTGCAGTATAGGCTGCACAATTAATCACAACATCAGGCTTAAACTTTTCAACTAAGAAATCTACTTGTTCAGCTAGAGTAACATCGACCTCTGAGGTGACTGGTGAAATGATCTTAAAATTTAGATCACGACAACGGGAAATAATTTCATAACCTAACTGACCTGACCCACCAAATAATAATAACTTCATAGAGATTTACCATAATGCTGCTGATAGAATTCTAAATATTCGCCAGACTTAATCTTACTCCACCATTCTTTATTTTCTAAATACCAATTGATCGTTAGCTCTAAGCCCCTAGGGAAATCAACCTTAGGAGTCCAACCTAATTCTTTAGAAATCTTAGAAATATCCACACAATAGCGGCGATCATGAGCTAGGCGATCTTCAACTCTTTTAATTAAAGATACAGGCTTATTAAGAAGTCTAAGAATTTCAGTGGTAACAGTTAAGTTTGGTAACTCTGATTCCTCTGGTCCACCGATATTATAAACCTCCCCTGTTTGGCCTCGCTCGGCGACAGCAATTAATGCTTCGCAATGATCCTGTACATAAACCCAATGTCGAATCTGTTGACCATCACCATAAACCGGCAAGGCTTTATCTTCTAGAGCATTAGTAATAAAGAGTGGAATTAGTTTCTCCGGAAATTGATATGGTCCATAATTATTAGTACATCTAGTAACAACAGCATCAAAACCATGAGTTTTCGCAGCAGCTAAAACTAATAAATCAGAAGAAGCTTTTGAGGCGGCATAAGGACTTGTTGGATCTAACGGCGTAGTCTCATGAAATTTTCCAGTTGCACCTAATGCCCCATAGACTTCATCAGTAGAGATATGAATAAATCTCTTAACCTTAGAGTTTCTGGCTTGATCTAATAAATTTTGTGTTCCCAGAACATTTGTTGTTACAAATTCAGCAGCACTATGAATCGATCGATCGACATGAGACTCCGCAGCTAAGTGAAAGACATAATCAACCAGATTGGAACTAAAGAAATCTGTTACTTGCTGAGAATTAGCAATATCAATCTTATGAAAAGTTACTCGATCTTCTTTAAGTAATGGAGCAATGTTCTCCATGTTACCAGCATAAGTCAAGGCATCGATCAGATAAATCCTAGCGTTAGGATATTTATCATTTACAAGATAGGCTAAGTTACTTCCAATGAAGCCAGCAGCTCCAGTAATAACAATATTATTCATATTAATTGGTTAAATTTTGACTGGGATAATTTATAGCTTTTTAAGATTGAATGCAAACTTAGCTGTGGACTAAATTTTAGTTACTAACTGCATTTGGATCTTGTAATAAGGAAAAACCTTGATTTAAAGCGCCTAAACCTTTGAGGGTGATTGTGGCAATAAAATCTTTGGAGTTTGGATTAATTCTCTCACGAAAACCCAAATCTAAATTCCAACAATTACATTCACTATTTAAGCGAACTGCAAATTGATTATCAATAAATTCTTTATTACTTTGATTATATCGAGCGTAATAACCAAGCCTTAATCTTTCATTAATAAAAACCTCAATATTACCCTCTAACTGACTAATACTTTGTTCTAAATAAGAATAGCGAAGTCTAAGGCTATCTCCGCGATCATCATAAAAATGAGTGCGCCCACCCCAAGATGAAAAGTCTTGTCTTTCTGTATCAAAGTTAGAATCCAACATCATTGCCAAATAATTACTTGGATACATCCCAAAAGTAGTACCTAAGTCTGACCATGGCGAAGCTGTCGGATCCCCAACCGCAGTTCCACTGGGAGTATGATCTATATAATCATAGGTTTGATACATAGAAACACTTGCTAATTCTCGAATCGAAGCGCTATTTAAAACAGGCTTTGGTAATAGTTCTCGGGAAGATGCAGAAACACCAGGATAGGATAATGTTTCTAAGGAACTAACTGCGGGAACACTACCAATTTCAGGAGCAAGTTCTGGAATAGAATCGGCGACGGTATCAATCGGCTCAAATTTTCCATAGATACTACTGCGAGCTTGCATCCCAACTAATTGTCTTTCTCGGATACGATCCACAGAATCAAACAATGGCAGGCTATTCTGATCTTCTTGGGGAACATATGTAAAGGAAACTCTTGGCTCAATTGTCTGTTTAATTTTTGTTAAACGAGTAGTTTGATGACTTCTTCCGATAGAAGTCATCCAAGCAAGTGGTGAAGCTTTGCCAACAGGAGAAACACGCTCAACTTCTGTTCCAACATTGGCAGATAATGTATAAACATTTCGGCGATCCTCGGAAACCACATTTGCTGGATCTGCTGGATCCAGATTATTACTTAAACTATAGCTTGTAGAATTATAAACCCCTTTCAAGTCACCATTTAAATAATTCTTATAATGATAAGGAACCTTTAAAGATGGATTTAAGTCCACCCTTTGCCCTTCATAACCTGTAGTTCGGCTAAAATTAACTGCTTGGAGATTATTAGCAGCAACTAACTTCAACCCCAAAAGATTCTGTCCAAAGGGATGTAAAACTTTCTGAGAGCGAAGATTTACTTCAGGTGTTCTTTGAAAGATTAAATCCTGATTGGTCTGCAGTGTTTGGTTATATTCCCCAGAAAATTCTGCCGTTAATAGTGGATCAATATTGGCTCTCATTACAGAACGACTTGTTGTAAAACGAGAATTATAAAGACCAAGTTGTGGGTCATCAAACTCTCTCATAAACAAACTGTCACTAACAAGATGCAGATCAGAGATCCATGTAACGGGAATGTCACTTTGTGTTGGGTTACTCCACTGGTGCTTTAGAAAACCAGCCATCCTTTGATCATTAAAAGTCTTATCAAATAAATCAGCAGTATTAGTTCCACGATTTTCACCATTACGAATAGATTCATCAGAAAAATAAAACCTACTAGTTAACTTACTTCGAGTTGAAAAGACTTCGTTGTAATCCACCGCAACACCATTTCTTGTTCGCGATTCGGTAAAGGGTCGAATAATTAAATCAGTACTATCATCAACATCATAAAAATATGGAATCGTAAATAATGTTCCATTAACATTACTATAGCCAAAACGTGGCACCAATAACCCAGATTGCCTTTCACGCTTAAAAGGAAACATAACCTTTGGCAAATATAATGCTGTTTTTTGATTAATCTTAAATCGAAAATCTGTAGCTGTGCCATAGCCCTCTTCTCGAACCTTTAAGTCAGAACAAGTGATTGACCAAGGCTGACTTCCGTCAGCACATTGGCATGGAGAAAGTAACGGTTCCTTGAAATAATAATCGAACTCAGAAACTTTACTGACTTCTTTGGCTTTAATATTAAAATCGCTTTGCTCTGCGATTAATGTTGCATTTTTAAAAGTGCCAGTTTCTGTTTCTAAATCAACTTCGGCTGAATCAGAAGCTATTGAACCTGCGGGCCAACCAAAGAAGACATTCCCCTCAACTGTCGCCTTTTGCTGATCCATGTCGTACTGACCTTTATCTGCCTGAATCTGAACGTCCCCCCGACTGAGTACTAAACCGTTCTCTAATTTTATTTTATTTTGTCCTGGCTGATACTTCAAATCGGTTGAGGAGATTTGCAAATTATTATTATCAGGGGCATCGCTTTTTAGGATCGATTCTTTTTTCTTAGTTTTAATTCTTTGATAGGTTGCACTATCTTGCAGGAACAATCCCTGTGGATTTGGTGTGTCAACTTGGGCGAAGATTTCTTGCTGGAAGAATAAGCAAGATAATAACAAGGTGAAAAAAGATATTCGATAATTCACTTAGTTGATTTATAGAATTAAACACATACTCAAACCAGCTAGCTAAAGTATGTAGAAGTTCTCTGGCTTACCGGAGAACTTTCAATTAATTACCAAATCCAAAATTTGTCAGGATTAAAGCAATTTCTTCTCTTAACTTTGCTCTAGTAACAATTCGATCGATCATCCCATGTTCCAATAAAAATTCCGATCTTTGAAAACCTTCCGGTAATTTTTGTCGAATAGTTTGCTCAATTACGCGCGGTCCAGCAAAGCCAATTAAGGCTTTAGGTTCAGCTAAAATAACATCACCTAACATAGCAAAGGATGCTGCAACTCCGCCAGTGGTTGGATCTGTTAATAAAGAAATATAAGGAACCCGAACTTGCCCTAAACGAGCCAACGCGGCACTGACCTTTGCCATTTGCATTAGTGAAAAAATCCCCTCTTGCATTCTGGCACCACCCGAGGCTGAAATGATAATAACAGGACGTTTTTCTTCAACCCCAAGCTCGACTAATCTGGTCAGCTTCTCACCCACGACAGACCCCATACTTCCAGCCATGTAGCTAAACTCAAAAACCCCCAACATTACAGGTACATTTAGAATTCGAGCGCGACCAGTGATTACCGCTTCGTTAGAACCACTACTTTTTTCAGCAGCCTTAATTCTATCTTTGTATTTTTTGGAATCTTTAAAATTCAAAGGATCAACCGATTTAAGGTTGCGATCTAACTCAACGAATGAGTGACGATCAACCAATAAAGGAATCCTTTCGCTTGATTTCAAACGAAAATGATAATTACAGTGACTACAAACCCCGAAACTTCGGCGAAGATCGCGAGTATACAACACTGCCTGACAAGATGGACACTTTGACCAAATATCATCAGGAATCTCTAATTTTTCATTTTGCTCCAGAACAGGTCTTGGAGCTTTGCTTCTTGTAAACCAACTCATAGTTGGGCTAACATATCGCTTAACAAAAGATGTGTAAAGTGAATCTGAATTTTGAAAAAATTCAGATTCATCCACCGAAGCCCATAGGGCGAAGGTGGATTCTTTACACCTGATAAGTTCCTAGTAATTTTGAAAAAATCCATATCATCAATGAACATTTGGCAATTAAATCAAGCAATTAGTAATTTCTTGGAAACCTCAGAATATCCAGATGATTCAGTAAATGGATTACAAGTAGAAAGTAAAAATACTGCCATCAAAAAAATTGCCTTAGCAGTTGACTCTGGGCTTTCAGTAATCCAAGAAGCTGTTGATAAAAATGCAGATTTACTAATAGTTCATCACGGACTTTTTTGGGGACAAGCAACTTCTGTAACTGGACTTGTCGCTAAAAAAATCGATACGCTATTATCTAATTCTTGCTCCCTAATTGCCCAACACTTACCACTTGATGGCAATCCCTTTGTTGGCAATAACTATGAACTGGCGCGACTTTTTGAATTAGAAGAACTCCAAGGATTTGGTCCATTACCCGGAGGAAAGTTTTTTGGGTGCGCTGGTAAGTTGGAACAACCGAAGAATCTAGAATATTTTTTGAGTAAAGCAGAACAGCTAGCAGGTTTCAAATTTAACTTGAGCCTTCCTTTTGGAAATAAAGAAATATTTACATGTGCAATCGTAAGTGGCAGTGGTAGCTTTGCCCTGGAACAATGCTATGGCAAATATGATTTATTTATCTCGGGAGAACCAAAACAAGCAGTCTTTCATGATGCAAAAGATAATCAGCAAAATGCACTTTTTCTTGGCCACTATGCGACAGAAACTATTGGCATTAAAGCTTTAGGTAAATGGCTAGAAAGCAATTTCCAACTAGAAACTTTTTTCATTAACCAACCTACTGATATCTGATGAGATCAATTCAAGTATCAGCACCTGGAAAAGTTCATTTAATTGGTGAGCATAGTGTTGTTTATGGAGAGCCCGCGATTATTAGCGCAATAAATCTACGCACTAATTTAATCCTTAAAGAATCCTCAAAAATAAAGTTTACACTTAAAAATCAAGAAAATATTTTTGAGCTTCAAGAGTTGCTTGATCTGGCAGAGCAGGCTTCAGAACTATGGAGTCAAGGTCAAATAACCAACGATTTTTCAAAATTATTTTCCCATTCCAAAGCGCAACCAATAAATTTTATCAAAATAGCCCTTGGGACATTATTCAAAAAATTTAATATTACTGACGGCCTAGAGATTCAGGAATCATCAACTCTACCTCAGGGTTCTGGCTTAGGTTCGTCTGCCTCTTTTGCTGTAGCTTTATCTGCTGGATTTCAAAAGTTTTTTCATTTAAGTTTTGATTTAGAAAAAATCAATCAACAGGCCTTGTGCATTGAACAACTAATAAATGGTAATCCTTCTGGTGGTGACAATACAACCTGTTGTTATGGTGGATTAATCAAATTTCAACAGAACAGTGAATCTAAACAATACCAAATGCAACCGGTGGATCTCGATCTATCAGAGACAAGTAAGAATTTTGTTTTAATTTTTACTGGGAAACCTGAAAAAAATACAGGTGAATTAGTCCAACAAGTTTCGAGATTAGATCCAACTTTTAGAAATGAGCGTTGCCAGCAAATTACTTCTTATATTGAACCACTACTACTAGCCTTAACTAGCAATGATTTTAAGAAAGTTGCTTATTATTTAAATGAAACCCATTTGCGTTTGGCAGAACTTGGCGTCTCAACTCCCCTACTAGATAAAATTCAAATAGCAATCCAACAAATTGGTGGTGGAGCTAAACTTTGTGGTGCCGGAGGTGGTGGTACAATCCTAGCTTATCATCAAGACGCTAAGGAATTAGGCAAATTAGCTGATAAATTTAATTTACTGTATTATCAAACAGAACTTGCAGCGAATGGTGTTGTAAGCCACTAGGAAATTACATGCCTCATAAAAATATTAAAAAAGTAGCTCAGTTATTTACTCCTGAATTATCAGAATACTACCAAGGGATTATTGATTTGCTTGGAGAAGATTCTACGCGTGAAGGATTACTTAAAACTCCCGAAAGAGCAGCCAAGTCGATTCAGTTTATGACAAGTGGCTATCAGCAAGATCCAGCAGAAGTTCTCCGCTCCGCAATTTTCCATGAAGAATATCGCAACATGGTAATTGTGAAAGATATTGAACTTTATTCTCTCTGTGAGCATCATCTCTTACCTTTTTTTGGTAAAGCTCATGTTGCCTATATTCCTAATGGTAAAATTGTAGGGCTCAGCAAAATACCACGAATTATTGATATCTTTGCTCGTCGCCTTCAAGTTCAAGAGAGACTGACAGATCAAATTGTTAATTGCTTACAAACAACTTTAAATCCACTCGGAGTAGGTGTTGTAATTGAAGCTAGGCACATGTGCATGATGATGCGTGGAGTGCAAAAGCAGAATTCAATAACTACGACCTCTGCCTTAACTGGCGTTTTCCAAAAAGAAGAGACACGCAAGGAATTTTTAAGTTTAATTAAATATACTAGGCGACATTAGAAATTACTGTATTAAAATTAGTCGCCTAGTATATCAAGCGCGAAGCGCTTGAAGTGACCTAAGGGGGACGCTCAGGCTAACATGCTTATTTTATAAGCATGTTAGCTGGGGAAAACAAATATACTAAAACCCCAATAAACTAAAAATGCGATCCTTATCCTCCA
>JANNBC010000017.1:0-20188 GCA_031385045.1 bacterium | reverse complement strand
AGCGTCCTCATGGAACACTTGGGGGAATTACACCTCAGATGTTTGTGGATAAATGCTTACAGAAAAAACTTTGCGCTTGAAGATGGAGAAAAACTATGCGAATCTATCATTAATACTGGCTCTAAAACGCGCGGCTACGCCTTAGATAATGCTTACATCACAGCGCCTGAGGTGGCTAAATCCTTCTTAGTGCCAAGCGTATGTCAGAATCGAAGTGACGTACTTTCTAATACTTGTGCTTCTGCAATTGAAAATATAGGGAGAGATCTTGATTATAGGTTAGGCGTTGAACAGACAAGAATTGATTATCCTATAACAAATGATTCTGATTTTTCTGCGGATTTATGTGGGCCAAGTTATAAGTATAGTATAACAAAGACATCTGTTGATCTAATCAATAAGTGTGTTAACGGAGAGATAGCTACAGTTTCACTAGAAAAGTATAATGATCTAAAGGATCTTTATGATACTTTAGTAGTTAGTTATGATGCTCTAAAAAATAGTGTAAATGAGGTATTATCTTCTAGTACTTCAATCAAGTTACAGAACTCTGATTTATCACTTAGTATTAACCACCTAAGTGACTTCATTAATAATTTAGAAAGAAAAATAAAGAGGATTAAAAAGAGATTAAAAAATCTTAGAGGTGAGTAAAAGCTTACCCTATATAAAAATAGATTAAAAAAGCCAGTACTACTCTCTCGAGTAGTACTGGCTTTTGCTTTTCGCAAAATGGGAGAATTAACGTTAAGTGAATTATGATCTTCTAAGAGCCTTGTGGCGACTGAATTTCTGATGGTCAACAACAATATAGTGGTTTCCACCTCGTAGTAAAAGAAATTCTGAAGAAGTACCTAAGCTGTGGAATACTGGCACATGGGTTTAATCGTGGACTTAAGGGGTAAGTTGATTCTGCTTTTAATTTTGCTTCGGCCCTTTACAGAGAAAAGAAAGACACAACTATAACCATCGTTACAGAAATATTAAGCAAAGATAGCTCAACTGTTAGTAGCAAAAAGCCAACTCCAGAAGTGGCATTAGCAAGTTAAGTCGCTTATTAACATATTTATTATTTCCAAACATTCAAACTAAATAATAAATTGACTCTTCACTCTAATTCTCTTAAATAAATTCAGATTTAATAACCTTTTAAATTAATCTTTGCTGACATATAATATTCATACTTTCTCTTAAATAACACATGAATCATAAAGCTTTTAGTCTTGTTTGAGCTCCTAGTAACCATTGCCGTTCTGAGTATTTTAGCTTCAATGTCCACCAGCGTATTCTATGAGTATAAGATGAGAGTTTACGATCTAGATGCTCTTGCTAATCTCCGCAATATGGTTACCAGCCTAAATGTTGGTTTTGCAGATCATGGTTCCCCCTATGGACATGCACAGGCACTTGGCATAACAGGAAATTATGGCATCGATAAGCATAAAAATTCTGACTGGTCCGATCCTGACATGGCAAGAAGATTGATGCCTGGTCTCTCAATGACCAACCCAGAGATTGCTGCTAGCTTAATAATAAACTCTTTTGGGCCAAATGGTTCGACTCGTTTTTTTATGTCTACAATTCACTGTAAAACCTTGGATCTAATAATTTATTCAAGAGGTGGTGGGTATAGCTCTGACTATGTATTTACCTGGAGTTACGATACTGTTGTTAATAAAATTCAAAAAGGATATGGCACTCCTTTTGACTATCACTGCAATTAGGTATTTTTTAAGAGTTTGGCGTTACTTGTTTAGCAAACAGAAATTGCTCAATGGCACTTTTTAAATCCTGCTGACTTACTAAAAACTCTCTTTTTCCAGAAATATTTTCGCGCTTAAAAGAATAAATCCCAGCTTGATTACAAATCCCACTTATAACTGTCACGGATAGTCCTTCCGTCTTCCTTGATAGAAAGTAAAGGGATCACAAAACAACAGCTCAGTACCAAGTTCTGAAAATATTCTTTGTGAGGCATCAAGCTAAAGTTTGATTACAGAATCAATCCTCTAGGTGATTGAACCCCTTGCCTCATCAGCCTTCATAGGGGATAACTACTTAGAATATTTAATCTTTACCCTGTCGTGCCTCATTTAAAATCAAGCTTTCGATATTTTTTAGTAGTCTTAGGTGGTGGTGCCTTTAATGATAATTTTTTTAAAATTATCTTATTAACATTAATTGCTAGCCATCACACTGGAAATGAAAAAACTAAATTAATTAGTCTAACTGGGGCTCTCTTAGTTCTACCATTTATTCTCTTTTCCCCACTAGCTGGCTGGCTAGCAGATCGCTTTAGTAAATCCAGAATTGCCTTAATTACGAGACTTGTTGAACCAACTTTTATCTTGCTCGGTAGCTACTTCATGTTCACTGAGAATGTCGCAGGTCTCTTATTTATTCTTTTCCTATTTGGACTTCAAAGTGCCCTCTTCAGTCCAAGTAAATTTGGAATTATTCCAGAACTTGTTCATCCTACTGAGCTAACAAAAGCAAACGGGTACGTTGAGATGGTAACCTTCATGGGAATTTTACTAGGAACGGCCGTTGGTGGACAACTCCATTTGATTCCAATTGATTTTAAAGTTTCTTCATTAATTATTTTATCTTGCGTCTTATTAATCGCCATCTATGCGGCAACTAGAATTAGAAAAACACCCGCACAAAATCCTGATTTAAAGCTAGACTTTAATTTACTTAGAAATTTCTACGTTAACCTCAAAGAAATTAAAGCAAATCGTAATTTATTTTTGGTAATGTTGGCTAGTTCTTGGTTTTGGTTTGTAGGGGGCCTAACTCAACTGAGTATTTTCTTATATCCAGAACAAATACCAAACATTACAGAAAGCGATATTGGATATATCCTAACAGCTTTAATCCTCGGAATTGGTTCTGGCAGTGCGTTAGTTGGTCGTCTTTCTCCTAGTCGGGTAGAGTTAGGAATTGTTCCTGTCGCCTCTTTTGTGCTTGGGTTAGCCGCAGTTGCTCTGGGCACCTTTGCTAATTCAATTATTTCGATTGTCGTTTGCTTTTTAATTCTGGGCTTCGCCGCTGGCTTTTACATTGTGCCCCTTAATGCTTATTTTCAAGCAAATAGCCCTGTTAAGAAAAGAGGAAATTATATTGCTGCTTCAAATATTATTTTTAATCTCTTCATTCTACTCGCAAGCTTTGCACTCTGGTTTTTTAATGGATTACTAGGACTTAACGTTCAGGAAGTTTTTTTGATCTTAGGAGTTATCTCTTTCTTCCTAACTTTCATTTCCTTCCAGATGATGCCGGAGTTATCGCTTCGTTGCTTGAATTGGATCTTAACTAATACAGTCTACAAATTAAAAATTGTTGGAGAACAGCACATCCCTAAAGATAGTGGTGCTTTGCTTGTTGGAAATCACATGTCTTATGCCGATGCTTTAATTGTTTTGGCAGCTAGTAAACGTCCCGTCCGCTTTATTATGCATAAAGCAATTTTCAACTTACCAATAATAAACCTGATCGTACGAGGGGTTAAAGTAATTCCGATAGACGGTAAAGACAAAAAAGAAAATGTGGAATGGGCTTTAAATGAAGCAAGTGAAGCGATTAAAAATGGTGAATTAGTTTGTATTTTTGCTGAAGGTCAATTAACTAGAAACGGTAATCTCAGCAGTTTTCGTAAGGGCTTAGAACGAATCATGGCTGACAGAGAAGAGCCAATTATCCCCTTCTATTTAGATCAAGTCTGGGGCAGTCTTTTTAGCTTTTCTAAGGGTACGTTCTTTTGGAAAATTCCTGACCAGATCCCCTATCCATTAGCAATTAAATTTGGCAAACCTCTTCCAGCAAAAAGTACTGCATTTGAAGTTCGTCAAAAAGTCTCTGAGCTAGGAGCAGAAGCTTTCCATTTGCGCTCCGAAGCTGAAGAAAGACTAAATTTTCGCTTAATCTCATCACTCTGCAAACGTCGGTATCAAACAATTATTTTTAATCATCGAAATAAAATTAATGGCATTCAGTTTTTGCGTGACGTCCTAAACTTAAATGCCGTTTTAAGAACAAAACTTAAAACTTTAAGCCCAATTGGACTTCAGTTTAGTAATCCATATCAACAAGTTCTAATTAATGCAGCTCTAAGTTTTACAAATATTCCTGTTATTAATATTGATCCGAAGTGGAGCGCTGAGCAAAAAAGGCAAGTCTGCCTAGATGGGCAAATTCAGGTAATAATCTCTGATGTAACACAAAACTCTTTAGAACTTCCTAACCTTGAGGCTCTTTTGATGTCAGATTTACTAAAGGCTCAAACACTTGGAGTTAAAATTAAAAATCATTTACTCTCCTACGCGCCGAGTATATTAATTAAACTTCTAACCGCGAGTAAGGGTAATGGCTCAGATCTTTTAGGTGTTTTTTATGAATTTAAAAATGGATCACCACGGGGAGTGATGTTGTCACATGCTAATATTAGCTCTAATATTTCGGCACTATATCAAGTCTTACACCTAAGCCATAAAGATCAAATTGAAGCTTTGTTAAATTTGAACACTATCTTTGGTTTATCGCTTAACTTTTGGCTACCTCTCCTTTCTGGTGTGAAAATTAGCTATCTCAATGATCTAGATCGCACACTAGATTCAAACATCATCTTCTTAACTCCTAAAATTGCTGGAAATTTAATGGAACATACATTTAATCATCAGCTATCAAACTTTAAATATATCATTAATGTTGCCGAACATTTAGATCCAGACTTGGATTTAGAGTTTGATGATTGTTTTCATTTGAATATCTTAGAAAGCTTTGGACAAAGTGAGTTGTCTCCTCTTTTATCCTTAAACATTCCAGATATCGATCTGCCTGATGCTAAACAAATTGGCCGAAAGTCTGGCACGGTTGGACATCCACTACCAAATATTTGTGTAAAAATTATTGATCCCGAAACGGGAGCAGAGTTAGGAGTTAACAAATTAGGAATTATCCAGGTTAAGGGAGCAAATGTTTTTCTTGGATATTGGAATAATCCTGAGGCAACTAATCAGGTAAAATCTGGAAACTGGTATAACACTGGGGTTACTGGTTCAATTGATCTTGATGGATTCTTGCAATTAAAAGCTTAATATAAGGGCAATTTCAACGTTAGTTGTAGAGATCCGCACCAATACTTAGATTCAGTCTCTAAGCTCTGAATTCACTAGTTGAAGTAATTGGTGATTTAAATCCAGAACCGGTGGCTTTTGACTTAGACTATCCAGATAAAACTCCTCAAAATCCTCAACTGCTACACTACAGATCAAAATCTATCTTCGTGTAGATAGAATGATAGATTATGCAGTTAGTCATATTTTAAAATAGTAGATTGTTTGCTAGAGTATTCCTCTAATTAACGGTAATCAGAATATTTCATTCCCTGAAGGAAATTACTTTTTATCGTAACTATAAATAATGTTAATATTTATAACATGGACCTTAACGAAATCACTTATCAGTTTAACGATCTAAAAATAAGGCACGCCAAATTAAAGGAGTTTCTTTGACTTAGATTCGTTAATGGCAAAACTTGCCAAACTAGAAGCTGAAATGCACCGTGATGATTTCTGGAATGATCAGCAAAGAGCTACTAAAATCTCTCAGGAGAAATCACAAAACCAAGAAATAGTTAACAGTTTCAATAGGTTATCCACCCTAAGGGATGATACAGAAACAGCCTTAGAGTTAGCGAAAGACGACCCAGACTTCATAACAGAAGCAGAAGGAACTTTATTAAAATTTATTGCAGAGCTTGGTGAGCGTGAATTTATCTGTAAAATGAGTGGCCCCCATGACATCTCCCCTGCTCTACTAGAAATCAATGGCGGGTCTGGTGGCACGGAAGCACAAGATTGGGCGGAGATGCTGATGCGGATGTATACCCGCTGGGCTGAACGCAAAAACTTTAAAGTAGAAGTTTTAGATTATTCGCCGGGCGAAGAAGCTGGCTTAAAAGGTGTAACTATTTCCATTGTTGGACCATATGCTTATGGACATTTAAAAGCGGAACAAGGTGTTCACCGACTAGTACGCATCTCCCCTTTTGATGCCAACTCGAAACGTCATACATCTTTTGCTGCAGTATCAGTTACTCCTGACATTGCCGAAGACATCGTTGTCGACATTAACCCCGATGATTTAAGAATTGATACCTATAGATCTTCGGGAGCTGGTGGCCAACACGTTAATACTACGGACTCAGCAGTTAGGATTACTCACATCCCAACAAATACAGTGGTTGCTTGTCAAAATGAAAGATCACAACACAAGAACAAAGATCGAGCTATAAAAATGCTTAATTCTAAGCTTTTTGAGCTTTTAACAGAACAACAAGCTGAAAAACTCGATGAGCTTAAAGGTGAAAGAAAGAAAATTGACTACGGCAGTCAGATTCGCTCCTATGTCCTCCACCCTTATCAAATGGTTAAAGACTTAAGAACCCAATTTGAGACTTCGGATACTGGTGGAGTTTTGGATGGTAAAATTGATGGCTTTATTGAAGCCTATCTGATGCATAGATAAAGTTCCACTGCTTGTCCGCCATAGCAATGTTCTATCCGCCGTCGTGCGCGAATACTTAATTGTTCCACGTGGAACTTTGTAGCACTTTGGCGCGACAAGCTGTGGAACATTTGTAATCTTAATATGATTTTATTTGATTAATTAGATCAGATAGTTTAAAAATAACTTCAATGACAGAAATTATCGCAATTGCCAATCAAAAAGGTGGCGTCGGCAAG
Organism: bacterium; assembly: GCA_031385045.1. Taxonomy (GTDB): domain Bacteria; phylum Bdellovibrionota_C; class UBA2361; order UBA2361; family CALJRW01; genus JANNBC01. Next base: position 13,442 of record JANNBC010000017.1, on the reverse strand, counting down.
ACCACCAGCACGGTAAACCTCGGAACAGACCTAGCGATCCTTGGATATCAAGTTTTAGTAATCGATTTTGACCCTCAAGGAAGTGCAACCAGCGGACTTGGCGTCGATCTAGAAGAAAATGTTAAAGATCTTTTTGATATGTTTTTTCAAGAAGCCAATATTTCTTCAATCATACAAAAAACAAAAATCAACAATCTATCAATAGCCCCAGCATCGTCTGACTTAGTATCAATCGAAATTGAACTAGGGAAAACTCCTGGTCGAGAACTAATCCTAAAAACAGAGATAGATAGTATTAAGAATCGCTATGACTATATTTTAATTGACTGTCCGCCATCTTCTGGACTTCTAACTCTAAACGCTCTTGGAGCTGCTAATAAGGTATTAATTCCATTACAATCTGAATACTACGCACTAGAAGGGCTAAGTGCCTTGATTAAGACAATTAATTTTGTACAAGGCACATACAACACCAAGCTGGAGATTCTTGGGGTATTCTTAACTATGTACGATGCTCGCACAAACCTGTCTGCTCAAGTTTGGGAAGAAGCTAAAAACCACTTTGGCGATAAGGTTTTCCAAACAAGAATCCCAAGAAATATAAAGCTCTCGGAAGCTCCAAGCCATGGAGAGCCAATTGCTATATATGCACCAGAGTCAAATGGAGCGGAAGCTTATAGAAATCTAGCAAAAGAAGTATCAGCTAGATGTCAGGGAACAATGGCTCAAGTTTCGAATTTATAAAATGTTTGGAGATTGTCCACCATAGCAATGTTCTACGTGGAACATTACATAGTCTTTATTTGTGACGGCGGATGGAACTTTTATTTAGGAATACAAAAAATGACGGAAGTAAAGAAATTTAGAAAACCATTAGGCAGGGGACTTAGCGCTTTAATTTCATCACCAAGCGTTCAAACTTCTCCTGAAAAACAAAAGGAAAACTTTGCAAAATCAGAAGTTATTGGCACAATTTCGCCAGTACAAACTGACAACAAGAACTCAATTCTGTACATTAAGATTGAACAAATTGCTCGCAACGAAGCTCAGCCAAGAACAGAATTCAAACTTCCAGAACTTCAAGAACTAGCAGAATCAATCAAGCAGCATGGAGTAATTCAGCCGATTATAGTTCGTCAAATCGACAAAAATAGTGAGCAATATCAAATAGTTGCGGGCGAGCGTCGTTGGAGAGCCGCAAGTCTTGCCGGCCTGAAGCAAGTTCCAGTTATCTTAAAAGATCTACCAGATAAGGACACTCTAGAGATTGCCCTAATCGAAAATATCCAAAGACAAAACTTAAATGCTGCGGAAGAAGCTCGCGCTTACCAAGCCTTGATGGATGAGTTCTCAATGAATCAACAAGAGGTTGCAGACAAAGTAGGGAAGAGCCGTAGTGCCGTGGCCAACTTTGTTAGAATTCTAAACTTAGTTCCTGACGCATTAGCAATGCTAGAGAGAGGCGAAATTAGCTTAGGACACGCCAAGGCATTACTAACAATTAAAGAGCCTGCCGCACAACTAAATTTAGCTAAGAAAATTATTGCAGAAAATTTATCCGTACGCGCCTTAGAAGAAATTGTCGATCGAAGTGTGCAAATTGAAAGTCGTGGAAAAACCAAGAATCGAATCGCTCCGGCAGTTGGATATTCAGACTTAGAAAACAGATTAAAGAATATGCTAGGAACTAAAGTCCGCATTAAAACTAATAAAAAGGGAACTGGCTCTATACAAATTGAGTACTATTCAGAAGCAGAATTAGGCAGAATTATTGATTTGGTTGAAAATAAAAATTGACTTTGAGGTTGATAAGATTAAAATAGATTTGTGATATTTTGGAGTAAAAACTATGAGTTTCGGATTCGGCAAAGCAGAAAATAATGATTCAAATACTAAGACAGTGGCAGACTTTCAAATCAGCCCTAAACAAGCAAATGGCTCTACTCCAACGGCTAATCAAGAAGTTTATATCGGAAGCGGGACAACGCTTGAAGGTAACTTTACTTTCGAAGGACCAACATATTTAAACTGCCGAATCAAAGGTGATATAAAAGCAAAAAGCATGCTGAAGATTGGACCTGAAGCAGAGATTCGTGGGCAGATTGAAGCAACTGAAATTAGCGTTTCTGGAAAGTTAGAAGGAAATATTGTTGCTAGCAAAAGTATTTCACTAGAAAAACCTGCTGAAGTAAAAGGGGACTTACGCGCTCCAAAAGTTAGCATCAGCGAAGGTGTAATTTTCAACGGACAGTGTTCTATGAAATCACCTGGAGAAATTGTAGATCTAAAAATCGGTACCCATTAAGACCTAAAATAGTTGAATCTAAGGCCTAATAAAACCCAAATATTCTCGATAACGATTGGTGTAATCTATGGGATCGCTTGTCAATTATTTGCCAGACCTCCTGTCCCAAACTGGGCAAACGAACTTTTTGCTGCAATGTCCTTTGGGTATGTATTTATACTACCAATAATCTTAGGGATTATTAGCGTAGCATTCGCCACAAAAGAGCAACAAAGATCCTGGGATTTTAGAATCTTTAGTCCAATCCTCACAACTATAATCTGCTTAGCTTTTTCTGTGCTAGTAGGCTGGGAAGGAGCAATCTGCTTAGTGATGGCAGCTGTTATCTATCTCCCACTGGCTGCCATCTCTGGTTTTATAACAGGCCTAATTCTTACAAGAATAAACCGTAATAAGCTATCTACAAGCTGGTTAGTTATAATTCTATCACTACCACTTAGCAGTGCCTACTTAGAACAATATTTAGAATTACCAACTGCACTTAGTGAAGTAAAAACAGAAATCACCATTAATGCTCCAGTAGAAACAGTCTGGCAGAATATAATTCGCGTTCCAAAAATCACCGAAGAACTTGATGGCTTTTTTTATAAGATGGGATTTCCTAAACCAATAGAAGCTACTCTATCTCACGAAGGGATTGGGGGAGTAAGACAAGCTTCCTTTGAGGGGGGACTACTATTCATTGAAACAGTTGATATTTGGAAAGAAAACCAAGAGCTCTCCTTTACAATTGTTTCAGATCCAAAAAGCATCCCACCAACAACCTTAGATGAACATGTTGTAGTTGGGGGTCGTTATTTTGATGTTTTTCGCGGAACTTACAGAATTGAAAAAACTAAAGAGAAAAATGTTATCCTGCATCTCTCAAGCGATATCCGAGTCTCAACAAGATTTAACTTCTATTCCGGCATTTGGGCTAACTTCTTAATGAAAGACATCCAAAATACAATCCTAAAAGTCATTAAACAACGTTCTGAGAAATCATCTGCCCTAAGCTAAGCCAAAACAAACATTGTTTTGATTAAGTCTTTCATCCATGATAAATCGAAAACTCGATTAACTTAATTTCCCCTATCAAATATGAATCCAAGTCTCCCACCAGCCTCTCCTGCAACCACAGAAAATCCACTTCACAAGGCCCACCTTACTAGAATTCATATAATAAAACCTGCGGAGTTGGATCCAATGAAGCACTATGAACCACTAAAAATCCAAGGCCAACATCGAAAGATTATGGCAGAAGCAAAAGCAACTAAAGCAAACACAACTAATTTAATTGCTTCAGGAAAAGTCGAAACTGGATTAACTTACAGTGATGTTTTACTAGAGCCCGTCTCACAAAGTAGAGCAACCTCTCGCTTCGATCCAAAATTTGATACTAGTTCCTTATTAACCAAGAACTTAGTTGTTCCAAATCCATTAATCCCAGCAAACATGATGACCGTGTTCTCTGAAGAATTACTAAGAACATTAATCGCCAGTAATCCTGAAATCGTCTTAATTGCTGACCGCTTTCCTAAATCACTTTGCGGAAATCATAAGGATCATCCCATTACTGAGTTATCTTCCGAGTGGCAAAGGGCCATTTCCGAACGCTTAGCAATCGCTCCTAAAAATCTGATTCAATCACTGGGCGTTGATGCATTTAAAAGAGAGCCAGAAAAGTACCTTGCTCAAATCCAAGCAATTGCCTCTGTTGGAGTAGCTGGATTTTGCATTGATATTGCCCATGGATCTAATCAATGCGCGCTAAGCTTACTAAAAGAAATCAAAAAAGTTCTTCCGGATACGAATGTGATTGTCGGCAACATTGCAACAGTTCAAGAATATCTGGACTGCGTGAAAGCTGGAGCAGATGCTGTAAAAGTTGGAATTGGACCAGGAGCGATGTGTAGCACTCGGGCAATTGCCGGAGTTGGTTTTCCACAATTATCTGCCTTGGCTAGAATTTGGCCAGCAAGACTTTTAAAGGGTGTCCCAGTAATTGCAGATGGTGGAATTCAATGTCCAGGAGACGTAAGCAAGGCCTTAGTATTTGCTGACACTGTCATGATTGGTGGTGAATTTGCAAAAGCAAAAGAGAGTGGTGCTTTCACCGTTCCGGAACTGATAGAAATCGACAAACGATTTGAACCAAGAAGCCGTGCTCAACAAATCATTGAAGCAAAGATTAAAGAATGTCCGGACCCCGCTCATTATAAACTTTATGCCGGTCAAGCATCAGAATTCTTTCAATTAATCTATAATGGTGTCCTTCGTGAGGGTGTAACTCCAGAGGGAGAAGCCAGATGGAGAGAATGCCCAAGAGGCATTGTAGAGATCTACAATGAATACTTAACAGCATTAGCCAGTAGCCTTTCATATCGTGACTCATATTCAATTGGAGAAGCTCGACCGAAAAGTGTCTTTATTGGTGTTAGTGCTGGGGGTGGACATCGGGAAAACAGCGTTAGATAGTTCAGAGCTATAAAATTGCCAGATTTTTTAATCGGGCACTGTCAAATAGAGAGCGATTGCTGAGTTGTTTTAAGTGACTTAAATACCTTCCTAAAGTTGACTTTTTTGGCCTATAGAATATAACGTTGCGCAACAATTTAAGTAATTAATCCCATTAAATGTCTGCGAAACATTCTGCCCCTTCTTCTGCCAAAGGACACCCAGTTCAACAAGGTATTGTTTTTTTCATTATCCTCGTTGCTCTTGAATTAGTAATTTTCTTTCTTCCAAAATCAACAATTGATTTCTGTGGTGATTTTTTAAAGCTAACTCCAACAGATCTAATTTTCATTCCAGTTGGTTCATTCCTATTCTTTGTCTTCTGGAAGCTAATGGAAAATGCTGTTTTTGAGCCATTCCTTGCTCTAAACGAAGCTCGCGAAGCGGCAACAGAAGGAAGCCAAGAACTTGCCGAACAAAAGCTGGCTGAAGCTACTCGCTTAGAAAATGAAGCCGAAGAACAAATCAACATTGCTAGACGAGATGCCGTACAAGGTAAGATGGCTCAAGTAGCAGATGCTAAAAAACTAGCTGCTCAAGTAATTACAGAAGCTGAAAATGAAGCAATGTCACGTAGCGAGAAAGCAATTCAAGAAGCTACGGACTTGATCGTTAAGCTTAAAGCTGACTTAGAAAGCCAAGCAGGACAACTTGCTGGTGAAGTTGTGAACAAACTAAAATCTGCCCCACAAATAGCTAACGGAAAATAATTAAAGATTTATGATGAAAAATACATTTTCTAAAATTTGCCTTCTAGCAGTAGCGCTTTTACTAGTAGGCCCTGCAACTGTCTGGGCTGAAGGTGCGCACCACCACGGACCGACACTAACAATCATGTGGATTAATTTTATAATCTTTGTTGCTGGTGGATTTTTTATACTTAAAAACCCACTAGTTCAAATTTGGAAAAAACGAGTTTCGGAACTAGAAGATAATATCCTAAAGAGTGAAAGAGCATTAGCCCAAGCAGAAGAACGCCTAAACAATGTTAAATCTAAAGTTGCCAGTGTTCCTAGTAGTATCTCTAGTCTTCAAGCTAACATTAACGAAGAAACAAAACATGAGAGTGCTCGAATTAACGAACAAGCATTAGAACAAAAAGAACGAATCTTAAAACAAGCCGAAGTTGCCGTAGCCTCTGAAATCAAAGCAACAGAAAAAGCAGTAAAATCAGAGTTTGCGGAAAAAGTCTGCTCAATTGCCAAAGTTCGATTAAAACAAGAATTCACAACAGCTAACGATCGTGCCTACCGCACAGCCAGCTTAGAAGGCTTAAACTCTTTAATCAAAAACAAACATGTCTAAGATAGTTTCTAAATCAGCTCGTAAACTTACTAAAGCTCTTTTTGCTAGTTGTCAGCCAGAAGCACTGCCAGGCATTGCTGATACACTAGAAGCACTTAGCCAGGCTTGGTCGAATGATCCAATGGTTGCTAGTTTTTTTGGAAATCCAGCTGTTATTCTGGACAATAAAAGACAAGTACTAAACGCTCTTTTAGCTGAGTTAAATAACCCAAAAGAATTTAAAAACTTCGCTAATATTTTATTAGATAATTCTAAGCTAAATTTAATACCTGAAATCGCTTTAGAATTCCGCAGTCTTTACAATCATTTCTTAAAGAGTCTAGAGCTATCAATTACAACAGCCTCAGATCTTTCCCATGATGAGAAGGAAGAAGTAGTGAGCTACTTAAAAAAGAATTTTGGTTCGACTGTTCAAGTCGAATGGCAAAGCAATCCAGAGATCATTGGAGGATTTGTAGTGAAGTCTGGTGACCAACTACTTGATAGTTCCATTAGTGGAGCTTTGGAAAAAATTAAAATATCTTTACTTAGTTAATAGGAAAAACAATGGCAATTGACGCTGATGAAATAAACAAAATCCTTAAGGATAAAATTCAGAACTACACTAGCGCCCAAGAATTAAGCGAAACTGGTACAATCATTTCCGTATCAGATGGTGTGGGACGAGTTCACGGTCTTCGCAATGTAATTGCAGGAGAGCTTGTAGAATTCGCTAACGGAATCAAAGGTATCGCTCTTAACTTGGAAGAAGACTCTGTAGGGGTTGTAATCATGGGGGAAACTCGTGAAGTAAAAGAAGGCGATCTTGTTAAACGTACTGGTAAGATTGCTGAAGCTCCAGTTGGGAAACCGATGGTTGGTCGCGTAGTTGATGCACTAGGAAATGCTATTGATGGTCTTGGTGAAATCACTGGTACTGAGATGCGTAAGATCGAAATCAAAGCTCCAGGTATTGTTAAAAGAAAAAGCGTAAATCAGCCAATGCAAACAGGGATCAAAGCAATTGATGCGATGATTCCAATCGGACGTGGTCAGCGTGAGTTAATTATTGGTGACCGTAAAACTGGTAAGACTGCTGTAGCAATCGATACAATCATTAACCAAAAAGGAACTGGCGTAATTTGTATTTACGTAGCTATCGGACAAAAGCGTTCTTCTGTTGCTCAAGTTGTAAATAAATTAAAAGAGGCCGGCGCGATGGATCACACAATCGTAGTTTGTGCTTCTGCTTCTGAGCCTGCTCCAATGTCATTCTTAGCTCCATTTACTGGATGTACTATGGGTGAGTACTTCATGGAAAAAGGTCAGCATGCTTTGATCATTTATGATGATTTATCAAAACATGCTCAAGCTTATCGTAGTATGAGCTTACTGCTAAGACGCCCACCAGGACGTGAAGCTTATCCAGGGGACGTGTTCTATCTTCATTCTCGCTTACTTGAGCGTGCTGCTAAATTAAGTGATGAAATGGGTGGTGGATCTTTAACAGCTCTTCCAATCATTGAAACACAAGAAGGTGACGTATCTGCTTACATCCCAACTAACGTAATTTCTATTACTGATGGTCAGATTTACTTAGAGTCAGAATTATTTCACTCTGGTATTCGCCCAGCTGTAAACGTTGGTCTTTCGGTATCAAGGGTAGGTGGTTCAGCTCAAGTAAAAGCAATGAAAAAGATTGCTGGTACTCTTCGTATTAACTTAGCTCAGTTTCGTGAAATGCAAGCCTTTGCTCAGTTCGGATCTGATCTAGATGACGCAACTCTTTCTCAGTTAAAAAGAGGGGAGAGACTTGTAGAAATCTTAAAGCAAGATCAGTACGTACCAATGCCAGTTGCCTATCAGATTATTTCCATCTTAGCAGTCAGCAATGGTCACTGTGATAAATTGGCTCTAAGCGAAATGAAAGCTTTTGAAGAAGGCTTACATCAGCACTTAGCTGCTAATCATGCAGAGACTGTTAAACAACTTGCTGATACAGGAAGTTTTGATGGCGGTGTTGATACTAAGCTTAACGAAGTAATCGCAAGCTTTGTAACTCAATTCCGTTCAGCTTCTAATTACCAGAATGCTGGAGCAACTGCGTAATAAATTAAGGTGGCTTGTCACGCCGAAGCGCTTAAATTGCTTAGTAAAACTAAGTAATTTAAGCGCGAAGGTGGAAGGATTTTAGATTAAATACCAATGGCTGGATTAAAAGAAATTAATATCCGAATCAAATCGGTTAAGAACACGAAGAAGATCACTTATGCGATGAAGCTTGTGTCGGCCACCAAGATGCGTGGGGCACAAGACGCCGTAGCTCGTTCTCGTGAATACAGCATTGCACTTAAGAAATTACTTTCTGGTGTTCTTTCTGCTACTGATGTTTCTGAACTTACTCATCCGCTATTAGAACAAAGAACAACAAATAAGATTAAACTTATTGTTGTCGGTGCTAGCCGCGGACTTTGCGGAGCCTATAACTCTAATATTAACAAAGCTATTACTGCTTTTACTAAAGAGCAAAAAGCAAAAAATCCTAATGTTAAAATTGAAGCAGTGCTTTTAGGCTCTAAGCTTGCGGAATTCTATCAACGTGAAAAAAATAAAGAATTCGAATGTTATAAAGATTTACCAGAAAGCGTTTCTAACTGGCCACTTGATGAGATTTGTAAGCAAGCAGAAGTTGAATTTCTAAATGGTGATGTTGATGCTGTCTATTTAATTTATACTCATTTCAAATCAGCACTTACAATGACTGCCACTACTACTCAGTTACTACCAATTACTTTAGATCAACTAATGGCTAAAGTTGCTGAGACTAATGACACTACAAGCAAGTCCCAAACTAAATTTGAACCTTCTAGTGATGAAGTTTTTGCAGCATTACTTCCAAGACTAACAAGAATTTCTTTAAGACAAGGAGCTCTTGATGCTAAAGCTAGCGAACACGCTAGCCGAATGACAGCGATGGATAACGCTACTAGAAACGCTGGAGATTTAATTGAAAGTTTAACACTTACGTATAACAAACTAAGACAGGCTGGTATTACCGGTGAAATCTTAGACATTGTTGGTGGTGCGAACGCTGTATAGGTGAATAAAAAGATTTTTTGGAGATATATATGAGTGAACAAAGAATAGGAAAGGTTACTCAGGTGTTGGGAGCGGTAATCGATATCGAATTCCCAGAAGCTGGTGGATTACCAGCGATTTATAACGCCCTAGTAACAAGCAACCCTTCGATTGATGATCAAGCCGACAACCTTGTGTTGGAAGTTGCTCAGCATTTAGGTGATAACTGTGTACGTTGTATTGCAATGGATTCAACTGACGGTCTGAAAAGAGGACAAGAAGTTCGTGATACTGGCGAGCCAATTTGTATTCCTGTTGGAGAAAAAACATTAGGAAGGATTTTGGACGTAGTAGGTCGACCAATTGACCAACTTGGACCTGTAGGTGAAGAGCTTAAATGGCCAATCCACAGAACTGCTCCAGCGTTTGAAGATCAAGCTACAAGCAAAGAAATTCTTGAAACTGGTATCAAAGTTGTAGATTTACTTTGCCCATACGTTAAGGGTGGTAAAATTGGATTATTCGGTGGTGCCGGAGTAGGCAAAACTGTACTAATCATGGAATTGATTAATAACATCGCTAAAGCTCACGGTGGATACTCAGTATTCGCAGGTGTGGGTGAAAGAACTCGTGAAGGTAATGACCTTTGGGAAGAGATGAAAGAGTCAGGCGTAATTGATAAAGCTTCTCTTGTTTACGGACAGATGAACGAGCCCCCAGGAGCACGTTTCCGTGTAGCTTTATCTGCACTAACTGTAGCTGAATACTTCCGTGATGTGGAAGGACGTGATGTATTATTATTCGTTGATAATATTTTTCGATTCTTACAAGCAGGTTCTGAGGTGTCATCAGTTCTAGGTCGTATGCCAAGTGCTGTGGGTTACCAGCCAACTCTGGCAACAGATATGGGTGAACTTCAAGAGCGCATTACATCTACGAAGAAAGGTTCGATTACATCAGTACAAGCAGTTTATGTTCCTGCTGATGATTACACAGATCCAGCTCCAGCGACTACGTTTGCTCACTTAGATGCGACAACGGCTCTTTCCCGGGCAATTTCTGAAAAAGGAATTTATCCTGCGGTGGATCCACTTGCTTCTACGTCATCAGTTCTTGAGCCAGGTATTCTTGGTAAAGAGCACTATGATGTTGCTCGTAGCGTTCAGAAAATCCTTCAGAGATATAAAGAATTACAAGATATCATTGCAATTCTTGGTATGGATGAACTTTCTGAATCTGATAAGGAAATTGTTGCTCGTGCTCGTAAGATTGAGAAGTTCTTGTCTCAACCTTTCCACGTAGCTGAACAGTTCACTGGAACTCCAGGTGCTTATGTTAAACTAGCTGATACGATCCGTGCATTTAAAGAGATCGTTCAAGGTAAGCATGACCATCTTCCAGAGCAAGCTTTCTACATGGTGGGAACTATTGAAGAGGCTCAAGCTAAGGCTGAAAGAATGGCTGCTGAGTTTGCTGCTAGACAGGCTGCGGCTTAGTATTAATACTATCTCTCTCATTAGTGATAATGAGGGAGATAAGTTCTTGGCAAGTGCCAACAATAACTCTTAACTATTTAAATTCTAAATACTTAAGAGCACGCTGAAACTTTTAATCAGCAATCCGCCCCTACTTTATAAGTATTCACACGGTGTCTAGTTAGTAAATAGTAGGGGCGTGATAAATTTTTAGTTATATTTAGCTTCGCTAAATTTTTTTTTTTGAAAAATTTATGTCCGAATATTTTACAATCAAAGTTGTTACTCCCGACGGCCTAGAAGTCGAAGCTGAAACAAATGAAGTAACGCTCGAAACTTCGAAAGGACAGATCACAATCCTACCATCTCACATTACCTACACTTCCATCTTAGGTTCAGGGATTCTTAATTTCACAGACAGACAAAACAAAAAACACCAGTTCGTAACCTGCAATGGATTCTGTAATTTCCTAGAAGATTCAATTATCATCCTTACTGATTATGTTGATCATGCTGAAGGCTTAAACTCAGCTGACATCAACACAAAGATCAAAGACCTGGAAGCTAAACTTGGAACTCTAAATCTTAGAGAGCCAGATGCTCAGATGCATACGGAGTCATTGGCTAGATATAGGGCCCAGTTGGATCTGATTAGTCATTAATCTAATAGATAAGCAACTAAACAAGAACTAGAATCCTCGAATATTAAAAAGATTTTTTGACTTTCCACTCTGCTATTAACTTTTTAGATTTAGCAATTTGCTCCTCAGTCATTAGATTATCTAGTAAGTCTTTATGGGCTAATAATTTACTATTCTGACTTTTAGCGTAGGCTAGGTTTGTCCACATATAAGACTTTATTAAATTATCGCTATTACTTTTATCAATGTGGTAATAAGCTAATCCTAAAAAATATTGAGAGGGTTCATGCCCTTGCTCAGCTGCTAAATTACACCACTTCATTGCTTCACTTTCATCTTTTGAGACTCCATAGCCACTATGATGTATTGTGCAAAGTCCAAACTGAGCATCGGGGTCATTTTCTTTTGCTGCCTTTTTAAACCATTTAATAGCTTCACTATAGTCTTGTTCTACTCCTCTACCATCAAAATACATAAATCCAATACTAGTCTGAGCCATAGTAAGTCCCATTTCAGCTACATCTTTATACAATGTAAATGCCAAACCTGGACTTTCTAGCACGCCTAATCCCTCGTCATTGATTACCCCTAAATAATATAAAGCATATGGGTTACGTTGTTTTATAGACAACATAAACAAATTATAAGCTTCGCTATAATCCTGAATAACACCTTCTCCATTATAGTACATTAAACCCAACTCGAATTGAGCCATGTTGTTATCTTGATCCGCGGATTGTTTTAACCATTTTAATGCTTCTGCATAGTTTTGGGGAACACTGGTACCTTTTGCATACATCAGTCCAATATTTAATTGTGCATCAGAATCTCCTTGTTCTGCCGTTAATTTAGACCAATAAAATTCTTTATAATGATCAAGCGGAACGGCAAGACCTTGGGAGTACATAATGGCAACATCGTTTTGTGCATCAATGTTATCAGTTACAGCTAACTTTAATCTTCTCTTGAAGTATTCCTTATCTGAGCTAAAAGGCTTTGAAATTTTATCAGCCTCCTCCCAGCTCTCTTCGAAGCTAAGTTCTTTTTGGTGTTGAAATAGAATGCAAACAGTCCTAAGGCAAGCAAGATAGCTAAATAACGGTAAGCTTTTTTCATATCTAAAAACCAAAATTAGCTGTAATTAAATTCTTATATTTTTGACTTTGATTTGAGCTTCATCAAAAAGTTGAACATAAACCTTATGTTTTTAGTAAACAACCCTCGTCAAGCTTAAAAAATTCGTTCCAGAATAAAATTTATGCCTTTGCAATATCTCCCCTTTTAGGAACATTATCTTTTAGTTTTGCAGCTTTAATTGGTTGGATATAAATCATATCAATTAAATTCTCTGCAATTTCTACTACGGTATGGAGATCATCAATCGATGGATAAAAGCTACGGTGGATAGTGGCATGCCCTGCTTCTAAAACGGAATGAATTACTTCATGTTGTTTCGGAGAAATAAAACCAGCGTCCTGAAATGCAGTTAAATTTTTGACAAACGTACCTCTGTCAGTAACCTTTGATATCATTACACATTCAACTAGAGCCCGAATGCCCATTACAGCTAATCTTCTTGAATCATTATGCAAAGCGGAGTACACCTCGCGAAGCAAATTTGCAAATTCTTTTTCATTGCTTGAGAAAACACCTTCGTACTCACTTAGCCATCTCGGTTCATGCTTAGAAATTGCAGGAGGATAATAGATTACAGTTTCACTGGTTGCCTCAGAAAACCAATTTATGTGACGAAGTTTTATGCTATCACAACCGCAACATTTAAGCATTTCAAAGCGATCTCCTCCACTAAGTGAATATATATCAAAGCCTTCCTCCCACCGTTGCGTTTCCTCATGCAACAAGCTGTGGTTTGTATCACCATTACATTTATTACAGTGTGCCTTAAATAATTTTTCATTCATTAGGTAACAAAATATAAATTTAATCTCGGAGTAAAAATAGAAAAATTATTGCGATAACATTTACATAAACTAGTTGTGTAATTAATAAAAAGGCATTTACTTGCGTATTCCAGTACCAGTGTCCACCCGATTCCAGTAAATCAGTGTCCAGTATTCCGACAATCAATGTCCACTTTAATCAGTCTAATTTAATGTCTAGAAATAGGTTTAAAGTTAAGTATAAAGTTAGTCAATAAAAAAA
>JANNBC010000035.1:0-29818 GCA_031385045.1 bacterium | reverse complement strand
CAACTTTACCATGGCGACCAAGCTCCCGCTCATCTCCAACTCCACCACCCCATTCTTCTACGGCAAAGGTAACAGCTAAACTTTTTTCGGGCATCGGTGCATTGCGATCTTTGTTCTTAGCAATAGTTGCACCAAACATATAGCCATCACGCGAGCTATATCCTACAGCTCGCCAAGACACTAGACAAGGAGAAACGCAGAACCAGCCTTTGCCCTCTTTTTCAATTGAAAGAAAAAATTCCCAAAGGGCATTAAATTCATCTTTTAGCATTTGAAAATGCTCTGCCCAAAGAGTGTAATTTAGGCTCAAATCTTGTTCCATGTTTTTTAAGCGCTGCTCTTCAGTGATATTCATAATATCAAGCAGATTGGCAAACTCTTGTGTCGGAGAACGACGCCGAGTAAGGTTTTTAATGCTATTAATTAGATCTTTAGTTTTTGAGTCGCTCATAAATGACAATCTAGATTATGGTCAATTAATCAAGCTAAAAACTAATTACCATAATACTTTTATAGCAAGAGCTGGGGTATTTTACTAGCTAATCTACTTTTTTATAAAAATGGATTAGCTACAGAGTGCTAACGGAGGTATTGATTACCTAGCAGAAATTGCTAAATTATGGATATAAAATTATTTATCAAATCTTATATGATTAGACTGGCAACTGGTTTACTGAGCTTAGACAGCTTTAGCTTTACACCAAAACTTGATCGTGAGTTAGATCAGAAAATTGTGGAACTGAAAAAAGCATTTCTAGAACCATTCTCGATTGAACGACAAAAAGATTCTGGCAAACCATATATTAGAGTGTTGTTTGCAGAACCACATGATTCGACAAGAGATCTAGCTGAAATTGAAGCACAGATCAGAAAAGAGACAGGTAATCTACCAATTAAATTTGAGGTGATCACCTATCGTTCTATTTCTAAATTATTTGCGGGATTAGAAGCTCTAGTCACAAGCTCCTAGTCTTAAAGATCAACTTCTAAACGATGGGCATTTTCTTGAATCAGCTGAAAACGATCTCCTGTTTCTTTACCTAAAAGACTTTCTAGTGAGGCATTCACTTCAAACTCATCAACGATATCAATCTGTAGCAAGCTTCTAGTTTTCGGATCTAAAGTTGTTGACCAAAGTGTACTAGGGTTCATCTCTCCCAGACCCTTAAATCGCGTAACTGTAATCTTGCGATTAGCAAATTTCTTAACTAACTTTTCTTTGTCCTGATCGTTATAAGTCCAATGTGTTTCTTCTTTATTGCCAACACCAAGCTTCACTCGATAAAGTGGCGGTAATCCTAAATAGACATGACCATTCTCAACTAGCTTCTTCATGTATTTGTAAAAGAACGCCATTAACAATGTCGCGATATGCATTCCATCAGAATCAGCATCAGTTAAGATAATTACTTTAGAATATCTTAATTTTTTCAGATCAAGACTCTCGCCCATCCCGCAACCTAGGACGGCGACAAGATCCATTAACTCAATATTAGCGGTAACTTTACTACTAGCAGATGCTACTGTGTTCATAACCTTTCCACGAAGTGGAAAAATCGCTTGAGTTTTACGGTCACGGCCTTGTTTAGCAGAACCACCAGCCGAATCCCCTTCGACAATAAATAGTTCTGATTTATTAGCTTGCGTACTAGAACAATCCGCTAATTTCCCTGGAAGATTTAAACGGCGAGCGGCACCAATTTTCCTAGAAACACTTTGCGAAGCCTGGCGAGCGGCTTGTCGAGCCCGAGCAGATAATGTAATCCGCTCAATGATTTGACTAGCAACCGCCGGTTGAGAGTTTAAAATGTTCTCTAAACCACGAGCGACATTCTCTACTGGAGCTGTTACTTCTGCGTTATTTAATTTATCTTTAGTCTGACCTTGGAATTGCAATTGAGCAACTGAACCAGGAACATTAATCGAAACAATAGCAATTAAACCTTCTCGGAAATCATCTCCCGTAAGTTTGATACCCTTTAACTTTACATCATGAACATTAATATAATTGCGAATTGCTTTAGACAAACCATTCTTAAATCCATCTTCATGACTACCACCTTGGGCGGTAGGAATGCCGTTTACAAAAGAAAGAATTTTACTTTGGGTAGACTCGGTCCAAGCAAAAGCTAACTCCACTTTAATACTTTGATTGTTATCAAAATAGAAACTCTCCTTACTAATAGAAGTCATCTTATAACGATCTAAAAGAGTTTCTAAATAAGCCTTAACCCCTTCTTGGAAGCAATATGTTTTTACTGTCCCAGCTAAATTATCTTTATAAATAATTTTAAGACCTTTATTTAAAAAGGCTTTAACTTCAACTAGATGTTCAATTTCAGAACTAGCGAATTTTGTAATTTTAAAAATTTCTGAATCGGCTTGAAAGTAAATCTTTGTGCCGGTTTTGCTAGTTGCAGAACCTTTTTGTAGTTTAGTGATTGGCTTACCTTGGCTATATTCTTGTGTCCAAACGAATCCATCTCGCGACACCTCGGCAACTAATTTAGAAGAAAGAGCATTAACTACGGAAGAACCAACGCCATGAAGTCCACCGGCAGAAGCGTAACTATCATCAGAAAATTTTCCTCCAGCATGGAGTGTTGTTAAGATAATCTCCAGCGCTGGCTTTTTCATCTTGGGGTGAATATCAACTGGAATACCACGCCCGTTATCGGAGATACTAATACCCTGAGCATCGCGATCTAACTCTACAATTATTTCCGAGGCGTAGCCGTTCATTGCCTCATCAATCGAGTTATCTAAAATCTCTTTAACTAAGTGATGTAATCCAACGGAATCAGTTCCACCGATATACATCCCTGGTCGATGTCTGACAGGATCTAATCCTTCTAAAACATCAATACTCGAAGCACTATAATTTTTGCTCTTTGCCATAATACTACTTAAATTCTTTAAACGACCATTCCTAGAATCTCTGATTTAACGGATAATTTGTTACCCCTTAAGCCACGAGCAGATTTTTTGATTTCTTTTAAATCAATCTTCTTGGTCTTTTGATCTTTCATGATTAATTCAATCTCTCGTTCTTTACTCCAAGAAACAGCAATCGCTAAGTAATCACCTTTTTTAAAGCCCATCAAACTTATTCCAACTGCCGGTGCATTACGCTCCTGAACTTCATTTTTATTAATCGTAATGGCATACCCATCTTTAGAGATTAAACTAATTAATTTATCAGGTTCCAAAACAGCTTTTAACTGATCGCTTCCTTTTAATTTCATAATCCGCTTACCATTACGCTTAACGTCGGCAATTCCTTCAATCTTAGTTTGAAACCCTAGGCCATTAGCACTAACTAGAAGAAAGTCCTGTCCTTCTGCTAGGTAGAAAGGATAATCATTAATGTGTCCCAGCTCTAATTCAGAAAGTAATCCATAACTAGAAACAAGCTTCTCACCATCTTTAAACTTCAGATGTTTCTGAATCGGATCTCCATATCCGCTAGATGATGGGAAATCGGTCACCGCCATACTGTAAACATTTCCTAAGCTAGTAAAGAAGACGACTCGGTCCAGTGTATTTAGTGGATGAGCAACTAATAAGGAATCGCCCTCTCGTAAGCGACTAAGAACTGGATCATTCCCTTGGCGAATTCGCTTAATCCAACCATCGGTACTAACCAAGGCAAAGACTTCTTCTTTTACAACGAAATCATCAGCCTGAATTTCAAACTGTACGTGATCTTTTAGGATTTGAGATTTGCGGTTATCTCCGAACTCCTTAGCAACATGCTCCAAATCAGCTTTAACTGTTTCGGCAATCTTCTTAGCGCTATCTAGAATTTTTTGAATCTCCGCTAGTCTTTTTAATTTCTCTTTTTGCTCAGCACGAATTTCTTCGATATTTGTTCGAGAAAGTTGATAGATTCTAAGATCAACAATCGAGAAAGATTGAATCTCAGTTAGCTTAAAATGAGCTCGTAACTTTTCTGCAGCATCAGAGCGCCCTTCACTACGTCTCACGATTTGAATTGCTTTATCCAAGTCAGCAAAAATCAGTACAAAGCCTTCTAGGATATGAAGCCGTGCTAATAAATTCTTCTTTTCAAATTCTAATCTACGACGAACAATATCTTTTCTAAAATCAAGAAAATGTTGCAACATTAACTTGAGTGACATTGGCATTGGCACAGTTACTTTATTCTTATCTGGCGCTAAGGCTGTTAAGTTAACATTAAAGTTTTGCTCTAGTGGAGTATTCTTAAAGAGATAGGCCATGACATTTTGAATGTCAGAGTCAGCTTGCAACTCAAGTACTACGCGCACATCAGTAGTTGATTCATCGCGAATATCCACTAGTTGGGGAACTTTACGATTAATAATTAAATCAGCGATTTTTTCTACTAGCTGAGATTTATTAACCATGTAAGGAACGCTAGTTATCACAACTTGTTTCTTGCCTCGATTTTCTTTTTCCTCTTTCCAATCGGCACGCATTTTAATTGGACCACGTCCCGTCTCATAAATTTCTTCTAGCTCTTTCTTAGTATTTAAAATCTGACAGCCCGTTGGGAAATCTGGACCTTTAAGGGCGGCAACTAACTTAGAGTTAGTAACTTCAGGATCTTCTAATTGTAATAGCAGAGCCTTAACCACATCTCTTAAGTTATGAGGTGGAATGCTAGTCGCCATTCCAACTGCAATCCCAGTAGCACCATTAACCAATAGATTTGGTAAACGGCTAGGCATCACTACTGGCTCTTTTTTCGAAGCATCAAAGGTATCACGAAAATCCACAGTCTCCTGATCAATCTCCCCTAAAACTTCCAGGGCAATTGGTTGCAACTTTGCTTCGGTATAACGATAAGCTGCCGCGGAGTCACCATCCATTGATCCAAAATTCCCCTGCCCATCCACTAGGCAATAACGCATGCTAAAATCTTGCGCCATTCGAACCATTGCTTCGTAACAAGCTACGTCTCCGTGGGGATGGTAATTACCAAGCACTTGTCCAACAATCGTTGCTGACTTTTTATAGCTAGAAGTCGGTTTAAGATTTAAATCATGCAACATGGCGTAAAGAATTCTTCTTTGCACTGGCTTTAGCCCGTCACGGACATCAGGGAGGGCTCTACCGGAGACAACACTTAGGGCATAAGTCAGGTAACGATCCTGGGCTTCCTGTCGAAAAGGGGTACTAATAATGGTCATATACGGCTTAGAATTGAATTTAACGCAATAATATCAACTAGTTATAAAGAACTAGGGTTAAGGTTCTCATTTTAAGAATAATTCAATTTAAACAAGAAGCCCCCTTCAGTAAAGATCAGATTTGAAAATAGTTAATCAGTGGGTTACTTTAGGTATATGACATTTGCTAATACTGATGAAAAACACCAAACTTTAGAGACCCATATAAGTCAGGATCAGTTTATTTTAATTCATCTTAATCCCGCATATCCAGGGGTGATTATTCCGGAAAGCTTCCTCAGTGGTCCAACCTTAACCCTTAAATTAAGTTATCATTTTCAAGGCCTTACCGTAATTAGCAAGGAATCTATCTCAGCCGAGCTACTGTTTAATGGAAAGCATTTTTCTTGCCAAATTCCACTTGGGGCGATTTGGGGATGCACTACTACTGCCCAGAAAAATTATATTTGGCCGGAGAGTCTTTCCACAGATTCCTATGCAAACTTAGCTTCAGAAATGGAAAGTATCAAAAAGCCTAAGTTAGCAGTTAATAAAATTAGCTCTACTCCCAAATTAAATAGCTCTACAAATGAACAAGAACCTGAACCAGCTCCTTCAGATACAAAAAAACCACAGCTTACAAGAATCAAATAAATACTCCGTTGCATCTGCAGACTCAGTGTATCTAATATGAGATAATGAATTTATTACAAGAACTATCCGCCTCTAAAAACTTTCTAGCTGTAATCGCACACCTAAAAAGCAAAAAAAGTTCTAAGCCAAGAATCCTACAATCAGCTCCAATTGAAAAATCAATGTCTTTAGGTTGGTGCGTAAATAATCAAGACCTATTGGTAGACTACTATCTACAAAATTTAAAAAAGAAAACCTACCAGCCACAATTAAGAGTTAAAAAAACTATTTTCATTGATAAAGAAAGAACTATCTATAATATCAACTGGGTTGATAAAATTATGGACTATGCTTTGACAAAACTGTTCTTTGAGGTCAGCGAAGATATCTTTTCCAAGCAATTATTTTCTTATCGTAAGACTTTTTCTAATAAAAAGGCAGTGAAAAGCCTCTGTAAATATATTCAAAAGAACCAAGATAGTTCAATTTACATAGCAAAAAGGGACATTAAATCCTACTACGACAATATCAACAGTAAAATCTTAATCACTCAATTAAAAGAAAATTTTGGAGAGCAGCAGCCCTATTTCTGGAAACTAGTAGAAAGCTTTCTACAGCCTACCTACTATGATCCAGAAAGAGACTTAGAAGAGCAACTAGCAATTGGCATTCCAACTGGAGCTTGTCTTTCAAATTTTGCTGCTAATTTTTATCTACAAGATCTAGATCATCTGGCAGCAAATAATTTAGATTTTTATGTCCGCTATGGTGATGACATAATATTTGCAGATCAAAACAGAGAAAAGTTAAATTTTATTTTAGCTAAGTATCAAGAACAAATTAAGCAAAGGGAACTGAAATTTCACCCCGACAAAGAAGTTTTTATCAAATGTGGTCAAGAGCTATCTAGTAAAGAGGAACTACCCTATCAAACAAAAAGAACTTTTGATTACTTAGGATACCAAATTAATGATCAAGGCTTAATTTTCTTAAAATCCTATAAGTTTAAAAAACTTAAAAAAGACATAAAAAGTAGGTTATTTAATGCATACCGCAAATATCACAAGCTAGGCCTGACCAAAGAAATGCAATATCAGAACTTGATTAGAGATTTAAATTTTACTCTCAAAGATTTAAACTACTATAAAAATTATAATGATCTAATCCTATTTGCTACGGATAAAAAACGAATTGAAGAATTTGATATCTGGATTGCTGAGACAATCATAGCGCTGGTCGAAAACTGTTCCCGCTCTAGCGCTTTTCGAAAAGTTCCCTACAGACAAATCCGTGAGGCAGGTCTATTCTCCGTATTAAATTACAAAAATATTTACCCAAGAAAGCATGAAATTCTCCGAGCTACAAAAGATTTCCAGTTTAGATCAAAAACGACGTAAGGTTGTTGAGCAAGGATTACAGCAATATGACTTATGGTCCTATCTCCCTTATCTCATTTATCGAATCAAGTGGCCTATTTTATTTAAACTGATTACTCGTTTAATTCTTCTTGCAGAAGTCACAATCATTCATCAGCTTTTTAGCTATAATGTCTTTGGTGACTTAACACTATATATTTTTATTATCTTTATAAGTCGTGGAGCGCTTAAGGGAATTACTCAGTTTTTTCGAGTACGACTTATGCCGTTAGTAGTCGCTAAGAATTCTAGTGCCATCAATATCGAACTGAGCAAAGCCTTAATTGTAAACTTTGCTTGTTCATTAATCTTTGTACTACTGATTAGCACACTCTGCCTGACGCTAAATTTTTCTAGTAAATTAAATGGATATTTTGTGCTTACTTGGTGCTTACTAATACCGCTAGAGCAATGCACGACACAACTTTGGAATACGGTTTATCTTAGCCGACGACTTCCGCGAAGTGCCCTGATCGTTGCAAGTTGTCGACTCCTACCAAGCATTACACTACTACTTTTTGGAGCGCTAGCTGGTCCACTTAGCTATATTTTTGCCCTATTCCTTGGAAGAGCAATTGAAAGTATTTATTTAATTAAACTTGCTATAAAGGCCTTGGATTTTAAATTTACTTGGAAAAGAAAAAAGAAGCCCTTCCGATTTTTTCGAATTATCTCAAGATATCTTAACAACAAGTTAGCCCGAAAATATTTTTACTTTAATGCTATCCTACCCTGTTATTTCCTAGGCCTTGGTTTGATTATATTCGAAAGAAGCTTAAATGCTTGGATTACTAATATTATCTATTTTTTTAGCCTTAACTTTGCCGTTTTTTTTACTACACAGATTTGTCGCTCGGCACTATTTGATATCTATACTACCGCTAAGCACGGACTAACGAAAAAGGCTAGCTTTCTGGCTCGCCGAATCCTAAAACTTAGTCTGATCTTAAGTCTACTTCTGGTAACTGGCTTTATTAGTTTAGTACTTTTTTCAAAATCATTTTATTTATTTATTCCTATTACACTCGAAGAATTCTTATTATTGCTACCTTTAGCAATGATTGCTCATACTTTATTTTTTATTATCTACAGTCAGATTCAGTCACTTGCCTTAGATCGTTATCATTACCGTCAAATTGCCAGCATCTTTCTCCTAGTAGGATTACCGCTACAGAGTTTTTTCTTTAATTATTTAAAAGCAAACTTGCAAACAGTTTATTTGATTGAAATAATAACTTTCTTGCTTGCCAGCATCTTACTTTATAAGAATCTAAATTTTAATATTAGTCCATTTATACTTAGTCGGATTAAAAAAGCACGTCGAGAACTGCCGCTGTGTAATCCAGAAACCTTACAATTGCAACTGCGAGCACAGCAACTAAAAACCAACAAAACAAATATTTATTTGATAGCATTTTACGAAAGAGATCTAAGGTTAGATCGAATCAAACATGCCTTACCTTTTAAGAAAGATTTACTAATTTCTAAATATTCTGCTGGTCTTTATTTAGTTTCATCATCTTCAGCAATGTCTCTGGAAGATTTCAAAAGCTTAAGTATCGTTGCGATCCACCAAATTGATTTAAATCTGGATCTAAAATTAACACTCTTAAATATTTATAAGTTTTATTATGCACTTGAATTTAGAAATAGACTTCTGCAAAAAGTAAGAAATAAATTTTATTTAAAATTAATCTTCAAAGAAGAAATCTTTCGACTTGCAGAATCAGGGGCTCCCTTAGAAGAAATCATTCCTGAACTTAAGAATCTACCTAGATTAGAAATAAACCGAGGTAAAATTGTTCAAACTGGAAGACTGAAGCTTAAACATTACAATCTAGCTCTTAATAATTATTTTAATGTTAATAAATATGTGGCACAAGATCTTTCAGGATCTTTGCTAATAATTAAAAAAAATAATTTTAATTATATTTGTTATCAACAAGTAAATTTAAAGACTTATGATAATTTTTTGATTAGCAAAAAAATCTTTTTTTTAAATCAATATTATTATTTCAAGAATATAATTGATCCACAGGCCAAGTTTATTGCCAGCTTACAAGACTATCTGATAGCCCAAAGAACAATTCATCCTTATGCTCAGCGAAACAAATCAGTCTGCGCCCAACCAATAGCTGATTTAAATTTTTACAATCAAAAACTGATATGAGATTTAATCAAATGATTCTACTGTGTGTAATTCTAGCCTGGGCATCTATCTCAACCGTAGTAAAAGCAGAAACAATTAAAATACCTTTTGAGTATATTCAACAAAATACTTCCTGTTCAAGTGTTCAAGACAAAACTTTAGAAATTAACTATCAAGGCAAGCTATATCAAATTAATTTTGAAAACCTCTACAGTACACCAGTAATAAATGCCGCCTTAGTTTGTGAACGTTTCTTACGTTCACTACGAGATATTCGTAAGCCCAAGCCAGTTATTCCGCTTGTTGAGCAATTTATGAAATCAGATCTTAAGTTCTATATTGATCAATCAGGTTTCTTGGAAAAAGCTTGTTTACAACTAGGATATTGCAAACGTAATATTCTAGATACTTTTAGACCTAAGAAACAGTTACGGAATTGCCATGGTAAAGTTACTCTCGCAGGTCTCTTAGATAAATCAAAACCAAAAATATTAGGAGTAGAATCAAAAATTATCCACGATGTTACAGTTAAGTTGCATCCATTTGAACCATTTAGCGAATTACTGCGGCAGTATATTAATGATCCGAACCTCCAAGAAATACACACCTCAACGATGACCCTTGGAAACCAATTGCTATCTTCTCTTTCTGAAGATTTAGTAAAGACTAATAAGAAACTGGTACTCAGTTATGATGCTGGCGTCTCGCTCTTTAACAACCAAGAGATCCGAATTGCTAAAATTCTTGAGACTGCTCCGTATGCTCAATTTATCCCCCTTACAAGCGGATATAACTTTGATTATTTCTATCATATTAAATTTATTGCTAGTCCCCAGACCAATAAATCAATGCTGGCATCGATGAATTTAGCTACTCCGGATAGAACACCTTATATTGACCTAAATTTTTTCTTTAATAGTCCCGAAATACGGGATGAGTTTCTTTCTATTTCTAAAAATAATAACCAAAGATTTTGTGAACGAAAAGAAGATTATGAATGCTTAGCAAATTTTTATAGCGAAGAAACAAGTTCTCATATTCCAGAATTAATTACTCGGAATTGTCCTGTTAACAACCCTGAGTCAAAAATTTATCGTTCTGGTTACTTTGTTAATTCCGAAGATCACGATTTAAAGCAATATGTCTTAAATTTTATCAATCAGGCGAAAGAAGAGATTATTGTTACATCTTACAAACTCACCGATCGATCGATTGCCAATGCTTTACTTAAGAAACAAAAAGAAGGCCTTAAGGTTTATGTGATGTTAGCCTTTAAATCACCGGTAATCAGTAAAGAATTTGCCAATCAATTTTACTCTGGTGACGTAGTGAAAGATCAGTATCCTTTTCCGCACATGAAAGTAATTATTGTTGATCGGAAAGAATTATTATTTGGCACAGCAAATTTTACAGTTAATGCCTTAAATAATACGACAGAGCTCCTTGGAAAAACGGATAATCAATTAGCAATTAAGACGGCCTATGACTATGCTTCCGTTTTTACCCAAAGTAAAAATATCGACTTAAGTAGGGAACTTTCACCAGAGACTAAAGAACACAACTATGTTGCAGTAACAAATGCTAATGAGGTGGAACCAGAGAATTTGCCATACACAGAAACACTATCGCAATCATGGATGTCTAATTACCGAATGGTCAACGAGGATGGAGAAAAAATATTAACTAAATGTAACTTAAAACATTTAATTTTTATTACCAAAGCAACTTACAAAAGTTGTTTAAAAGAGTTGGGCGAAATTTGATTAAGAGACCCTAGTTTGTTAAATCTAAGCCGTCAGAACCTGCGCCTATCTCCGAAGGCATTTTTACAGATTCCCCTTGCGTTTGGAGAAGCCCGAAGGCAACAACCCAACTCTTGAGTTAGATGATATCATAGCCTCAATACTAAAAACAGTCCTTATTCTATTGGCTTTTACAATTTATTGCTAGGGAGGCAACAAAACGCATTAAAAAGGTTTTTCTTGAGTAAAGTATAAATTTTACAAGTTTTAGAAAAGTTTAGCGCTAGTTTTAATCAACTACATGTCGCCAATAAAGATGGGAATTATTATCAAAAATAAAATCATCCGAAAGATTAAAAATCTGCTGAGGAAATTCCTTAGGTACTAATTTAGTAGGACTTCTTAATAATTTCTGGCGATCCACCTCCTTAGTAAAACTATACCAAAATTCATAGTTAATAATATGACGATCACTTGAAATTGGCAATTGAATGCGGAACCTACTACCCTGAAGTGGTGTCATTAGACTTCGCACAGCAAAATCCGTCTTAGCATTAAAAATCGGTGCGTCTCCAGGAAACTCAATCGGTTGCAGCATATTATCTGACCACCACCTAAGATATACAGATTTAGCCCAGGGATTATAGTATTCAATTACTATCTGATCATTGAAAGTTTCACTGCTAATTACTCTTGGAGTTGGAAAATAAACTATAAAGTAATTAAACAAACCTAAGCCAATTACTCCAAAAATTAGCAACCCAATACGAACGTAGCTGACTCCGTTTAACAGCAAAGGACTATTTAATCGCAGATAGTCAGGCAGGAGAAAGATTAAGGGCAAAAGCCAAAGTAAATAGTTTGTATGATAAACTCTATTTAATAAAACAAATAAAAAAATCGTAATAATTGGTACTAGCAAATTATGAGATTGCTCATAGATTGTTCTAAAAAATACTTTCCAACAAAGAATGGCACTTAAAATGAAAATCCAAATTTCTGGATTTAGCCCTAACTCCCAATCTTGAATTGGACGTTTCGCTTGCCAGCTCAGATCAGAAATTAAAGCATCCGCATCATCATAGAAAAATGGAAGAAAAAGCACCAAAGTAAGGCCAACACCAATTAACATTCCCTTGATAAGAGTCTGATAATTTTTTTGATGAAAATCTTTAAATGCAAGATAGACAACAAATATTCCTGGATACCACTTTGTATAAGTTGCCCAGAATAGAAATAGATATGCGATTAACTTTCTTTCCTTAGAAAGAAAATAAATCCCAGCTAAGGTTAGACATATTGGAGCAAGATCATTGGTTGCTCTACATACACCTTCAAATAACAATAAGGGAGAAGAAGCAAATAACAAGGTACTCACTAGAATCAACTTATTGTTTAATAACCAATTTCTCAGGATTAAGTAAAATAATCTAATAGATATTAAGGTTAGAAATATATTCGAAAAGTAAATTCCGAGTAACTTAAACTTCTCCCCAAGGAGAATAAAAGGGCCGTGTAGTGGCAAATAAAGTGCCAGCATTCCAGGAGGATACATATAATTCTGCTGATGAATAGCTGTATTATGCCAACCTTCTTCTAATTCAGGATTGCTGTAGGGATTATTAAAATTTATTAAATTTTCAACAGCAGTCCAAGTGGCTGTAATTGTATCCGTTAATTTAAAATAGGTAAAAGATGAATATGCTAGTGGAGTAATAATAATCGAAAGAATGCTAATTGCTAATAATAACTGATCAGATTTTTCAATCTTAATAATACTTATTTCATTTGATCTATCTTTAAAACTTAAACAAAAAATAAATAGTAGTAAGGTGTAATAAATAACAAATGCTTGTAACTCAAAGTCAAATATAATTATTTGAGTAAAACATATGAATTCTACAAGATGAATTGCTACTAATGGAACAATGACAGAGGCGGGAAGAAGCTTCCGGTAAATAAAAATTAAGTAGCCTAACGAAAATAGTAATAATAATCTCAAATGAAAAGCTTGCCAGTCTTCAGGATAAGAAACCAAGAGAATCCAAGAGAATAATTGAATTAATAAAATTAAAAAAACTGAGGTGCTCATTTGACTAAAATGTGTCGATCCTAACTACTACTTGGATCCTTTTGGGGAGGAGATACTGAAGATAGCTTAGTTTGAAGAATTTCAAAAGGAGTCTTTCCGGTATACTAAGCGACATTGAAAATTACCAAAAAGGCAAAGGCGCTTAGTATATCAAGTGCGAAGCACTTGAAGCGACCCTTGGGGGTCGCTAAGGTACTCAGCCTTATTTTATAAGGCTGAGTACTGGGGAAGACAAATATACTAAAACCCAACACTGAAAAATCTATTAGATTTTTTCCAAGCTGTTAGGAAAAACCCAATGGGTTTTAGTATATATGCTCGGTGATGACGTGTATAGTTGTAAAAGTTCATCACTTTAAACTACTCAAAGTCTAAGGACCTGTTACTTATTTCTAACAGAAATCGCTAGTCGTTATTGTTTTTTTCGTGTAGAAGTTGACTGCTTATTTAGAGATTAATAACCTCGACCCGTACTCGATTTTTCTTCAATTGTCAGAACAGATCGTGACTACTACAATTTAGATACAATTATAATTTATTTAACTAAATGAATTTCAAGCGTTTGATTGGCTTAACTAGAATTAATTATAATATTATATCTCTAATTCTAGCTGTTTGCTGTGTCCATTTGAGCCTTTTCAATATAGTTTCAAGTCTGCCAATCGCTGGGTGGGATACTCCAGGACATCTTTACTTGAGCTATAAAATGCAAGAATTCCTAGCATCAGGAACTTGGTTTGGCTACGATCCTAACTGGTTCTCAGGAACTGCACTATTTGTTCTATATCCACCACTTACATATATCTTAATTAATCTATTACACCTGATAACTTTCTCAGACGATCTAACGTTTAGTTTTAATTTATTTATTTATCTTCAAGCTCAATTTCTAGTAATAACTTCTTATTGGACTACAAAATATCTTCTAGGAGTTAAATCTAGGAAATATGTAATGTTAGTACTAACTCTAATCTTACATACTAATATTATCTATTCGACACATTTTGTAGGACTAGCGGGTGTATTTTATGCTGGGTTTCTATCAAATAGTACAGGACTAATTCTATTCTTATTATTATTTGCCCAAATTCGAAAACTTGAATTAAAAATAACTAGCTCTTGTTATCTTTCAATCTTACTACTGAGCTTAATTCTACTTAACCATATCCTGACAGCAGTCTTTACTTTAATATTTATATCAATCTATTTGACAATTCAGGCAAATGAAAGAGCCCTTAAGAAATGGTTGTTGATCATTGTAGGTGCCTTAATAGTTACTTCCCCATATTACTGGATCTTTATTAATAATCTTGAATTTTCTAGCTCAGAGGCTATTGGTCTTCACGGCTCCTTTTTAGATCCATTGTTAGTCATCTTTCCAAATCTCAATATCGAACATTTTACACAGATGTTGAACGCAAATTTTAGCAATAGTTTCAACTTTTTCAATTATAAAATTGATTTACCACTAATCATTAGTCAATTCCCATACTACGCGTTAATTGCCTTATATTTTGGAATTAAGGGGTCTATTATAATTATTAAAAACCAAAAACGACTAACAGGGTTTCTAGTAACAATTATTATTTTATTTATATTCTTGCCTCGAAATTATTTAATAAGATTAAGTACCCTTTCAATTCACTACTATCGCTTTACAGGGCTACTTAGTTTCATGTTTATCTTTATTATCGCCTATGGAATTAAGGAGTCTGATCACTTTCAAGGTTATACCAAAAAAATACTTGGTGGGATATTACTTGCAGTCATTTTATTACTCACTGTCTCTTTTCAAATGCTATATATTAGCGATCCTAAATATCAAAAATCTAATTTATTACTGAATGATTATAAAGGATATCAAGACCTAGATCGGGTTGCCCAATATTTAGTTGAGCATAATCTCACTTCAGGTGTTGCAATTGAGCAAAGTTATTTTTTTCGCTTAGAAATAGGCTCACTACACGCCGCTTCATATCTATTACCACTCAAATATAAGATTCCAATCAAAAATGGACTTTTAGCTGAATCTTCTTATTATTCATCACTAATCAATCCAACTTTAGGATTACAAACGAATCAAATGGTCTGGGGAAGTAAAGAATTATACCTTTTTAACTATTATAATAATCCTCAAAAAAAACCCAAATTAATGATTGAGAAGCTAAAGATATTGGGCGTGAAGGTCTTAATTACAACAGATCGAGAGAGCTTCAAGAAAATAAATAAATTGTTTGTGAAAACTAAATTGCTAGTCTTAAATAAAAGAATTGCTAATTATAGAATATTTACACTTCCCGAAACTTTAATAAACTCTGATGTAAAATTACCTCAATATTTATTTTTTGATTCCAAAGAACTAACTTTTAAAATGTTTTTTAGGGACTGGTTCGCCTACGATGCAAAGATTAACTTTAATCTCGTCTATGATTATTTCAATTTAATAAAAAACGATCCTAGTTTGTTGAAGGAATTTTCGGGATTAATTTTTTCAGCGGGAAGTAAGAATACTTGTCGTGAGAGTTACGAAAGATTAAAAACAATCAAATTGATGACAAGCAAGAATTTAAAAACACAATTAAGTTCAAATATTATCTTCCTAGGGAAAAAATGTTTTACTGATCCAAACTTCAAAGTTAAGTGGATTAAAGCAAACAGACCCGAAAAGAGAATTCGTCAAATAACAAAAATTGCTCAAAAAATAGACCCTAATGTTATACTTAATAGCAGATTAATTAAATCAGAAGATACATTTAGTTTACTAAATAGCGATCACTCATTCGTCGAGACTCCATTTTTCACCTTAAGAGTTAAGGGAGAATAGCTACCGATATTTTATTGTATCAGAAGTCTTTTGAAATTTACTAGAAGTGGTTTTACCCAGTGCCGTGACGCCGATAATCGCAACAAGTGCAATTAGTGCGACCACAAGGCCATACTCAATGAAGGTTGCTCCCTTTTTATTTTCTTTTATTTTTTTCATATGAATTACCGATGAATGAGCTAAGATTGCAAGTCGAAAAAGATTATAGACTATCTTAATTAAAACACTAGCTAAATATCGAGTTTTTTACAATTTAGCAAAAAGATGTCCGGTAAATTAGCTGTAAACGTAAACTGATATGCACCAACAGTCGTAATACTTAGCTTTATATTTTGGTTGCCTTCATTATTTGATAGATTCACATCTTCATTTAAATTAAGATTCAAGCCTGGTTGGTTAAATCCAAAAATATAAGGGAAAGTCCAGCCTTGATCGGCAATCTTAAGTTCATATTCTCCAGGATTTAAGGGCAAGACTACTTGATAATTGTCATCATTAATAGCTTGAAGCCTATTAAATCCCCCTGTATTCCAATTATCAATACGATTTATCCTTAAGAAAATATTGCGATCAATCGCATCAATTACTTGATTTGCGTTAGGATCCACAACGGGCTGATAGACATAAGAAATCACTGAGAATAATAAAATAACCCCCGAGAGTGCTCCACCAAAAATTTTGGCATATTTCTCCATTTTGCGTCTAAACTTATATTCTTGCGCAAACTTTTTTAAATTAGCAGTACTTCTGGAACGAACAGAATCTTGAATAATATCACTTAGACCTAGTTGATCTTGTCGTTTAAATGTTCTCTTACCAAATACCATAGATTTTTTTAAATAAATTAAGATAATTTTGAAAGATCATAAAATTGCATCAATAATCTCGAATTGGCCAAAGAATCAACTCAATAGGTATTATATAAATAATTAAGACTAATATCTATAGATTATAAATTAATCTGAACATTAAATATTTAAAAACAGCCATCTGCCCTGCCTTGTTTAAGAAGAACAGAAAGGTCAAGCTTGCTAGAATTAACTTAAAAATATCAGGTAGAAATATGCTTTGGGCAAAGCTAGTAGAAGTGGGGTACTTGACTGCTGAGTGTCTAAGAGGATTCTACCTTCTGCATCTTCTTCATATGGATCTGATAAAGCTTTTCTTTACCAAAATCCTCTAGTTCACGAGATCTATTCATCAAAGTTTCTTTGTCTTCAATAAAAAGACGGGGATCGGGATGATGAACTTCGGGATGAAGTCCAGTGTCCATTCTAATTGCATCTACTGGACAGGCTTCAACACAAAATCCACAGTAGATACAAAGCAGAGTATCAATCTCATAACGCTTAGGGAATTTTTCAATCTCAGGATCATCGTGCTCGGCTGCCTCAATGTAAATACACTTTGCAGGACAAGCTGTGG
Organism: bacterium; assembly: GCA_031385045.1. GTDB lineage: Bacteria > Bdellovibrionota_C > UBA2361 > UBA2361 > CALJRW01 > JANNBC01. Next base: position 12,385 of record JANNBC010000035.1, on the reverse strand, counting down.
CGCAAAGAAAGCAGGAAGTACACTTAACACTGCCTTCGTCTGTTAAGGTTAAACGATGACGCCCACGATAACGATCGGGATATTCTCGGCGCTCATTAGGGTACTGAATGGCAACATCGGCAGCGATATCTTTGGCGATACCAACTGTATGCAAGACATGTAAGGAGAAATTTTTAACAAGCTTTGTAAAAGTGAAAGCAACACCTTTAGCAACCTCAATTAAGTAGATCTTTTCCCAAAAATTCATTTCCTCACGACGTCTCATAGGGCAGATCTATAGCCTATTTTTAAAGTGGGAACAACAAGGTCCTCAAACTGAAACTAGTAGGATTATCAATATTCTCGGTGGTGACTTTTCCCTCGAGGCTCATTCCGAAATTTTCGATCCTTTGGGGCTGGAGTACTTTTCTTATGATTAGCTTCTCCACGCAACAAACCACCCAGTTTCTGTCGTACAGTTTGTGGTCCATGAGTTTGGTACCATTTCGCACTGATTTTCACCCCGAAGTGGATTAGCGGAACTATTTTTGGATTTTCAGGATCTTTATATGAGATAACATCAAAAGGAACTCCACTTACTAAACGAGTACCCTTAGGCAAAATTGAGCTGCGATCTAAAGAACGCTGATAAGAATCTTGACTGGCTGCAGCAACATACCTAGTACCTTTGTCAGTTCTTCTGGCACTGAAAAGCGAATCCGAACTAGCCCAAATAGACTCAAGGACTGCTTGATGAATCGTTTCGTCCATATGACGAATTGGGTATTTTTCTAGATCTAACTGGAATCTGCGAATTAAAATTTCTTTAAGCTCGGCACAACGCTTCATCCCCACTGGATCGATACCACTTTCAGCTTGTACTTCTGGAGACATGCCCACTGCTGCCTGAAAAACTAGCGCTTGAGCAATAGCATCAGAATCCTTCTCATCATCACACAAGATTTTCCAGGAGTTACTACCACTTTTTACGACACCACCATTTTCTTGCACAACAGCAACATCAATAGCAAGACGAAGGATCTCAAAATCATCATAGGCAACAGATTTTTGCTGTGCAGTAATTAACATCTTACCGATATGAACATCTACTGGTAAGCAAGCTACGGCTCGACCTTCTGTCGTGATATGTCCTTTAGGGCCACACAAATTTAAATCCTGCAGAACTTTAAAAGTTTCATCAAACTTTTTCTTAGAGATTTTGCTTGGAAATGGCAAACGTTCTAGAGCTTCACGATTAGGAAAAATATCACTACTTAACAATCTTAAGAATAGACTTTCCAGCTTAGAGTTTTGAATATCTGCTGGTGGCTCTGGTGCTAAATAGCGATGTGGCGTTGTTCCATGATAAATAAATTCTCCAGGATGAGTCCTTCCCGCGCGACCCTTTTCCTGAGTAAAATTAAATTTAGAAATTGCCATTAACTTTAAGCACTGAACACCATTCTCAACAACTATTCTCTTAACCTGACCAGACATAATTACTAAATCTATATCAGGTATTGTAATACTGGCCTCTGCAACATTAGTAGCTAAAACAATCTTTGGAACAGCATAAGAATCCATTGTTTTTTGTTGCTCAGCTGAGGACAGTTTAGAATGTAATGGCATCACCGCAGCAGACAAGCCCTGTTTTTTCAGCTCATCATTAATTGCCTTTTCCATCTCGTTAATTTCATATTTACCTGGAAGAAAAACAAGAGAATTCTTGCCACGCCTCACAGCATCAACAGCATCAGCAAGGATTGATTTTCCTCTTGGTCTTTCGTTAACTGGAAAGGTACGTCCAGGAATCTTCACAACTGGCGTTCCGATGCCAAATACTTTTTGCATTTTTTCCGTATTTAGCGTGGCGGACATAATCACTAACTTTGGTTTTGGAGCATGCGGATTTTCTAGCTCTTGAAGAAACATGGCTAGTAATGTTTCCATGTACATGTTCTTTTCATGGGCTTCATCGATCACATAGACAGTTCCCTTATTGGAATCCCGATGACCACCTAACTTTTGTGCTAAAAGTAATCCATCTGTTAGATAAGTAACCTGACTAAGCGTATGACAACATTTTCCATAACCATGTTGATAGCCAACCTCTTGCCCAAGCTCTGTGCCATTCTTTGAAGAAACATAGGATGCTAAGTTAACTGCTGCCATTCTTCGAGGCTGTGTGACGACAACCTTATAACCTAGCTCTGCTAGAAACATAGGAACTTCAGTACTTTTGCCCGATCCAGTTTCTGCCTGAATAACTGTCACATTATTATTGCGAACAGCTCGTTGAATCCTGGCTTTATGAGCGATGATTGGCAATTCACCATTTGTTGTTAAGGGATCTACTTTGGGCTTAGGAATATCACGAGCTGGGAACCGACCTTGAATTTCACGAGGATTAGGGAAAGTAATCCGAGCCATGGGATACTGAACCTGTCTTGGCAAGTTACTCTTACTATCTCTCTTAGCTCTACCGCCTTGAGTATTAACACCTCCCATACGACTACTTCCTCTTTACAACAAAACACCTTCAAAGAATATTTACTTACGGAATACTAAGTAATTCAGAAATGTTTTTTGGTTAAATCCGGAAGACAAATTAAGCAAAGTTTCTTTTACTAAAATTTAATCTTATTTAAAGTATTATATTGAATATCAAGCCTAAGCAAGAATTATTTTTAGTCGATCGGTTTATTTTTTGAAATCTTAGCTAAAGAAAAACATTGACAGCAAACTCAAAAACCACAAATAAAAATTTGATATTTTTAAGTAACTGATTTTACTACTATGACAATTAAGATTATCGATGAAGCTACAAGCACTCTTGCAACTTCTTTAACAACTTCATCGCGGCCACAGGAGTTGGCCCACAGATCAAATGATATCCAACAACATAGTCCTTGCAGGCAATCGCGATCTCTCGACATAATTGAAAAGAAAACTCTCCCAGATCTGCTTCGGGATTGGCCTCCGCCATGGCAATTAAATCTGGAGAAATTTTAATTCCAGGGACATTTTGAAAAGCTAAAGCATTGCGCCCCTTACGAAAAGGCAAGAGCCCCAAAAAAAGTGGCACACCAACTTCACTAGCCGCCTTGAAAAATCCCACTGCCTGATCAACATCAAAAACTGGCTGACTAAGGGCATACTGAGCTCCGGCTAACTTTTTCTTTTCCAACTTGCGAAGTTCTGGTCCTGGATTTCTAACATTTGGGTTTACAACACAACCAGGAATAATTGTTGGTGCACCATCTAGCTCATTACCTGCTAAGTCCTTGCCGGCATTCAAGGTTTTAATTGTATCTAAAAGACCCACCGAATTTACTTCAAAAACTCCCTTGCAGTCCTTGTTGTCACCAACACTAATAGCATCACCAGTTAAAGCAATGATATGATTCACTCCCAAGCTACCAGCGGCTAAAAGCTCCCCTTGCATCGCAATTAGGTTGCGATCTCGGCAAGAAAGATTCACCATGGCCTCAATTCCATAACGTTCCTTTAGTTTCGAAGCGAATACAATTGGATTCATCCGCATCCGGGCGAGAGCTGAATCTGTAACATTTAAAAAATCTATTTTTCCTAGGTATTTATCAAGGCGACTAAAGACCTCCTCCGAAGATATCCCACGTGGAGGATTAACTTCTAAGCAGAATAATTTTCGATTATTTTGATAATTTGGGATATTGAATGGGAATTGGCTCATTTGCTTCTAAATATTACAGTGAATAATAAATGTCTATTGCTGATACCGATGTGGCCTAGGCGTCAAAAAACTATCTCCCTAGCAGTTCCACCATAGATTCTCAGGCTAAACCCCGAAAGGTTTGCTTCAAGTGCATTGTAATTGATATTAAAGCTCAAAAAGCATTGTAATCTTCCGAAAATGAAAGTATACAATATACCGTGTCATTTTAAACATTGTGTATTTTCATGAGCTTACAAGTAGAAGTTTTTTATTCCTTTCAGAGTCCTTACTCTTACCTAGCCTTAGAGTCGATCTATAACCTAGAGAAAAAGTATGATATTGACCTTTTGTGGCAACCCTTTTCTGCTAAAGCAAGTGGACAGCAAGCTCCATCAGGGATGACTGTTTTGCCAGAAAAATTCTCTTATCTTATTGAAGATACTAAGAGATTTGCTGGTAAAATGAATTTACCACTAGAGTTTCCTGAGAACTGGCCAAATGAAGAGTTCGATCCAGGTCGTGTTTGCCGTGGAGCATTAGTTGCTAACGATCTTGGAGTACTAATGGAATACAACTATAAAGTATTTCAGTGCTGGTGGGGAGAAGGTCGCGATCCAAACACTGATGAATTCACATCTGAGCTTTGCGAAGACTTAGATATCGAGCTTGGAGACTACATTAGCAAATCTTCTGCAAGTGAAATCCGCCAAAGACTTAAAGCAATTTACCACCGTGGTCGTAAGATGGGTGTATTTGATACTCCAACTATCGTTATCAACCAAGAAAGATTCTACGGAATTGATAAAGTACCTTACGTTGATGAATATCTTAAATCTCTTAATTTAGGGGTTTAACCCAAGGTGCCCTCCCGAATCTTTGTTAACTCTGAAAATAGTTGGCAAAGCGGTGAGGGCATTTTATTATCTAAAGATCAGAAACATTACCTACAAAAAGTCCTAAGACTTAGAGATTCAGATCCGATTGAAGTCGTTAACAAAACAACTAAACAAGTTTTTCTAGCTAATTTAGTAGATACTCAGTCCTCCGCATCACTCTTATCAGAAATAAAAACTCCTACAACGCCTGGGAAGCTCAATCTGATCTTTGCATTTTGTAAGAGCGACAAGAATGAAATAATTATTGAAAAATGTACTGAGTTAGGAGTTGATAATTTTATTATCTATCAGGCTAAACATTCGATTGCTCAACTTAATGAGAACAAAATAGAACGTCTAGAAAAAATCGCCGAAGCTGCCTCCTGCCAAAGCAAAAGAAACTCTATCCCTCGGATCTTAACTGCCAAGAATCAATCAGAGCTAAAAGAATTAATGACGGAATTCGCCAATACAGAATCATTATCGTTAATCGCGTCGCTAGAGGCAATTAAAGTCCCAGTTCCTAATAATCTAATCAATTATCCAACAATGAACGTGGCCGTAGGACCAGAAGGCGACTTCACGAGCGAGGAGTACCAATTGTTTCAAGAATTAGGCTTTCTGCCAATCAGCTTAGGTCAAAACATCTTAAGAGCAGAGACCGCAGCAATTGCTAGTATTGCCTACTTAAATATCCAAAAGTCCCAATGTCTTGCTGAGTAAAAAAATTTGAGTAAGAACTAGAAAATCAATAATATCCTGGAACAAGACATTTGCCCTAAGCTCAAAGTATGCACCCTCTTCATTCAGCAATCATTGCGCCAGAGCTTAGCGACGCGCTTAAAAAAACTGAACTGTCTCATAAACATGGAGATCGCCAAGAGCAGCTTGGAAAAGTTGGATTAATGCTAAGAGATGAGTGGTATCGCTCTTTTAAAATCATAGAAATCACCGACAGCAAAGAAGAACTACAATCTCTTGAGAACCAAGGCTATCGATTAATAGACTATCAAGTCTATCGACGAACTGAAAAATATCATCAACATCCGACAAGACATCAAGCACTTCTAAGGCTCAGCTCTTCTATTAAGACTTTTAATGCGGATTTAAACTGGTTGGAGTGTGCAATTGAAAGATCAGAACTAACTGGACAAAAAATTGAGCTACCTCCAACTTCACGATGTCAGGTTATTCAAAACCATGGCCTACCAGCATTTGAAACGATTGCCTTCAGTATTCAGCTTTCAAAAATCCAGGGTGATTAGTCAGAAAGACTCTGATACTTAAGTACTTTAAAAACTTCATTCATTTTTTGATGGCGATACTTAAAAATTGAAGCTAATTGTCGCTTCACAATTACTTCTCGAGCAATCTGTCCTAAGATTCCAAAAGATAAGCCGTAGTGCACTAAATCTTCCACTAAAACGCCATCCTCTGTTTGGCTAAAGGAATGTTGATGGTGCCATAATTTATAAGGCCCAAAACGCTGTTCATCAATAAAATATTCCCGATCTTTTACTTGTGTAACCTCAGTAACCCATTGCAGGGGAATGCCGAAGAGCGGATGAACTCGATATTCAATAATTTTTCCTGGATAAATTTGACCATCCTCAGCCCCAGAGATAAATTTAAAATTTAGAAATTCTGGCGTGATAATCTTTAAATTTTTTGGATTAGAAAAAAAAGCCCAAACTTGATCTAGATCATTATCTAGGAGAAATTGCTCTTTGATTTGATAAATTTTCATATACTTTACCTACATAAAACATAAAGACTGGCGACATCATGTCATTCTAGAATTATCTCTAGATAAATTCCGCAGTGTTTGTCTTGTTGTACATCAATTGGTGATAAGACTTGAATATACTAGGCGACATTAGAAATTACTGTTCTAAAATTAGTCGCCTAGTATATCAAGCGCGAAGCGCTTAAAGCGACCCTTGGGGGTCGCCAAGGTATTTAGCCTTATTTTATAAGGCTAAATAATGGGGAAGACAAATATACTAAAACCCGAAACACTGAAAAATCTATTAGATTTTTTCCAAGCTGTTAGGAAAAACCTTGTATGTTGAAAAAGTTCTATTTATCTATAAATTTAGATAAACAAGTCCCTGGAGTAGTAGACCGAGAAAAACCTGTGTAAACGACACGACCATTAGATAGGTCACTACTCCAGTTTTAAAATTAAAGCTCGAAGAGTCTCTAGAACCGTTGAATTTGTAACTCGCGAGTTCGAATTTAGGCAAGAATGAGCTTCTTTTTTATTGGACTTAAATTATTAATACCATGGAGATAAGGTCAATGACAAATAAAATATATGCTGGGATTGATGTTTCCAAAGATTACCTAGATGTGCATCTTTCAGATTGCAGGAGAATGAGAAAGAAGAATATTTCTTCTGGAATTAAATTAATAGTAGAACTGTTTAAAACATCAGCTGTTTACTTGGTGGTTGTTGAGGCTACTGGTGGATACGAGCAGAAGCTTGTTGAAGCACTGCAGGTAGAAGGCGTAGCTGTCTCTGTAGTAAATCCTAGCCGGACGAAGAGCTTTGCTAGGTCACTTGGTAGAAATGCGAAGAGTGATTTACTGGACGCTGAGATTCTCTGTCTATTTGGAGAGCGGATGAACCCTGTCAGAACGAAACCTCTGGATGAGGCTACTAAGGAGCTTAAAAGCCTGATTTTAAGGCGGGAGCAGTTGGTAGAAACTTTAACCGCAGAGAAAAACAGATTAAAGGCTCCTGTAATAACAGAAGAAGTCAGAATGTCAGTCGAGGAAGTAGTTCATTTTATTAATAAACAAATTAAAACCTTAAATCAAAAAATTAAAACTAAGATTAGTGATAATAATGATTTCTCTAATAAAAATCAGTTATTACAAAATATACAAGGTGTAGGTCAGACTACCTCTGCAACTTTGATTGCATTACTGCCAGAAATCGGGAAAATTAATCGAAAGCAAATAGCAGCACTTGTAGGAGTAGCTCCTTTTAACAAAGAAAGCGGTCGATACTCAGGAAAACGTTCTGTCTATGGCGGAAGAACTCATGTCAGAGCAGTATTATATATGGCAACCATGACAGCTATTCGGATGAATCCTTGCTTTAAAAACTTTTTCCTTCGATTAGTTCAAGCTGGGAAAAATGGAAAAGTTGCTATCGTAGCCTGTATGAGAAAGCTACTAATTACTTTAAATGCGATGGTGCGGGACGGAAAACAATGGTCTAGTGACCGATATTTAACTCAACATATTTAAAACATTTAATTGTTTTTTATTGACTATTAACAGAGTCTCTAATGGGAAGGTTCTTGGTTCTCTGAGTATATTTAAGACTGGTTCAATTGGTGTAACGATTTGAAAAGGCTCATAAAATTCATCCTGTGTTTGATAGAGCTTAACAACACCAGTACTTTCAAGAAGGTTACAAAGTAATGTACTTCCTGTTCTAGCTGAGGTACAAATGATAAAACTATCCACTCCCCTTTTACCTTGATTGTCAGACATAAAGATCTCTCTTCACTTTAATGAATAAATTCTAGTTTCTAAATTAGCCCTGTTTTAGTTGCCAGTACAGAATAAAGCTCAACTCCTTCTTTTTTGCCAAGGAGATAAATTTAAGACTAGAGGCTATATCGAAAGTGATCCTTTAGAACTAAAATTACATTTATTTTCTAATAGAAAAAAACAACTATTTCAATTTATTATTTGAGAAATGGATAGGCTCTAAAGTTCCATTATTCATTTTATAAAATATAGAGCATTCGCGCTCTAATAAATTTCGATCGTGGCTAACAATTAAAACTGTCTTGCCTTTAATTATTTGACGAATTTTAGCAATTGAATACTTCTTAAAATCATCATCTCCTCCACCAGCAAAAACTTCATCTAGGATCAGAATCTCTGGATTCTTACTTTTGATTATGAAAAAGCTAATAGCAAAACCTAAGCGCGCCCGTTGTCCATCAGATAAAGTAAAAGTCTTACGATCTAAATATTCACTAAGGCCAACTTCTTCTAAAATTGGCAATGATGATTCTCGAATTGATCGATCAGAAATTCCATACATTAAGGGTACATAAAGAAAATTATCAAGCACTGTCATGCCTTTATTAATTAGGATTGAATAGCCACTAATATATAGGATGGTACCGTTAATCTTTACTTTTCCACTATCCGAAGAGTAGATACCAGAAATTATACGTAACAATGTACTCTTACCACTACCATTAGGACCTTTGATTCCAATTATTTTCCCAGCCTCAATCGAAAGATTCAGATCAACCAATACAGGTACTTTTGAAGTATTAATTTTTTGGGAATTCCTCAATAGGCAATAAATTAAATTGAAGCAGCGCATCCCCTGAGGTAAATTCCTAAGAAATGATTTATTTAAATTTTCGATTTCAATAGCATTCATCTTTAGTATCAAACAAATTCAGCAATATAGCGCTTGACCTTACAATAAATAATTCCTGAAATAATCGCACTGATTAATGAGATTAAACAGGCAAATAGAACGATCTGAGGATTGCCTTTACCAAAAAGAATAATCCTACTCGCCTCAACAAAGTAGTAAAAAGGATTAATAAAATTGCTAAGCGTTCCTTTGGAAGCATAAAAAATTGGGGTTAGAAACCAATATATATGCATTACAATTCCCCAGATATCCATTAAATCAACTACAAACATCCGAATAATAGCTAAAATTAATCCAATCGAAAAAGCAAAAATGCAAATGAATATGAAAAAAATTAAATATAAAAAAATATTTAAGACATTGACATGATAGTAAACCATCATGCAAAAGATAATTGAGAGCTCAAATATATGCGAAAAAATAACTTCGAAAAGCCGACTCAAGGGTAATACAAGATTATTTAAATCGGTGTTTTTAATAAAACTAGCATTACCAACTAGCGAATTGGCAATCAGTCCGGTACATTTTTTTATAAAATTAAAAATTACTAATCCAATAAACAGGTACATTGGATAGATGGGAACATCAACAATAACAAACTGTTTAACATGCAATAGTACAAAAAAAATCACGAGTGGGTTTAGTAGGTACCAAAAGATTCCGAGCAAGCTACCTTCATTTTTAACAAGGAAATTCCTTTTTGCCTGAACTATGGCAACCCGATTAAGGTCGACTATATATTGATACAAAAACGTTATGTTTTTTGTCATGACATCATATTGATTTCGATTACTTTGAGAGCCAATAAATAATCTTGCGTAAATGATTAAACGTTCAATTGTTATCTAAACCTTAGCAATTGAGAGTATAATGTCTAAAATAAATTAGAAAGATAGGAAATTAGCATTAATCAATATGCCAAGATAAAATTAGATAATTACTAAGAAGGCTCAGTAGTATTATTTAAGTCTACTCTAAACGAAAGAACCTGTGAACTCCATGATGGACAAGAAGAATATTAAATTAATAGTTAGCGTAATGATTTTACTAACCTAGACAATTTTATTTGAATTGACTTAGTGGCTTCAATATTGAATAACTAGTGTTGATTTTTATAGAATATATGGCCTAAATGTCACCTTTTTATATCTTTGCCATTTTGCCAATTCTAATTAATGGATTATTAATTAGTAGACTCATATCAATTGATAATAATGAACAATTAATCCTTACCGTTTTATTTTTTCCTTTTCTAATTTACTATTTTATTAGCTATTTTGCCCTTTTGTTTTGGGGTAATCCTGATAATTCAAACACACTTTCTGATGACAAATTGGAATTAGAACATTGGAATCATTCTAAATTATTAATCTTAAGTTATGTTTCTGTTGGTAAAAATATTAAGACATTAGAAAATGCTATCCATCAATCAATTCAAATCTTAAATAATCTTAAGGTCAATTATAGAATTGAAGTAATTACCGATCAGCCTGTATCACTTCCTAATCTACCCTCACTAGAGAAGATTAGATTTATAACTGTTCCAGAAAACTTCGTAACAAAAGAGCACTCTAGATTTAAAGCTCGTGCCTGTGAATATGCTCGGATGGTCCGGCAGGAAGATTACTCCTCTCTAGATAATAAATGGATCTTGCATTTGGACGAAGAGTCGATAGTGTCAACCTCGGCCATTTCTGGTATTCATGAATTTATTAATACTGCAGCAACAATAAACTCGATCGGGCAAGGTGAGATTCAATATAATGCTAAAAACTATGCTAGGCATGTACTACCAACCATCATGGATACAATGCGCACTTGTCATGATCTAGGTTACTTTCGCATGCAATATAAGCTTTTAAAAGCTCCTCTGCTTGGAATACATGGTTCATACCTTTTAGTCCCGGCAATGATTGAAGATAAAATTGGCTTTGATTTTGGCCCTAAAGCATCAATAACTGAAGACCTTTTTTTTGGCCTCAAGGCTTTACAGGTAGGATATAGTTTTGGTTGGATCAATGGATATATTCGGGAACAATCTCCTCTAAATATTTACGATTTAATTAAACAAAGGCGTAGATGGATCAATGGAATAACCTTTATTTTATTTGACTCTAGAATTAAACTTATTTACCGGTTAACAATTTTAATATCATTGGGTCTTTGGAGGATTGCACTAATCCTGCTTAGTATTTTACTAATATTAATATTAAACATACCAGAAGGTAATCAGATCTTATTGCTAACTTCTATTTTAATTACTTTTTCAGCCTTTCAATATCTAATTGGCGCACATCGCAATATCCAATTACTAAAATGGAATAAGATCCAAAAGGTAAATTTTTATTTAAAAGCTGTTGTCTTGTCTCCAATTTGTGTCTTAATAGAAACCTTCTGTTTAATTTATGCGCTCGTTAGCCCCTCACAACAATTTTATGTTATTAAAAAAGATTAACTTATTCCAACATTCCATAGATTTTCAAACTAGTTCGCGTTATCATGCAGATCTAAGCCAAGTTACTTTTTGCAGCTAGACACAAGGATGCCATTAAAAACCCATAAAATATTGTATTATCAATGATACCAAATTTATTTACATGAGTATAAAATATGCGTCTGGTATTCCGCAAAGTGTGGGTGCTCCACAATCAAGCACATCATTTATAATGTAATTTACAAAAAAAATATTCTTGATACTCATTTTGAATATGATAATTTTCATCCCAAATTACTAAATTATAAGAATATCTTAGTAGTCAGAAATCCTGTTGATAGAATTATCTCCTCATATTTAGATAAGTATTATTTCTATATGGACTACTATATAAAAAAAGATTTTACTTTTAAGGAATTCATAGACATTCTAGAGTCAGATTACTTAGATAAAAAAATCTTTGTTGATCATCATTTTACATTACAGTTTTCAGAATCTTTTCTAGATTTGGAAAGATATACTAATAAAAATAATATTAGATGAGGAAGCAAAGAATTGGAGGACTATTTATTATGCAATCGAAAGTATTTGAAATAATCAGATTATCGGAGTCTGGTTGTAATAAGAGCCAAATATCCGAATCGGCTAGGGTGCACAGGAAAACAGTAAGAGATTACATCAGCAAAGCGAAGGCTCATAATTTGAACAGTCAGGCGGTCAGTGCACTCAGTCAGGAGCGGTATGAAGAAATCTTTTGTGGTAATCGAGCTGGAAGAAAGCGATTACATTCGGCACTTGATTCTCAAGAGATATCTAGGGATCTAAAAAAGCGAGGAGTAACCCGGCGTAGCCGCGCGTTTTAGAGCCAGTATTAATGATAGATTCGCATAGTATTTCTCCGTATTCAAGCGCAAAGTTTTTTCTGTAAACAATTTTCCACAAACATCTGCGGAGTAATTCCACCTAGAGTTCCATGTGGACGC
>JANNBC010000034.1:0-7635 GCA_031385045.1 bacterium | reverse complement strand
AGCCTGTATGAGAAAGCTACTAATTACTTTAAATGCGATGGTGCGGGACGGAAAACAATGGTCTAGTGACCGATATTTAACTCAACATATTTAAAACATTTAATTGTTTTTTATTGACTATTAACAGAGTCTCTAATGGGTTTTAGTATGCATCAATTATTGGCACTACCGACAATTGATGTAGCATTTGCAGTTGACCCTTATCTTTAAATGAATGCTTGACCATCTTGATGAGAGCTTTACCGTAAGAAGTAAAGAAAGGAGAGAGAATATTTAGAGGCTTTTAGGGATTCTAAATAATCACACAAAGTAACAAGCTTTAGATGAGCAAAAATAATAGGATTTATTTAAATGTCATTTGTCTCCAGAAATCCAATTAAATTTGTTTTCTTATCGGCTTTGCTAATCAAGGTTCTGGCTGTAGGGCTTTTCTGCTTTTGTTTTAGAAATAAATTGTGGCTTGGACATCTAGCTTGGGATTTAGATTTATAGTTTAGCTTCATCCAGAAGTGTACTAGTGGGATGATTCCATATGTTGATTTTACACGAGAGTATCCTACTGGAACAGGATTGTTCTATTGGTTTTTAAGTTTCTTTCTTGCGGACGCACATCGTTCAACTTTTATTGTTACAAACTTAGTCGTTTTTAGTTTGATCGAAACAGCCAACTCCATAATTTTTTATAAAATTCTAGTCGCAGTTAAGGGCAAACGCCCCTTCTTTTTTACATTAGTTTATTTACTACTTCCTACAGGACTGCTTTTAGGTCCTTTCCAGTGTGAGCCATTAGTTAATTTTTTCTTTTTTCTTGGTATTTTGACTTACTATAGAAATAAAGAAATCTTTAGCTCAATTACTCTAGGAATTGGAACGGCGATTAAATGGTATCCAGTCGTCTGGTTTATTAATAGCCAAAGCAAAGCATTTGCTGCCCAAAAAAATTATCGCAATCTCTTGATGCAGATTGCAATTTTTGTTTTGACCTTGAGTATTTTTAATCTGCCGTTTATTTTTTATTCATATTATCAGAATCATTCTATTAGTAATTGGTTCTCAACTTACGCCTTTCATCTAAAACGTGATCTAATGAATGATACCCCGTTTGGGGTAATGCGACTTTGGGGGTTGGGGTTAAATTCATATAGCTATTTAAGTTATCTAAATTTATTGCTAGTTATCTATATTTTTTGTATCAAAAGATCTCTTGATCCACTCCTAAAAACTATCTGTATTATTGCGGGAGCACTGATTTGTAACCAGGTTTATTCAACACAGTTTCATTTGTGGTTTATTCCATTAATCCTAATCTATATATCGCGTGAATCTCCTCGCTTATATTTAATGTTGCTTCTATTTCTAATAGAGATTTGTAATGTCACTAGTTACCCATTTGCATTTGGATATACAATTTTAGAAATAGGGCTCTTTCAACCTAACGCGGCAATTGGCGCCGCTGGAATTTGGACTTGGGTATTGGGAGCGACAGTTATGTTGCGATCTTTACTACTAATGGAATTTTTTTGTATTTTATTCCCAATAGAATCTGTTAGAATCAAATTATTTGTTCGTGGGTTTCAGGGACTTTGCGTAACATTTGTTGTATGTTTTTTAATTTATACGGCAATTTTAATCCATTCTTACCAGTAGACTCTCTTCGTTGATTTCTGATTAAAGATTGATTATCCAATGATAAAAGCTCCCATGGCGGGAACGAATTAATAGCTAATAATATGAAAAAAGCGGATTGGTTTTTATTATTTTTTTTATTCTTGATCTATCTTTTCTTTGCGCGGATTGTGATTCCAAGAGGAGACGCGGCTTATTTTTATGCTAATGGATTAAATTTATGGTCATTGATTGATGGCAATTCTGCAAGCTTTAATCGCACACCACCATTGGTAACATTATGGCAATTTATTTTAATAATTCCAGAAAGATTCGGGTTGGTACATGATACTCGAACCTTGATTCTATTCTCTGCAATACTTGGAATAGGTATGATTGGTTTTTTCATGGCCATTTGTCGTCAATATTTCTCTGAGCAACAAGTAAAAATCATGGCGCTGACTCTTGGGCTGGCCTCGCCGCTCTGGAGCTATGTGATGGATATCTATAGTGAGTGTCTGCAGGCATTTTTACTTACGGCATTTTTATTTTATTGGATTAAGACAAAGCCAATCACAGGGAAAAATAATTATTTAGCAGCAATTTTTTTAGGATTACTGACTTTAAGTAAGGCCTATTATGTTTTGATTCTTCCCTTTTGGATTTTAATTGATTTATCAATTAGTTGGAAGTCATCAAAGAAACATCACTTGATATTTTCTTGGGTACTTTGTTGTGTAATCTTCTCATTCTACTTGGGATATAATTATTACCTAAATGGATCTGCTATAAATTTTGGTTATCAAAATCTTGGAACCCGAGATCAGATTTATGGTTTTAATATGTCGATCATAACATCTTTTTATACCTTTCTTTTGACAATTGATAAAAATATTTTTCTTCACTGTTTGCCCATTTTATTTTTATTGTTGCTTAGAAGAAGTATGCTACCTGATTCCTTGGTAGTGTTTAAAATCTTAGTTTGTATTCTACTACCTTTAATTGTCGTATCTAAATGGTGGGCATATCATGGAGATTGGCAATGGGGACCTCGATTATTAGTACCATTGTATCCGTCGATGTTGCTGCTAGCAGGTTTTGGAATGAGGTCTTGGCTGGAATCAACCAAGGCTTGGCCTCGTTATGTCTTGATGTTGCTTGTTTTGCTTAGTGCTTGGGTGAACTTGCCAGCAATGTTAATCTCGCCCTTATCAATGAGTGAACAAGTCTGGAGAGCAACAGAAGATAATCTTCCGCTTTATAATCAGCAATTTCAGATTCGCGATGATCAACTACTAAAAAGATATGTTCCAGAATTTAATGAAATTTCTGGTCAGACTTGGTTAGCAATGAGATATGTCATTCCTAATTTGCCTCCTCCCTGGGCAGCACTTGGAAATACAAAGTGGACTAATTCTAATGTGCCTGCGCCATTAGAATGGTATTTGGGGAAACAACTTTATAAGCTGGGAATAGAAGAGAAATTTATTGTTTTATTTTATTATTTTATGTTTTCAATACTATTAATTTGGATGCTCTTGTTTAGGAATCGGGACATCGCTAGAGGCCTTCTTGAAAATTCAGGAGAACACGTTAAATAGTGTCTTGATACTAACTTGGGCAATATTCACTAAAGCCGAAAAATCCCCAGCGTGTGATCTTTGTACTGGCAGTATTATCAATATGCCTCGAGCTATATTGGTATCCACGGTAATGATTGGGATTTACTTCCCAGCCCCTACAGTCAAAGGCTTCGATATGGTAATTGGCTGTGTCCCCATAAACCCAAAAATTAATATTTTCATTGGGTGTAGCAATTCCTGGTAAAATCAGTTCTGGGTTAGGCTCAGACCCAGCATTAACAAACCACTGTCCAGTCTCAAATGAAGTTGTTGTTATGGTAGTATCGGGATTATTTAAGATGGGAGACGCTTCCACTGCAATTCTCAGGCTATTGATTAAATTAATAACGCCCGTGTCATAAGCTCTCTCTTTATATATCTTATAAGTAGGCACAGCTATGCCAGCTAATATTCCAGTGATAGCTACAGTAACTAAGAGTTCAATTAGCGAGAAGCCGGATTTAATTTGTAACTTTTGGTGAATACTAGAGATCATAATTATTTATAAGATTAATATCGATTGAATTATTTAGAAACTTAATTTTTACATTAAAAAATATTTTAGGCTGATTTACCGCTGCGTTAAATTGTTTCTAGCGTCTTTTAATGCCATGGATACTGGCTCAGGAGATAGATCTACTATGGTGGTGCATTGTCTGACCATGTTGAAAGTCCTGGTAGCGGATTCTATGCTTGGGGTACTTGGGGCATGACAGAAGTAACAAATAATTAAAAAATATGCGGTTTTGCCATTTCTAGACTACTTTTATCTAGAAAGATCACATTCTGGGGTTACACCACGCATTACACTGTCATAACTTTAGCAGTAATTTATATTTAACTTATCTTCCTTTGACCTTACAAATTAATAATGATTCTAGGGTAGTAGCTACCAATATTAAGCGCCTTGGTTTTGAAGAGGCAGGGGAACTCCTCGCTCTGGCACAAGCTCATACACAGTTACCTTGCAAGGTGATTGATGATGGATGTCATGAACGGGCGGAAGTAGTTTTAAAGCTAGCAATTTCTGCGGGGATTGATCCACTTTTACTTAGACGAGCATTTGTTTTTAATACAGATGTTGGTGGTTTTTTGAGTATGCAAAAGCCCTTGATTGAGCCAATTAAAGAATGGTTCAAAATTGAAAGAGAAGCAGGCCGACTTCATACAGGTGCAAGGTATGTTAGTAACCTAAGTGTTTTTGTAGTTGATGAATATGGCGCACTTCGGGCGGAAGCAATGCCCACAATTTATTTAGATGATACTAAGGATGCTACTTGGGGTGTTGGGCACGTAGCAGTAATGGTCGGGAATTATGTAGTAGATACAGCATTTCATCATCCAATCACTTTTGCCGAATGGCAATCTGCCATGAATTTGCAAGGGATGATACCCTTAGTTGGAAATATTAGATCATTACCTGAGCTTCATATTGAGGAACTTGATGAACTTGGTATTAATAAAATATCACGTGCTTTGGGATCGGTATTTGAAGACAGAACAAGTGAAACACAGGAACAAAAGCTCACAAAAGTTGATCTTGCAAACTTATATCAATTGCTTGACGATCATCAGAAAACTGCTTTTTTTGATTCATTATTTGAAGAGCAAATTAAAGCCAAAGGACTTTATTCTCGGGAGCATTGGACGGAAGTATATCCAGGACCTCTGACTTCAAGGGGTGAGAATTATGATGAATTTTGTCCAAGTAAGAGAGCCGACATTAAGCTTTTCTTAGCGAAAAGTAGTCCAAAAAAGCGCTTAGAAACGTCATTAGAAATCCTCAGACCATTTAAAGATTATGAAAGAATGATCTTGGGTTATCGCTACGAATGGTTTTCCTCAGAAGCTAAAGCTTAGTATATTATTCTTATTTTAGTAAAATAAGATCTTCACTACCAACTTGCCTTACTACGATGAAGTTTCCACATTTCTGAAACAAATGGACTGCTAGTACCACCATTAAGGTTCATCCATCTATCTGTATAATCGAAAAATGGTTTATGGTTAAAATTATTTACTGCACCGAGTAGTCCCATTGCTAGTGCTTGTCCTGGATAGTACGGGCTAACAAGTTCTTGATAATCTACGCAAATATAAGTTCCTGTTGGTTTCTTAAGTTGATCGTAAATACCTTGAGGATCGCGACAATCTTTAGAACCCTGACTTGGTTCTTGATTCTGAAAACAGGTGATATTAAAATTGTCACTACCCGGACAGGTCTTACCCCAAAGTGGAACATTCCCCTGGCCATAATAAGTATGAGCAGTCTCACCATTGCCACTGATTAGACCCATAGATGCATTATAGGACTCACTTTTTAGAAGTGCGGACGTAACTGCCATAACGCTTACTAAGTTTGCACTATGACCACCTTCTGCCGGAACTAGTTGATCTAGTCGCGCAGCACCTTCTAGATCAATACCATGTTGAATTATAGCAACCGCAAGTAGTTTTTTACTTTCGATTGGATGATTGTAAGCAAGCGCTAGTAATGCCTCAGCATTATATGAGTAAGAAGCATACGTTGCCTGATTATCTGCTGGAGCAGTGAAGCGTCGAACCCAGGAATTAATTCCTTCAAATTGAAATCGTTCTTTGGTGCGAATAAGTTTATTGATATCAAATACAGCAGATTGCGGGACTTCTAGTTTTGGAAGACCAGCAACAAGAGTGTCCATATCCTGAACGCGATAAAATTTTCTATTGCTGACATCTCCCAGAGGAGAAGGTCGAAATGTTCCTGCTGGAGGAGGTGTTGCAACTACTGTTAGTACTGATGCTCCTTTAACATAAGCATGTTGAAGAAGGCGTTCGCAGTAGTCCATTACGTTTACATATCCTAGGATTGGTGGCACCGCAGGTATATTTCCTTCGGCAGGTTTGCCTGCATAAGCGACGCAAGTTTGGTCACCTTGAACTAGGCTAATAAAACTTGTTAGTGAATCTCCGGCAGCCATAATAATTGGAAATTTAGATGGCGTGATATAATTACCTAATTGACTATTCCCAACTTGTTTACCACCTGGGAGATTGACTGCACTACCATGGAGACCTTGGTTCATTTCATTGTCTCTCGTCTCGGAACTTTTTCCGGCGATGTCAATGGAATTTACTATGATCGTTGTACCAGTAGGAGCAATGACTGCCCAATCTCCGTTTATGAATCTAGCGACATCATATTCTTTATCAAAATTCCAAGTAATATCGTGTCTGGTCACAGAACTCTTTTTAACAACAACAGCTGGGTTAATGTCACAATATTCTTGTGAGAAATTTCCGATCCAAGTCATAATACCATTATTGCAAGTTCCAGTTTGTACTTCACTGAGACAGACTTGGCCAACTGGTGGGGTAGGATAATTCCACCTAATTCGTGTGTCAGTACCTCCACTCAAAATAGTTCCACAAGCTCCTGGAATAGGTGTAGGAGTTGGAGTTGGAGTAGGAGGTGAGATCAAACTAAAAATAATTTGCACTTCACCGGCAGTAAGCGACTTAGAATAAATTCTAACATCATCTAGTAAACCATTATAAAATTCATTAACAGTATTATCCGCAGCATTTTCACCAGCACCAAGAGTTACTGGGTTTGAGTCAGTAAGGATGTGACCACCAATACCGCTAACAGCTAGCACGCCATCAATATAAATTTTTGACTCACTAGCATTTGATGTGGCAGTAATATGGTACCAGCGACCTGTTGAGACAGAACCTACTGGACTTGATAAAACAAGAGTACTGTTGATTCCATTATGTGTAGAGAAAACAACCTGTCCAGAACTATTAAGAGCTAAGACATAGGAGTCAGAATATCCACTTCCATATTGCCTGGCGATTAATGCTGCTTCTCCTGAGGTATTTACTTGGTTAACATAGACCCAAGTTGCTAGAGTAATCTGATCAGTAGTAATCGATGGGGAAGTTACAAACCTAGCAAAGCTTGATCCATTAAAAGAAGCATTTTTACCATCAAAGCCAGTAGTAAAAGTTGTTGCTTGGTTTTCTACTCCACTATGGTTTGCTGTTAGATCGCTTAGAGTTGAATCATTAAAATTCCAATGTCCAATTAGTCCTGGAATTTGTTCAGGTGGTGTAACGGTTGGAACAGGAGTAGGGGTTGCCGTCGGTACAGGTGTTGGCGTCGGTGTTGGAGTTGCCGTCGGCACAGGTGTAGGTGTCGCAATCGCAATTGGCGTTGAAATATTAGTAACTTTATTACTTCCACTTAAAGTATACGTACCAAGATTATTTAACTGGGTCACTGCTGCTTGAGTTGTATTAAAAGCATAGTTAGTAGCAATCTGAAATGTTGTACCAGCAGGATTTTTGATACTAAGGGAATATGTACGCTTCAGAACATTGACCTCTAATGTTATCGTATAAGTTTTACCTGCAAGATAATTAA
>JANNBC010000028.1:0-66099 GCA_031385045.1 bacterium | reverse complement strand
GTGCTTGTAAAATAAGCACTTCAGCCTTGGCGACCCCCAAGGGTCGCCTCAAACACTGTCGTGTTTGATATAGTCATATGAGTATGTTTTTTTGGTAAAATCATACTAATATGACTATATCATTCAAAATGAAAAAGGTCTAATTTTATGATGTATTCCAATATCGATATTTCCGAGGCCATAAAGTCGGGTAACTTAATTATTGAACCAATGGAGCTAGAACAGGTTAAGTCAGGAGGGCTTGGCTTACGCCTAGGAGCCACACTACTAAAACCAAAACCAGGGACAGTGATTGATGTGAAAAACAAGATCCTTCCGGAGTATGAAGAAATTATAATAACTGAAGACAAACCATACCAGATCAATCCTCAAGAGTTTTTATTGGCCCATACATATGAACGTGTGACCGTTGGTAGCAACTTAGGGTTTTTCATTGAAGGACGAAGTACTCTGGCAAGAATTGGCTTAACAATTGTACAGACTGCCATGTTAGTTTACCCTGGGCACCGTAATCGAGCAGTTACACTCGAACTAGCTAATCATGGCCCCAATCCGATCTTACTTTACCCTAAAATGAAGATCGCCCGAGTCGCAATTTTTGAATTAAAAACTCCGACTGACATTGACTACGACATTGATGGGAAATATCGCGATCAAGACTCTGTCGGTAAACCAATTTTCAAGAAAGAAATCCTCTAATTCTTTAACAACAATTTGATTAACAAAGAAACGAGAGAGTTACCTCTCTCATTCTGTTAATAATAATTCAAACTAGTCGTTAATCTCCTCTTTAATATCTTCTTTCACATCTTTTCGAGCATCTAGATATTCATTGGTAGCATCAACTTTCTTATCCCGAATATTTTCTTTTGCTTCTAATTTTGCATCTAATTTCTCTCCGGGAGTAATGTCTTCATCAGCATTCAAATCGTTTAATTTGTCCCTTTCATCTCGAACAGTCTCAGCGACTTCAGCATTACCTTCTTGTACTACAGCTTTTAATTTTTGATTACCATCTCGCACAGCATCTCCAACTCGTTCCGTTCTATTTTTGCACGCTATCATAGTAATAGTTAATATTAACAATAATAATGTTGCTTTGTAAAAAAATTTCATTTTAACTCCTATAGTAAAATAAATTTAAATTTTTTGATTTGTGAAGCCTGGGTAAATTACCAGGCTTCACGAAAACCTCCTTGTTAGACTATGTAATTAGTTCGCAAGTACTTCAATTCGATTATCTACTTTATAATTGGGTACAACCTTAATAACCGTCGCCTCAATCCAATCTTTCTCAGCAGCTGTTTCGACTGGACCTCGTAGCGTTATCACACCATTATCATTCATAACTTTTACATTCTGACCATTTACGGACAGATTAGAGTTAGCTACAATTTCCCTACGAATGGCGGCAAGAATTTCAGGATCTTCCATCAGAGCCTGGCGATCCGCAGTGGGTTGATTAGGATTCTGATCACGTTGATTGATTTCAGAATTATCAACCTCAAGTTTTGAAGTATGATTATCGCTCAGCTTACCTTTAATCTCTGACACCTCAGAATTTTCTCTACTAGTTGGCAAACCAGTTCCATCATTTTTTACAGCATGCTCTAAAAGACGATTATCCTGTACTTTTGGATCAATCTTAGGCATCTTGCCAGTCAGGTCTTGGTTGTTCGGACTTAAATCCTTATTTCCATTAATGATATTAGAATTACTAACCGCGACACTTCCTTTATTAGCATTAGCAGAACTTGAGCCAAACTGCGGTGAAGTCCCTGTTCCGTTAGAACTCTGAGCATTACTCTCTCCTGGAGTTCCAAGAATCAAACTAAGTCCGCCGACAAACAAAAAAACTGTAGTGATACTTTTCATTTTTTCGATTGTTGTGGACTTCTTCTTAGGTGCTTCATTTTTACTGCTCCCATCTGCTTGGCATGCAGAAAGTACTTCTTTCATTAAAATGTCAGTAAGCTTCTTATCTGCGGATACTTCTTCGTCAAAAGTTTTACCAAGCAAGTCAGCAGCTTTCGTTTCACCTAAGGCCTCGGCCATGGCAATAGCAATACTATAAGCAGCTTGTTCATAATGCTCCACCCGACTTGCAGCACCAATTAACAAAGCATCAATTAATGCTTCATTATCAGATTCTTCCTCCAATACTTCCTTTCCTTCCTCAATTAGACCTTTCATGGCCTTGCAAGTTTTTCCAGATAAATTGATATCCAGTAAGCTTTCAATTTTCAAAAGACGTTCTTCATGAACTTTAGTTTCCTCCAAGTGAGCAGCAAAGACTGCTTGCAATTTAGCACTGGAAGCCTTTTTTTTCATTTTTGGAAGAGCATTAATCAGTTGCTTTTCAGCACTGTAAAGGTCTTTTAATTCGTCGATAAATACATCATTTAATGTTTTAATTTTGCTCATTTTATTTTCTTTTAATAATTATAGAGTTGTTGAATTAGCGCTGTTGGAATGACAAGAACTTTTCTCTGAAGTTTTAGACTTTTCAGCATTAGCTTCTGTTTTTTTTCCAATATCATCGGCTCCAGTATCTTCTAAGATTTGCTCAGCTTTTGCAGCCCATTCAGAATCATCAGCATGTACCGATACTAAAACTCCGCCATCATTAATATGACCTTCATATCTCTTAGCTTCGTACTCTGGAATTCCATAACCAATTAACGCGCCAGCTAATCCCCCAAGAGCACCACCAGCTCCGGCACCAGCTAACATACCTAGGATCGGGCCAGCTGCAATTAACGGACCAACTCCAGGAATAGCTAACGAACCGATTCCAGCGAACCAACCAATCATTCCTCCAATACTGCCACCAGTTACCACGCCAGTAGTTGCACCTTCAGGAGCTTTTGTACTATTTTCATGGGCGAACTCCTTAGTAGACTGACGATCTGACATCAAAACAGAAATGTCTGCGTGTCTAAATCCTGCAGCTGTAAGTGTATTAACAGCTGGTTGAACTTTTTGTTCATTTGAATAAATTCCGTAGACTGCGATATTTTTCATGTTTATTTCCTTTTTTAATTAATGATTAGTTAGACTTTTAAGAATAATTTTCTGTATTCTTTCTAAGCTTCAAAAAATCATTCCAAATAATTATATAAATTGTAGGAGTAAGATCGCAGATTTAAAAAAAACTAGGTATGATCTCGGTCATGACTAGAACTTCCTTTCATATTAAACACTTAGAAGCCTAGCAAGTGGAGATACGATTTATTTATTCCTAAAATATTGGCGGCTAGTTCCAAGGGGATGATTTCTCGAAATAGCAATCAAATTTGAAAATCGTAACGGAGAGAGCCTCTTCACACCCTATCGAATTTTACTGAAATATTGACTTAAGGTTTGAGAATTTAGAAAAAGATAAAAAAGCTTTACCACTAGCTTAATGTTAAAAAACTTTTTAAAAAATCAATAATTATTTTTTAGGATTAATAATTTATTGGCTTGCCTCCATTTTAGATTCATCCCCTCGTACTTTACGGGACGAATTAGTGCCGTAGCATGAATTAATCCGGAGAGCTCATCAAAAACATAAATCATTTTTTCCATTTTAGTCTCGGGCTCAACGCCAAAATACATCGAACTATGGCAAGCTATGCAGCGAATAACCTCGGGATCAATTTTTTGACTTTCTAATTCTTCAATAATCACCCGACAATGCTCTGCTGGATCTTTTTCCCAATCGGCGTCGTGTAGGAGTCCTGTCAATTCCCACTTTCAACTCATCAAGCTTCTCTATTTCTTTAGCCCAGGCAAACATATTTGCAGCGACTTGCTTCCTGTGTAACTTTAGGCGGTCATTTGGAACCCAATCATTTAAAATCTGCAGGGCTTGGTAGGAGATAATAAATTTCCAAAATTTTCCTGACTGCCAAAGGACTGGCGACCAAGACTATCAGAATATTGATTTATAGACATTGTAGTAAAAATTAAATCCTACTAGCTCTTAGAACGGAAACTTTAAAAATCGAGTACATCAACAGAAACCATCTAGACTTAACCTGAACTGGCTTTTAAACTATAAGAAAAGTTGATCCTACAAATTTAATTCAGATGGTAAGTAATATTCTTAAGAGAGCTAATTTAAACCGCCCAGCCATTCGCTTGCTGTACTATTTATTAATTTTATCAGCTTCCGCTGGGTTCTATATTTATGGAGCTCTAACTAAAGCCTTTAATCAAGATGAGTTTCAACATACATATCTTGCTTGGGCAAGCGTTAATTTTAACTATTTGGTTTACAAGGATATCTTTGATAACCACGGGCCAATCTATACATTAGCAAATGCGCTCTTTCTTTACCTATTTCAACCAAAAGCAGGACTAGAGGCACTTTACGCGCTGCGTTTTTTTAATTTAATACTCCTCGCACTTAATTTCATTTCATGTTTTGAAATAATTTATTACTTAACTAAGAAAGCATCTGCTACCATCCTCGCCCCCTTCCTACTAATTTGCTCATATTTATTTTTTATTACTATTCAAATTAGGCCCGATCAATTGCAAGGACTTTTTTTGAACTTGGGACTACTTGCCTTTTTTTATGCCTATCAGTCAAAGCGAAGTATACTAGCCATAGTTAGCGGATTCTTTTTCACTCTAATGCTACTTACTAATTTAAAGTCTGCCTCTGGGCTAATTGGTTTATTAGCTGGGATTACAATTATTTATTTTAAGTTTAAGGATCAAAAAAAGATTGCTAAGCTATTACAAAATTTTCTATTGGGGCTAAGCCTAACCTTCTTAACGGTTTTGCTAATAATGTATTGCATTGGCAACCTAAAGGGATACTTACAATCTAATTTAATCTTTAACTTCTTACTTGCTTTTAGCCCTGAAAAAGAACGCTCATGGGAATTTACTTACCAGATCCTTTTTAAGTATGATTGGCTGATTTGTGGTTCTTTATTAGGATCATTGTTCATTTGGGGTTTAACCTGCAAAAAGAAAGATACGCTTAACAGAGAAAACAGATTCTTACTTTTAAGCACAATCATTGGACTCCTACTTGGTAAAATTTTTGGTCTCTGGCTCCAATACGATCTGATTTTTATGGTCTTATTATCTACTCTAGCTAGTTGGGTAGCTTGGAGTTGTATAGATTGCATTCTACAAAAAATTAATACTCCATATCTTCCTCACAATACCCTGCAAATTTTTAGTACACTTCTTTGCTTAGTAGTTATTTCATATTTTTCTTGGCGTCATTTAATAAATTTCCAAAACCCCAACAAACAATATTTTAAATATTTAGAAGATAACTACCAAAGAATTAATTATGACAATCAAGCGGATTATACCGTGGAAGAGTTTACTAACCCTTGTCCCGGTTTTGGATTTGTAAGAAGCGCCTCCCCTATGATTATTAACTATCAACCCGCCATGCGAATTTACGAAGAGATTACCAATCAAGATATTTACAGTCAAAATTCCTATCCTCAACTTTTAAATAAACAAAAAGTTAAATATTTACTGATTGGAAATGATATTTTTAGGATTTTCAAAGGGAAGACCCTTGGATTTATCTATAAAAATTATCAGCGCGAGAAGTGTTACTGGAAAAGAACTACTCCATTTTCTTAAGCTTGGAATATGAACCAGTGCTGTAGTTAAGATTATTTTGGACTTTGCAATCTTAAAACGAACTAAGCGGGCTTAATCGGATAATTCCCCGAGAAGCAAGCATCACAGAAAGTTCCTTCTTCTGCTTCCACAGATTCATAGAGACCTGCTTGGCTTAAATATCCTAGGCTATCAACATCTAAGTACTGACGAATCTGCTCGATGTCATTATGTGAGGCAATTAATTGAGATTTTTCTGGAGTATCGATTCCATAGTAACAAGGATCTGTTGTTGGAGGAGCAGAGATTCTTAAGTGAACTTCTTTAGCACCAGCATCTCGCAACATTTTAACTAATTTGCGACTAGTTGTTCCACGGACGATGGAATCATCAACAACAATAACCTTTTTGCCTTCCAAACAATCACGATTCGAATTGAGTTTGATCTTAACCCCAAAATCACGAATCGCTTGTTGCGGCTCAATAAATGTTCGCCCGATGTAATGATTACGAATTAGTCCTAGTTCAAAAGGAATTTTTGATTCTTCGGCATAACCCATGGCAGCGGGAACTCCAGAATCTGGCACAGCGATCACAACATCAGCCTCTACCGGATGCTCCTGCGCTAACTTACGTCCCATTGCCTTGCGACGACCATAAACATTTTTTCCGTAGACCTGAGAATCAGGTCTAGCAAAATAAACGTACTCAAAAATACATGGTGACTGCTTGGTCTTTCCAAAAGGAAAGTGTGATGTCATCTTGCCATCGCGATCAATCTCGACTACCTCACCAACTTCTACATCACGTAGAAAGTCAGCTCCAATTAAATCAAAAGCGCATGTTTCTGAAGCAGCAACATATCCCTCCCCTAATTTTGCAATTGAAAGTGGTCGGAAACCATTTGGATCACGGATTAAGAATAATGAATCATCAAATAAAATTACTAAAGAATATGCCCCTTTAATTTCCTTAATCGCATTAAAAATTAATTCTCGTCGAGCCGTTTTATTTTTACCCTGGGCAATTAAGTGCAAGATAACTTCAGTATCTGAAGTTGTATGAAAAATGGAACCTTCGGCGATTAAGTTCTTTTTAAGTGCTTCGGCATTAACTAAATTACCATTATGAGCGATGGCTACATTTCCCGTAGAAACTTCGGAGAAAAACGGCTGAACATTTGTTAATTGATTCCCACCTGCTGTAGTGTAACGAACATGTCCAATTGCAGCCCGCCCAACGAGCTGAGAGAAATCATAGTTAGCAAAAACTTCATTAACCAAGCCAAGTCCACGATGAACACAGAACTTTCCACTTTCACGATCTAAAGAAACAACCCCTGCCCCTTCCTGCCCACGATGTTGCTGAGCATAGAGACCAAGGTATGCTAAGTTAGCAGCCTCAGGTACGTTCCAAAGGGCCATTAGTCCACATTCTTCTTTAAACTTATCAAACATACCGTTATCTCAAAAACCAATAGGTAATCTTTATAGTAAATTTTCCTGATTTCAGCAAAAAATAGTTACTTTTTTACAAAACAAGCTGAATCATATCATTGCGTCCCGATATCCAAACAGTTACAATTATATTAATTACGAAATAGTACCTACTATTAAGTTTTTAGCAGTTCCAGACGACTACTCAGACATTAAGGAGACTTTATGGTGGAAGAATTCAAGAAACTGATTGCTAAAGACCGTGAAACCCATGAAAAATACTCTTGGTCAGGCACTTGCCTTGAATATCTCGAATTAATCAAAAAAGACCCCAGTATCTATAAACTAGCCCATGAGCGGATGTATCAATCGATTGTTAGCAATGGCGTTGATGAAATCCTTTTAGATGATCACCCCCGCCTTCGTCGCCTCTTCAAAGGCAATACCCTTAAAACCTTTGAATTCTTTGATGAATTTTATGGAATGGATAAGACGCTTAATCAGATTGTCCGTTACTTCCACTCAGCGGCTCTTCGCGGGGAAGAAAGTCGTCAGGTACTTTACCTAGTAGGACCTGTAGGATCAGGAAAGAGCTCACTGGTAGAGCGTTTAAAACAAAGTCTCGAACAACTTCCACCTTTTTATGCGATTGCTGATTGCCCAATGTTTGAGGAACCTCTGCACTTAATTCCCCGACATCTGCGTAAGGAGTTTAGTAAAATGTTGGGAGTAAACATTGAGGGCGATCTATGCCCTGTTTGCCGATATCATTTAAGAACTGAATATGATGATAAATGGGAAGATGTGCCTGTTAAAACTTTTTCTTATAGTATTCGCAGTAAACGTGGGATCGGAGTTGTGCCTCCAGTAGATCCAAATAACCAAGATACCAGTGTGCTAATTGGTGGTGAAGATATCTCTAAACTTGATAAATACTCGGAAGGTGATCCACGAGTTCTAGATCTATCTGGAGCGCTAAACGTTGGTAACCGTGGAATGGTGGAATTTATTGAGGTCTTTAAGAACGAAACGGAGTACCTCCACGCTATGATTACAGCGACCCAAGAGAAGCATATCCCTGCCCCAGGTCGTCACGGAATGATTTATGTAGATACTTGTATTGTTGCTCACTCCAATGAAGCTGAGTGGAAAAAGTTTAAAAGTGATCACACCAACGAAGCAATTCTAGATCGGATTGTCACGGTTAAAGTTCCCTACAACTTAAGGCTTTCAGAAGAAGTTAAAATTTACAATAAGATCATTAGCAAGTCGAATTTCAAAACACAGGTGGCTCCCCATACAATTGAAATCGCTTCCATGTTTGCAATCCTTACTCGCTTAGAGCCAACTAATAAATGTGATTTATTAACTAAACTAAAACTTTATAATGGTGAAGAAGTAGTTGAGAAAGGTCGAACTAAAAAGATCAATGTCCAAGAGTTAAAAGAAGAAGCTCGCGATGAAGGGATGGACGGGATTTCCACTCGCTTTATTATGAAGGCCTTGGATAACGCTCTTTCTGATAATATTAAAGATAACTGTATCCACCCACTGAGTGTTCGTGAAGCATTAATTCAAATGCTTAAAGAAACGGACATGTCCGATGAGATTAGAAAAAAATATTTAGAATTCTTACAAGACACTCTTCACAAAGAGTATCTCCAGATTCTAGAAAAAGAAATCACCAAAGCATTTGTCTATTCTTATCAAGAACAAGCTGAAGGCCTCTTCCAAAACTATTTGGATCATGCCGAAGCATATGTGAATAAGAAAAAACTAAAAGATCGCAATACAGGTGAGGAATTAGCACCTGATGATGCTTTTCTTAAATCAATCGAGGAACAGATTGCTATTGTGGGAACTGCCAGTGATGGATTTAGACAAGAAGTCATTGCTTACCTCTGGTCAGTCGGTCGTAAAGGTGAAAAAGTTTCTTACCAAAGCTATGAGCCACTAAAAGAAGCAATTGAGAAAAAGCTGATGAGCAGTGTTCGGGATGTTTCTAGAATTATCACCAAGTCTCGTACTCGTGATGACGATCAACAGGAGAAATATGGACGCATGGTAGAAGAACTAATGAGAATTGGCTATCCGGAGAATTGCATCGATACAATCTTGAAGTATGCTGCCAATAATTTATGGAAGGATTAACAAGGCGGCCTTAGTGTTTCTCAAAAGTCTTCAGCAAAATCCAAGGCCAGCGGAAACACTAGTTATATAGTTATTGTAGTAAGGATTTTTGAAATTTACTTTATGGCTTTATTTCGACCTTACACTGTCCCCTCTCAGAGATCTGATAGATCGGCACGCGATCGTTCCAGGCATAAGCATAAAGTTAAAGATTCCATTCGTAAAAACATCGCTGATCTTGTGGCGGAAGAATCAATCATTGGAACTAATGGTAATAAAGTAATCAAAGTTCCGATTCGTTCAATCAAAGAGCATCGTTTTATTTTTGGAGACAACACTCCCGGAGCAGGACAGGGTAATGGTGATGCCAAAGAAGGCGATCCCCTAGGTAAATCAAAGCAACCTGGCTCTGGTGAAGGACAAGGAGGGAATCAGGCTGGAGTTGATGCGATTGAGACTGAAGTTACCATCGAAGAACTAATCGAAATCATGTTTGAAGACCTAGAACTTCCCGATCTAGCGCGCAAAGCCTACAAATCAGTACTAACTCAAGAAGGACGCAAACGAAAAGGAATGCGAAAAAAAGGAATTCGTCCTCGTTTAAATAAATTAGAGTCTGCAAAAAATAGAATTCGTCGCAAACTATCTTTTACTAATCAAAGTACCGAAGAAAAGGAAGAATCATTTCCCTTTCACCAAGACGATTTACGTTATTTTTATATTTCACCAACAGAGAAGGAATCATCTAGTGCCGTAATCTTCTGTATCATGGATACTTCCGGCTCGATGGGGACAGTAAAGAAATACCTAGCTCGTAGCTTTTACTTCTTACTCTATCACTTTGTTAGGCAAAAATATCAAAATGTGGAGCTAGTCTTTGTAGCTCACCACACGGAAGCAAAAGAAGTATCGGAAGAAGACTTCTTTCACAAAGTCGAATCTGGTGGAACTTACATCTCTTCAGGATATCTAAAGACATTGGAAATTATCAAGAATCGTTATCATCCAGAACATTGGAATATCTACGCCTTTCATTGTTCTGACGGAGATAATTTCTATTCTGATAACGAACAAGCACTACAAGCAGCAGAGGAGTTATGTGATATTTGCAACCTCTTTGGCTATGGAGAAATTAAACCTGACGGTGGCACATATTATAGCGGGACGATGATGGATGTCTTTAAGAAGGTTACGGCCAAAAACTTTCAACGAGTAAATATCACTAGTAAAGAAACGCTCTGGGAAGCCTTTCGAGATTTTTTAAGTAAGGACAAAGATGATGCTGATTAGTTTAAAGTAAATTTCAAATTTTCTTGGAAAAAATAGTAATTTACGGCGAGCGTGAATATTGGATTTATCCAATTTAGCGCCGCAATAAAAACAAAAATAGTTTTTCAAAACACTCATTATAACGGTAAGAACTTATGACTATCACTATAAATATCCTTGAGGACTGGGATGAGAAAATCAAAAAATTTGTCGATCAGTACGGACTTACTTGCTACCCTCAAGAATTTGAAATCTGCGATCATGAAGAGATGTTAGCCTACATGGCTTATTCTGGGATGCCCTCACATTACTCACACTGGTCTTATGGCAAATCTTTTGAAAAGCAAAAAACACTTTATGACTTAGGAGTGAGTGGCTTACCTTATGAAATGGTAATTAACTCTAACCCATGCCTTGCTTACCTCATGCGAGATAATAGTCTATGCCTACAGATTCTGACGATTGCCCACGTTTATGGGCATAATGATTTTTTTGCTAATAATTTTTACTTTAAAACTTCCTTAGATGCGAAGTACACCTTAGAAATGTTTAAGAGTCATGCTAGGCGCGTTGATACTTATCTACAAGATCCTTCAATTGGTGTTGATCAAGTGGAAGCAATCTTAGATAATGCTCATGCCCTATCTCTCCAAAGATCAAAGAATTTTATTATTCAAAAAGGCCCACTACCAACTAATCAGCCTAATCCTAATGCTGAATATTTTGATCTTAAGAATCAAGAAAGCCCGAATGTGACAACCAGTTCCTCGTTAGAAGATGAAGATATTCTATTATTTATCGCAGAATATGGAACTTACCTCGATGAATGGCAAAGGGACTTATTAATGATTGTTGATGCGGAAAGTAAGTACTTTATCCCTCAAATTGAAACAAAGATTATGAACGAAGGCTGGGCTAGCTACTGGCATTATACGCTAATGAATGCCCTGCAATTAAGCCAAAGTCTCCACCTAGAATTCTTAGTCAATCACAGTCAAGTAATCCGACCTCATGAAGGAAACCTAAACCCTTATCATTTAGGCTTTGTCATTTGGAATGACTTAGAAGCTCGCTGGAATATGCAAGAAGCAAATCTTAGCATGGAAGAAGTCGCACGGATGTCCATTGCTGAGCAGAACCAAACTCCTGGTCGAAAAAAGATTTTTGAAGTTAGGGAAACAGATCGTGATATCTCCTTTCTTAGAAGATTCTTAACTGAAGATATTATGCGTTCAATGGATATCTTTCAACACGAACAAAAAGGTGATGAACGAATAATTACTAAGGTCTCAGATCAACAACACTGGCATGACGTCAAGCAAACTTTAATTCATCATACCGGAACTAATTCCCTGCCTGTTATTAAGATTTTAGATGCCGACTTTGGTCGAAAGAAGACTCTCTACCTAAAACATTATCATGATGGTCGAGACTTAAAATTAGCTGATGCTGAGAAATCACTAAGAAGTGTAGCCAATCTTTGGGGGCGTGAGGTAGTTCTAGAAACCTCGATCAACGACGAGTTGAAATTGTTATCTGTTGATGAAGGAGATTTCAAAATTAAGAGCAATTTCTAACTAGGTTTTATCTTTAGATTTGGTCATATTCCAATCTAGCCCATCGAATTTATGGGTTTCATAAATCATTCCATCTCTGATGACACCACACCAATAATACTTTACATCTAAAACAGCCTTGCCTCCTGGCTCCTTCACCGTTAAGGTCAAAGTACTTCCGCCAGCTTCGACACTTGCTTTGCCTGTAAAAGTATTTAAATCAATTTCTTGGGAATTTTGATAAAGTCTTAAGTTTAAAACCTTTTTATCAGCGTTAAAAGTCACCGTACAATCTCCACCATCAATACTTGTAACTTCATAGGTCCCAACCTTAGGTTCAAGCTTAGGCAAGCTGCCAAGAATCTCTGGTTTTCCACGTTTAAATAAGCATTCAAGCATAACATCACTCTCTAAAATGATACTTCAAAGAAAAATACTTCGTAGATCTTACTCTAAACCAAATGCCAAACTGCTTCTGATCCATTTGTAAAATTATCCTATAATAACATTGATTGCTATTTAATCCATTGATATTTAAATAGATTCTAATTTGCAAGTACCCGGTAAATTAGACTATATTAGCTTACGATGGTTTTTAGCTCATTCACATTTCTTTATCTATTCTTACCCCTTTGCCTGCTGTGCTACTGGATATTCCCAAATACAAAACGCAACCTTGTTCTACTATTTTTTAGCTTACTTTTTTATTTCTGGGCCTCACCACAAGTAGTACTAATCTTAATTGCCTCTTCTTTTCTGGACTACTGGCTATCTGGACGATTTGAACAAACTGGGAAAAAGATTTTTATAACTATTGGTGTAGTTTTTAATATTGTTCTGCTTTGCTACTTTAAATATACCAATTTCTTTTTGGAACAAATTAATTTTTCGCTTAGTGCGTCGGGAATTACACCAATTAGCTGGCTACATATTGTTCTTCCGGCAGGAATTTCTTTTTTTACCTTTGAGAAAATTAGTTATCTAATTGATGTTTACCGCAAGACTGCTGTAGTTGCTAAATCCTTTCCTAATTATCTATTATTTACTTCCCTTTTCCCACATTTAATTGCTGGCCCCATTCTTAAATATCATGATCTTGCAGAACAGATTGAATCTCGAATTCAGCGCTCGGGAGACTTCTTTGCAGGTTGGACAAGATTTAGCCTAGGACTTGGTAAGAAAGTTTTAATTGCTGATGAAGTTGGAAAAATAGCTGATAATATTTTTGCACTTAACTCTGGTGAGCTTACTACTCCATTTGCCTGGTTGGGAATTATTGCTTACTCCATACAGATCTATTTTGACTTTGCTGGTTATTCTGACATGGCAATTGGCCTAGCTCGGATGTTTGGCTTTAAGTTTACTGAAAACTTTAATTCTCCATATAGTGCAGAGACAATCACAGATTTTTGGAAACGTTGGCATATTTCTTTAACTAATTGGATGAGAGAATACCTCTACATACCGCTTGGTGGGAATCGTGTCGGAGCTGCTCGGCTATATTTTAATTTAGTACTTGTTTTTTGCGTCTCCGGTCTATGGCATGGAGCTAGTTGGACTTTTCTTTCTTGGGGATTACTTCATGGGATCTTCTTGATTATTGATCGGCTTGGGTGGCTAAAGATCTCTAAACAACTACCAAAGATTATCAATGTTAGTATTACTTACTTCATAGTTTTAATGACTTGGGTTTTATTTCGCTCCGTTAACTTTGAAATGGCTGGCGCTTACTACAGCAGTTTATTTGACCTTAACAAACTCCACTTTTATTTGGATAATAAATTCACTTCCGAGATTATTCATAATCGTGGCTGGCTAGCCTTAACAATTGGCATTTGCTGCTCCTTTTTACCTGCTTCAAAAAAGCTACTCGATTTGGCGGATAAGATTTGGTTAGCATGCCCAGCAAAAAACTTATTAGTGGGAATTGGGGCTCTTGGATTATTTATCCTAGCAACACTTACCCTGGTAGAGTCAGGATATAGCCCCTTTTTATATTATCAATTCTAATAGGACATGTTGATCAAACTTTTTCAAAAAATGTTTAGCAACTTACGAATCGAGCAAGGAGTTTGTAAGCTTACTCTTAGTATCTGTTTTGTTGGAATATTAATTTTCCCTTTCTTGCAATATTCGCTGGGAATATTACCAAGAGTTTCCTTAGTAGATACCCCCATGAGAAAGAACTTCCCACATTTCTCATTGCCAGCTCTCTCCCATGCCAAATTTCAGGAGCAAATGGAGGAGTGGTTAATGCATAACAACGGACTTTTTGGTTGGATGATTAAAACTAGTAATACTATAAATTATCGTTTATTTGATTTAGGTAGCAGCCGCTATACGGCCAGAACTTTAGTAGGAAAAGATAAAGCACTATTTGATAATATCTATATCAATGATTTTAATGGTAAATATATTACGAAGCTACCAAATCCAGACCTACATGCCCAAGAAATTAAAAACCTGCAAACTGCAATGGAAAATAAGGGCAAAACTTTCCTGCTAGTCGTTCATCCCAATAAGGCTAGATTTAATCCACAGTGGGTTAAAGATTCTCAAAAGGTGGGGTCACCAGAAAATAGTTATTTATCAAAACTTCGACCTTTTCTTGATCAATATAAAATTAATTATTTAGTTATTGGGGATCATTTTCAACCTAATATTCAATACTTTGTTAAATCAGGGGCACATTTAAATAGCTATGCTAAATGTATTTCTGCTAAACTGATTAATGACCGCCTACAAAGCCTAATGCCCAGTGCCAACCTTCCTAAATTTGAATGTACACTAACAGGTAAGCAAGTTGCACCACTTGGGGAAGATTTAGATTTAGCTAACTTATTAAATGTCTGGGATTACACACCAAGCCTGGAAGCTGTTCCTGATTTTAAGCTGGAGATTCAAGATCTGCCTAAAAACAAACTTAAGGCGATGTATGTAGGCACAAGTTATTGTATGGGAGTATTAGATTTACTAGATGAGCTGCATGCCTACCGGGCAGTGGATTTCCTGTTTTACAAACGAACTCTCTACTATTCGCGAAAAAAATACACCAAAGATGTTAGGAAAGGCCAAAGTGCATTCTCTAGCAAACTTCACACCCCCAAGTTTATTACCAATCATGACTTGCTAGTCCTAGAATCGACAGATGCCCGCCTCCACCAACTAGGTTTTGGACTTTTAGATTCTTTTAAAAAGAACTAAATTAGACATAGATGAATGCCACCCAATATTTTAAAAATAATAAGTACCTTTTCCTTAGCCTATTGATTTCACTATGCGCGTTTCTGCTGCGCATCTACGATCTAGATCTGCGGACGATGCATCATGATGAAACAGTAAATCATTATTTTTTAAAACAAATCTCCGAACTTGGTTACTATCCCTACTCCCATGAAAATTATCATGGACCACTATACTTTTATTTCACTTGGCCAATATTTTATTTTTTTGGTGATTCTGAATTTTGCTTGAGGTTCAGTTGCGTCTTCTTTGGAACTGGAACTGTATTGCTCCCATTAATGCTTCAAAAATTTTTAGGCTGGAGATGGACATTACTTTCCCAAGCTTTTATAGCAACCTCAGCAACAATTGTTTACTATAACCGCTATGCAATCCACGAAAGTAGCTTCTTATTTTTTACTTTATTATTTGCCTTTGCACTTTATCGCTACCTAAAGTCGCCTCAGAAAAAAGACTTGCTTTGGTGCGGAATTGCTCTGGGAGCACTAGTTAGCATCAAAGAAACCTACATTATAACCTGTTTTGCACTATTTCTCTCCAGTTTATATTTATTGCAAATTAATCGTCAGTTTCCTAAGCTTTCCGAGATTTTTAAAACACTAGCAATCTCCCTATTTGTCATTATTATTTTTTATTCAGGATTTTTGCAGTGGAGTAAAGGCCTAGAGGAGTTTGCACTCTCCGTACCTCAGTGGTTACAAAGAAACGATTCGGACACTGGTCACTTTAAGCCAGCGGGCTATTACTTAGGAATACTTTGGGGAACAGATCTCTTACATTTAATAAAGATACCTTACTGGCGAGCAGTTGGCCTACCCTTAGAAGCCCCGACAATTCTAGTATTTCTCTTAACTCCATTTTTAATTACGCAACTTTTTAAAAGAAGAAAAGAGACCGACTTCTTTGGGTTTTGTTTAATTTGGGCACTGTTAATTACTACAATTTACTCCATCCCAGTAAAGTACAAAACACCTTGGCTGGTTTTAAATATCACCTATCCACTTTATTTATTACTCGCTTGGCAAACTGTTTATCTCTGGAAGATAAGTAAACACTATCAACTTAAGATCTTAATTAGCTTAGTAATTATAGTTTCCCTAGGAAGTAACATTTACAGTACTTGGTATTACAACTTTAAATATCCCTCACAGGAAATAAACCCCCTAGCCTATGTCCACACCGATCCACAAATCTTAGAGTTAACCCAAGAGATTCTGACAGCAGCTAAACAAAACCCTGGATCGAAAATTTTAATTGCCATTAATACTTCTTGGCCTTTTCCGTATTACCTAAGAACAATTAGCACTCAAGTAGTTTATGATTCCAACGCTGGAGATATTAATAACTGTGATCAATTAAGGACAAACTACGCCCTAGTTTTACTTGATCATCAAAAAGTTTTTACATGTCCAAACTGGGAGCAAAAATATTTTAGAGTATCTGGCCATCAAGAGGCGGAGCGCTATAGAAGACTTCCTTAAATAAGCTCTGTTATCTTCAATTAATTCAACTAGTTCTTTAAGATAACCGAGCGATTTGCACTTGCACCTTAAATTCAGTATTTTCTTAGCTCGTTTTAGCAATATACACCCACAAAGAAGAGTCATGACAAAAATCACTGTCCCCGCAATTAAAAGCTACAAGAATAAAGAATCATTCTCTGCCTATACAGCTTATGACTTTACTATCGCTCAAATTCTAAATGAAGCTGAAGTAGCAATAATTCTAGTTGGTGATTCACTAGCAAATATTATTCAAGGTGAGAAAAACACATTATCAGTAACTTTAGAACAAATGGTCTATCACTCAAGGTGCGTGGCTAAGGCTTGCACTAAAAGTTTACTAGTAACGGATCTGCCATTCTTAACGTACCAAGAATCTAACGAAGTAGCGCTGAGAAATGCCGGCAAGGTCATCCAAGAAGGACAAGCCGAAGCTGTCAAGATGGAGGGTGGTGTTAATATTCAATCAAGAATCAAGTTCTTAACCCAGTTTGATATTCCGGTCATGGGTCATGTGGGTTTAACACCACAATCTTTTCATGCGCTTGGTGGGCACAAAAAACAAGGTGGTAAAAACTCGGTCTTTAGTGAAAACAAAATCATGGAAGATGCTCTGGCAGTTGAAGAAGCCGGGGCTTTTAGCATTGTACTAGAGTGCATTCCCGAAGAACTAGCTCAAGCGATTACTAAAAAACTAACAATTCCAACTATTGGTATTGGCTCAGGTCAATATTGCGACGCGGAAGTTTTTGTAACACCTGATATTTTGGGACTAACACCAAAACAACCTAGTTTTGTAAAACAAAGATTAAATCTTAGAGAAGATATTCTTAGCGTAATAAAAAATATCAAAAATTAAAAAATTAGCTGATAGGCAATCAGAAAAATAATGATATCGGCAAAGACATGGCTAAGATAAGAAGCATATATATTTCGGTAGCGAAGATAAATCCATGACCAAGTTGTTCCCCCAATAAAAACTCCAATCGAAGCTACTATTGTCATCGGAAGACTAAAGTAAGTATATAAGGCAAAGAAATGATGTAGCGTAAAAAATAACGCCGAAGCAAATACTGCCCAAATTTGGGGCATTAGCTTTTCACATCTTGTAAATACAAACCAGCGCCAGACATATTCTTCAATCAAAGAATTAATCGTACACCAATAAATAGCTCCAATAAAATATATTTGAGGACTCACCAAGCCAACTGCTTTAACTTTGGAAGAAATAGTTTTTGGATCAATTAAACCAAATGAATTAACTATAAAATAGGATATGGCGATTCCAGAAAAAATTATTAATCCTGCTAGGCAAGCAATCTTCATCCCCTTAGTTGATAGCTGTGGAATTACTATTTTTTCTCGATCAAATTTATAAATCCAGACAATCGGAAATAATACTAACCAAATTTTACTGATTGTAAAAATAGTTTGGCCAACGATACCGGGTACTATATACATAGCCATTACAACTCCAATGCTTGGTGCGGGAACCAATAGGAGAAGTGAGATGAAAGATAATCGGCGAGAACGACTGCTAGGTGGAATAACATTCTGCTGCTGACTATTGATGAACATTACTTTTCAGAAGTCGACTATAAATTTCTATAATATTAAGTAAAAACTAGAACTTATGAAAAAATTGCCTCTGTAAATTCACTAGCATTAAAAACTCGTAAATCATTAGCAGACTCACCAACTCCAATGTATCGAATCGGAATATTCAGCTCAGATTTAATTGCCACAACAATTCCACCCTTTGGAGTCCCGTCAAGCTTAGTGACAATCACACCTGTTAAAGGAATAATTTGATTAAATTCTTTGGCTTGCTGCAAGGCATTTTGCCCAGTAGCACCATCAACGACTAAGATTGTTTCATTAGCAGAACGATTTAGTTTTTTCTGAATTACGTTACCAATACCTTCCAGTTCTTGCATTAGATTAGCTTTATTATGAAGTCGTCCTGCTGTATCAATAATTAAAATATCCGACTTGTTTTTTAAAGCTTGATCAATTGCTTCAAAAACAACAGTTGCTGGCTTGGCGTTAACATCCCCTTGAACCACTGGAACATCAAGTCGCTTACCCCACTCAAGTAACTGTTCAACAGCAGCAGCTCGGAATGTATCAGCGGCTGCCATGGTAACTTTCTTACCAGCAGCTGCCCATTTACTAGCTAATTTGGCCACAGTCGTTGTTTTTCCAACTCCGTTAACCCCAATTACTAAGACTACAAAAAGCTCTTGTTGATCCTGCGGTGTTATTGGAAATTCTTCTTGTTGATTATGGATTAAGATCTGTTTTACTTGTTGTTTCGTATGGCTTAGCAGGCGATCTAAGCTTAAATCTTTCTCTCCTGTTGCTACCCGCCGTGTCTCTTCAATTAAACTAAGAGATGTCTTAACGCCAAGATCCGCTGATACTAATAACTCTTCAATCTGATCTAAATCTGCTAAATCAATTGTAGAATTGGTAGAAAATAAGCTTTTGATTTTACCAAATAAGCCCGTTCTAGTTTTGGCTAATTTCTCTTCAAGCGGAGCAAGGATCTCCTCCGACAAGGATTCTGCCGGGGTTTCTAAAATAATTGTTTCTGTTTTATTTAAATCTGTTGCACTGGCAACTAACTGATCTAAATTTAAATGCTGTGAATCTTCTAAATCACCAGCCAGATCTATTAATCCAGTGTCAGCTGGGTTCAGTCGTTTTTTTTTTATTTGTTCTAAAACTTCTGCAATCTTAGCAAGCTTATCAGCATTAATCTCCTGATTGCGAATCTGCGTACTCTTTAGCTGGTTAAACTCTTGCTCTAACCTTTCAAGTTTTCCACGAATTCCAGAGGTTAACTCTTGAGAGTTATTTTGAAGTTTTCTAATTTGGCGAGAAGACCTACCCATCATTAGGAACACTGCCAAAAATCCAATGGCTAGCGACATACTCATGATTAAGACAGTTAACTCCAACTGTGCAGTTGATCCGCCGTACCTTAAAAATGTATCGAAACCAAAGGTATTTTCCAATGATTCTAAAAAAGGAGTAATAAAAGCGTAAAATAATTCCATAGAGGGCTTAAATAATTAAATGGGGAGATACCGCGTTGTTTTAGATTAAATCAAATCACTGCCCTAGACAACAGGAGTTATACCAAGTGATATTGAAAATTAATGAAAATTAAACGGCAATTAGCCGATCAAGTGCGAAGCAGTTGGGTAATTACCTTATAAATTGATGTTCAATAGCGCTTCCTCAAGGCAATGATCTAGGCAACATGAGAATAAGCATCTTGCAGGCTAACTTGTAAGACTTTAGTGGAACCAGGTTGCTCCATAGTCACACCAACAAGCTTATCAGCCATCGACATCGATTGCTTGTTGTGAGTAACTAACAAAAATTGTGTTTCAGAACTCATTTCTTTAATTACCGATAAGAACCGGCCTAAATTCGCCTCATCTAGGGGCGCATCAACCTCATCCAAAATACAAAGTGGACTTGGTCGAACTAAAAACATACTTACAATTAAAGCAGTGGCACACATTGCTTTTTCACCACCAGACATTAAGTCGATACTCTTTAATTTTTTCCCAGGAGGCTTAGCAACAATATCTAGACCAGAATCTAAGGGATTATTTGGATCTGTTAACTCTAAACTGCCCATTCCACCACCAAAGAGCTTTGGGATTAAGCGAGAAAAATTCTCGGAAACTTTAGAAAAAGTCTCTTGAAAACGTTTAACTGAGGTAATCGTCAACTGTTCCAAAGACTGTCTAATTGTTTTTAGAGCATCAGATAGATCTTTACGCTGTAATTCTAAATCAGCCAGTCGCTCGCTTTCTTCTTGATATCTAATAATCGACTCAGGATCAATCTCACCTTCGCGGATCAAGCGAGACTTTAATTGACCTAATTTCTCACGGGCAGAGCTAAATAGCGTGTTATCCATCAAACTTCCTTCAGTTAAATTAGTAACTGGAAAATTCTCCGCATAATTCTCACCATAGTCAGCAACAATTTTTTCAATAGTGGATAACTGCTCTAAATCTCTTTTTTGCTCTAACAAACGAACTTCTGAAGTTTGACGTCTAGCTGCATCTAAGCGATCTCTCAGTTCATTAATTTGATTATTAACAGCCTGATATTCTTGTCGCATAGCTTTATGCTTAACTTCATGCTCCTGATAACTCGCCGTGCATCTTTCTAATTCTAACTGAAGCTTAGTTTCTTGCTCAGAATCAAGGCCAGGCTGATTTTCAAAATCGACTAGCTCCAGAGTTACCTGAGAGATACGTTGCTTATTACTTTCAATTGAGGCTCTGACCTTTGATAAATCAAAAGAGATCTGATCAATCACTCGTGACTCAGCTTGCAAACGACCATTTAATGCTCCTAAGCGATTCACTAACTCTCGAGTCCTTGCTTGCGTAGCACGAATCTCAGCTTGTTCAGCATCATAAGTTCTTTGGGCATTTTTAAGTTCCAGTGCCAATTGCTCTTGCGCTATCTTAGTAACTTCTAAGTCAGAATTATTTTGAGTGATTAATGCCGAAAGTTCTTCAATGCGAGCTTTAATCTTTAACAAACCACTACTCTTTGAAGCAAAGTAAACTAAATTAGGCTGAACCAAAACACCTTCGGGGGTTACTAAGCGAATCTTAGACTCGGGATTTTTTTGAAAATACTCCCAAGCCTGATCTAAATTTGGAACTAAATAATAATCCTTAACAACACTCCACACTGCACTACTAAATTCTGGCTCACAAGAGATCAGTGAGTACAAAGCTGGAAAAGGAGTCTCCAGTAGCTTGATCTCGGAAGTAACTTCTGACTTAATTATCCCAAGTGAAATTTTTGCTTTTAAATTTTTACTAGCAAAGCTTTTAGCTAGAGCTTGAGGATTGTCATTGATAATAAAAGAGGCACTATCACTTAACACTGCTTCTAAAGCTTCCGCATACTGCTTTTCAACTTTAATTCCATCAAGTAAAACTTTTAAATCTTGCCCAAGGCCTAATTCCCGCGCTAAATTTTTTAGCTCATGTGGTTTTAGATTTGATTCAATTTGCTTAGAAAGAGTATTAAATTCTGTATTGTAAGAGACAGAAGATTCTCTAAGACGTCGATACTCTTTCTCTTTTTCTTGTAATTTTTCTCGAAGCTGCTTCAGAGTTTGATATGACTGTTCAGCGACTTGATTAGATTTTTGATCAACCTGATCAATCTCTTGTTGTAACTCAGCACGTAACTTTTTAATTTCTTCCTGGCCAGTCTTAGCTTGTTCTTCTCGTTCCGATAAAACTTGAACTCGCTCGATAAAAGACTTCTGCTCATTCTCGGCAGAGCTTAAACTACTTTTCAACTGACTTAAACGATTTGCTCTCTTAGCTCGCTCGTTAACTATTGCAGTAAGCTGGTTTCGAAACTGATCTAATTGGGTCCGAAAGGTATCACTTTGAGTATCAAGCTCCACTAGCTCATTCCGAAGGGCGAGATCGTTGCCACGAGACTCCTGAAATTTCTGATCGGCAGACTCCTCCGTTGATAATGCTTCAGCAAGTTTAGCTTTAATCTGCTCTCCTCTTTGCTGTAAGGTGACTAACTGATGTCGATAGATTTGCCAATCTAATTCAATAATCTCAGCTTTTAACTCTTCCCGATTCTCCGCCCGAGTTGCTTGGCGTCTCAGGGTTGCCACCTGACGACTGACTTCCTTGATAATATCATCAAGTCTTTCAATATTAGCAGTTGTTTCGTTTAACCTGGATTGAGTAGAATTAATTCGATCACGAAAACCTTGTACTCCAGCAGCTTCTTCTAAAAGCTTACGTCGCTGCTCTGGCTTGGAAGTAATAATATTAGAAATTTCTCCTTGAGCAACAATTGTAAAGCCCTTAGCACTTAATCCAACGGCGCGAAAAAAGTCTTTTAAATCTTTTAAACGACAAGGCACACGGTTAATAAAACACTCAGACTCCCCACTACGATATAGACGTCTTGTAACTTGAACTTCACTGGCATTTTTTAACCAAGAAAACTTCTCTAATAAACTTCCCACGCTCAGACTGGCAATGTTAGCACGGGAGATTTCCATCTTTGAACGTAGATCCATCGAGGCTTCTTCTTCAGATAAATCAGCCTTTACGCCACCATCAGTAAGTTCTAAACCCGTTTCATTTATTTCTGATGGATCCGAGACTTCCTCTTCACTATCTGCGCCTTCGCTATCTTCTGACATTTCAGCGATTAACCGTGCTTCCAGATCAGGGGAAATTAAATCTTCTAGAAAGTTTTCTCCTTGGGATTTTAAACACAGTGAAACTTCTGCTAAGCCGAGAGGTCGAAGCTTTTCTGTTCCATTAAAAATAACATCCTCGAGAACACCACCACGCAGGTTCTTAGCCCTAGTCTCTCCAAGTACCCAGCGAACCGCATCAACAATATTTGATTTACCACAACCATTCGGCCCAACAATTCCAGTAACTCCAGAATCCAATGATAAAACTAATCGGTCCATAAAGGACTTAAACCCAAATATTTCAATACGACTTACTTGCATTACAAATTCTTAATTACAAAAAAAACAGCGACAATCAAAGCTTCTGGGGGAAGGACTTTCTTCCATAAGATTGCTTAAAAACAAGGAAAATCTTGATTCCTTGAGATCCATAGATTGCTAATTTGTTATAGCGAGAATGCTTCTTTACTTCAAGTACTTTGTAGTAATGGCAGAAACAAATTATTATTTAGAAGTAATTAGGGATGTCGGCTAGGATGCTATTCTTCCAAGTCAACCTGAGTTTTATCACTACCAAGGATTAGAAAG
Source organism: bacterium (assembly GCA_031385045.1). Classification (GTDB taxonomy): domain Bacteria; phylum Bdellovibrionota_C; class UBA2361; order UBA2361; family CALJRW01; genus JANNBC01. The sequence continues at coordinate 42,563 of JANNBC010000028.1, read as the reverse complement.
GTATATTCCAAAGCCCCCCAATAAGAGAAAACTAAAGAAACAATTAATAGTCTCATTCCAATGAAATTAGCGTTGATTTCATAAGAGGCAATTTCAAAAAGGGGCATGCGGTGAAGGAGCAAAAAAACGATTGCTAACATCTGTAAAAAACTTTTAATTTTCCCAGCACTACTTGCAGCAACAATTTTACCTGAGCTAGCAGCTAAACCCCTTAAGCCAGTTACCCATGTCTCTCGTGCCAAAACCATAACTACAATCCAAGCTGGGACATAAGGAGCAGCATTAAACAAATCTCTTTGTCCCACTAACATAATTAATGCCGACATTACTAAGAGTTTATCTGCCAAGGGATCCATTAACTTACCAAAATCACTAACTAATTTTAACTTACGAGCTAAGTAACCATCTAAGTAGTCAGTGATTGCGGCAATCGCAAACAAAGCAGCCGCCCAGACAAAGCTTTCCAATTCAATTAAAACTACAAACACGGGGATGAGGACTAGTCGCAGGACAGTTAGGTTGTTCGGTAAATTTGATTTATAGCGAATCATGGGAAATTTTTAGCTAATTGTAATGCTCTGGAAATGCTTAAGCCTAGAGTGTTTTTTGTAAATATAGTATATGTGAAAAATTAACGGTATAGACTAAAGCTCCTAAGCTTTGTTAATACATCGCCTTAAGTCTCAAGACCTTCCTGACATAGTTAACAGTCTCAGCAAATGGTGGAACCCCACGATATTTTTGGACAGCCCCTTCACCAGCATTGTAAGCAGCAAGTGCTAAACTAATATTCCCAGAATACTGATTTAATAGCCTGGAAAGCATTTTTGTCCCACCATTAATATTTTGCTCTGGCGAATAGGGATCTTTAACTCCGTAAGTTCTTAAGTTAAAAGGCATTAATTGCATTAGACCTAAAGCACCTTTTGGTGAGACTGCATGGGGATTAAAACCAGACTCAGCATGAATGACAGCCTTAATTAAGTTTTGAGCAAGGCCATGCTTAACAGAAGCACTGGCAATAATCTGATCAAACTTTTTATTATTAAGTGGTCGAATCCGAGAATAGCTGTAAACAGAGGCTGGAGAAATTGAATATCGCACACCATTCCCCTTATAGCGTGAGAACTTCCCACTAGCGCTATAGACTTCCGCATCAAAACTACTTGGTGGCTTTTTAGTAGTAAATCTTTTCGTCCCATCTGATTCACGATACACGTAAATTGGCCCAGCCCAAGCATTAGAGGAAACTAAAATGACGAAAACAAGAAAAAAGCTAATTCGCTTCATGACTCTAAATATACTAAGGAGCAAGATGAATATAAAAACCTAGTACATAATGCATTAAATTTAGCTATTTTGTCGACAGGCAATATTCGAGACCCTATTTTAGTCAAAAAAAGTAAGTTTCGACTACCAGAATCAACCTTACTCTCCTGTAAATGACCAGCATCGATTGCTTTCTTGATTAATTCTACCGCCTCTTTGGTCCTAAAAAGAATTATATCAATACTTATTTTATCCTTAAATAAATTCAGCAACTCATTATAATCACTAGGCGAATAGACTGTTTCTGGACGATGATAGAGCATTGCAATAATCTACTAACATTTCTGTCTTAGTCAATTCAGACCTGACTTAAGATAAAACTTTCTGAGCTGGAAAACCTTTCACTTTTAAGTATATACTGCGCTAATGAGTACCAGTAATAATTTAGATGAGATCACCACTTGGTTAAGTGCCGATTTAACAGAAGAATCCCCACTTAACCCTGAAGAAATCAGTTTTATTAAATTACGCCCCACCGCCTTTGACAATTATATCGGTCAAGATAAAACAAAGGAGAATCTCCAGATTGCCTGCCAAGCTGCTAAGAACCGCTCAGAACCTTTAGACCATGTTTTATTGTATGGGCCACCTGGACTTGGAAAAACATCCCTAGCTCGAATTGTCTCTAATCAACTAGGAACAAATTTTAAAAGCACCTCCGGACCAGTGATTGAAAGACCTGGGGATTTAGCTGCGATGCTCACTTCCCTGGAAGCCAACTCAGTTTTATTTATTGATGAGATTCATCGACTACCAAGAGTTGTTGAAGAAGTGCTTTATCCAGCGATGGAAGACTTTGAAATTGATATCCTAATTGGACAAGGGCCAGCCGCTAAATCAGTTAAAATTCCTCTAAAACCTTTTACTCTGATTGGAGCAACAACTAGATCTGGAATGCTAACATCTCCCCTAAGAGATCGTTTTGGAATCACAGCCCGATTAGAGTTTTATTCCCCTATGGAACTACAACAAATTGTTTTGAGATCCGCAGATTTACTATCAATTAGCATTGAAAATCAGGCAGCCTTAGAAATTGGTCAAAGATCTAGGGGCACACCAAGAATTGCTAACAAAATTCTAAAACGGGTTCGTGACTTTGCTCAAGAAAAAGGGACCGGAGTTATCGATCGTGATGCGGTACAAGGCGCCATGAGCCTCTTAGAAATTGATCAACTCGGACTAACTCAAATGGACAGATCGCTACTAAAGATTATCATTGAGAACTTTAAAGGTGGGCCAGTTGGCTTAGAAACCCTAGCTGTTGGCTTATCTGAAGAAAGAGAAACAATCGAAGATGTTTATGAACCATTTCTAATTCAGGCAGGACTATTAGCTCGAACTCCCCGAGGTCGAGTAGTGACGGAAGAAGCTTACTTGCATCTGGGGCTTAGTATCAAACCTAATGACAACTTAAAGTTACTGTAATGCTAGCAAAAATATTTTTTCCATTATTAATCGTACTAGCAAGTCCTGAGCTTAATGTTCAAAAAAATAATTTAAATCCCAAAATTCTCTCGATCGAAGTGACAGGCAAAGACTCCATTGTGAAGGAATGCTTAGATAATGGGCAAGAAATTCGCTATCGCTTTGAAATAAAAGTTTGTGATGCGAAATACTTTTGGGGTAATTGCTCCAAGACAATGGTAGAAACTCATTTTCTTTCTTGGAATCCAATCAGTAATTCTTATCAAATAATTACTGACCGACACCGAGATCAGAAACTCCCTGAGGGACAAACTTTTGAACATCGAGAACAAGCATTAATTGCGCTCAGAACAATGGAAGATTTCAATCTAGAATTTTTTAAGAAAGCTAACTTAACTCCTACTAGTTATCTTCAAGCTCGGGGCTTCTCAGAATGTCGTGGTGAATATAGCAAAACCTTCTCTGAATTATCTTATTATCTAACCTTGGGGTTCTTAAGACTTAGTGGATTTAGTACTGGCTGGAAAAATTTTCCTTTAAACTTGAAATGATTCTCCAAGCCATCCAAACTTTTTTGCGTTGGCTAAGAAAAAGCCTAACCACTCGGTGGACAATCTTTGTCCTTTTAACCTTTGTTGTAGCCTGCTCCATTCTCTTTATTCAACCAGAAAGCCTAACGGGAAGCTCCTCAAAAAGTATTTTCATTGTTGGCTTATTTAACCTTAATTTATTATTGCTAGTCGCCTTAGGCTTTGCCGTTGGGCGAAACTTAATCAAACTTTTCTTTGACCGACGAAATAAGATCTTAGGATCCAAACTACGCCAAAAGTTAGTTAGTGCTTTTCTACTACTAACCTTAATCCCTACTCTAATTATGTTTTTTTTAGCAACGGGGCTGATCTCGCGGGCCACCTCCGGCTGGTTTAATGCACAGGTAACTTCCGTTGTGAACAATGCCCTATTTATTTCTCAAACCTATATCGAACAAGAAAAGCAAAGCTTGTTGGAGGATTCTGGACAAGTTGCCTCTGTTATTAAAAATAGTCTGAGCATCTTAGATGACGAACTTTCGACGAAAAGTCTTTTAGGAGAATTGCGTAATAAACAACAGTTATTCTCTTTAGCGATCTATGATCAAGAGGGGCAAGAAATACTAGCAGACCGTAGTATCATTAACGAAATCCCAGATTTAGCCGAGCCAAAAATAAATAATAAGAACTTTCCTAATCAAGAACAAAATCAGCGAATTCTAGTTGAAAATATCGGCAGTAATCAATTTATCCGACTTTACCAACTGGTTGCTAGAGAAAATAAAACTCTCGTTTTAATCTTAACTAAAAGGATTGATCCTGAAATTACCAGCAGCCTGGAAGCAATTCAACGTGGTTTTAAAGAGTATGGTCAATTGCAACTTTTTAAAACACCGCTTAAAGCTAGCTACCTCCTAAGCTTAGCAATTATTACAGGTATCATTTTATTTTCAGCAATCTGGTTTGGATTTTATCTAGCTCGGGAAATTTCTGAACCTCTAAGACAACTTTCAGCTGGTACAAAAGAAGTGGCCGCCGGAAATTATCAAATCCAAATTACCACCCAAGGTGATGATGAACTCAGCGAACTAACAGAATCCTTTAATGAAATGGTGCAAGATTTAAAAACTAGCGAAGAGGAGCTTAACCTTCGTCGAATTTACACGGAAACAATCCTTGATAATCTATCAGTTGCGGTAATTGGCCTAGATCAAGACAACTTGTTAATCGCAGCCAACCAAGCTGCCCGCCGGCTTTTCCCAGACTACCTCCTAGAGCAATCAGCAAACTTAAACATGCAAGAACTTTTAAGCTCGACAAATTTTCAGAAAATTCATGACTTCGTTGTGCCCTTTCTATTAAAGCAGCGCTACCAAGATTTGGATTCTGACATTGTACAGAAAAAAATTACCTGTCAGATTAATAATCAACAAAAAGAAATTATTGTCACCATTGGGAAAGTTATTAACCAGGATAATCAAACTCTAGGAACCGTAATTCTATTTGATGACATTAGTGATTTAATTCAAGCTCAAAAGATTGCTACTTGGCGTGAAGCAGCCAGAAGGCTAGCTCATGAAATTAAGAATCCCCTAACCCCCATTAAACTTTCAGCGCAAAGAATTATCCAGCAGGGTGAAAACTTAAACTTAACACAAAGGGAAAAAGCAGCAGAAACTATCGTACAAAATACGGAAGTAATTAGGGTGTTAATCGACGAGTTCTCTAAATTCGCACGCCTACCCCTTGCGGAGCTTACAAGTTCAGATCTAAATGATTTAATTGCCGAAGTCCTACAATCTTACGAAGATAAACAAATAAATTTTAAAATTGCTTTTGAAGCAGACTTAAAACTAAAGCCGGTTGCTTTAGACACCGCACAGTTTCGTCGCTGTATTACAAATTTAATTGACAATGCGATTTCGGCTATTCAGCTCAAGAAACCAACTAATGGCCTAGTGAAAATTACTACCAAACAAGCTTCTCCCCGTCTAGCTGTTCTAGAAATTGGCGATAATGGAATTGGGATCACCTCAGAAGATCGTCCACGGATTTTTGATCCATACTTTACGACGAAAATAGATGGTAGTGGCTTAGGGCTAGCAATCGTTGCAACAATCGTAGCAGATCATCAAGGTAAGATTAAAGTTTTTGAAAATCAACCGCATGGGACACGATTTGTGATTGAGCTACCAGTAGAAGAAAAAAATAGTGGTGGCAAGCGTTATGGAATCTAGTAGCAAGAATATCTAAGTTTGATTAGATTTTTGAAGTTAAGCAAGTACTGCCATGTTGATTAATTAAAAACATATCCTCAACTCTAATTCGCAAATCTTCACAAATTATTTCAGGCTCAATTGTAATTATATTTCCAGCTTGCAACAGGAAATTAGCATTCTCTTTCCGAAAAAACATCGGATCTTCATGCAAAGCATAACCGATTCCATGTCCTAAGTCGGCAGCTTCTAATGATCTTGAATCTAAATTAACCAACGACAACTCTGACTTCATTGTCTGATAAAGTTGCTGCAGGCTAGTACCAGCACGAATCTTCTCAGCTGTCTGCCTCTGGGCAAGGCATAAGTTCTGATAAGCTGCTTGTAGACCAGAAGACTCCTCAACAAAAAACATTCTGGTAATATCAGTATAATAACCACCAAGCTTAGCACCACAATCAATTAACAAAGGATTATTTTCTGACCAGATTGATTTTTCAGAGGGAATAGCAATCGTACTTGTTTTAAGTTCTGCTCCAATTGCAACAGAGGTATTAAAAGCAGGAGTAGCATCAAGATCTAGTAAATAACTGGCCAATTTTTGAGCAATTCTTTTGGCACTCCATCCTGGTCGCATTTCAGCTCGGAGCATTTGGAGTGAAGCACTTAAACAATCAACCGAAGCTTTAATTCCAGCAATTGCTTCGGAGTTCTTATCAACTAAAAGGGAAACAACTGCTGTGTGCAAATCAACTGTCTCAGCAGTGCAATATTTCAAATGATAATAGGGAATATCGCCAGCTAATCCAATTCGCTTAAAGTTTTTTAGATGATCTTTTAAAAATTGATCAATTAAATCTTCATCAGCAAATGGCACAACAGGCAAATTCGTAATTCTGCTTAATGCTTCTACTCGGTAACTAACCTCAATAAAATAAGAGCGCTCTTTAGTAATTAATAAATAATGGAAAGCCGAAGGACAAAGAATATTTGCCAGCCAGAGACTAAGTCTAGAATCTGCTCTACTAGAAAAAAGTAGCATCGCATCGAGCTTTTCTTGATTAATTAAATCAACTAACTGCCCCAGCTTTTCCTGATTAAGCCCGAACATGTTTCGCTGGATCAATAAAATCAAGGGCGGTAAAGCTCTCCTCGATCCCATGGTAGGGCTTTAACGGATCAATTGGGTCAAAATTTTTCCAAAGATCCGTATATGGAAAAATATTTAAACCTCTAGGCTCTAAACAAAATTCTGTTGTTCCCATGGCCATATGTAAATCTGTCAACAACTGATAGGGCATACCGTCTTCTAGAATAATTGAATTACCTACTGCAAAGTTAGCCCAGTAGCGAAAAATTGCTGCTGGTACAAATAGTGGTGCCCCAGTCTCATGATAGTGTTGCAAACTTTTCTCTTGTAACTCAACTAATTTATAAATATTACCTTTAGAATCAATCGCCGTGGATTCTTGGCCATTTAATTGATCAATTCTAAGCATAACAAAACTATAACTACCATCTTCTTGCTTTACCTTTAACCTTAGAATTGGAGACTCTGGAGATAGAATGCCAGCTTTGATAAAAGCAGAAAGAAACTTCTCCCAATCAGCAACACCTGTAGTTGTTAGCAAATCTGTGGAGCGAGTATCTTCTGTAACAAAATTGATATCAGGAACTATTGATTTAATAATTCCAGAATTCATTGCTGCCACAAAAGAACAGTAATCTACAGCGGGAGAACTTGGTAATAGCTGATTAATATATAAACCTTGATCTTTAAGAGCCTGATCTAGAATGTTCGTCTGAAAGGTTACTGCTAATTCACGATTTTTACCAATACGATCAAAGGCAACCTTGGAACCATTAACTAATGGCTTTCCAGTAGCAGTTAGTTTCTTTTGCGCAATTGTTGCTTGGCGAGAAATCTCGAGCATCATTTGCTCAATCTGCAGAATCTGAACTGGATTAATCTTTAGATCTCTAAATGGCTGCCCTTCTGCTTTTTTTAATTCAGCATGAGTAAGCAAACGTGCCCGATCAATAGTTGTAGCCCCTGGCTTATTTAAGTTTGGAAGTAATAGATACAGAGCACTTGTTAAGCCACTTTTCGTTACTAAGTGCTCTAGAGATGCCAACATTCCAATTGCTACTTCTTCCCCTGATGCTTTGCTCAATTCCTGAGCCATCTCTTTCATACTGAGCAAAGAGCGACGCATCGCATCTGGGCTTCCAGCTGCTCCCAGCTTACCAAAGATACTAGTAATTGGCAGTGGTTGCTCAGCAATTGCAACCATTGTTTGTTCATGATGATGAGCATTGATCCACTCAGGTCGCACACCTAAGCGCGAAGCTTCTTCATGCAAAACTCCAGTGCTAAACATAGTACGCGTATGCATTACGCGCTCGACTGCCTGTGACGTACTAACAGCATAAAAAGGAATTCCTAGCTGGTTATATCGCATGCTAGCAGCATCAACCTTATTAGATTCCTGACCAGAATCTTCAGTCCTAGTCATAAAAAACGGAGATAAACTCCTACTAATTGGGGGTATTTGAAATTGAGATTCGCTCGCGGAGGTGGTAGTTGGAAAATCAGGGTGGTTACTTACTACTATAGTTCCAGAAAGAGGTTGACTTGAATCTGGGATTCGAAAATTGTGACCTAAAAAGTCAGGTCGGGGACTCGGATGTACGGTATTTTTCAATTCCTCTTCTATTCCTCACAAAAGATAAACTTGGATGAAAATTGCTTATACAGCAAACTGTAAAGTAATCAAGGGGAGTAGACTATAAAAAGCCCCTGTTAACAAGTAGGAAAGTAGAATTAGGGCTTCTAACATTCTATGGACAGTTGCTATAAAATAAAATTTATAATCAACAAAAGACCTCTGCCAGGTGATATTTATGTCAGATAAAGCCTCGCAAAGAATTTAACTCAAAGAGAAAATTTAAGACTTAAAGCAAGCCTAAAAAATTTTAATTTTTTAACGCTCTAGCTTTTCCAAAGTTGATGTAAGCGCAACGCCGCAGCGCCTCTGGCAAATAAATATAACTGATAAGCAACCGCTAAGCCGGGGAAGTATTTCAACTGGTTATTGCAATAAACTGTATAAAACGCCATTGCTATTGACGGCGTTAATCCTAGCAATAACAAGAGCAACCCGAGTGAATTACCAAGATAACATAGCTGAAAAAGGCTCCAACAAAGTAGTAAAACCATTCCAATAAAGTATGTTGGGATTAATAAATAAACAATTTCCTTCCAGTTGGAGCGATTCTTAATACTAATCGAAATACTATTCAGTCCATGCCAGAGTTCTTTCATAAAAAACTGCCCTAAGTTTGTAGGATTTAATAGATGTGTAATAGTTAACTTATCCGTATTTAGAATGCGTCCGTAGTTATTTAAGCGATAACCTAAGTCAACATCCTCACAGGTAATTAACTTATCATTAAAACCATTAATCTTTTGGAAGGTCTGTTTTCTTACGGCTAAACATCTTGTTGGAATCCACGAGGTGTTATGAGTCGACCAAACTTGAAAATGAATTTGCCAAGCATAGTTAATCCAGTGACTACCAGTTGGAAGTTTAAAATCATGAGAGCCGGCGGCAACAATCTCGGTATCCTGAAAAATCTCTTCTAGCGAATCAAAAAAATGTTCGGGCAACAAGCAATCAGAATCTAAAAAGAGTATAATCTCCCCTTTCGATTGAGTGGCTCCAAAATTTCTCTTCGCCGCAATATTGTTTAACTCGATATTGAAATATCTAGCCTTCTGTATCTTGGACAACATGGCAGTATCTTGAGAATTCTCTGAGTCTATAATGATCACCTCCAAGCCTTCGAACTCCTGATTGTTGATTGACTCTAGGCAACTAAGAAGCGTACCCTCGGAATGATAGACAGGAATAACAATTGAGACTAATATATCTGACATTATTATCTAATATAAATAATGCTGGCACTTAAAACAATCATCAAACAAGACTGGCTTTTCCTAACCTTAATCTTATTAATTGCATTAGCGATACGACTTGATTTGGTGATTGCCAGTCACTTTGCAATTGACTCTGACGAAGCCATTGTTGGTCTAATGGCCAAACATATCAGTGAAGGACAGACTTGGCCAATTTTCTATTATGGCCAACATTACATGGGTAGCCTAGAAGCAATCTTAATTAGCTTCCTGGGTCTTTTTATTGGCCTAGAAAATTATACTTTAAAGTATGTTCCGCTAGCATTTAGTTTAGCCTTTGTTTTAATTACCTACCTAACAGCTTTCGAACTCAGCAATAAAATTGGAGCGCGACTTGCCGGACTATTAATTGCAATACCACCAGTAACACTAGCTATTTGGAGCACGAAAGCCCGCGGAGGATTTATTGAAGTAATTGCAATTGGTAGTCTTGCTATGCTCTTACTAATTCGAGCTCTTAAATACGATCAAGTTAACTTTAAAAATCTTGCCATGGTAGCATTCCTACTAGGCTTAGGCTGGTGGGTTAATAATCAGATCCTCTACTTCATGATTCCTGTTTTCCTAAGCGTCCTTGGATACTCCATTTATCATTTAAGATTTTGGCAAACTTGCAAATTTTTTCTCTGGTCAATTTTTTGTTTCCTGATTGGCTCCCTGCCCTTTTGGATTTACAATCTACAAAATAATTTTGCTAGCATGGAAATCTTCTCCTCCTCCGAAGATGGGAAAGGTTGGGAATATTTAGGTAAGTTCTTTGACATTTCACTACCAATCTTAGTTGGAGCTAGAAACGACTCGTCCTTCAATGATTCCTACCCAGGATCGACCAGCTTTGTTGTGTTAATTTATTTGTTTTTAGTGATCGCCTATCTGGGCTATCGATTTCGAGAAGTTATTTACCTCGGAATCTTAAAGTTTAATTGGAAGAACCCACAAGAAATCTTATCATTAATGATCGTTTTAATGATTATGATTGTCGCCGGCAGTAGCTATGGGCATTTAGCAGAAGCGCCACGCTACCTTCTACCAATCTATTTCCCGCTAATTGTTCTAACAGGAAGTATTTTAGCAAAAATGTTTCAAAATTTAAAAGTTCCAGCTTATCTGCTATTAGTTTTGATTATTACAATTAACTTAGTCTCAACCTATTACCCAGAAAGAAACAATGTCAAAGAACCACTGATTAAAGCCCTAGACCGCGCCAGCGTCGATCACCAAGAATTAATTACTTGGCTTCACGAAAATGATTATCGCTGGGTTAAAACAAACTACTGGATTGGTTACCGCTTGGCATTTGAAACAAAAGAAACTATTCGCTTCATGGTTTTTGATGAACCATACCGCAGTCGTATTCCAGAGTATGAAGATGAAGGTGAACAATATCGTGACCAGGCTCCTTATGTATTAGTAAAATCTCAAGCTGGTATGCTGCGCCGAGCGTTGGAAATTCAAGGTTACACATATGAAGAAAAAATACTTTCCGAGTATTTTGTAATTTATAATATTAAACCAAAGCAAACTGACTTGGTAAAACTTACTAAGTTTGAGCAAGTGAAGGTTAATACCAACTACAACTCTGAGACTGCTCGTCAGGTATTAGATCAGGATCTAAAAACACGTTGGGGCTCAGCTAGCCCTCAAAACCAAACCATGTTTATGGAGATTGATTTCCCTGAACCACAAGAACTTCGTGCTTTCACCTACCACCTCGCTGACTGGATTACCGATTATCCTCGTGAACTACAAATTTGGATTATTGATGAACATGGTATTCGCTCACCTTTAATCTCTGGAAGTGATTATTATTTTATTCGTTACCTACTGGGAAGTGAACGCCGTTATTCCTTCTATTTTGATCCGATTAAGGTCAAACAGATTCGATTAGAGCAAAATGGCACCGACCCATTCTTTGATTGGTCAATCGCTGAGCTAGAATTTTTTCAATAATTATAGCTAGTTATAAATATTTTTAAATATTTTAAATAAAATAGAAGCACATTACCCGCTTACATTGATATAAGAGTAGTTATTGCTTTAGCTAAATACCGATGACTCTATTTGCCCCTGATAAACAAGTTGAAAGTTCTGTCTCACAAACTTCCACCAAACAATTTGATCCTGAATTATCCAAAGCAATTCACAATACAATCGATCAAATTAAATCTAATCCCTATGACATGCGTGCCATCCATAATAGTCTAGAAGGGCTTACTGTTACCGCACAAAATCTACAAAAAAATGACATTGGTGGAAATCAAACTGTAACCACAAATAGTAGCCAGATTGGAGCTAACGTAGAATCCTTGCAGGCAAAACCTGCTACTCAAGATGAAGTTTTTGAAAAGCAAATGCGTTGGCGTGAACAACAAGAGCGTGAAGCACTGTTTGTTGCCAGCCAAGTAATTAGACATCTGGAAGAATTAGATCCAGCAAGACAAATCAACTCCAAGGTAGAATCTAAAACAGAAAAAGATATCGTAAAACCAACACCTACTCCTGAAGATCGACTTCTAGATCCAGAAGCTCACAAGAAACTAATGGGTGATATTAATGTTCAGCTTGAAAAATTAGGAATACTTGTCAATCCAAACAAAGCATTCTTAGAAAGTACAATTGTAATTGAAGATGATCTAAAATTAGCGGCTGCCAAGGAATTAGGAATCAAAATGCCTTGGAAAGAAGCTAGTGGATTATCTACTAAGGACGCGACAACGTTAGCAGAAAGTTTAAATACAATTAACGGCCTAAAACAAGAAAGCCCATTACAAGCAACTTATACTCAAAGCCAAGAACAAAGTTTAGCTAACCCAATTCCGAATGTTGCAACTAAAGAAAATAATGGGATATCGCTATCTACTCAGGAAACTACAAAATTAACAGAAACATTAAATACAATTAATGGCCTGAAAGAAGATGCTCCTTTGCAGGCAACATATACTCAGGGGCAAACAGAGGAAGTAGCTTCTATGATTCCAAATACTTCTAAAAAAGAAGCAAGCAAACCACTGGCAGATCCAGCCAAAGCATTTATGGATGCTTTAAGCAGAAGAGAAGGCGTTGAACTTGCTCTAAGTAAAAGTTAACTAGATCCTTTTAAAAATCAGGAAAAATGAGTCGTTTAGAGATCACTACTGTCCCGTTTAAAACTCACTAAAAGCAGATAACCTATCGAATTGACTATTAAATCGAGTAATTTTCCTTTCTTAACGGGACACTTGTGTTTAGAGATACTTAAAGGCATCTCAAACATGCAGTTTTAAAATATTAAAGTTTATCCCAACTATTGCCGAATTGATTAGAATGAATTACCAAGGTTTTAGTTTGGTTGAACTCCTAGTGACAGTAGCTGTCCTAAGTATAATTGCAACAATATCAGTTGCCCAATTTCAGGAATATAAGGCCAAAGCAAACGACGCAACAGCGATGACTCATACTATAAACATCTATACTGCTGCCCATGCTGCTAACATTGAAGAAGCATTAGGTGACAATCCAAATAGTTCGTATTCAATAAGTTTTCTTGCTGACGGCACATCAATAAAACAAGGAGCTGATAGCCTTAGTATTGAAAATTTAGTACCAGGCTATAAATCTCAAAAAGACGTTTTTTCTCAATTGCAAGTTTGGAGAACTAATAGTTCAAAAGATATTTATATGATAGCTATCGCTACCCATTGTAAAGGTTCAAAATCAACTCAACAAGATTATACATATGATGATGACGGCACACAAAATTTGAGTACAGTTTTTTCTACAAGCAAAATTTTTTTCAAGAATAGTTCTGAATTGAGCGAAAATTTTATGATCGACGACCCAGTAACTACTGGCTGTCTATAATAAATGATATTAATTGCCACGCATCCCCACAATCAAAGTTATTATGGCAAACGTCAGTAACAAAAAATATTTACGGTTTCGTTCATTAAGTTAATCTAGCAATCAGTAATTCTTTTTGAAAAACTAACTCTTTCGGTAAGTGATCATAAAGATCGATAAAAAATTCAGTTTGACTAGCAAGCTCTAGCTTCCACTCCTCCCGATTAAATTCCATACATTGATTAAATTTAGCTTCATCAAAGTTTGCCAAGCCTTCAATGTCAAAGTCTTCAAACTTAGGCATCCAACCAATTTGAGTTTCATAACCAATAGCCTCTCCATTACATCGTGAAACTACCCATTTAATAACTCGCATGTTCTCACCAAATCCTGGCCACAAAAATTTTCCATTTTGATCTTTTCTAAACCAGTTAACATGAAAAAAACGGGGCAAGTGTTTTAGGTGCTTACGCATCTCTAACCAATGACCAAAGTAATCACCCATATTATAACCGCAGAATGGCAACATCGCCATTGGATCACGGCGCACCTTACCAATCTGTCCAGCGGCAGCAGCCGTCATCTCTGATCCCATGGTTGCACCTAAATAGATTCCATGACTCCAGTTGTATGCTTGAAAAACTAAGGGCATTGTAGTGGCGCGCCGTCCGCCATACATAATTCCGTCAATCGGCACTCCTTCTGGGTTTTGCCAATTAGGATCAATTGTTGGGCATTGCTTGGCAGGAGCTGTAAACCTAGAATTAGCATGAGCAGATAATCGACCACAGTCTGGTGTCCAATCTTGTCCGGTCCAATCAATTAAATGTGCTGGCGCTTCTTTTGTCAGCCCCTCCCACCAAACATCACCTTCGTCAGTTAAAGCTACATTTGTAAAAATTGTATTGGCTTGCATTGAATCCATGGCAATCGGATTTGTAATGTATGAAGTCCCTGGAGCCACCCCAAAAAATCCCGTTTCCGGATTAATCGCATGCAAACGACCATCGGCATGAGGCCAGAGCCAAGCGATATCATCCCCAACAATTGTAGTTTTCCAACCCTCATCTAAAAATTTCTGCGGTGGAATTAACATCGCTAAATTTGTCTTCCCACAAGCAGATGGAAATGCTGCTGCTAAATAATTAGTCTTACCTTTTGGAGAATGCACACCAACAATTAACATGTGCTCAGCTAGCCACTCATTCTCGCGCGCAATATTTGAAGCAATTCTAAGTGCCAAACACTTTTTACCGAGAAGTGCATTCCCACCATACCCTGACCCATAAGACCAAATTTCCCGACTCTCTGGAAAATGGACGATATACTTCTCATCACTACAAGGCCAAGCTATATCCTTTTGTCCAGTAGCTAAAGGCATCCCGACAGAATGTACACAGGGTATGAAACTACCATGGGCGAATCTTTTTTTACTGACTGTGTTCGTAACCTCTTCTTCCAATCTAGTGAGAACTTTCTGCCCCATATGACACATGATCTTCATGTTTAAAACTACATAAGGACTATCTGAGATCTCAACTCCAATCTGTGCCAGCGGAGAATCTATTGGACCCATACAAAATGGAATGACATACATTGTTCGACCCTGCATTGATCCTTTAAAAACCTCTAACATTTTAGTTTTCATACTAACTGGTTCTTGCCAGTTATTAGTTGGACCCGCATCATCCTTGCGTCGAGAGCAGATAAAGGTACGATCTTCCACTCGGGCAACATCAGAAGTTGCCGAACGCGCCAAGAAACTATTAGGGCGCTTCTCTGAATTTAATTTAATAAAAGTTCCTTTAGCTACTAATAGTTCTGATAATACTCGCCATTCTTCTTCTGAACCATCACACCAATGGATATCTTTTGGACTGCATAATTCTGCGATTTGGTTTACCCAATTTTGTAACTCTAGGTAGGAAGTTGATTTAGTACTCATAGTAATATTGTTTATAGCAGAACTAGGTAGAATAAGTAGTAATGAGAAATGACTATTTTAGGCGATTAGCCTAGGAAGGAAGGGAACCTTCTGAGACTTAAGTCACAGAAGGGCTGAAGGACTTTTCAGTAGCGATCATAATAACCATCATCGCGGCGCACCGGCTCTTCTCGGCGATACGTATCACCAGAACCCTGGCGACGGAGTTCTTCTAACTCACGACGTTGCCTTTCAAGTTCCAGCTCTTGGCGTCTTAAGCGCTCATCTTGATCATTGGAACGATTACTAATACCATCCTGCGCATTTCCAATTAGACCACCAGTGATTGCTCCAGCAGCTCCACCAATTGCAATCCCTGCACCAGTAGAACCTGTTTTATGACCAACAATGGCACCTAAACCAGAGCCAAGTGCGGCACCCCCAAGAACACCCTTATCACGACCTGATAATGAGTTACCAGAGCATGCTAAAATCATCGATAAGGAACAAGAAAGAAAGCTAATTTTAAGAAAGTTATACATATATATATTCTCCAAATTAAGACATGTAATATTAATAATTTTTTACTTGATTATCAAATCAAGCCCTAGGCTCATGAAGCGACCCTAGGGGGGTCGCTTAGGCCTTTAGACTTATCTTATAAGGCTAAAGGCTGGGGAGGACAAATATACTAAAACCCAATAAGCGTAAAAAGCGACTAGCTTTTTACCAAGCATTTAGCACCACCCCTAATGGTTTTAGTATATCTGAATTTATTCGGAAGCAAAAGCATTTATTCTGCAGATCGAGTAAATATGACCCCTGTAACAAAACCTTGCCCTTGCTGTAAATCTTACTCCGAGTCGAATCGATTACTTGTTTTAAGATGTAACATCAGAACAAGTTTAAACTTTACTGTTATTTGGTTACTATTTAATTACTATGGATTGTTTTTAGGACTAAACTTCCTACTAATTCAACCAATCAGTATCCTCTTCGCTCTCCCTAGCCTTTTCCGCTCAGAAGAAAAACAACAATGTTCATCTTGTAAACATAAGTTTACGATCGCAGTATTAAATAAGTAGATTAGATTTGAGCCAGAGCGCGCCTAACAATTTCTCCGCTATCCTTGGGTAAGTTTTCGATCCCAATCTTACTCAGTGCCTCAGTTGCAACTTTCAAACTAAACCCTAGAGCTTGTAAAGCTAAAGTCGCCTCCTCTAACTGAACATTTTTAACACCAGATTTAATCTGTAATCGACTAGCATCAATAAATTGAGAAACTTTATCTTTTAATTCTAGGATTAAGCGATCAGCAGTCTTAGCACCCACACCCTTAATTGCCTTGAGACCATTAGCATCTCCAAGGCTCAGTAGCTTTAATAGCTCTAACTTTGGAACCCTTGATAAAATCTCCACAGCAGACTTAGCACCGATACCATTAACACCAATTAATAATTTAAAAACTTGCGACTCAAGACGATCACCAAAACCAAATAAGCGAATACTTGTTTCTTGAACATCAGTATGGATAGTGATCGTCGCTGGCTTATTGATTGTCAAACCGGAAATACATTCAGACGTACAGTGTAAAAGATAAACCACATCATGAACATTAATCTCTACTTCCTGACCGCTTATATCTTTAATAATTCCTGTTAAACCAGCTATCATTTTTACTCAGTATCAAAATTAGTAAATACATTCTGGACATCTTCTAATCCATCAAGAACATCTAGGAGACTCATCACCTTTTCAGCTTCTTCCTCAGTTACCATAATCAAATTAGTAGGAATCATTCTGATTTCTCCACTCACCTCAGCCCCTAATTTAGAAAGCGCCTGCATCACGGCATCAAAAGCCGTCAAATCGGCATAGACTTCCCAAGAATCATCCGCATCCTGCAAATCATTAGCTCCAGCATCTAGTGCCAACTCTAGAATTTGCTCCTCCGAACCAAATTTTTTAGCAATCGTACATACTGCTTGCTCTGAGAATTGATAGGAAACCGCATTCGTCGAAGCTAAAGTTCCACCTCTTCGACCAAGCGCATGTCGTACCTCTCCAACAGTTCTTGTCTTATTATCAGTTAAAGTTTTAATAATTAAGCCAATACCTGCAGGTCCATAAGCTTCATACGTCACCTCTTCATACTCTACACCTTCTAGGTCTCCTGTGCCACGCTTAATTGCTTTCTCAATATTATCATTAGACACACCTACGGACTTCGCTGTATCTACAGTTCGCTTTAAGCGCGAGTTAGCACTTAGGTCTCCTCCACCCATTTTGGCAGCAACCTGAATCTCTCTTAAATATCTAGTAAATACTTGGCTACGCCGACCATCCGTCACAGCTTTTTGACGCTTAATTTTAGCCCATTTGGAATGTCCTGCCATTGTCTTTATAAAAAATAACCCCTAAATTACGGGTACAATACTATAGTATAAAATTATGGCGAAAAGCAAAACGCAAGCGACCAGCAAGCGTAAAACAATTAAGAAACCTCTGAAAAAAACAAGTTCTAGAAAAAAGCGATCTTTGAAATCTGGGCATAAGGTAATCTTAAAAATATTTTTAGTTTTAACCGTGATTATTGGGCTAGGTAGTGCTGTAACATTTTCGTACATCAACAAAAAAGTCAAAACCTTCCTAAAGCGAGGAAATACAACCAATGTATTAATGGTTTACAGTGATACAGAAATATTTCCTCCTAAAAAAAACCTTTCTCGTGATGCTGCAAAAAAAATCCTAGCTTCATTTGATTACCGTGAAGCCAAGACTGAGTCTTTAGCTACAGGTGAATTTTATCTAACAGACGATCAACTAACAGTTAGTACGCGTGAATTTATCAGCCCTAGCGCTCAGTTAATTTCACCAAAAACTGAAACTTATCAATTTAATGAAGATGGCCAAATGATTTCTGGTCATAATATCCAAATTGAACCACGGCCGATTGCTCCCTTAAATCAGGCTAATGTGAAATCTAAAAAATTTATTAGCCTAGAAATGTTTCCTAAATTTGTCCCCGAAACAGTGGTCAATACTGAAGATGAAAGATTTTTTAAACATTTTGGAGTAGATCCAATTGGGATCTTGCGCGCCACAACAACAAACATTCTCCAAGGTCGACTCGCCCAAGGGGGGAGCACACTTAATCAACAATTAGCCAAGAATTTATTTTTCTCTTCTGAAAAAACTTTTAAACGTAAATTCCTAGAAGCCTTTGCGGCAATTAGCTTAGAGCGAAATCTTTCCAAGGAAAAAATTTTAGAGCTCTACTTAAATGAAGTATACTTAGGACAATCAGGTGCCACAGGCATTTATGGATTTCCAGCAGCTGCGCAGTTTTTTTTTAACAAGCCACTAGAACAAATTAATCTTTCCGAGGCGGCACTCCTGGCGGGGCTAATTAAAGCACCCTCTTATTATAACCCTACTCGCCACTATGATCGAGCAATGGAGCGAAGAAATTTAGTTCTTAGTAAATTACTTGATAATAATATAATTTCTAATGCCCAGTTTTTAAATGCCAAAGCTTATCAACCTAAAATCTCTGATTCTCCGCTATACAAAACTAAAGCGCCTTTTTTCATGCAAGCACTGGCTAAAAATATTGATGAATTGCATAATCTTAAATCCTTAGAAAATTCAGCGCTAAGAGTCCAAACTGGGCTCAGTAAATATCTACAAAATTGCGCGGAAGAAGCCCTATATCAAAGCTTTGCAGAAATCACCAAGAGCTATCCAACCCTTGGCAAAAGAAAACTTGAAGTCGGTTTAGTCTCGATGGAAACATTTAGCGGTAAAATTAAAGCTTGGATTGGTGGTCGTGATTATAGCCAAAATCAGTTTGATCACGTCAGCCAAGCAAATCGCCAAGTGGGTTCCACAATCAAACCTTTTGTTTATCTAACAGCCCTAGATCAAGGACTTAATGATTATCGAGTTGCTACTCCTATTACTATTTTAAGTGACGAACCCCTTTCTATTAAACAAGCTAACCGCCGCGATCCTTGGACTCCCAAGAACTACGATGGTAACTTTCGTGGTGCTGTAACCTTACGATATGCTTTAGAAAAATCTCTAAATATTCCCGCTGTCTATGTCAGTCAGAAAGTCGGATTAAATAATGTTGCTAAAACAATTGAAAATTTTGATTTAGTTGAAAAAGCTCCAGCTATTCCAGCAATTGCGCTAGGAGCTCTAGAGACAAATCTTTTAAAACTAACTACCGCTTACTCAGCGCTGGCCAATGGTGGTCTACTCATTTCTCCTCGTTTGTTTACTAGCTTAATAACTGAAGATGGTGAATTAATTGCAACAAACTCCCCAGAAGAACATTATGTGGCGACAGAGCAAGCAACGCATGTCTTAACTAATATTCTCCAAGGAGTAATTGAACGTGGAACAGGAAGCGGGATTAGAAAACTTGGGTTTACTTTACCAGCAGCTGGAAAAACTGGAACTACTAATGATGCACGCGATGCTTGGTTTGTTGGATACACACCACGGCTCACTACAGGTATTTGGTTAGGATTAGATAATAACAATCCAATTGGAGTTGGTGGTGGCCAAGTGGCGGCTCCAATTTGGGCTAGATATATGACTTGTGCACAAAAAATTCTCCCTGATGAAGGCTTTATCAAACCAAACGGAGTGGAATTTATGGACATCGATTCCGAAACTGGACGACGATATGATAGCAGTTGTGCAGGAGAACCAATTCGAGAAATCTTTGTTAGCGGAACAGAACCCCCTAGTAGCTGCTCTAGTCACAATGTAGCTTTAGCTCCAGAAGATTCCAGAAATCCAGACAATACAAATCGGCGACAAGGCCTACTAGACTTATTATTTAATTAATTTTTAACTGAGCTAACCTTAATTTTCTTAAGCATCTTTAGCTAACAAGCTCACTCAATTTAATTAACCATTTAGGCCGTTAATATTTCAACTCCATTTTCCGTTACAGCAACTGTATGTTCCCACTGAGCCGATAATTTATTGTCGGCAGTTCTAACAGTCCAACTATCATGACTAGAAAGTACAGTTTCTGCAGTTCCCAGATTAATCATTGGCTCCACGGTAAAGGTCATGCCCACCTTAAATTTTGCGCCAGTGCCTGCTTTAGAGGTATGAATAATTTGTGGTTCTTCATGGAAATTTCGCCCGATTCCATGCCCAGTATAATCTCGAACAATACCATATTGTCCAGGCAATCTATGAATAAATTTTTTAATTTCAAATCCAATATCACCAACTTGCTTACCAGGCTGGATGGCGTTAATTCCAACCATTAAGGCCTCTTTGGTGATCTCTACTAAACGAATAGCTTCAGGACTACAGGCCTCACGACCACCAACAAAATACATTCTGCTGGAATCACCATAAAAGCCATTCTTAATAGAAGTGACATCAACATTAATGATATCACCAGCTTTTAAAATAACATTCGGATTAGGAATGCCGTGACAGACGACCTCATTTACGGAAGTACAAACAGACTTAGGATAACCACGATAATTTAATGGTGCTGGCCTTGCCCCAGCTTTAATTGTGAGCTCATGAACTAAGATATTTATATCCTCGGTGCTAATTCCCGGGCGAACAAAGTCCTCCATCCGATCTAAAATATCCCTAGTAACCTGACAGGCAGTTTTTAATAACTCAATCTCGGCTGGCGATTTAATGATTATCCTTGACATATCATGGTTGTAATACAAATATGTTTGATTGTCATGCTGGATCCGTTCACGGAGAAGATTAAAGTGTTTTTAAAAGGCTTTATTAGAGCAAAAAACTAATTTATTCCTTGGTCAAAATCTAGCTTGTCCGCCATAGCACATGGTGCAACGGCGGAAATGATTTTGTCGAGTAGTGTGAACGGATGATGTCCCTCCTCCTTCGCCAAAGCTACGGAGGACAAGCTACCCTCCAATTTACTTTGTAAATTGACCCCTTTAAGGGGATTTATTCCTTTTAAACTTTTACAGATATGTGAAGGATTACGTCATGCTGGATTTAGCAAAAAATATTGAAACCTTATACTTACCTAAAGACTGTCAGTTAATTATTGAAGGTATTTACGACGAGACGCTCAAATTAGAGAGTGCCAATAAACGTCAAAAAGAATATCTCCTTTCGCGAAAATGTCTCAAAGAATGTTGCCAGAAGTTAGGCTATAGTTTTGATTATGATTTAACAGGAGTTAACAAGAAAGTCCTTTTACCAGAAAATCTAATCCATTCTCTTTCACATTCTAAACAAGTAGCAGTAGCTTTAGTCGCTCCTAAAATTAAATATCAAAATTTAGGAATAGATATCGAATATTTACATCGACCTTTGACTGAAAAGTTTATCAATAGAATTACAACGGCATTAGAACGAGAGCTTCTAGGTAAACATATTGAAAAAAGACTATTGGTAGCTACTTTAATTTTTTCAGCAAAAGAATCAATCTATAAAGCATTTAGTTCTAAAATTAATAATTTTTCTTATCAAAATATTGAAATTTGGGAAGAGCTTGGTGCGCTCAAAGCAATTATCATCAATCAGCAAGATAGTTTTCCAATCCTGAGCTTAGATTATGGATTTTACAAGCAAACACATTTAGTAACTTGCTTAATGATACCTAAATATTGAAATTTAATTCCTAGCTTACTTTTTAGTAGTCTTAAACAACGAACCCGCAATCGATCGATTTGCTCAAATAAAAAAGTTACTAGTTTCTGAATACGATTATAAATCAGAGTATCTTCAGACTTAATTTTAGCAACAAGCTTTTGGAGTACAATCGAAGAAGTATTTAGGAAATTTAAAAATCTAGAAGTTTGTGCCTTCATCCGAGTCTCGTCAGCTTCGGTGCTATCAACGACACTTGTTGAATTCTTAGCAAATGCTTCAAATTTTAGGTGCAGTAGGTTTGCAAATTTAAACACAGAAAACCCTTGTTGTAATTGTTGTTCACTATTTTGAGCAAACTCATTCTCTACTGTGTAAAACTGTCGATACCAACTTTGATAAAATTCTGCCGAGCTACTGGTCATGATCATCCTTGAAAAAAAACCAAATACTCCAGATTTGATGCCGATTTTCTCTAAAAAGATGCAGTATTTTGAAAATTCTTCCGATGATTTAAAGTCTAAGCATAAGGAAAGCTTGGCTCCGAACAAATATAAATTCTAAAAAGCCATTAATTTCCCTTAAACACTATTATGAACCAACAAACTACCCCTGAACCAAGCGATAAGATTCTTAATTTTGGCCGAGAGATCTTTCAATTGATTGGCCACTCCCAGCCCTCTGCCTTCCAGAAAAACTTCATTAATTCTAAATTACTAGCCTGGACTTTAACTGAGCCCGACTTTAAAAATAGCCTTTTTCGCTTAGTGGACGTCTTGCCCACACTAAAAACAGCTGACTCTGTCGGAAAGCATATTAGTGAATATTTGAGTGAATCTGCCGGTAAAATTAATCCGCTTCTGAAATATTTCTTCAAACTTCCTAGCTACTCCTACATCCCAGCAGTCATCAGTAAGCTTGCTGTTAAAACATCAATTAAACAAATGTCTAAAGTTTTTATTGCTGGAGAAAATCCACACGATACCATCCCAGCACTAAAAAGATTGCACGCTGAGGGACTAACATACACTGTGGACTTACTAGGAGAATATTCCGTTAGTGATCAAGAAAGTCAGGCTTACCTACAACGCTATCTTGAAGCATTAACTGTGATTGCTAAAGAAGCACCCAAGTGGAACAAAAAGTTTAAAACAGATCCGGGACATTTAGGACTAAAACAAAACTGTAACATTAGCGTCAAGCTCACTGCCCTCTACTCCCAAACAAGTATTCTAAACTTTAATAAATCTGTAGAAGTTCTCTCTGGGCGATTAAAACAGATTGCCTTAAAAGCACTTGAGCTGGGATCGGGAATTTATATTGATGCTGAGGACACTGCCCACAACCCAGTAATCTATGAAACATTTAAAAGGGTCTTCTCTGACCCAGAGCTTGCAGAACTAAAGTATCCAGGAGTAGTGTTGCAAGCATATGCCAAGCATTCGGAAGAGCTACTTTTAGATCTTTTAAACTGGGCTAAAATAAATCATCGCCCGATTGCGATTCGCCTGGTTAAAGGAGCCTATTGGGATCAAGAAAATGCTGGTGCTGCCCAAAACTATTGGCAAAGCCCATTATTCCAGAGAAAGGCAGAAAGTGATCTTAATTACGAACGACTCAGTTGCATTTTACTCGATAACATTGAGTACTGCTACCCAGCGTTTGGCTCCCACAATGTTCGTTCACTATCTCATGTTTGTTGTTATGCTGCGGAAAAGGGTATCAACAAAAACCATTTTGAATTACAAATGCTTTATGGGATGGCGCAACCAATCGCCCTAGCCTTCACCTCTAAAGGATATTTAGTTCGGCTATATGTCCCACTCGGAGAAATTTTACCTGGCATGGGATATTTAGTCCGTCGCCTTTTAGAAAATACTTCTAATGATTCTTTTTTAAGACATACTTTCTATGACCAAAAAAATGTTGATCATCTATTAGAAGATCCGGCTTTGACATTAAATAAACTAACTATTTATTAAGACTTATTTCATGAACTTTAAAAATTGCGCCCCAATTGATTTTACAATTCCAGACAATTTAATTAAATTTGCGGAAATCCTATCCCAAGTAAATCAACTAATTGAGTCAGGAGTCACAGTAAGACCAATCGTAAATGGCCAAAAAATCTCCTGTCAAAACATCTATAACCGTCTAGACTGTAACTATAAAAATCAAATAATTTCTAAAGTACATTTTGCAGATCTAGAACTTGTCAAATCAACAATCCAAGATTTATTAAATTATTTTCCAACTTGGAAAAAAACCAAGCTTGAGGAACGGGCTAATATCCTACGGCGCACCGCGAGCCTAATGCAAGCAAACCAAATGGAACTATCGGCTTTAATCATTCGTGAGTCAGGAAAAAATTGGTATGAGGCCGATCGAGATGTAGTAGAAGCAATTGATTTTTGTAACTATTACGCGGAACTTGCTGTGGAATCATTACAATCATTCCCAACACAAATACTTCCTGGAGAAAATAATACCTACCACTATGAGCCATTAGGTCTCTCCGTAGTAATTAGTCCTTGGAATTTTCCTCTGGCAATCCCCTGCGGAATGTTAGTAGCCTCCTTGGTTGCAGGAAATGTAGCAATTTTAAAACCGGCCGAACAATCATCTTTAATCGCTCAAAAATTAGTAGAAATCCTGCTGCAAGCTGGCCTACCGAAAGAGGCGATTGCCTTTTTACCAGGCGCGGGAGAAGAATTAGGTCCTCTACTCCTAGAATCAAAAGATGTGAACTTGATTTGCTTTACTGGATCCTTAGCAGTTGGCCAAAAAATATTATCAGCATGCTCTGAAATCAAACCAGAACAAACTTTTATTAAGCGAAGCATCCTTGAACTTGGCGGTAAAAATGCCATCATTGTAGATGAAGATGCCGACTTAGATGAAGCAATTAAAGGAATTCTTTACTCAGCCTTCGCCTATTCGGGACAAAAATGTTCCGCCTGCTCGCGAGTTATTGTTGTGGGCTCTGCCTATCAAGCTTTAATGGAAAGACTAATTCCAGCAACTAAAGATCTTTTAATTGGACCTAGCTATCAATCAGAAATATTTGTTGGTCCAGTAATTGATGAAGAGGCTCAAGCAAGACTACTACAAATTATCGAACGTGATAAAAAAATCCATTCCCTAAAATTTGAAAGCTTAGTACCAAGTCAAGGAACTTTTGTTCCGATCACTATTTTTGAATGTTTAGATACTAATTCAGAACTCTGGCAACAGGAAATATTTGGTCCGATCTTAGCAATTAAAAATGTTAAAAACTTAGCAGAAGCTATTGCCTTGGCAAATGATACAAAATTTGGATTAACTGCTGGATTATTTTCTCGTAGTCCAAGCAGCATTCAAAAAGTAAGTGAAGAAATTCGCGTTGGTAATTTTTATATTAATCGTGCGTGCACAGGTGCAGTTGTTGGACGCCAACCATTTGGTGGCTTTAAGCTTTCAGGGATTGGCTCTAAGGCTGGTGGACCAGATTATCTAAAACAATTTGTTGTGCCAAAAGTAATTTCCGAAAACACGATGCGTCGAGGATTTTCACCAGACTAACTATAATATAACGTAAAACCGTATTGATGCTTGATATTCTTCCTGCAAAAACCAAAATCAACCCTAGTCGTATCTCCCTTTTCAGAACTAGAAAGTTCTAGTTCTCGAAATTGCTCACCTTCAAAATGAATTTTGTCCCCGATAACCAAACCTTGGGAATGAGCCTTGGAATGAAACAGTGTCACGTGCGTATTCTCATCAATAATTGCTACTTGATCAACCTCAACACCTACCATTCTCGCAAGCATTTCTTGACCTAAAAATGGGTGGAGCTTGCCATCGGCAATATACTCACCAAAGATATTAAATCCAACCAAAGTCAACTTAGCGGCATCAAATTTTCCAAGCGAAACCTCATAAGTGTCTCCTTTTCTCTCTCCCGAAAAAATTCTTTCAGCGTTACCGAACTCTAAGACACATTGAAAATCACCATGTCCATTCACATAAAGATTACGATAGCCACTAACCGTCTGACTATCGAGACCTTGATCGCTCACTATAATTTGAATTTCACGCCCAGCCATTAAGACTAACTGATTAATCTCTCCGAGATCATTCATGACCGGACCTACAAAATAGATTTGCTTGAAATGATCAAGAAAAATCTGTGGTGGAGTTTCTGGGTCGTAACAAAAGCTTAAACCATCTGGTAAATTAAAGGTCTCACCCTCGATAACTAATTTCACTCCCAGATTTGTTATCAGCCAACCAGTTAACTCACGATACTGAAAACTTGTCTCTAGCGGAATAAACTGTTCAATGCGAGCATTCTCAAAACTAGTATAGATCTGCCCTTGGACCATTGGAAAACTACAGTTTGTTGTCCTAATCAATGCCAAACCGCTTTGTTCGAAATCTGGATTTGGTAGAAATTCTGTAATTAGTTCTCCACGCAAAGTTTGCATTGATTTTCCAGATAAGGAATAGACGATCCCAGATTCTGTTTGATATTTACCAAAACCAACTCTCTGATAATGCAAAAACTGGATGGTATCTTTGATTGCACCAAAGCCAGTCAGCTCTTCAATTGGAGCAAGTAAAAAAGGGATTGTTGCTTCCTCTTTCTCTAAAGTTCCCCAAAAATAAGTCTCAATATTACCCACTTCCGAAATACAAAAGGAGAAATTGATTGTACGAATACTAAAGTCAGCTAATGACGTTTGAAACCTTAGTTCGCCTAGTACAAAATAATAGGCTGATTTTTCAGTCAGTACATATCCTGTAGGCTCACTAAAGTTTTCAGAAAAACTAAAGTCATAAGGCTTAGAATCAAACTCAAACAGCGTCTTCTCACCAGAGAATAAAAAGTATCGCTGATCATTAAGATAAATCCCAACTATTTGGTGTTGATGAATAAAATCTAAACTAACAAAATAATCCGGAAAAACTTGGCCTACTTGGTGAATAATCTGGCCATCAATTACAGGCGATATTCCGTGCTCAAACTTCATCACAAACCTAGAAGTTTTTTCATCAGAATCAACACTCAGTATTTTTGAAGATCTAAGATTATTGATATCAGTAATTAAGTTTCCAGCCTCTAAAAGAAAGTCACAGTCTCCAAAATGAACTATTCCATCAGCATATTTTCCAAGAATTAAGAATTGCCCATTTTGCTCTTTTAAAACACCAACTTCTACTAACTCTCTAATAATTTCCCTGCGATCTAAATATTGTCCACGGGCATTAAAGATTTCTTGAAAATTTGCTAAGTAATTATTGAGAAGCTGTTCGTCTACCTTAACAACTTCTGCTTGAGCACGAACCAGGACCTGCTGAATACGATCCTTGGCAAAATCTAAATAAGCATCTGGCTGGCCAGCCAGCTCTGCTCGCCGCTCAGGAAATGCCAGTGCCATGCAAGCTATTACTAAAAAAATCTTTTGTTGATGACTAAAATCTGGATAATACTTTTCTATAAAACCAAGCGATGCAGCTAAGTAATCTTGGTGGACGGGACTAATTTCTATTTTACCATCTAACATAAAATGCTTGGGATTGATTGAAATTGAAAACTTTAGATATTTTTTAAAAAGTAGTTTAAATCAAGTAACTTCTGTAAGTAATAAGTCTATTCAAATCTTAGTTTTAAGCAAATCCATCTCTAGGTATGATTACTTTCCTTCAACCCAAAAAAGTACTAGACTACTCTTCCTTATGTTCACAGATTGGTTTTTGGCCCAGGAAGGGCAATTCTTATATTTGTTAATTTGCTTAACCCTAATTGGGGGAGCATTCTTCTTACCCTTTCCCGAAGATTTAATCCTAATAATTGTTGGAATTTTAGTTCAAAGAAATCTGGTGGAGCTACAATGGGCTTTCTTAATAGCCTATGTTTCAATCGTTGTTGGAGACATGATCCTCTATGGAATTGGCTTTCGCTTTGGAATAAACCTTTTTAGTAAGCGCTGGTTTCGAAACCGAATCCCCCCCTCTAAAATCAAGGCCGTTCGCGCCAGATTAGATAAAAATTTTATCTTAGCAATTTTTCTAGGAAGACACCTATTCTACTTGCGGACAATTACTTTTATCTGCTGTGGCGCAGTTAAGATGAAATTCTTACGTTACCTGTTTGCTGATATGCTGGCAGCACTAATTAGCTCCACAATCATGATTACAATTGGCTATTATGCTTCAGAGAACTATCAATCGATCCGTGGCTATATCCAAAAATCAGAAATAGTTATGGCTGTAGTGATTACCGCAAGCGTTCTTTATTGGTACTACCGACGCCGGAAAGCTAAGCAACTACAAAAAACTAATGAATCGGACTCGAACTAATTAACAATAAATCCTTTAATCCAAGACCGATAGAATCTCTAAAACTATTGGCTCTAGCCTCAATCTTTCCGTAATGGGTATCTAAGATAGTTAAATATTTAATTGCTGTAGGACTTAATTCTAAGCCACTATGCTTTAAAATTGCCTGCCGCACCTCAACTTGTAAAATCATCTGCTCCACTGATGGGCGCCAAATATAAACATCACGAAGCTCTTCCGGTGTTAGCCCGGCAGAATCAACTAGCACTGAGATTCTGACTGGCTCTTTCCTAACAACAATCTCATCACCAAAAGCTGGTTGCCAAATCAAGCCGGCTTCCTCTAATTCAAACGATATTTGCGTAAAGTCTTCTTCTTTATTCATAACCTTATCATTTAACCAAAATATTCTAAGCAGCAAGTGATAGATTCGTATCCCTACTGCTAAGTCATTAAATATTTTGATTAAAAAAGATTATTTTAGATAAGACTTTAGAATAATTATTCTAAATCTTAGGAAGCTTACTTGGCAAGCTTCCTAAAATTTATCCACCAAAGCCTCTTAAAGTTCTAGATGAAACCTAATAACTTCAGGCGACGGTGGATCGATTATTTAGAAAGAGGACTCTTAAATGAATAATATGATCAGCAAGCTTAGAGCCTACTCATCCCCAGGCATAACCCGTTGCTCATCAGCAATCACCCAAATCAGTAATGCCACAGCAACAATTAGTAGAACTAAAAATAGAATTGTTTTTAGAAAAAGAACGGCAAAGACACCGCCTAAGAAACCGATGACTAAGGACTTTTCGGTGCTGTTAGTTAATTTTTGATAATTTGAAGAGATTAAATCTTTAAAAGTATTTGACCACTCAGTTCTGGTTTTAGATTTAATGAAACGAAACAATGAAGTAGTATTTAGGACTTCGATGAATTTTGCCCAGAGTGAAAGCTCTTGTTTTCTTTGTTCATCTTGACTCATAGTGTTTACCAGTATTTTTCTAAATGAATATTACCACTTAATTTGCGCGTATTTTCAATAAAGCCCTGAGACTCTAAATATTTTTGCATATCATCAATCATAGCGGGATTACCACACAACATCAAATGATCTTTTGCTGGATCTAAAATAATTTCCTTAGATTCAAATAAGCCCTGAACATATCCTTTGTGCCCTGGCCAGTTTTCCGTTGCCCGGCTAACGGTAACCGCAAAAGAAAACTGTTCATGCTCTTTAGTTAAGGCTTGCAGTTCTTCCAAGTAGGCGATATCTGTTTCATATCTAACACCATAAACAAGTGAGATTTTACCAGGACGCTCCCAAGTACTTGGAGTTCGCAGCATTGCCAAAAATGGAGCAAGTCCTGTGCCAGTAGCAATCATCACAACATTAGCATCCAACGGAACGGCTTCTAGCGTAAATTTACCGGTGACTTTTGGAGCACAATACAACCTCTCCCCTTCTTCCAAGTAGCATAATCTAGAACTTAAAGTACCATCAGGCACAATAGCTAAATAAAATTCAAAATAATCTTTCTCTACCGGCGAGGAGCCAATCGAGTATGTTCTCTTAATTAACTTCTCTGGCTTCTGCGGATGCAATTCCACTGGAAAATGAGTGGGTCTTGGGCTCTCTGGCATTAAACCTAAGGCAACATATTGACCAGGAATAAAATCAGGAATTCCTTCGTCTGGCTTAACGCGATAAATTAAAAGATTCTCAGTAATCTCAATTTTTTTGACTAAAGTTGCATTTAACATTTCTTATAACTCTCGGTAAAACTTTTTGGCTTAAGCAAATAATTTTTGCAGTATCTATAGCATAAAATTGAAAAATTTAAAGCTTTTGGCTATAACTTGCATAATGCACATCGCCCTAGTAAATCCACAAATCCCTCAAAACACAGGCTCCATAGCTAGAACTTGTGCCGCGACTAAAACACCATTAATAATTATTGGAAAACCAGCTTTTGAGATTTCGGATCGAACCGTTAAAAGAGCTGGACTAGACTACTGGCCCTTTGTCCAAATGGAACAATATTTAGAATGGGAGGAATATAACTTAAAGCATCGCCCACGAAAAATCTGGCTACTGAGCAAATTTGCAACTATTCCTTACTATCAGGCTGACTTTCATGTTGATGATTGTTTAGTTTTTGGAAGTGAGACAAAAGGACTAGGCAGTGAGTTTATGTCGCAATTTCCAATCGAACAACATTTGCAAATCCCGATGCTAGAAAAGGGAGTGCGCAGCCTAAATCTTAGTAATGCTGTATCTATTGTACTTTATGAAGCACTGAAGCAAGTAAAAATTCTTTAAACTTTGTTAATGCCTTAACTCGATGAGTTAAAAAATCAGGCTCAGAAATTTTTAACTCGGCGAATGTTTGGTTTCTTCCGATCGGCTTAAAAATTGGATCATAACCAAAGCCACCACTACCTTGTTGCTCCGCTAAAATTTCGCCAGAAACCTCACCATTAAAAATTTCCACTCGAGACCCGTCAAAATATGCTAAACAGGCTTTAAATTTTGCTTGACGATTACCAACCCCCTGTAACTCCTGTTGCATCTTAGAAATATTGTCTGCATACGTAGCATTTACTCCGGCATATCGGGCAGTGTATAGCCCTGGGCCGTTATCCAAAGCCTCCACTTCTAGTCCAGTATCATCAGCAAGACAGGGAATTCCAGCCCATTCAAAGCAGGCTTGTGCCTTGATTAAGGCATTTTCTTGATAAGTCTGACCATTCTCCTCAGGATCAGGCAGTGCTCCAGAGATATTCTTAACTAACTGCCACTCGCCTAAACTATAAACTTGTAAATCGAGTGTCTGTAAATAACGCTTAATCTCAGCAACCTTCCCTAAGTTGTTACTAGCAATTAATAGTTCCATTTTTTACCACGAAAGAAAAGAAAATAAGCAAAGATCAAAGTAATTCCCATTGCCAACCAAGTAGCAGGAAAAGTTAATAGAAAATATTGCTCTTGAAGTTTACTAACACCAGTATCTTGGATGTCTGTATAAAATTTCGTAATTTTAATTGCAGCAATCCAACCGCCATGAAAACCAGCACACAAAAAGAGTGATCGAGTTTGCTTTAAGAGTAATGCTAAAAAAGCTCCGATCGTTAACAAGATAACCAAAGCCGAAAGTAAATCAAAACTTAAGATTCTTTCGATCACAACTAAGTAATACTCAAAGCCTGCAAGGAAATCATAGCCATGGACTTTAAATGTCTTAACAGGAGCAATGAAATGAACAAAAGAATAAAAAACGCTGCTTAAAAGCAGACTTTTAATTAATCCAAATGATTTATAAAGCGTCCAAAAAATAAAAATTCGGAAAACTAATTCTTCTAAAAAAGAGACTACAAAGATTGTTGGGATGAGCTTAGCTGTTCGTTCTAAATAGTAGGGTAGATCCCTTGCCGCCCAACTTAAATGTCCCTGGTAAACCATTAAAGGTAAAACTAACAAGACTGGGATAAGAGCTATTAAGAAACCAACAAAAAACTTAGTCCATTTCTGGTCTTCTGACCAAAGTTTAAAATCCCCTTTTAATTCTTTAAGTTGAAACTGCTTACGAAAATAATAAAGACCTAAGATTAAAACTGCTAAAGCGACTCGGTCGTAAATTCGAGAATAAGGCCACATCTCCTCGAGAGTTAGCAACTTAGGTACTAAATAATAAACGCCTGGTGTAATCAGTGCCGATGCACCTAGAATCAATAATATTAACTTAACAAAGGCCAGAAACATCTATCTATAATAAATTTAAAACTATACAGTTTGTAGGTATATATTATATATTAGACATTAAGCTTAGGCGCAAATCTATAGTGTTCAAAAACCCAAGTTCGCAAAGCGAACAAAAAGCACTAACACTATATCCTCCGTAGCATGGCGAAGGAGGATTGTAGGCAATATCACGAAAAGTATGCTCAGGACCTAGCTAATTGAAAAAATTAGATGAATATAACTTTTAATAAGCAATATCTTATAAAATCGAAGCGTCTAGCAAACTCAATACTAAGCCGCTATCTTCTTAACCTTCTTAACTTTCAAGCTACGAACCCGATGACGAGTATCTAAAGCTCGACGCGGAGATTCCAGACCTTCAGAGATGGAAATTTTTTCTCCAGTAATTTTTTCAATCTCGGAGCGAAGCTTATTAATCGTGGCAGTTTTTAATCTAGAAATATGACAACGACTATAATTTAAATCTTGCGCTAATTGCGTAACTTGCTCTTCGTGGATAAAAACATTCCGAATAATTTCTCGTTCTAGATCAGACAATTTTTCACAAGCTTGCTTCGTTAATTCAAAAAACTGACCTTCTTGAAACTGTTGATCGGGAGACTTTTGTACAGTACCAAAAGTTTCAAAGGCATCGGCAGTATTAATTCGCTCATGACCAATATATCCACTCTCCATGTTTTCATCTGTAAATTCCAAAGGAATTGCAGTTTGATTAGCTTGGATTTTAATTGTTCGAATTAAATTTCCCCGCAGGTGATAGAATAAAAAAGTTAAGAAATTTACCCCTTTTGCTGGGTCAAAATACTTCACTGCTTCGCATAGCGACAAATCAACAATACTATCAACTTCTTCTAAATCTAAACGGCAGTTCCATTTTCTAAGCATACTACAGGCTAATTTACGGCCCTGTATCCTATTTTTCATAATTAAACCGTTTTTTTCATGGATACTGAGGTGGGTCGCTATGGACTCCTTGCGCTCAACTATTTTTGCAAAATCATAGATTTTACCTTTAGTTTTTTCGGCTTCTGAACGACAATTACTCATAACAAACATCCCTTATGAGTGGATTCCAAAAAGCAATGTAATAAAACATAACTTTTTGGAATCCACGGCTAGTTCAAAGTTAGTATTTAATAAGTTTGAACTGCTTTAAAATTTATTCTGCGATTAGTGCAGTGCACCTAAAATGACTATCGAAGATTGTTTGTGAAGTGCTTCTATAAACTGATGGTGAATTGTAAATTTTTAATGTAAAATACATAAAATGACCGAAACAACGATTTTAAGCATGGATGAAGCTAATGAGTTAGTCTTAGAGCATCAAATTTGGGCTGAAAAAATTGCCAAATCTGTAGCCCGAGGATGGAATTTACACTGGCAAGATGACGGTCTAGATGGGGCTGCATTTGAAGCTTTAATTTTTTGCGCTCGCAGATTTGATCCCAAATTAGGAGTGCCCTTTAAAAGTTATGCCCGCAGAAGAATTCATGAAGCCTCTACTGAAGCTGCTCGTAATAGTAAATCATGGGAGAAAGATAGTCGTAATTCTAAAAGGACAGAACGCTTGGCGCGAGCAATTTCTGCCGAGTTATTTGAATTATATCCTCAAATTAGATCGGGGATTTTGCCGAGCGAAGATGATTCTGAACAAGGTGTTCGTGTTGGTATCCAACAATTATTAATTAGTGCTTGTTTAATTTCTACTAAACACGGCATTCAAGATTCTAATCCAGAAGAAGCTACAGAGTTCAAACAATTAATTATTAATCTTTCTGATCTAGAACCACTTCACCAACTTCTTGTCTGGAAAGTATATTGGGAAGGATTATCATTACGAGGCGTTGCCACAGAATGGAACACTGACGAACTTAATGTAATTAGAGAACATAAAGTAATCATGGAATACCTTCAGAAAAGTGTTTCCACCGGAAAGGAGCTTGACTCACCAAGGATTCGACCGGGGCTAAAAGATGCCAATGTTGTCATGGCTCATAAAGAAGATTTTGGAATCTTTACGAAAAAGGTCTCAGAATTTTCAGGGCAATACTAAAAATTTATAGATTTTCAAATTGAACGGAGAGAAAGATGGTTGATGGAATTGATTCAAACGATAAAAAAATTAAAGGTATTAATAAGACTGATGCTCTAAATTCCGTTCGTAAATCTGAGGCGATTTCTCAGGTCAGTAAAACATCAAAAGTTGGTGCCGTGACCGGAGTGTCGGGAGCCAGTCGCATGCCAACTAGAGAGATGTCTTATCAGGAGCGCGCTGAGTTATTACAGATGGTAGAACAAGAGGCTGAAAAATTATTCTCTAATTCAAAGATACCCGAAGCTCAACGACAAGCAATTGAATTAGCAGTGAAACAGACAATTGACGCGGCATTACTGGAAGAGCAAGAATTACCGGAGAAGGAGTCAAAAAAAGAGTAACGCCTATCCACGATTTTGAGCAAATTCAAAGCGGGCTAACTGGGCACGAAAATAACGAATCTGATCGGGATTTTGAATTAATTTGGTATCAATCTGTTCTTTAATTTCCCCTAACAAAGTACCTGCCTCGGAAAGTTCATTTTGAGAAAGTAAAATTGTTACATATAGTAATTGAACCTGAATGGCATGAGGAGTTAAACGCATTGCTTGATGTGCATATCTCCTAGCTTGATCAAAGTTACCTAACATAAAAAATGTTGCTGCGGCAGCGAGCCAAGAATCAGAAAAGCCGGGGGCCACAACAGTTAGTCCTTGGAAAATCATTTCGGACGAACGATAATGTCCCGCCTCAAGATAAAAAACCCCTAAAGAATATAATAAGTCGAGTTCTTCTTCCGAGTAACTACTTAATCTTGAATCTAATAAGCTCATGAGTTTTTAATTCCTGTTTCCTTCAATTTCGGAATGAAGCGTCAACCAATCAACAACTTGCCTTAACATAGCTAACTCGGCTTGATTTTCAGTAGATAGATCGCTTCCCTCTTGCTCTAACTGGT
Source organism: bacterium (assembly GCA_031385045.1). GTDB lineage: Bacteria > Bdellovibrionota_C > UBA2361 > UBA2361 > CALJRW01 > JANNBC01. Next base: position 7,649 of record JANNBC010000028.1, on the reverse strand, counting down.
TCAGTTTCTCTAGTCTTAAATAAAAGGCCGAAAGATACTTCTCAAAACCATCTAAAGAACGTCGCTCCGGCAATAGAAGGAATAAGGGTGCTTGAGAAATTAAATCTTTTTTAGGATATGGCATTATCTAATACTATCAATCGAATTATGGCTTGCTGAATCAGCATCAAGCGAGTCATGATCATTCTGACTGTGCTCCAATCGGAAATAAAACCAATTAAGTAACACTGCTAAGATCATTAATAATAACGCAACAACAGCTATTTGACTAGCAATTGATTTAAACAACTCCAAATAAGCTGTTCGTCGCTCAGTCGCAACCCAAGAGACACTAGCCATAAATACATCCGCCCAGCGAAGTGACAAAATAAATCCAATCGCTAGCAATATGGGTAGTGCTAAGAAAAATAAGATCTTTTTAATAGGTTGAATTGTCTGCAACTGAGCAGTAAGTCCAAATCTTGTAAAATCTAGTCGAAGGTTATCAAAACTAAAGTAAAATCTAGTCTGAATTAAAACACCCAAAAAGATCAGTACCAAACAAAGTAATACTGGGACTATAATAAAATCCTTAATCAGGGTAAAAAATAAGACTTGGTAAGTTTCTGGTTGAACTACAGAAGCAAAAAGGCCTTGGTAATAAGCTAATAGCTGGGCAAGTAATTTTTCAGCTGAGAAATAAAAATAAGCTCCTAAACCAAAAAGAACCAATAGGCGTCCAATCCAAGGAGCAGCTGGCACTACCCCATTTTTTCGAAGCATGGCCAATTTTTTTTGACTTGGAAAACTAAAACTCATCTAAGCAAATAGCTTTGTTAAAATTAATTGATAACTGCTGGAGATTAAAAATAAAACCAAGACAAGAGTGATACTAGGAACTGCCCAACTCAGATTTAATCGCGAATTTTTTGCAAACCAGGCAAACGGCAAGATAAAACATAAAGCAACAAACATTATTGTGAGCACAACACCGGTTGTTGTCATAATTGTTTTAGTGAGTATTTCTAATAATAAAAACAAAGGGCTTAGTGAGCTTGGATTGCTAATCAATTTAACTGAATATTCTAACTGATCAAAGAATATCCCCTGCTCTATAATTATGTATAATCCAAAAAGTAAAAAAATTAATGCTAATGGTAATTGCTTAGAAAACCTCTCTGCTATGAAATTATCTAATAAAGATCCCGCAATATAAAAGCTAAGTGGCAAGGCTAAGACTGAACAAACTAAAAGAATTTCGGAAACAAAACCTAAGTTAAGTCCAAGTTCTTGCGTGAAATAAATTAAAAGCCCAAGAAGAAATAAAATGCCGGTTAAAACTCCAGAACGTCCCCAGAGATAAAACAGGAAACCAGCAAGCACACATGAAATCATAAATAGTAATTATTAAATATTTCTTGCAGACTTTGAATCAGACTAGGTAAAAAGAAATATAAGATAGAAAACAAGGCAATTAACTTTACAAAATAGTTAATCAGGCTTTCCCTAATCCCCGTAATCGCTTGTAACATTCCCGAAAATGTCCCGGCCAGCGTCAAAGCTAACAATAACGGAATTGTAACTAATAAAAATAAGCGAACTGCGTAAAGGATTGATTCAATTAATAAGTCTGGAGACATAATATTAATAATAAAAACTTAATAATTTTTCGGTTAATAGTTGCCAACCGTCAAATAGATAAAAGATTAACAACTTAAATGGTAAAGCAACTGTTAGAGCTGAAATTTGAGTAATGTTTAAAGCCATCAAAATGTTAACAACTAACAGATCTAAAAAAACAAAAGGAATAATTAGTAGTAATCCAATGTAAAAGGCCTCTTTTAACTCCGTAGTCATAAATGCGGTAATTTTGACTGACCATGGAATGATATCTAAAGAAACTTCTGGATGACTTTTTTGATAAATATCCTTTAAACGGCTAAGGCTTTCTGGATCACTATGCTTTTGAACAAAAGGGTCAATTTGAGTTTGAAAACTCGCAATCTTTTCTGGACTGGCCTGACTAATTCCCTGCCAACCGCCAAGCTGATCCCAAGTTGGCTGCATCACAAATAATGTCAAGACTAAGCTAAGTAAGAATACTACAACACTAAAGGAGAAGTTCTTAAGACCTAATCCATACTGAAAAATACTGAGTGTTGTGACCAATTTAACAAAGGCACTGGAAACCAACATTATAATTACTAATTCTACCATAGGCTGAAGTATAACGGAGATAAGCCTTGGCTTCTAGGGGGAATTTTATAGGCGAAATGGATTAATTTAGGATTTGAGCAAAATAACCATTAGCATCCTTTCCGAGCTTTGCCTGGGCAACGGTCTCATCGGAGACTTTAATCAATAATTCTGTACCCGGAGCAAGTCCTGTAGAGATAAAGGATTCATTAGTATTTAACTGTAACTGCTCAGTACTAAGTGTAATTTCTGGAAATGTGACCCGCATTAATAGGTCTCTTACGTCTAGCTGATAAGGAACGTTAGACTCAAGGATCTTCATGACTAGCTGATCACTACTACTATAGAGCTTTATTTTCCAAGTCGAGTCATTAACAATATCACGCATAGTAACAAACCTTGGATCTAACCCAGCTAGATAAATCTTATTACCAATAACCAATGAGGTTTCTAACTCCTCCAGTTGAATTTGTTGGCTATAGAGTACTAATTGATATCTTCGGGATTCTAATTTCTTAATATTAAATGTTGTGGTCTGTCTTCTCCACAAATTATCTAATTTCTTTAGTAAAAGTTCCTCGATCAATAACCAGAGTGTAACTTGGCGACCATTAACAGACATAGTAATTTTAATGCCGGCACTAGGTTCAAAGTCTTTCATTGAACTTGCACCGAAATACTGAAAGTGACTAAGCGATGGGCCTGTCCAAGAAGCAACTAACGACTGCATTAAGCGCCTTGCTAAATAATCTTCTAGAACCTTACTAGTCAGAGAATCAATATCTGTAATAAAAAGACTTGCTAAATACTTGGCGACAAATGGCTCACAACTAACCCCTATTTTATTATTTTCAAAAGCACCCAACCACAAGCTATTCCCACTTATTGGAAAATCAAAGGTTGGTTGTATATCTAAAACAGCAACTTCAAAGTTTAATAATTCCAATAACGGAGTCCAAAAGGAAGAGAAATTAGGAATCCAATTTTGTGGACGAGAGTTAAGAAACCCAATACCATATTTAATAATCTTAGGATCTAGTGATTCAACTTCTTCCGCTAATTGCCATTCATTACTCATCTTGGTTCCTCAGCTCATTTAATGCTCGACGAAGTAAGGTTGCGACGTAGGGCAAGCGTTGCTGGGGAGCATCCTTCACAATCTCCTCAGCGGCTAGACGTAATTGATCTTGATGCGAAAAATCATCTCCTAGAAAAAAAGGACTATCAAAACCATCTAATAAAACAGCTATTGCCACCAGTGCTTGTTGCTCTGGCTCTAATTTATTGAAGATATTACCTTGATTCTCTTGGCTCATCGATAATCCTCCTCATTTAAATCTTTTGGAAGTCCCAAAGCTAAAGAGTTAGACTCTGGTAAGCTTAGTGAATTCCGCTCCCTTAATTTAGGTTTCCGGAAAATTGTTGCCAAAAAGTATCCAACAAGCAGAGCAATCACCAAAATGGCGATTGAAGCCCAAGCTAATTCTAGCTCAACCCCCGAAGGAACTTGCCAAATTAAAAATGGGACTAGCGGAATTGCCAACATCTTCCCCTTTTCTTGAATTGTACCAATCATTGAAAAATCAGAACCAGCATCTGGGACTCGCTCTAAAATCAATTTAATATGCTCCTCCTGAATACCTGGAATAGAATTCTTAACTAAATCTGTAATATAACCAAGATCCGCTTGCTGATCACGAGTACCAGCAACAATCGAAACAGAGGGGACTTGATTAGCTGGTAAACTATTGAGTCGCACAACAACTTTAGCATTCGTAATACTTGGGACACCAAGCAAAGCATCTTCTAGCTCAACTGCAATAGCTCGGTCTAATCTTAAGAGGTCAAAAGATTTATTACTAGATAAAAACCCCTTGGGTTCGGTTAATTCTTTAAAATCAGAATCAACTTTGGGAAGAATACCAGAGACGGCAATAATACTAACAGCTGGTAAATAATCTCGCTGAGCAACTGAGACAGAATAAGACTTACCATTGCTATTGGCAAAATATTTGGAGTCAATCCCCGAAGAACTTAGTTTATTGATAATCTGATGGGCTTGATATTGATTGATATTTTCAGCGACTTGAACATCGCGACAACTACTTGTGCAGATTAAGATTAATAATAAAAAAGTGAGTTTAACTATTTTCATTAGATTTGTAACACCACCTTAAACTTGTTAAGGGCTCAGGTCTTATGGTCTATCCCTATTCTTACACAAGAAAAATGATTTTGAAACTCTATAGTTTTTTAAGAAAATAGAGTCTGTAAAATCCGTGGTTAACCAGCTTAAGACCTGGTATCAAACTGGCATAATCACAACCATAAACTCAACATTACCGAATCTAATCCAATCACCATTTTCAACAACTTCAATATCATCAATCACTTCATACTTCTTAGTGCCATGTTTCTTGATATATAGTCCATGCTCACTCATTAAATCTTGAATTTGGAAACCTAGTTCATGACTAACAGTAATCATGGCATGGGGTGTTGAAACACTCTCATCTTCAATAATCAGATCGTTAGGCTTAAGACTCTTTGCTGTCACAAAGAATTTACCTTCGCGAATCTCTCTGGAAACGCCTTCTGCTTCTTGGTAACTCACAAACCAACCAAAAAGGGCGGTCTGCTTTTCAGTCTGCTTAAGGGAAGCTGACTTAATTGAAGTTACCTTGTTTTCTACTGCTCTTACTTCTTTCTCCATAACTTTCTCCTCTTTAATCTCCACCTTACTAGGAACTATTGGTTGGGATTTGTTAATTAAATTCTGTTCATTCACCGGAGTGACAACTTTAGGAATAACAACCTTAGGAGCGACAACGACTGGCTCGACCTTAATCTCAGGCTTAGGCACTGCCATCGGTTTTGCTTCTATCGGTTTTACTTCAGGCACAATGACTGGTTCAACTGGTGCCACATAAGAAGATGCCGAAGTAGCATTTAATTCTTCCAACAAACTATCTAATTCTTTAATTGCTTGTTCTTCATCAAAATCATCTTCGAAATCCTCGGTATATTCAGATGTACTTTCTGCATGAAGCTCTTCCGGGATTTCCTGATCAAGAGTCGCTAATTGATCATCTGCAATATCAACATCGTCAAACTGATCATCTTCGCTTAAGAATTCATTAAGCGGATCTAGCTCAGTCGTTGCCAGCATTACTGGCTTCTTGATTTCAATTTTTTCACTTGGCGCAACTGGCTCCGGAACTGGTGCAGCTTTCTTAGCCTGTAAATCAGCACCACACATCCTACAACGAGTAGACATTGCTGGTACAAGACTGCGACAAGATGAACATCTAATAAAAGTTAATTCCGTACTATCTGCTGACATATTTAATATTTTAAAATTAAGCTACTAACGTCATCCAAAAGTTTTGCACTAAAACTACACAGGCATCCTTCTTGAAATCGTGACAAAAATTTTATTCTTAACCCTCTAACTAACGCCTACTATAGGGTATGAGGAGAAACAAGTTGTCCGTTTCACTGTTTAAGATATCGACCTCTTGGCTAGAAACTTTAGCTGAATTTTTGCATCCAAAGCCCAAGGTTCTGGTAAAAATAGCAAAATTTACAAAAACGTTAAGATTATCGATATTAATAAGACAAAAATTGCGATTACTAACAAGCTTAAACAACAAATAAAGATCTTTCGCTTTAAATCAAAGCCTAAAAATCTAATAAGAATCTTTCTAACAATCCCCCCACCCTGTAAACCAGAACTATTAGCGCGAAGCGGGCGATAAGTTTCCTCTTTAGCAAGGAGTCCTTCGCGGTTTGACTTTGGAGCTGCTAATAATGATGCAACTTGCTCTCTCGGTGCAATAGCCGCGGAATCAAGAAAAGCATCTGCTCGACCTCCTGCCGCAATAAATTTTTCTTCATCATCTTGATTAAAACAAATTGCAACCGCTAGTCCCGAACCATAATGTAAAATCTCAGACTCCTGACTAATCAGCAATTCTCCCCCTGGAGGAATCATTCCAGCCGAATAGGCAGTTCCGTTAGAGCTGAGATCTTGAATCTTAATTGATCCATCAGCTTGCAAGGTAATCCGATTATGCTCTCGTGAAACATAGGGAGCTCCCAACCAAAGATCGGAATTAGAATCACGACCTATTAGAACGGTTTGCCCAAGCTTTAAAATTAATTTTCCGGGACGAGCAATTTTATTAACTGCCAGCAATATTGGATAACGAACATCAACTAATAATTCTTGGACATTTGCGGGAGATAATTCTTCGGTTGGAGAATAATCTAAGGACTCATTGGTTGGCAGATCAGCGATCGCAGGTTTAAGCTCCATTGCTTCCACTGGCAATTCGGGTTTTATTAACTCTGGCTCAGGAACTACCACTGGCTCAATCTTAACTGATTTTTTAACTCCAGTAATTTTTGTGCTAGCCCCTAACAAGACAGACTCCCCGGGCTCAAAAAAAATCTTACCAGATACCTGCTGATTATTTAAAAAAGTTCCATTAGTAGAACCCAAATCTTCTACCCAGTACTTATTATTGGCAAAACCAAATCTGGCATGATCAGAGGAGACATCAAACTGCTCAATAACCAAATGATGATAGTCAGCACGGCCCACTGTTAGAACTTGTTCTTGATTAAAAGAGACAACCGCTTTCCAAGGCTTATTAATTTCTAAAGCTGGAAAGGTTGTTAACTGGGAAGTTACTGCTTGTCTTAGTAGACGATACCCTGCTTGATCAGGAGCTTCGTTTTCCTTAACTAATAAATCTGCGTCAATACTTGTGATTAAAATCTTTACAGCTCCAAGATTAAGCTTGGCAGTAGAATCATAAATATCTTGAAATCCTGATTTATTCTGAGGGTCATTGAAAATCTGTCGACATTCGAATTGACTTCCAGCTAATTTTTGAATTAATACTTGGAAATTCAAATTTTGTAATAAGGGATGCTGTAGTTGGCATTCAGGTTCACTACCAATTAGGACTGCCGGTTGGCCACGAAAAAATCTTTCCGCCAAATGGTGTTCAGAATCAATTAAAGGTAGAATATCAATTGCAAACATAATTATTTAACTTTCTCTTAGCACCCGAAAAACATCCGTATTCTGTAACAGAGCCAAACCAAACACTATAGTATGATTAATATTTCTCCAGAAGTGTTACAAAAAAGATTGTTATCAAACTAAATCTAGCCTAAAACGGCAATCCGCCACAAACCATCTTCTGATTATTGGTAAAAAACAAATTACGTTTCATTAATGAACTAGCAGATAGGACAAATTTAGCACATTAATTAAATCTGGGAACTAGCCTTGAACAAGTTTTCCAATAAGTGGCATCTAAGATTTAGGCTAATCAAACACAAGTATACTAAGTGACATTGAAAATTAGCAAAAATATAAAGACGCTTAGTATATCAAGTGCGAAGCACTTGAAGCGACCCTTGGGGGTCGCTCAGGCATTGAGTCTTATCCTATAAGGCTC